>JANOEQ010000009.1:0-145077 GCA_031441485.1 Chitinophagaceae bacterium
GATTATGGATGTTTTTGGGAGCGAAACCAGGCGAATTTTGCAGCCATAGTCTAAACGCCTAAGGCGAAAAATTCAACGCAGTTGCAGCCCCAAAAATGCCATAAGACATATCAAACAATTAATTCAAACAGCTTCTTAATATTGGTAATATCCTTCCCCCGACTTCTTTCCTAATTTGCCTTCTTTTACTTTTTGCTCCTGAATGTAAGAAGGTTTTAATCTTTCCGGCTTATTCAGTTGTTCATATACAGAGCAGCTTACTGCAAAGTTCACATCATTGCCAATCAGGTCCATCAATTTAAAAGGACCCATCTTAAACCCCGTAGCTTCCATCAGTCTGTCTGCCTGTTCAAAATTGATAATACCTTCTTCTGCCAGCCGCAACGTTTCCGTATAATAAGGCCTTGCCACCCTGTTTACAATAAAACCCGGGGCATCTTTGCACAATACAGGCGTTTTACCCATTAGCCGGGCCAGTTCTATAATGGTGTCGGTGGTAACCGCATTGGTAGAAGGAGCATTCACCACTTCCACCAGTTTCATAATAGTAGCCGGGTTAAAAAAATGCATACCTATTACCCTTTCCGGCCGCTGTACCTTTGCTGCAATAGAGGAGACAGACAAAGAAGATGTATTAGTGGCAAAAACACATTCGCTGTGGTTCAGTTCTGCCAGTTGGTTGAACAATGCAATTTTCAATTCCGGCTTTTCCACAATGGCTTCAATAAACACGTCGGCCAGGCAGGTTTGTATATCATTGGTAAATTGGATACGTTGAAGGATGGCTTCCTTTTCCTCAGCAGTTATTTTACCCTTTTCAGCAAGGGCCTGCAAGTTTTTTTCAATGCCGGTTTTTGCGTTCGCTAATACGAAAGGGTTAAGCTCATACAGCAGGGTAAAAATACCGGCTTGTGCGGCGGCCTGCGCTATACCGGCACCCATGGTACCTGCCCCACATACACAAATGCTATTGATAGTCATACTGCTTGATAATTTACGGCAGCAAAGATATTGTTTGTAAGCCGGGGATAAAGCTACCTAAATCTTATTGTGTTACTTAGTAAGTTTCTTTATCTTTCTTAAAATTTAAAAATAGATACCATTGTCCCCAATGAAATAATCAAACAGGCACATTATTATTTTATCAATAAACCAACTATTATGAACAAGAAAATGTTATCAATGATCTTAGGGGCTGCGCTGATAGCCGGCTTCTTTTTGCCTTACAGTGGAAAGGCTAGCGGCTTTGACTTTGTATCGTTAAAGGGGGTAGACTGGAAGATATATGTTTTATTACTAATTCCGTTGTCCGGCTTGCTGTTGCTGTTGGGCGCCCTCAACAATGGTAATTATATTCTTGGGAGAGGTTTGCTTTGCTGGCTCCCTTTGCTGGCTCTTTTGTTTTTTATTATCGGGGCTCCTGTTATCGGAGGGGCTGACATAGGAAATGTTTTCAAAAGTATTGGGAAAGGATATGGTATTGGTTTGTGGATCACCATTGCTGCATCAGTAGTACTGGCATTTTATCAACCGAAAGATTAATATAAGAATAGGTTGGATTTTTTAAAAGGCTGCCCCAACGGGCGGCCTTTATTTTACGATTAGGTATAAATAACGGGTTTAAAAAATATCTTTGGTGCATGCGGAAATACTTTTTTCTCTTCAGTTGTTTTATTGCAGTAAAAAGTTATAGCCAAACCTTCGACCGCTGGGCACAAGTGGTGGGATGGGATGGGATAACGCACTGGTCGAGGTATATGATCGGTATGCCGGATTATCTCGGCCCCAATGCAATGCCCGTTCCCCGGATTGGTAATGGCACTATCGACAGTACTTTCTCTGTGGCGGCCACCGGCCAGTTGCATTTTTCAAAAGGTGATAACACGCAAAATATAAACCTCTATGCAAATTACTGCCTGGTAAAAGATAAGATATCAGTTGATCTGATCTGGGTGCCTTATGAACGGTACACCATGAGTACGGCCATCAAAGAAAAACGGCATGTGTTTGTACATTTTTTTAATGATCAGGAAGCCGCCGGAGAAGTGCAGTTCAACACCACCATACAGTTGTTGAACAAATGGCGAAAGGATATACAACTGGCTTTGCGGATGGGGTATCGGTTTCCCTGCGGTTCTGGCTTTGGTGCCGCCCGGTATGCTGATGTACCTGCTTATTATTTTGATCTGTCTTTTGGAAAAAGAATCGGGCAATCACCATTGAAATGGATAGGGATGCTGGGTTTTTACAGCTGGCAGATAGAATCGGCAGAACATAACCAGGACGATGCTTTTTTATTTGGCAGCGGGTTAGAATGGGGTACAAAGAAACTGAAAGTACAAAGCTATGTAGCCGGGTATCTTGGCTACCTTAAAAAAAGTGGTGATAAGCCTGTTGTTTTCCGTACACAGGCCGAAAAACAATTCAACCGGACCAGCATCTTACTCAGCTTTCAAAAAGGCCTGCATGACTTTGCTTTTACGAGTGTGGAGTTTGGAGCAAAGTATCGGATTAAGTGAATGATTATTTTTTTCTCGATGGGGAAAGATGTATAGAATGAATTTTGCAATTTGCTCATCAGGGATATAAAGATAAACGGAGCGTCGCAACAAAAGCTGCTCAGAGATTTGAAGCTGGTAAAATAATTAGCTATATCGCCGATGTGAACTGTTTCAAAAACCGCACATCATTCTCACTGAACAGGCGAAGATCATTCACACCGTATTTAAGCATGGCCGGCCTTTCGATGCCCATACCAAAGGCAAAGCCGGAATATTTATTGGGATCAATATTGCAATTGGTCAATACATTTGGATGCACCATGCCGCAACCAAGGATCTCCACCCAGCCCGTTTTTTTACAAATATTGCAACCGGGGCCGCCACATATAAAACAGGTAACATCCATTTCTGCACTCGGTTCTGTAAACGGAAAATAAGAAGGACGGAAACGCACCTTTACATCCTTGCCATACATTTCTTTTACAAAAAAGTATAAGGTCTGCTTCAGGTCGGCAAACGAAACATGCTCATCAATATACAATCCCTCTACCTGGTGAAAAAAGCAATGGCTCCTGGCGCTCACGGTTTCATTCCGGTACACACGGCCGGGCATCAGCATACGGATAGGCAGTTTCCCTTTTTCCATCTCCCTTATCTGCACACTGCTGGTATGGGTGCGTAATACCCAGTCAGGATTTTGCTGCACATAAAAAGTATCCTGCATATCCCTGGCCGGGTGATGGGCCGGTAAATTCAGCGCACCGAAATTATGCCAGTCGTCTTCTATTTCAGGTCCTTCTGCCACGGCAAAGCCTAAGCGCTGAAAAATAGACACGATCCGGTTCCTCATTAATACAACAGGGTGACGGGCGCCAAGCGGCAATACATCACCAGGAAGGCTCAGGTCAATGGCTGATGCAGGCTGCCCGTTATCTGATATAGAACCTTTCAGCTCTTCATATTTAGCTTCAGTAAACTGTTTGAATTCATTGAGTAATTGCCCGGCTTCTTTTTTTTGTTCCACCGGCACATTTTTCATTTCCCCCATAATGGCTTTTACAAGGCCCTTGGCGCCGAGGTATTTAATGCGGAATTCTTCCAGCTCTTTTTCGTCAGTGGTCGAAAATGCATTTATCTCATTTTTGTGCTCTTCTATTTGCTTCAACAGTTGTACCATAAGTGTACAAAGATAAACCGATGCAAAGACAGGTTAAAATGAATTTTTTGCCACAGAGGCACAGCATTTTTTACTTTTTGAAACTACTAAATTGTATTCTTTGTGTTTCAGTGTCAATTTGTATTTTCTGCGCCTCTGCGGTTAAATTGTATTTCTGCCGAAGGCAGGTTTTTTATAATGCGTTTGCCCTGGTTGCCTGGCTTATTTTTGCCGGTAAACCAGTAGGTTTGTAAATTAAATCACACCTTTCATGGCAGACCACCTCAATATTGCTGATTTTCTAACTCCGGTAAACCTGGCTGCGATCTCTCACGATGAGGGATACAAAGATGGACAACTGGGAAAAATTGTGGACGTGTACCAGGATGAATTTCCATATCTGGATGAAGCACAGATCGTACTGGTAGGTTGCGGGGAACAAAGAGGCAGCGGGTTGATACATGGACAAAGCGAGGCGCCCGATATCATACGCCGGCATTTTTATTCTTTATTCTACTGGCATACCGATATTAAAGTCGCCGATGTAGGAAATATCAGCACCGGCTCCCTGTATACCGATTCGTATGCAGCCTTAAAGACCGTGGTGCAGGAACTGATGAATGATGGTAAAACCGTTATTATTCTCGGCGGCTCGCATGATCTCACCCTTTCACAATACAGTGCATATTCGGAAAATAAAAAACTGATAGAAGCCAGTTGTGTAGATGCATTGATAGACCTGAACCTGGAATCTCCTTTTCGCCACGAAAACTTCCTGATGGAAATGCTCACCGGCGAACCCAATTTTATACGTCATTATAATCATATCGGTTTCCAGAGTTATTATGTTCATCCGCGGATGCTGGAAACAATGGACAAACTCCGGTTCGATTGTTACCGGGTGGGCAGTGTAAAAGAAACTATTGATGAAATGGAACCGGTGATCCGCAACAGCAACCTGTTCAGTTTCGATATTACCGCCATCGCCAGTGCGTATGCACCTGCCGGCACACTATCGCCCAACGGGCTGAATGGTGAAGAAGCCTGTGTGCTGCTGCGCTATGCAGGTATGAGTCCTAATGTAAATAGCATTGGTATTTACGGATATGATCCCCGGCATGACAGGGATGAACTGACCGCCAAACAAATTGCCCACATGCTTTGGTATGTAATGGATGGGCGCAGCCGTGGCAAAAAAGAAGCGGCATTGGATGAGAGGGATTCTTTCAATGAATATTACATGGCTTTTGCACAAGTGGAAACCACTTTTCTGCAAAGCAAAAAAACCGGTCGCTGGTGGATGCAGTTACCGGATAAAAAATTCATTGCCTGCAGTTATAAAGATTACCTGCTCGCCAGCAGTAATGAGATACCGGAAAGATGGTTAAGGGCACAGGAGAGAGGATAATGTGTAAATGAGGCGATGTGAAAATTTGGGAATGAGGGAGAGGCTTTTAACGAAGAATCTTACATAAAGGAAAATTTCAAATCTCCCCTTTAGGGGTGTAACGACTTTACAATTAAAACACTATTTATGGGGGTTTCTACCGGCATCTGCTCATTCGGCATGAGCGGCAAATTATTTCATGCGCCATTTATTGACGCACATCCGGGGTATGAATTATCAGCTATTGTGGAAAGACATAATAATGATTCAGCAGAAAGATATCCCAATGCAAAGCTGTACCGCTCCGTTGAAGAATTATGCGCTGATAGTGCATTGCAATTGATTGTGGTAAACACCCCCACGCATTTGCATTATGAACAGGCCAAAAAGGTATTACAGTCTGGTAAACATTTAGTGATAGAAAAACCATTTACCATTACGGTACAGGAAGCAGAAGAGATAACAGCACTGGCCGAAAAGAATAACCTGTTCATTAGTGTATACCAAAACCGCCGTTACGATGGCGATTATCATGCGGTAAAGGAAGTGTTGCAAAAAGGATGGCTGGGTGAATTGCGGGAGGTGGAGATTCGGTTTGACCGCTACCGCCCTTCCTTTAGCGGTAAGCAGCATAAAGAAGGGGATATGCCAGGTGCCGGTATATTATATGATCTGTCACCGCATCTCGTGGACCAGGTCATACAATTATTCGGTTTTCCAAAAGCCCTGTTTGCCGATATATGGAAAATGCGGGACGATGTGGCCGTACCGGATTATTTTGAATTGCTTTTTTATTATGAAAAATTAAGGGTGCGGTTAAAAGCTACCTGTATAGCCCGTGAATCAACGTATGCATACATATTGCATGGTATGAAAGGAAGTTTTTTGCAGCAGCGTTCAGATATGCAGGAGCAGCAATTGCTGGCAGGAGTAAAGCCTTCACAGCAAACATGGTGTCCGGGTCCTTCTTCACCTGACGGGATATTGCATACAGCGATAAACGAATCCCTGATGCGGAGTGAAACAACATCATCACCCGGTAACTATATGGGCTACTATGATGATTTATATAAAGCACTGACGGGCCTGGGGCCAAACCCCGTGCCGGCCACAGACGGTATACGGAATATGCGTATCATTGAAGCCGCATTGGAAAGTGTGAAGGAGAAAAGGGTAATGTATTTTAATTAGTAATTAAGAATGAAAAAAAGACTGACTGTTTTAAGGCAATTATTAATTATTAATTCTTCATTATTAATTTTATCAGCATGTTCTATACAAAAGAAGATAGCTAAATCTGCCAAAGCTGATGTACTGGATACACCTGCGTTGCAAACCGCCCATATCGGCATCAGCATTTTTGAACCGGCCAGTAATAAATATTGGTTCAATTATCAGGGCGATAAATATTTTGTGCCGGCCAGTAATATAAAAATTCCTGCTTGTTATGCTGCGATGAAATATTTGGGGGATAGTTTAACCGGCGCACTAATATTCGAAAATGATACAGCAGTTGTAATTACCCCTGCTGGAGATCCCACCTTATTACATCCTGATTTTATTACCAGCCCTTTAATTGAATTTTTAAAAAAAAGCAAAAAAAAAATATTTATAACAGATATTAATTGGAATGAAGAGGGGCTGGGCTCTGGCTGGTCATGGAATGATTATAACGAAAGTTATATGACCGAGCGAAGTCCACTGCCAATTTATGGCAATGTCATTAATTGGATACAGGAAATAGACGACACTACTAAGCCGCCCTTTATTTATTCTATCCCGGAAATTAACTGGCAGGTTAATTTTAGCGCAAACGGTGGAGGTAAGAAATTTAGCGTTACAAGGGAGTTGGGAAGCAATGTCTATTTATTAAAAGAAGGGAAGGAAAAGAAAAAGGAAGAATTCATCCCTTTTGTTACGAATGGTGTACAATCATCAATAGAATTGCTTAGAGATACGATTAATAAAGAAGTAACATTGATTTCGCCGACCCAGGTTTTAAACTGGAGCCATGGGTTAGTAAATAATTTAAAACGAATCCACTCCCAACCCACCGACTCCCTCCTCAAACCCATGATGCACCGCAGCGATAATTTTTTTGCAGAGCAATCCTTGTTAATGGTAAGCAATGAAAGGCTGGGCATAATGAATGACGAAAAGATCATTGATACTATTTTAAAAACAGATTTCAAAGACCTTCCCCAAAAACCCCGCTGGGTGGATGGCTCAGGCCTCAGTCGCTATAATTTGTTTACCCCGCAGGATTTAGTTTTCATCTTAAATAAAATGAAAAATGAATTTGGGATGGAGCGGCTAAAAGTGATACTGCCCACCGGTGGTGAAGGTACTATCAGCAGTTACTACAAAACAGACAGCGGTTATATCTATGGCAAAACCGGAACACTCTCCGGTGTAGTGGCATTCAGCGGGTTTCTCAATACTAAAAAAGGGAAATTGCTCATTTTCTCCACCATTGTAAATAACCACCAGGCCAGCGCAACCGAAGTCCGGAGAGCTATAGAAAAATTTATCCGGGGAATCCGTTCCGCTTATTAAGACAGGTATGGTTTTTTACAGGTCTTTATATATCCTCCGTTAGTCCATTATAAAGAATATGAAAACCAAAGCCCCGCATCGGGATTTATGGCCCTACCCAACCTTTCTCTCATTTCAGCAGTATATGACTGAAATAAGTTTTTATGAAAAGGTTTATCTATCCTGTTTTAACAGTCGTTATCTCTGTTTTTGCGTTTAATTGCCAAAGGGAACTGAGTTTTCCCGGAGATACAAACCCCGGCGGTAATACACCTGCACCTGTCAAAGCAACCATCCAGGGCCGGGTGTTGGATGAAAATAGCCAGCCCGCCAATGGTGTGGTTGTAAAAGTGGCAGGAACGACTGTCACTACAGATGCCCGTGGTTATTTTAGAATTGTAAAAGCTTCTTTGGATAAAAATGCTTCCCTGGTAACGGCTGAAAAGACCGGTTATTTTAAATCCTACCGGACCTTCCAGGCTACAACCGGTGCCAACCATGTTGTTATTAAATTAATAAAGAAAACAGTCATTGGAACAGTAAGTTCGTCCTCAGGCGGAGAAGCGACACTGAGCAATGGTGCAAAAATTTCTTTACCTGCCAATGGAGTGGTAAAAGCTGCGGGCAACAGCAGCTATAGCGGCACCATTAATGTGTATGCTGCATATATCAATCCCACCAGCATTGATATTGGGCAAACAGTTCCCGGTTCATTTATGGCTGATGACAAGGACGGTAAAAGGGTTACGCTGGCATCTTACGGCATGCTGGCTGTGGAATTGGAATCAGCCACAGGCGAAAAATTGCAGATCGCAACTGGTAAAACAGCCACCCTCACATCACCTATCCCGTCTTCAATTTTATCATCTGCTCCTCCTTCGGTTGCATTATGGTATGTGGATGAACAAACCGGCATCTGGAAAGAAGAAGGTACCGCAACAAAAGCCGGCAATAATTATGTGGGTGATGTTAAACATTTTTCTTTCTGGAACTGCGATGCGGGCTTTCCGGGTATAAATCTCTCCCTCACATTAAAAGATTCAAAAGGCATACCATTCGTACATGCCCTCGTGCAACTCACCCGGCCCGGTGGCGGATGGTGGTCAAGTTCTGCCGGATACACAGATTCATTAGGCAAAGTAAGCGGATTAGTGCCTTCTAATGAAACCCTGCTGCTGGAAGTGATGAATGATTGCGGTAATTCAATCTATTCGCAAAATATCGGACCATTTACACAAAATACGGATATGGGCACCATTACTGTTACTGCATCAGTATCTTCCTTGCTCACCATAAAAGGCAGGGTGTTGAATTGCAGCGGTGCAGCAGTAAGCAATGGTGTTGCTATCATCAGCTATGATGGCTGGCCCCGCTATGTAAGCACCAACAACAGCGGCGACTTTTCGCTGGCAATCATCCGCTGCGCCGGGGCGCCTTCTACCTGTGATATCACTGCTGTGGACAATACAGCGCAGCAGCAGGCCACCGTCAACGGTATAATTATTACAACTCCCATTACCGATGCAGGTAATATAACGGCATGCGGCACATCGGCAGCACAATATATCAATTACACATTGGATGGAACTAACTACAGCATCACCTCTGCTGCTGTACCAGATTCATTAATGGGGTTCACCTACCAGCAGGGTACGTCTTTATACCAAACCAGTATAATGGGCTATCAGTTTTCAAATAATAAAAATATTAATTTTAGTTTCAGCAGCACTACTGCTGCACCGGGTACTTATCCGCTTACAGGAATCAGTGTTCAAAACGTTGGGTCAGGGGTCATCATTTCACCATCAAATGTTGTTTTAACGAACTTCCCCTCCGTGTCTGGTGGTTTTTATGAAGGAAACTTTTCAGGCAGTTTCAGGGATTCTTTAAATACAAGCCCTGTGCATACGGTAAACGGGTCGTTCAGGGTAAGAAGATATTAACAGGAAAAACAGCTGAATGATCTTTTAGAAAAGTAGTTTAGCTGCTATTAACAAGACGGAGAGAAATGTTTGACCGGAGATGAGCAAAACATAGAAAAGATACTGGAAGGTTGTAAAAGAGATGACCGGAAAGCCCAGGAGCTGCTATACCGCAGCTACTACAGGGCCATGATGAACCTTTGCCTGCGCTATACAAAAAATGAAACAGATGCATTAGAGGTGCTGAATACCGGTTTTTATAAAGTGTATAAGAATATCAACCGCTTTGATGCGGCTAAAGCTTCCTTATCTACCTGGATCCGTACTATAATAATAAACAGTTGTCTTGACCTTATTAAAGCAAAACAAAGCTTATCCGGGGTTGGTGAACTGGAGCAGGCGGGCAATGTACATGTGCCGCCTGCCGTCATTGAAAACATGTCGGCCCGCGAAATTTTACACCATGTGCGCCAGTTGCCACCTGCTACCCAGGCCGTATTCAACCTGTATGTGATAGAAGGGTACAGCCATGCAGAAATAGGAACCATTACAGGTACCAGCGAGGGTACCAGTAAATGGCATTTAAGCGAAGCAAGAAAAAAATTACAAAAAATGATAAATGGACAGATTGATAAATGAGTGAACGCCTGCCATACGAAGAACAAATAGCAAAGCAATGGAATGAACTTCCCCTGCCAGATGAGAATATGGCATGGGATGATATGAAGCGCCGGCTGGATGAGGATGATGACAAGCCCATACTGCCTTTTTGGTTGCGCGGCTGTGCAGGCTGGGGCCTGCCCGGGCTTTTATTGCTGGCTGTGCTATGGTGGATGGTTCGCCCGGAAAAATGGTTTAACCCAAACGTGGATAGAACAGGTATCACTACACCGAAAAATACCAGAAGCCAAAATGAAACAGCATTTATCCTGAAAGACACGTTGGTATCGGGTGTGAATCAAAAAAATGATAAGCCCTACGACAGCAGTTTACAAACAGGTAAGCTTGTACAGGCAGATACTTCCATCGCTAATAAACCAATTGATACGGTTATAGCTGAAAAGGGGATGGTGTCGGCCTCCAAAGAAATACGAATAGTGACTGGTAATAAGAAAATAAAGAAAATAACAAAAAAGGCCGATGGGGTAAAGCGTAAAAAAATGGTACCAACAATACCACAGGAAGCAGGAAAGGAAGTTAGAGAAAGAAAAGTCAAAACAGAAAGCGGGTCAGTGGAAAAGGGAATGCCGAAGGCGAAAGCGGATACTATTGTTATGAAGGGCGTTGCAAAAGTTGAAGACCATCCCGATTCGATTCAACTTTCAAAAACTGATACCGCAGTAAAAAAAATAAAATCGTTGGCTAAAGAAACCGTAAAGAAGTCAAAAGCAGACAGCACGGATAAACAAAAGCTGGTATTCAGTGCAGGTATAGGATTGCAGCAACAATTACCATTGGCAGGGCAAAAATGGAACCCATACAATGCACAAGGGCGAAAAGGAACATTGGCTGATTATATCCCCTCTTTATATATCCGGCTTATGAAACCCCAGAAATGGTTTTTGCAATCAGAATTCCGCTATGGGGCACCCCAGTACACAAAGGATTTTACATACCGGCAAACAATTGTAAATGATACAGGGGCTAATCCGAGGTTTTCAACAATAACTTCCAGCAGTCTTAAAAAAACCTATTACCATCAATTACCTGTTACGTTCAACTACTTCATCCGGCCAGGTTGGGCTGTAGGTGCAGGTATACAGTGGAATAAATTCAGCAGCGCCGTTTCAGAAAAACAAAATATTATACGCAATAATATTCTCCAGCAGGATTCAGTACAAAGCAAAATTGTTGGGCGGGAAAAAGGGGATACGGCCACTGAGTTTAAAAAATCGTACCTGCAGGCAGTCATAGAAACACAATATCAATGGAAACGGTTTTCTTTTGGTGCCAGGTATTCTTTCAGTTTACAGCCTTATATACAATTCACACTGCCAGGAGGCACACAGCAGCAGGAAAGAAACAATTCCTTACAGTTTTTTATCCGCTATGAATTGTGGAAGAAAGAAAAGAAATAATCTTTCAAAACCTGTAAAGTAGTTTATCAGCCTCCTTAAATGGATTTAATGACGATAACAGGATTCCTGGTGTTGAATATATTTAACCATCGGTCTCTTTTTTATAAAACCCGATTGCGGGTAGAGAAATTTCTACAAAAAAAATTAAGGGAGTTCTACAACAATAACTGCTGCTTGTAAATAATTTTATCCTGTTGTATCGAAGAAAGGATAATTTACTGAACAGGTATATCCACTATTTGGAAAATACGACAACGTCAGCAGCAGGTAAACAGAATAGCCCTGGTCATGTCACATAACAGTTTAATTAAAAATCAGATTTATGATTGGAACATACACAGCAGAAAGAGTATCTGAGAAAAATCATTTCGATAACTATTTAATCCAGCGGCATCTTTTTGCTTATAATTATGCAGCCAGCCGGATTTGCGGCACCGTAATGGAAATAGGATGCGGGGAAGGATATGGGTATGATCTTTTAAAAGACAAAGTGGATCATTATGTTGGAGTTGATAAAGCAGATATCAACTCGTCGGCGTGGCAATCGGATAAGGCTGATTTTTTTAAAATGAAAGCTCCATTATTGAAAAATATTCCAAGTAATATTTTTGATTTTATTATTTCCTTCCAGGTTATTGAACATATAAAGAACGATACTTTCTTTCTTCACGAAATACACCGGGTATTAAAAAAGGGAGGAAAGCTGCTGCTTTCCACTCCCAACAAAAAAGCCTCCTTTACCAGGAACCCCTGGCATGTGCGGGAGTATGAAGCAGCTGAACTTGCCGGAAAGATCACACCACTTTTTTCATCAACGGAGGTATACGGTGTAAATGCTTCATCCAATTTGAAAGAATACCTTATTGAACATAAAGCAGAGGTGGAAAAGGTTCTTCGCTGGGATTTATTGAAGCTGGAACAAAGATTGCCAAAGGCAGTATTAAAAATACCCTACAATATTTTCAACCAGTTAAACAAGATGATGGTGTACAGGAAAAATGAAGACAGGGTCAACAGTATTTACAAAGAAGATTTTTTACTTGGGGAGGCATTGGAAGACAGCCTGGATTTATTTGTAATGGCGGATAAATAAAGACCAGCCAAAAGGACTTGTTTTTCTCAAATTATATTAATTCGTGACAATTTGTGGGTATTCATGGCCAAAAAATGCCGGGCAGCAGTTACCCGGTAATTATTACCCTCTGCCAAACATATTCTCCAGCTGCTCCTGCTTAAACTCCAGATAAGTGGGAGTACCATCCGGAGTTGCATTCGATTGCTCACAGGCAAATAAATCATTCACCAGTTGCCGCATTTCCCGTTCCGTTAATCGTACACCAGTTTTAATCGATTGCTGCCTGGCTAATGAGCGGATCAGTTTTTCTCTTTTAGAAAATTTTACTTCGTTGCTGAAGTGTTTGAATTGTTCAAGTAAAATATCAATGACATGCTTTTCATTGCCTGATTCCACATCGGCCGGTGTGCCCTGTATCACAAACGTATTTTTGCCAAAAGGTTCAATCAAATAACCTAATTGCTGCAAATCGGTCATAATCTCCTGGAGAATAGCTGTATCTGCCGGGGCTAATTCCAAAGTGGCAGGAAACATACTTCGTTGAGCCGCCACCGGTTTATCTTTACTGGCCGCTTTCAATTGTTCATATACCACTCTTTCATGTGCCGCCTGCTGATGAATGAGCAGGAATCCATTACCTGAAGAAATCGTTATGTAAGTATTCAGCAGTTGGGTCAGTTCAAGATTAGCAAAAGCCTGAGATATGAGGTTCGGGATATGAGCAGCATCTGTGTTTTGACTGGTTCCTTCCGGCTTCCGGTCTTCGGCTTCCGGTTTCTGATCTCCGGGCCCGTAAAAATCCCTCCAGTGTTTCAATTCATTCCGGTCGCTCTTCTCAATAAAATGTGCCTGGTGTTTTTGTGTAAATCCTTTGAAAATAGAACCGGAAGCTGCTGCTGATTTTTTTTCTTCCGTAAAAGGTTGCTGTATGGAAGACAGTTGTTGGATGGAAGAATCCAATTCAAAATCTAATGTGGGGGTAACACTGAATTGTGCCAGGGCATGTTTTACTGCTGCCTGTACAAATGCATAGATGATCTTTTCATCCTCAAATTTTATTTCCTGTTTGGTGGGATGCACGTTTACATCCACCACTGTGGGGTCAAGGTCAATAAACAATACATACAGGGGGAAACTATCCGAAGGGATCATTTCCTGGTAGGCATTCATTACAGCATGGTTGAGATAAGGGCTTTTGATAAACCGGTTGTTCACAAAAAAATACTGATCACCCCTTGTCTTTTTGGCTGTTTCAGGTTTGCCCACAAAGCCATAGATGTTCATGTAGTCAGTATCTTCCTTTACTGACACCAGCTTGGCATTGTAATTATTGCCCAGCAGTTGAACGATCCGTTGCTTCAGGCTTCCTGCTTCCAGGTGAAACAACTGTTGATTGTTAGCAGTCATCGTAAAAAGAATCTCAGGAAATGACATGGCCACCCTGGTAAACTCATCCACGATATGCCGCATTTCTGCCGCATTGCTTTTTAAAAAATTTCTCCGGGCCGGTACATTAAAGAATAAATTCTTCATGGCGATGCTGGTACCTGGCGGAGCAGCAATAGGTTCCTGCAGCCGAACGGTGCTGTTATCCACTTCTATATAAACACCGGTTTCATCTTCATCTCTTTTTGTTTTCAGTTCCACCTGCGCCACTGCCGCAATAGAAGCAAGGGCCTCTCCCCGGAAGCCCATGGTGCGGATATGAAAAAGATCTTCAATAGTTTTTATCTTGGAAGTGGCATGGCGTTCAAAACTCATACGGGCATCGGTTTCGCTCATACCGCTGCCATTATCTATCACCTGTACCAGGGATTTGCCGGCATCATTAATAAGGAGTTTAATTTCAGTAGCGCCGGCATCCACTGCATTTTCCAGCAATTCCTTTACGGCACTGGCCGGCCGCTGAATTACTTCTCCGGCTGCAATCTGGTTGGCAATATTATCTGGTAAAAGAGTAATCTTATCTGGCACAGAATCCGGTTTAGCCTGCAAAAATAGCGAAATGCTTTTTAAGCTGCTGTTGGCGAAACCTTTGGCATAAAAGGTTTATTTTTAATATTCTTTTATAACGCTTCAATTTACCATAGCATGAGACTACCAAAAGCGATTTTTTGGATATTGTTATTAGCACCGTTCACATCTTCAGCTCAGTACAAAAGCAAACTGGACAAGAATCAATGGGTGGACAGTGTGTTCAATAGCTTCAGCAATGATGAAAAGATCGCCCAGCTTATGGTTATCAGGGCCCATTCCAATTTGGGGGCCGATCATGTGGCCAAAGTAACGGAGGATATCGTGAAATACAATGTGGGTGGCTTGTGCTTTTTTCAGGGCGGACCGCTTCGTCAGGCCGATCTTACCAATTTTTATCAAAGTATTGCAAAAACACCACTGATGGTAACCATCGACGGTGAATGGGGCGTTGGCATGCGGCTCGACAGCGTAAATAAATTCCCTTTCCAGCTTACTGTCGGTTCAATCAATGACGAAAACCTGGTATACAGGATGGGGCTGGCCATAGGTGAGCAATGCAAGCGACTGGGCATACAGGTGAACTATGCACCTGTAGTTGATATTAACAACAATCCCAATAACCCCGTTATCGGTTACCGCTCATTTGGCGAAGACAAACAAAAAGTAGCACAATTTGGGGTGGCCATTATGAAAGGGATGCAGGATGCAGGAATTATGGCCTGTGCCAAACATTTTCCCGGGCATGGAGATGTGGACGTGGATTCACATTTTGATCTGCCGGTGATAAACAAGAATATGGCACAACTGGATTCAATGGAACTGGTTCCGTTCAAAGCGGTATTCGATGCCGGTATCGGTAGTGTAATGATTGCACACCTCTATATCCCGGCCATTGATAATACAACTAACAGGGCCACTTCTATTTCAAAAAACAATGTCACTGATTTATTACGGAACAGTTTGCACTACAACGGTCTCACTTTCACCGATGCGCTGGAAATGAAAGGGGTGGCAAAATATTTTCCTGATGGTACTATTTCAGTAGAAGCATTAATTGCCGGTAATGATATGCTTTGCCTGCCTGCCAGTGTGCCTGAATCAATTGAGGCGGTAAAAAAAGCAATCACAGACAAAAGACTGAGCTGGGAAGATATTAATGCTAAACTGAGAAAAGTATTAACCGCAAAATATAATCTGGGACTTACACAGGCACAGATTATTAATACCAACAATCTGCTGGCCGATCTGAATGCAAAGACCGATGCTATCCGATACGAAGTGGCGCAACATAGTATTACTTTACTCACCGAAGCCCGCTATACCGCATCAAGTACCGAATATGCAGAAATACCATTGACAGGTAATAAATATAAAATAGCCGGGCATACGGGAAAATTTGCTTACGTGGGAATCGGGCTCACAGGCGATAACGATTTTTCAAAACGTATGAAAAAAGATTACGATGCCGATATTTTTCTTTTTTCGTATAAAGACGGGCAGGAAAAGGCCGATGAAATACTGAAGGAAGTAAAGAAAACCGGTAAGTACGATGCAATAATAGTTGGGATGCATAATTATGCCAACAAACCGATGGACAATTTTGGCTTTAGTTCCATAGCCCTGAAATTATACCGGCAATTGAATTTTATCCGGACCATCACCCTCAGCTTTGGCAATGTATTGGCCAATAAAAATTTTTGTGATGCATGGACACTGGTAGCCTGCTACCAGGATGATGCCATTACCCAACAGGCGGCGGCTGATTTTCTGCAGGGAAAATTTAAATCACAGGGCCGGCTGCCGGTATCTGTTTGTAATTTTAAATATGGCGCCGGCATTGTGTATGCTATGCCAAAACCCACCAAAGAAGAAATAAAAAAAAACCTGGCAGTGATTGATTCCATTGCTCTCGATGGGATTGCACAAAAAGCATTCCCGGGTTGTGTAATACTGGCTGCGCATAAAGGCGAGATCATTTATCATAAAGCTTTTGGTAATTATGAATATGGCCTTTCACCACCCATGAGTGCTGAAAGTATATTCGACCTGGCCTCTGTTACTAAAATTTCTGCCACCACCATAGCAGTAATGAAACTGTATGAAGAAGGCCTGCTCGACCTGAATAAAACCATTGGTGATTATCTTCCCTGGGCCAGAGGAAGCAATAAAGCCGGCATACTGATAAAAGATCTTCTTTTGCACCAGGCAGGGCTTACTCCATTTATTGTTTTTTATAAAGAAACTATTGATACTAATACAGGTATCCCCAATCCTGCTATTTATACCACTAAGCCGCAAAAAGAATATGGGGTACGGGTGGCCGAAAATATGTATATGCGTAACGACTGGGCAGACACCATGTTCAAACGGATATTGAAAAGCCCGCTGGGGGTAAAGAATAAATATGTATACAGCGACAATGATTTTATTTTTCTTGGAAAAATTGTAGAAACCATCTCCGGGTTATCATTGGATCAATACACACAACAAACATTTTATAATAAAATAGGCATGTATTCCACGGGATTCAAACCCCGCAACCGTTTTCAGTTAGAATGCCTCGTGCCTACTGAAACGGAAAAACATTTCAGGCAGCAAACCACCAGGGGTGATGTGCATGATGAAGGCGCTTCTATGTTCGGGGGAGTGGCCGGCCATGCGGGCTTATTTTCCAATGCTTATGATCTGTCGCTGCTTTATCAAATGCTGCTGAACAGAGGAGAAATAAATGGGGAACGCTATTTGAAACCTGAAACAATAAAATTATTTACAGCGTATAACAGTACCATTAGCCGACGGGGATTGGGTTTCGATAAGCCGGAAAAAGATAATGTCACAAGAAAAGAACCCTATCCCTCATTATTAGCTTCGCCGGAAACATTCGGCCACACAGGTTTCACCGGTACTTGTGTGTGGGTAGACCCGGCCAATGAGGTGATATATATCTTTTTATCAAACCGGGTATACCCCACCAGGAATAACAGTAAGTTATCACAGTTATTGATTAGAGGAAAAATTCAGGATGCTGTTTACAGGGCGATCGGAGTGGATTTTTAAGACACAAATTACACGAATATCACGAATTGCAGGTCTGTATCGCCGCACACTATCATTTTTTTTAATTGTCTTTTTTCGTGTCATTTGCGCAATTCGTGGCTAACCTTACTTGTCCTTTTCTTGATTTGGATTATTAGGCCGTTGTCCACCAGATTGATTACCCTGGTTTCTATTAGGATTATTCGGCCGTTGTTGATTCCGCTGATTTCTATTAGGATTATTATTCGGCCGTTGTTCACCACTTGATCCTGCGGATTGCCCGCCTTGTCCCTGCTGACGTTGCTGTCCGCCTCCTTGTCCACTGGATTGCCCACCCCGCTGGTTACGTTGTTTATTTTGTTGGCCACCAGATCCTGAAGACTGACCGCCTTGTCCTTGTTGATTGCCGCCTTGTTGTCTTTGCTGTGGCCGTTGACCTCTCTGTTGATTGCCCTGTCCACCTGATCCTGAGGATTGATTTTGCCTTCTTTTTTTATCAGCCGCTTTATCAAGACTCTTCAAACTGATCTGCCCCACCAGTTCTACAAACTCCGGTTCTTCCTCTTTCGGTTTGCTGGAAACCACTTCCACCGGTTCCAGTTCGTCAGGACGGATACCCTCCTGGTTTAATGTCTTTATTTTTTTTACCCTTTCCAATGATAATGGGTACTGCTTATTGCTTTCTGGTAAAGTGTACCACATCAGGTTCTTAAAAATATCTTTTTTAATCAGGAATGCATTGCCCTTTGCCACCTGCAGTACATCGCAATTATCGGGGAAATGTTGCAACGCATCCAAATACGTATCCAGTTCATAATTCAAACAGCATTTCAAACGGCCACACTGACCGCTCAGTTTTGTTTGATTGATAGATAAATTTTGATAACGGGCAGCAGTTGTATTCACTGAAGAAAAATCCGTGAGCCAGGTGCTGCAGCAAAGCTCTCTTCCGCAACTGCCAATGCCACCCACTTTTCCGGCTTCCTGCCTGGCACCAATCTGGCGCATTTCCACTTTCACTTTAAATTCTGATGCATATACTTTTATCAATTCCCTGAAATCCACCCGGCCATCAGCAATATAAAAGAAAGTGGCTTTTCGTCCATCCGCCTGCATTTCCACCTGGCTTATTTTCATATCCAGTTTCAGTTGCCTGGCTATGGCCCTGCTGCGGATCACAGCTTCTGGTTCCCTGGCTTTATTTTGTTTCAGTATATCAATATCACGGTCGGTGGCGATCCGTAATACTTTTTTCATTTCAGGATTGTCTTCTTTCACGCCTCTTTTCTTCATTTGCAGGCGTACAATCTCCCCAGTCAGCGATACCTGGCCTACATCAAATCCGCTCACGCCTTCTACAGCTATCAACTCACCTTTTTCAAAAGGTTGTAAAGTAGGGTTGCGGAAAAAATCTTTGCGGGTGCCCTGGTTAAAGCTCACTTCAATCGCCTTGCAGGCGCTTTCCATATCGGCAATGGGCAGGTTGCGCAGCCAGTCATGCGTATTCATACGGTTACATCCGCCGGTACTGCATCCTCCGTTACTCTTACATCCGCCTGGTTTACCGCCGGTAGCGGTACTGCAACTGGTACAACTCATTGCCAGATAATAATTAAGTAGATAAAAACTAATAACTGAGGGTGATAATCAGCCGTTGTTACTGGCAAAAATTATTTTGGAGACAGGCTGTAGTAATTCTATTGGGCTTCCGTTGCGTCGCACTCTTCAACGTTCGGTAATTCTACTGGGCAAAACAGCCCAAACCGTTGTTTATGAGAGAATTATATTTTAAAAAAACAAACGAAGCATTATAGAAATCCACCACTATCTGTATCCCATTCACTAATCACTATTCACTACTCACCATCCTCAATCCATCAAAAATACAATCTTATCCTGAATAATGTGGTATAGCTTAATGGTAAGGGCATGAAAAAGCATTTTACCGTTGGCATTCCTTTCAATATAGTAGCTGGCCCGGTCAAGTTCCTCAATAATGGCCTGTTGTTGTTCTATTCCGGCAATTTTATTCAGTCTTTCCGCAAAATCCCGCTCCGGTCTGACGGTCTCCGTCTGACCGGGCAAAGCAACATTCTCCGTCTGACCGGGCAAAGCAACATTCTCCGTCTGACCGGGCAAAGCAACATTCTCCGTCTGACCGGGCAAAGCAACATTCTCCGTCTGACCGGGCAAAGCAGCATTCTCCGTCTGACCTGATCCAGTCGCCACTCTCAAATGCACCGCCTGTTCCAGCAAATGATTAAAATACCGCAGAAACTGTTTTTGCTTTTCCCGGCCCAGCCGGCTTATTTCTTCCACCCATTTGGTTTGGGCCACGGGACCTGTCTTTAAAATGGCATTCAACCATTCCCGCAGCAGGCCCTGCCAGTCTTCTTCAGCATGCTGTACCAATTGCAGGGCTTCATGATAGTTGCCCTCACTTACACTCGCCACCTGGCGGGCAATAGCAGGTTCTGTTTTATTGCGATTGATAAGCGCTTCTTCAATGTCAGCTGTTTCCAGGGCAGGTATCTTTATCAGTTGGCAACGGCTTACAATAGTTTGTAATACCTGTGCTTCATTTTCTGTTACCAATATGAAGAGAGTATTGGGAGGCGGTTCCTCAATTACTTTTAATAACTTATTACCCTCGGTACCCAGCATCTCCGGCATCCACATAATGAGAATTTTGTATTCACTTTCAAAACTCTTCAGGCTCAGCTTGCGGATAATGTCATTGCACTCCTCTGCCGTGATCTTGCCCTGGCTGTTTTCCTTCTCCTTTATATGTTCTATCCAGTCGTACAGATTGGCATAAGGGCTCAGCTTTACAAACTCCCGCCATTCCGTTATAAAATCAGTGGCAATGGGTTTCTCACCCACTTTCTTTGTTACAGTGGGGTAGGAGAAATGTATATCAGGGTGAATGAGCTGAGCAGCTTTTATACAGGCAGCGCATACTCCGCAGCTATCATACTGAGTTGGCAGTTTTTCAGGTCCAGGTTCTCCAAACAACGACGGCCCTAACTGATGACTGCCAACTGCCAACTGCTTTCTGTTCACTTTTTCACACACAACATATTGTGCAAAGGCCAGGGCCAGCGACAGAGAACCGCTTCCTTCCTTCCCTAAAAACAATAGGGCATGGCTTAGCCGGTTATACTGCACCAGTTCTGCCAGTTGCTGTTTTACGTGCAGTTGGCCTATGATCTCGGAAAATTGCATTACTTGCAAATCTCCCATTCTCTAACAATTGAACAAATATTTTTTAACTTTAATTATGCGAATTTGCATTTCTGTAATAATTATAACGATTGTAATACTCTGTTCATCATTTAATGGTGTATTTCTGGGCGGTTCCTCAAAACTAAAATACCGGGATACAAGTACTGCAATATTAATACTGGCCAAGTTTGTTAGACAAACTTCTGCTCCCTGTTGCTGTTTTGTCTATATAAGGGAAAGGAATATGTTTGAAACGGTAGTTTCATTTAAAAACAAGCAATTGATTAAAAAGGTAATTGAGATAGAGTATAATGACAATTGTACAGGCCATCCCTTTATAATAGGAAAGCTTTATAATATTACAGCAAGAAAAAATTCGCTGAGGAATTATTATGAAAGTATAACAACTTTTCCTGCAAAAGGAATAGCTGATTCTTTATAAAGCAACAAAAGTGACACTGAACTATCAGTATCACTTTTGTTCTCAATCTTATTAAGTCTTAAAATTAAAAATATCCTAATTCAACCACTTCAATATTTCATCACTCATCGGTTGTGTCTTTGGGGAGAAGGTAGCAATTAACTCACCCTTTTCATCAATAAGGAATTTGCCAAAATTCCATTTAACCGGATCGGAAAATCCTTTGGCAGCAGCCTGCTCAGATAAATATTTATAAATGGGTGCCACATCATCACCTTTCACCGATACTTTGTCAGCCATGGGGAAAGTAACACCATAATTTTTAGTGCAGAATTCTTTTATTTCACCACTGGTGCCGGGCTCTTGGGTGCCAAAATTATTGGCCGGAAAACCTACTATCACCAATTTGCCTTTATATTTTTGGTACAGGGCTTCCAGGTCTTTATACTGTGGGGTGTTGCCACAAAAGGAAGCAGTATTAACGATCATGATTTTCTGGCCCTTGTATTGGGAGAAGTTAATATCATTTCCATCCAGGCCAGACACTTTAAAATCATAAATAGAACTGCCGTTTAAAGTAACAGCTAAAATAAGTGTAAGAAATAATGTCTTCATGGTTTTTATTTTTCAAGTATGATAACAAAGCTAAGCATATAATGTTTGCTTCAGCCTAATCAGGAGTACAGAATTTATGAGCGGTGCGTTTGAGGTTACGCCATTATGAGATCGGATGGAGAACGGTCATTACTGCTTTTCAAAACAACCCAAATCCGGAAGGCCAACAGCTCTTGGCTTACCATCTAAGTCAGTGATAATCCCGGTATTAGCCCCTTTATTAATAGCCGGAGAACTGGCCTTTAACCGTAAATCATAATAATTGGAAGATGTGCTGATACTGTCAAACTGGGGGGCCTGGTTATTGATGATCTGATTAGTAGTGGTATTTGAAGGAGGTGTTTGCACTTTCCATAAAGCATAATCAAAATTTACACTGAAAGCGGTATTCCCATTTTTCAGCACCACCACTTCATCATTCACCAATCCGTTTTCCCCCCAAAAAATACAGTTGCGGAAAGTGGCAGTCAGGTTGGCC
This sequence comes from Chitinophagaceae bacterium, assembly GCA_031441485.1. Taxonomy (GTDB): domain Bacteria; phylum Bacteroidota; class Bacteroidia; order Chitinophagales; family Chitinophagaceae; genus JJ008. The sequence continues at coordinate 22,407 of JANOEQ010000009.1, forward strand.
GCACTGCTGTTGGCAAAATTGGAAACCGTAAGCACCGGATCTTTATGGTCAATAAATCGATTGGCATACGTAACTATCGTGCAGTGTGTAAAAAGGTAATCGCCTCCAAGCACCAGCAGCAGATTCTTACCACAATTGGTGATCAAACAATTTCTGGCCCTTACACTGGAGTTGAGTGAAACAATACCGGCATCGTAAGCATTATCAATCACACATTCATTTAATGTTAATTTAGGATTTGCATTTGGTGAAGGTTCCTGTATGCCAATAGCCTGGTAAGCATTTTTAATAATGGCATAGTTCAGCACATTGTCTTTAGAACCTGCCTGAAAATAAATACCCGGCCAGCTTGCTGGATAATCTTTATAGGGATCATCCAATCTGTCACCTCTGAAATAAACTCTATCAGCTGTATCTTTTAAACCATTTACCAGCAATGTCCCGTTTACAACGATTGGTGCATCAGCATGTACATAAATACGGCAACCTTTATTTATCGTTAATGTGGTATTGTCATTTACACCCAGCGATCCCAGTATCACATAAGGCAGGTCATTATTCCACGTTTCATTGACAGTAACAATTTTGTTTCGGAAAAAATGGGCACTTTGCCCCCAGGCTTCTAACTGCACTTTTCTTGTTTTACCGTTATAACTTATTTCTATACTATCCCTGAGTATAAAAGGCAGGTTGGCAGCACTGGGATTAACATTCACCTGTGCAAATACAAAAAGACTGTCATTGGCATTTAATTCCAGATTGGAAAATTGGGTGCCGGAAATGCCGTCTACATTTATTTTATATACAGAGGAAGTGCCGCCCATCAGCTTAATGGAGCTAAGGCGCAGTTTCTGGTTATTATCATTGATGATGGCAAATTTTCGGTAGGTAGATCCTGCTGTAACAAATACGGTATCAAATTTCAGCGTATCTGCGTTAATAATCACACTGGCATTTGCAGATGTATTAAAAGAATCTTTTTTACAGGAAAAAAGAAGCAGCAGTAAGGATAAGGAAAGTAGTCCGCGGATTTTCATTGGTATAAAAATAGGGGAAGTATTTCAATAAGAAAAAATCATCGTTCGTAAGAAAAAGAGAAATAGAAAAGACGTATACCTTGTATCCCTCCTTCTCAACTTTTTCCGCGACGCTCTTATCTGGAGGCCGCACATAACGCTGCCACACTCAACGTCACATCGCCGGCCTGTAGTAATTCATTGCCACAGGCTTCCAATGTAGCGCCTGTTGTTACCACATCATCCACCAGCAACACATGTTTATTCCGGATCATATCCGGATTGGCCAGGATAAATTTGCCTTCCATATTCTTCCATCTTTCTATTCTGCCCTTTTTGGTTTGTGTTTCTGTATGCCCCGGGCGGATAATCACTTTATCCCAAACAGGAATATTCATAATTTCCGACATGCCCTGGCATAAGATGGTGGCCTGGTTATACCCCCTTTTTCTTTCCCTGGCAGGAAAGAGCGGCAGGGGAATTAAGCCATCTGCTTTGAACCGTCCCGATTTCAACATTTGTCCTCCCATCATGCCCCCCAATTGCAGCCCAAGGTCCTTATTACGTTTGTACTTTAATTGATGCATCAGGTGCTGCATCAGTGATTCTTTGGTAAAATAGAATTGTGCGGTGGCACCGGCAAGCGGCAGTCTTCCCCAGAATATTTTTTCCACCGGGTTATTGGGGTGGATTTCAAAAGTTGTTTCCGGCATCGCATTGATGCATCGCATGCACAGCATACTCGTTGCATTCAATTTATCATTACCGCAGCCTGTACAGATATGCGGAAACAAAAAATGAAGTACGGAGTCTTTAATTTCTTTAATTCGGGTCATATACACGGACTAAAAGATAAAAGATAAGAATGTCTTTGGCCGGTGAAGCTTTTATCTCTTCTCTTTTCACTGTTATCTAAAAAAGATATTTATACACTTCCTCCACCCTGCCCATCAGTACCACTTCAATATTAAATTTCTGTTTGCTCAATCCTTTTTGATTGTATTTGGAAACAATTATTTTTTCAAAACCCATTTTCTCTGCTTCAGCGATCCGCTGGTCAATACGGTTGACAGCCCTTATCTCGCCGCTCAATCCCACTTCGCCGGCAAAACAAATATGTTGCGGCAGCGATACATCTTCATACGAGGAAAGCAATGCGCAAAGAACAGCAAGGTCAATAGAAGGGTCTTCCACTTTTATGCCGCCGGCAATATTCAAAAACACATCCTTCATCCCAAAATGAAAGCCACCCCGTTTTTCCAATACAGCAAGTAATAATTGCAAACGGCGCAGATCAAATCCGCTAACAGTACGTTGCGGTGTTCCATATACAGATTGAGTAACCAACGCCTGTACTTCTATTAATAAGGGCCTTATGCCTTCAATGGTGGCAGCAATAGCAATACCACTCAGTTGATCTTCTTTTTGGGTAATCAATATTTCACTGGGGTTAAGCACTCCCCGCATGCCTTCATCGGTCATTTCATAAATGCCCAGTTCTGCGGTGCTTCCAAACCGGTTCTTCAGTGTGCGCAGAATACGATATGCATAATGCCTGTCACCTTCAAACTGCAAAACCGTATCCACCATGTGTTCCAGAATTTTTGGTCCTGCAATGGTGCCATCCTTTGTAATATGGCCTATCAAAAAAACAGGTGTATTTGTTTCCTTGGCAAAACGCTGAAACTCGGCAGCACATTCCCTTATTTGCGATACACTGCCAGGTGATGAATCAATAGAAGAAGTGTGTAAGGTTTGAATGGAATCAACAATTACCAGTTGGGGTCTCAGCTTTTTTATTTCCTGGAAAATAGTTTGCGTGGATGTTTCTGTAAGCAGGTAAAATTTATCATTCTTTAAATGCAGGCGGTCGGCACGCATTTTTATTTGCTGTTCACTTTCTTCGCCACTTACATAAAGAACAGAAACATCTTTCAGCCACAACCCGTTTTGTAAAAACAAGGTTGATTTACCAATGCCCGGTTCTCCAGCCACCAGTACCAGGCTTCCCGGTACAATGCCACCTCCCAATACACGGTTCAATTCTGCATCAGCAGTGGGTATTCTTTTTTCTTCACTGCTTTTTATTTCAGTCAGGGAAATTGTTTTGCTTGCCCTTTTTTCTTCTGTATAATCTTTCCAGGGGTTACTGTTTTTCGAATTATCTTTTTGTGACAGTTCTTCCACAAAAGTATTCCATTGGCTGCAGGATGGGCATTGCCCTACCCACTTTACACTTTCATATCCGCAATGCTGACAAAAAAATGAACTCTTTACTTTGCTCATGCCATTCGTTTACGCATTTAATGCAGGGTTAAAAATAATTCCAGCTGAGTTTGTATGACGGTGCCGGAAAAAATGATGTGTTGTGTTGCGTAGTTGAAGTAAAATTAAATGATTGGATTATGTTTATCAGGATCTTTGAAAAAACAATAGATGATACAAAGGATTTTTGTTGAAAAAGAAGTTAATAACACCCGGTAATGAGCAAAAAAAATTCTTCAACAGTATAAAAGTAAAAAGGGTCAATCTTTCGATTGACCCCCTTACTTACTAACCCATTAAATTCTATTGCTAAGTTACAATTATGCCTCACATTTCAAAATAAATTTTTCCTGCTGTGCATAACTTATTTTCTTTGGAAAAGGGTTTATAACGGGGCTGCCTGAATGAAAAAAAAGATCGTAAGATGTTTATAAACAAACGATTAGAAGCATTTGTGTGTAGTGGAAAACACTTAAATATTCTTTTTTTATTTTGCTGATTTACTTTAAAAGATGACAAAACAACGCAAAAAACCACCACAACCAAGTTGGTGGCAAATTTGTTAATTTTTTTATCTAAAACCCGTCTAAAATGATAATGTCTAATGATATTCTTTTGATCTCCCTGTTCTTTTTGGGCACCAGTTTTCTTGTTTAGGCTATCCTTAAAAACAAGTTTACAAAATACAGTAAAATACCCCTTTCCAACGGCTTATCAGGCCGGGAAATAGCCGAAAAAATGCTCCGGCAAAACGGTATTTATGACGTAAAAGTGACCTCGGCAGAGGGATTTTTAAGCGACCATTACAACCCGGAGAAGAAAACGGTGAACATGAGTCCGGAGGTGTATAACGGAACAAGCGTTTGCGCCGCTGCGGTGGCTGCCCACTAATGCGGGTATGCCATACAGCAAGCCACCCAATACAGGCCCTCGTTTTCAGGAGCAAAGTGGTATCGGCCGTGCAGTTTAGTTCTATGCTCGTCAACTGGATTTTACTGGCTGGTATGGTCTTATTGGCGGTAACCAAAAACCCCACCATTTTGCTTATTGGTATTATAATAATGAGTGTAACAGTGCTTTTTACACTGCCGGTAGAGTTTGATGCCAGTAAAAGGGCCCTTGCCTGGTTGAATAACACAAATGTGACAAATGCACAGGAATATTCAAAAGCTAAAGATGCCTTGAAAATGGGCAGCCACCACTTATGTAGTGGCGGCATTGGCAGCGGTGATGCAATTGATACACTGATATAATGATATATGGGAAGCAGGGAAAGAAGTTAAGCTGGTAGTTATAGGGTAATGTTTTTTTTACTTCGTGCAGCAGTTTGTATATTTTTAGTATCTAAAGATGATTGCATACTTATTTAACAATTCCTTAATTTTCAAAAAAAAGCTACATGCTGAGACTAAAACTACTGATGCTGCTTACAATGGCATGCCTTACACAGTACGCTATTGCACAAACCAAAACTGTAACAGGGAAGGTAACTGATAACAAAGACGGCTCTTCCATGGCAGGGGTTACAATTAGTGTAAACGGCCAGGGGATAGGGGCCACAAGGCCGGATGGAAGTTTTTCCGTTTCGGTTCCTTCAAAAGCCGGGTTAATCCTCTTTTCTTTTGTGGGATTTAACGATCAGGAAATACCCATAACAGACGGAGCTATGACTATAAAAATGGTACAGGGAGAGAATAAATCTCTTTCTGAAGTGGTGGTAACGGGATATACCACGATCCAGCGCAAAAAATTCTCCGGATCTTCTGTCAATGTAAGTATTGAGGATGTGAGAACCCAGACCCTGGGCTCCTTTGACCAGGCGTTGCAGGGAGGCGCACCCGGAGTGTCAGTGGTGGCCAATTCCGGTCAACCGGGAAGATCTGCCCAGGTAAGGATACGGGGCAATGGCTCAATTAATGGCAGTAATGAACCTCTGTATATTGTGGATGGCGTGCAAATTAATGCGGCAGATTTTTCTACCCTTAACCAGGGCGATTTTGAAAGGGTGGAAATATTAAAAGATGCTACAGCAACTTCTATTTACGGTTCCAGGGGTGCTAATGGTGTAATTGTAATTACAAGCCGCAGGGGCAAGATTGGCCAGTTGAATCTGAACTATGACGTACAGGTTGGGTTCAGCCAGCTTCCAAAAGACCGTATAACAATAATGAACAGCGACGAGAAAATTCAATATGAGTTAGATAATGGTAACCTGTTTGGTTGGTCGGCAGCAGAAGCTGACAGTCTGCGCCAGGTAAATACGAATTGGAAAGATGTGTTGCTGCGTAACGGATTTACACAACAGCACCAGTTAAGTGCCAGCGGCGGTACGGAGCAAACCAGGTTCTATGCTTCTGTATCATACATGGACCAAACCGGTACGGTAAAAAATACCGATTTAAAAAGATATACAGCCCGTATTAATATCGATAATACAATTGGCAATTTTAAGTTTGGTATGGGTATGCAGGTGGGGTACTCTAAATTTAACAGTGTCTCCGAAACCAACTCCGCATTATCCTCGCCGTTAAATGCACAACGCTGGGCCAATCCTTACGAAAGGCCCTATGATCCGATAACAGGAAATTACTCGGAAACAGGCGGTGTCGGCCGTTTAAAATCCTCTCAGCCAAATCCTGCAACAGAGTTATTTTTAGTGCAGCGGTTTTTCCCGCAAACAAAAGGGGTGGGTAATGTTTATTTAGAATACAATTTCCCCTTCTTAAAAGGGCTGAGTGCCAGAACGAACTGGGGAGGTGATTATACATACGATGAGTCACAAATTTACAGAGATAGAAATGCTTCGTCCGGAGCATCTGCACCCGGTGGTCAGGGTAGTTTGTTCCGCTCAGCCGCCCGTAATTTCAGGTATACAGGTACTACGTCAATGATTTATAAAAGAACTTTTGGCAACCATGATATTGAGACATCTGCTAACTTTGAAGTAATTAAAAATGATTTCCGCACTTTTAGTTTCACTGGCTATGGGTTAACCAATGGATTGCCAAATGAAGCGGGTATTACTTCCGGTAATGGCACCAATGGATTTATACCAACGGTGGCAGGTACTGGTACACAAAATGGCTTACAATCAGTCTTTTTCACACTAAACTATGGATTTAAGAATAAGTATTTCGTAAACCTGACTGGACGCAGAGATGGTTCTTCCCGTTTTGGCCAGAATAACAAGTTTGCCAATTTTGGTTCCGTTGGTGCTGTATGGGTAATAAAAAGCGAACCTTTTATGGCTGGTCAGAAAATCTTTAGCGATTTGCGTTTAAGGGCTTCCTTCGGTACAACGGGCAACCAGTCTGCCGGAGACTTCCAGTATATCCCATTATTAGCAAGAGCTAACTATGCTGGTGCTAATGGCTTTACTGTTACAGGAGGTAATCCAGAATTTAAATGGGAAACAAACCAGACGACTAATCTGGCGCTGGAATTTGGATTACTCAAAGGAAGGATATCCGGCACTATTGAAGTATACGATCGTAAAACTAAAGATCTGTTCTTCAACCAGCCTGTATCAAGTACGCCAGGAATTCCCGGGGGAACTATTTTTGGCAATCTGGGTACATTACAAAACCGCGGGTTTGAATTTATGTTAAGGGGAGATGTTGTAAAAACCAGGAATTTCAGGTGGACTATAGAAGGAAATATCTCGTTAAACAGAAATAAAGTCCTTTCACTGGTTGAAGACTCTACAATAGATGCTTCAGGGCTCGGACGCTTAATAATTGGCAAACCAATTAACAATATCTTTCTGGCAAAGTATGCAGGTGTAAATGCCGCTACAGGTGTGCCTCAGTATTATGAATTAGATGGCAAAACAATTACCGAAACATTTAGTGATGCACTGTTTACTTACCTCGGCACTGCCGATGCACCCTGGGTGGGTGGTTTGTCCACTACAGTGGCATACAAAGGGTTTGATCTGAGTGCACAGGTTAATTTCTTCCTGGGAAGGGTATTGTATAATAATGAGTACAAAAACCTGATGGAGCCTTCTTATTATACGGATAACCTGCATACCGACAGGCTGCGGGAATGGAGAAACCCGGGTGATCGTACTGATATTCCCAGCTTTGACTCACCTATTTTAGAAACTGTGGAAAACTCAACGATGTTTGTAGAAAGCGGCGATTTCTGGAGACTGAGAAATGTTATGCTCGGGTATACATTCGATAAAAATTCGATAAAGAAAATAGGAGTTAAATCACTCCGTGTATTCATCCAGGCGCAAAATCCATATACCCGTAGCAGGGTAAGATCCTTTGACCCTGAAATTACCGGTCAATCACTTACCGGTGCATTTTATCCGGCATTGGTACAGGGTACATTTGGTTTATCAGTCGGTTTCTAAATTTTAATACAATACATATTTATGAAAAATATTATCACTAAAGCAATCGCAGGTTTGATCGTAGCAGCGGTTACAATTAGTTCCTGCGGTAAAAAAGATACGGTGGAATTACTTCCAGAGTTTAACTACGATGCCATAAACAACCCTTCCAGTATGGCTCAGGTAGAAGAAGTACTGCTGGGTGCATACTCAGGTTTCCGTTCCAATGATTATTATCGCACAATTAATACATCGGGCCCCTGGTCGGTATTGCCCGATATGATGGCAGAAGATCTGCAAGAGACAACGGAAAATCTTCCGCAAGACAGATCTATGACCGATTGGAACTATTTTCCATCTACAGACCGTATCAAAAATACTTTTGATGCACCTTATGTGGTCATAGCCCGAGCTAACCTGGTACTGAGGGACGTTGATAAATTCACCACCTCACTCAACCAGAAATTAGCCAACAGGGTGAAAGGCCAGGCATTGGCGATAAGAGCACATGCACATTTTGATTTGTTCCGATATTGGGCCGTTACCTACGACCGTAATTCAACTTCAGACCTCGCATTGCCCTATATGACTGAGTTTAAATTTTCCAGCGAGGTAAAACCTGCAAGAACGAACAACAAAGATTATTATGATAAAATCTTTGGAGATCTAAATAATGCAGCCGCTTTGCTGGCAGATGTGGACAGACCTGTAAATGGTTCTGGTAATAGTCGCGGCTTTATTGATTTAGCAGCCGTAAAAGCCATGCAGGCAAGAATAAACCTGTATGCCGGACAGTATCCTGCCGCTATTACGGCGGCTACTGATGCCATTAATGCAAGGCCATTGGTTACGATTGGCAATCCTTCACAATATGCGGGCATGTTTAATGAAACAGCTGCCGGCGAAATTATCTGGAATGTACAATTTGATGCCGGACAGGGTGGTCCCGGCGGTTCTTTGTACTATGCCATTGGCAACAGAAATGCTTTCAGGCCTACCGATGTCATTACTAATATTGGCGGTACTTCCGGATTGATCCGTAACAATGATATGCGTTACAATGCTTTCTTCCAGGTGGTGAATAGCAGTGGAGGTACTCCAAGAGTAACAATTAAGAAACACAATGGTAAAGGTAGCCTAACAGACAATGTATGTAATTTCACCGTATTCAGAACTGGTGAGATGTACCTGATAAGAGCCGAAGCGTATGCAAAATCAGGACAGGAACCCCTGGCTATGGCTGATCTTAATTTTCTGCGCAGAAACAGGATAACAGGTTATGCAGATGAATCATTGACCGGCGCTGCATTACTTACCGCCATTGCCGATGAAAGAAGAAGGGAGCTGGTGGCAGAAGGTCACCGTTTCTTCGATTTAAAAAGATTGGGCACTGCTGCAAGAAGCATTACCAGGGTACCGGGATGTGGCAATCCCTCTATCTATCCATCCGGCAAGTGCAACCTGGCCGGCAACGCAAGAGAGTGGGCATTACCCATCCCGTTGAATGAAATAAGTGTAAACCCAAGCATGGTCCAAAATCCCAACTATTAATCCACAAAACATTAATATATGAAGATGGTAATAAATAAAAAATATCTCTGGTTTGTATTGGCTTTACCTTTTTTAGCCACCAGTTGTATTAAAGAAAAATATACGATTGATTACGGGGAAGACAATACCACCCGCCTGATAACAGAATTTAAAACGGAAGGGAAAGCAGAAATTGATCTTGCTGTAGATGCTGCATCGGGGATTAGTGTGGTAAATATGACGGAGGTAGGTGCTGTTTCCCGTTCGGTAGTTGCAAAAAATTACACAGTAAAGGTGGTGGTGAACAACGCATTGATTACTGCTTACAATACAGCCAACGGGACTTCATTAGTTCCGGCACCATCTTCTGCCCTTACCTTCGAAGCACTCAGCTTCGATTTATCAAAAGAAAGAAGGGTAATGCCTGTAGTGGCAAGAGTAAATTCCACGGCTTTAACAAATGATACTTATGCAGTGGGTCTTACTATTTCGGAAGTTACAGATGGTGAGGTAAGCCAGTTAACAAAGAACCTGCTTATTATCCTTTCTGTAAAAAATGCGTATGATGCTGATTACAGGTCTATCGGGTTAAGAACAAATCATGGCGGCCCCAATAACACATTCCCAATTACAGGTACTTTTCCATTTAATTATATAAAAAGGCTTGTTACTGTAAACGCCAATACCTGCACCATGTTTACAGCAGATAATGTAGATGATATGTATATTACTGTAAATCCCGATAACAGTGTGACCTGCTCTACCAATCCTTTGATAGGAGCGTTTGTGACCAGCAATGAGGGCCCCTGTACTTATAACCCTGCCACCAGAACCTTCACATTAACATATAAGTACTTTAATTCTTCGGGGAATTACAGGATCATAACCGAAACTCTTACAAGACAATAAATTTTTACTGACCCTGCCGGATAAATTACCCGGCAGGGATCAAACTTTAAACTTTTTGTATGTTATATACTTTTACAGCAAGCCGATTGAAGAAAAAAATAAAGAACGGCATAGTCGCATTGGCTCTTGCTGCGGCAATAGCACCTGCTGCCAATTCACAGGTGCTGTACAGCGAATCATTTAATACAGTATCTCCATTACCAACCGGGTGGAGCCAGCAAAACCTCAGCAATCCATTGGGTGCAGGTGTTTGGGCACAGGGTTCTGCTGCCGTTTTCCCTGCTTATAGTGGAGCACCCAACGCTTTTATCCGTGCCAGTTTTGGAAGCACTACTGGTGCAGGTGAAATCAGTAACTGGCTATTTATGCCCTCCGTTACTGTAAAAAATGGCGATCAGCTTACCTTTTTTACCCGTAAGGCAACACCGGCACCCGATGATTTTCCCGACAGGTTGCAAGTGAGGCTCAGTATTAACGGTGCCAGTGTAAATGCCGGCACAACATCTGGTGGTGTGGGCGACTTTACTAATTTACTATTAGACATTAATCCTACGCTGGTTGCAGGTGGTTATCCGCTTACCTGGACCCAATATACCGTCACCATCGTGGGAGTGCCTGCGCCAATTACCGGAAGGCTTGCTTTTCGTTATTTTGTAACTGATGGAGGCCCCACTGGTAATAATTCAGATTATATTGGCATTGATGAAGTAGCCTATACTGCTTTTACGGGTCCTTGTGCAGGCGCACCGGCACCCGGCAATACAGTTTCCACACCTGCTGCAGTATGCCCGGGTCTTGGTTTTACTTTAAGTCTTGCGAGTACACCCACCACATCAGGTATTACTTATCAATGGCAATCTGCATCTTCCGGTGCAGGCCCATGGACCGATATCAGTGGCGCTACCGCCAGCACGTTAACCACCTCTCAAATTACTGCTACCTGGTACCGGTGTAATGTAACCTGCAATGCCGGCCCTGCCACTACAGCGTCTAATCCTGTGCAGGTAAATATGAATCCGCCAACGTCTTGCTATTGCTTACCCGCCAGTAATTCAGACTGTAGTTTTGATGATGTGATTAACAACGTTACTTTACAGGGGTTAAATAATACTACAAACTGTAGCGCAAACGGCTATGGAAATTTCACTTCCTCAGTGCCACCAGGCATATTATTTATTGGTGCTGCTAATCCCATGCAGGTTACGGTAGGGCCCGGTGGTACCGAGTATGTTGGTGTATGGGTTGATTTTGATAAGAGTGGAACTTTTGAACCTGGAGAATTTACTGCCCTGGGAAGTGGAAACGGGGTAACTATCAGCAATTCCATTAGTATTCCTGCCGGTTCACCCACTGGTACTACCCGGATGCGTGTAAGGGTTCGATGGAATACAGCATTAACCAGTGCAAACTCCTGTACGGGTTATGGCTTTGGAGAAACAGAAGACTATTCAGTTACTTTAGCCCCCTGTGTGGGAGCTTCCGTGGTAACTCAACCTGTCAATACCAGCACAGCCTGTGGCAGCAATGCAGTAGTAACCATTTCTGCTGCCGGTTCATTGCTTACCTATCAATGGCAGGAAAAAACAAGCGCTGCAGCAGCCTGGGCAAACCTGAGCAATAGTGGTGTATACAGTGGTGTTACCACTGCATCGCTTACACTTACCAATGTACCTGCCACAATGAGCGGTTATCAGTACCGTGTCATCTACAGCGGAGGATGCAGTTCACCTGATTTCAGTGGTGCGGCAACATTAACGGTTACTCCTCTTATTGCAACTACCAATATTTCATCAGCTGCAATTTGTACAGGAACTATCGTGCCGCTTACACTTACAAATGCCTCAGCTCCCACTACGGTATCATTCACCAACAATACTGTACTGCCAATTCCGGATGGATCTGCCGCCGGAGTAATGAGCAGCGTAACCGTTAGCGGAATACCTGCTGGTGCAGCCATCAGTGATATTACAGTTATAATAAACGATCTCGAGCATCCTTATGTTGGCGACCTCGATATAAACCTGATAGCACCCAACAATCAAAACATCAATCTTGTTGGTGGATTAAATAATGGTAGCGGGAGTAATTCTACCGATAATTTTTTAAATACGGCTATCAGTTCAAATGGTACCGTTGCATTGAGTGGCGCACCTGCACCCAGAACAGGTACTTTTGCTGCCGACCGCTTAGCCGGATATGGCCCAACAGGCAATACCCAAACCACATCATCATGGGCGGCACTCACAACTACAATGAATGGAACCTGGAAGCTCGCTCTTGCAGACTTCTTTACGCCTGACCCAGGAACACTTAAGTCATGGACGCTCAGGATCACTTATGGTTTCCCAACTGCAGGTGTATGGACAGCTTCGCCGGCCGCACCAAACACCCTATTTACTAATCCAGCAGCCACTGTGCAATATGTAACAGGCAGCCAGGTTACAACGGTGTATGTAAAACCTACCGTTAATACCACATATTCTGTTGTATATACAAACAGCACCCCTTGTATTTCACCAGCTACCAATATTGCTATTTCAGTGAGCAATCCGGTTACAAGTGTTGTGAACCCTGCAAATGCTTCCACCTGTATTAATGGTGGCGCAAGCTTTACTGTAAGTGCAGCAGGTAACCCGCTTTCATATCAGTGGGAGGAAAGTACAAATGGCGGAAGCACCTGGGCAGCTATTACCGGCGCCACTTCTGCCACGCTGAGTGTATCCGGAGTAACGTTGGCGATGAATAATTATCGCTACCGGTGTGTGATTACTGCAGCACCCTGCGGCTCTGTTACAACTACTGGCGCTATATTAACCGTTAACCCGCTTCCCATTGTAACAGTTGCTTCTCCTGTTACAACATTACTACCTGGAAGAACAACTGTTATTACGGCTGCAGCACCCGCCGGCTCTGTATATTCCTGGACCAGAAACGGAGAAATAGTCCTTGGTGCCACCAGTAATACAATTACCGTGAATGTGGATCAAACAGGCTCATACAGGGCTATTATTAATGTGACAGGATGCAGTAACACATCGAATGAAATATTGATAAACTCTGAAGTTTCAGATCGTCTCTGGATTTATCCGAATCCAACGGCAGACGGTAACTTCCAGATAAGGTTGTATAACAGTTCTGGTATCGTTGGAGAAGTACGGACTGTATCAATTTTTAGCACAGCAGGTCAAATGATTGCGCAAAAAGAATTTATTATGGTGCAATCATTGGGAAGTTATCAAAGAATGGATTTTGGTCTTACAAACCTGGCCGCAGGTACTTATGTTGTAAAAGTGCATTCAAAACAATCAGGAAAAGTTGTGTCCGGCTTCCTGATAGCAGGCAAATAAACAGAGAAATCGCAAAAATGATAAAGGCACCCTATTTACCCGGGGTGCCTTTATCATTTTTGGCTCTAATGTCATTTTAATGAAGAGAAGCTAAAATGCAACGGGCTTATAATTTTATCTCTTCATCATGCCGGTCAAAAAATTTGTACTCAGTCAGGTGATAATTGCTGTCCTGTTCCAGCCTGGTCTTTTGTCCAAACTTCCTTTTCCATTTGGCCATTTTAGTATTCCAGGGCCAGCCCTTGGTAAGGAAAGCATAAAGGATTGGATGCACCACTAATTTGAGGTTGGTATTTTTATGTGTTACAAGATAACTGATGTTCTTTTCTATATCATCTTCCAGTAACAGGGTGGACGATATCTTGCCGGTGCCATTGCAGCTGGGACATACTTCCTGTGTATTGATGTTCATCTCCGGCTTCATCCGTTGGCGGGTGATCTGCATGATGCCAAACTTGGAAATGGGCAATACCGCATGCTTGGCCCTGTCCGGTGCCATAAATTCTTCCATCCTTTCCACAAGCCTCCGCTTATTATCAGGAAGCTTCATATCAATAAAGTCAATAACAATAATACCGCCCAGGTCACGTAAACGAAGCTGACGTGCAATTTCTTCTGCCGCCTCCAGGTTTGTCTCCATCGCATTTTGCTCCTGGTTATTGCTTACACTTTTGTAGCCGCTGTTTACATCTATTACATGCAGGGCTTCTGTATGTTCTATAATAAGGTATGCGCCGCTGTCAAGATTTACCGTTTTACCAAATGAAGATTTTACCTGTTTGGTAATGCCAAAAGAATCAAAAATGGGTGAACCATTCTGGTAAAAAGAAACGATATCCGCTTTTTCCGGGGCGATACGCTGTATATAACTTTTAGTATCTGCAAAAATATTCCGGTCGTTTACCACTATCCTGTTGAAGTCTTCATTCAGCAGGTCACGCAGCATACTGGTGGTTTTTGTTTGCTCACTTAATATTTTGGCAGGGGCAGCAGCGCCTTTCAGGTTTTGCTGGATGCTCTGCCACATGGCCACCAGGGCAGAAAGATCCTCGTGCAGTTCAGATGTATTCTTTCCTTCGGCCGCTGTTCTTACTATTACTCCAAAGTTTTTGGATCTAATGGCTTCAACAATTTTCTGCAGCCTTTTTCTTTCTTCGGAAGAATGTATTTTTCTGGAAACGGCTACAATGTCATTGAAGGGGGTTAGCACCACAAAACGGCCGGGAAGGGAGAGTTCACAACTAAGCCGGGGGCCTTTGGCAGCAATAGGCTCTTTCAGGATCTGTACCAACACATTTGGTTTACCACCCAGTACTTCATTGATCTTGCCGGTCTTTATTATCTCTGGTTCAATAGTGAATTTGGAAAAGTCGAGACCCTGATCCGTCTTATCGTTCATACACATAGTGGTGAACTTCAACAGTGACTTCGCATAGGGACTCAGGTCTGTGTAATGAAGAAATGCATCCTTTTCAAAACCAACATCCACAAAAGCGGCATTGAGCCCGGGGATCAGCTTTTTCACCTTACCCAAATACAAGTCACCCACGGCAAAACGGGCATCGCTTTTTTCGCTATGCAGTTCTACCAGCTTCTTGTCTTCCAGCAGGGCTATTTCCACACCCTGTGGGACAGCATTAATAATAAGTTCTTTGTTCATTACAGCTTACATAAATGATTCACCTTAGTGCTGTAAACACCAGTTGCCGGAAATCCATATAAAATGCGGGATTGATCCTGCAGGAAATTTTGCTGATTTAAGAGCGGGGTGCAAATTTTTACGGCAAACAACCAGTGGACTGAAAATAGGAACCTGTTAATCAGTTAATCAGTTTATTAGTTTACTAGTTTATTGGGGTGACAAAGGGTTTATTAGACCAGAATGCCCTGATTAACTAATTAACTGATTAACCAATGAACCAATTAACCTGTATTTTTTATTTGTTCCTTTTCTTATGACGGTTCTTTCTCAGTCTTTTTTTACGCTTGTGCGTCGCAATTTTATGACGCTTCCTTTTTTTACCACAAGGCATACTCAAATAATTTTTTAATAACGTTTATAAATAATATGTTTAATGTTTCAGGTCTGCCTGGTCACCTCGCCAATGCTTCGGATAAACCGGCAGAATTGTTCAAAAATTACAATCATTATGAACATTGATGCAATCTCATGTCCGGCTAATTGTATTTTTTGTACTACTAAACCTTTAAACTTACTTTTTCAAAGTAACTATTCTTTCCCTTATGGCAGCTTTTGCTTCAGCCAGCTCCACGAAGGGAATACTTTTTTCGTAATAACTTATCGCACTTTTCTTATCGCCCATTCTTTCATATACTTCAGCCAGCAGCAGTAAAGCATCTGCATTACCGGGCTTTATACTGATTACCGTTTGTAACCGGCTGATCGCTTTTTCATATTGGCCGGAAACAAGAGAACCTCTCACCAGCATCATCTGTGCATATACATTGGTACTGTCTTTTTCAACCACCTGCCTGATTTTGGCAATTCCTTCCATTGGCATGTCAGAAATTCCGCCAAAAAGGTAACAGGCGCCAAGGCCTACCTTGGCTGAATCATTCTCCGGGTTAATCTTCAAAGACCGCTCAAATAAATCTTTGGCCTGCAAGGCTTTCCATTGTCTTAGCTGGGCCATTTCCTCTGTTTGCAGGTTGTCCAAAAACAGTTGGGCGGCAAAGGTGAGGCTTTTTTCCGAATTTTCCAATCTGGCAGCTTCGCCGGTATACCAGGCAAAGGGTTCAAAAGCTCTTCCAGTGTCGGCCCAAAACCGGGCTAACTGGTGATATACATGGAGTTGCTGGTCTTTTACATCACCGCGGGTTATTGAATTTTCGAGTGTATTTAATTTAACGACCTGCTGTGAGTTCAGCCTTTTTTTAGCCAGATTCAGCAGGGTATCAAAGGAAATAGCCGATGTGGCCCCGGAATGATCATGTCCGTCATCAGACCGATGCTCTGAAGCAACAGGCTTTGGCTTATTAGAGGGTACTGTTCTTCCAAACACAAAAAGGGCTGCCGTAAGAATGGCTGCAATGCCAATAGTGATCCATTGAGGTTTCTTCACGATTAAAAATTTCAGGAGGCAAAGTTATACTGCAAGACATTAGAATGACAGTTTTTTATTTTGATTGCCTGGACAAACGTATTATAGAAAACCTGCCTTAGACAGGAATACAATTGTAACCGCAGAGGGGCAGAGAATGCAAAGAGATAAAATCCGTAATGCGGACCGGACACCGGAACACCGTTCTGGTAACTATTGCGTGAGCAGCGTTCTGTTCTTGCGGGAGCGACATTCAATCGAGAAGGAAAGGGCAGAAAGTTTTTTAAAGATGCCCTTAATAACAAAACAGGTCTTCTGCCGGTAAACAGTTATAAAATGTTTACTGGTATTATTTACAGGTTACGTTACCGGTTAATCCTCTTTTAGGTCCGTGGTGTGTATAGCTCTAATATGGAGTGTGTATGGTCAGCCTTTTTATTAAAGACAAGTAAAGACTTATCTCTTCTGATTTAAAAATACCATATTTATGATATTTTTTAAGTGCAACCTTTTAGTATATCCACGGTGTTTACTCCTCTTGCAAGTCGTGGGCAGGAAAAACGGTTTAACTACTGATCATACAGCCACTTCCATTCCGGCTAAAATAAATAAACAGCACATTATCAGCAGGTTGGTACAAATAAGACTCAAAATAACCTCACTTTTTTTTAATTATACTTAAGAACTTGATAAGGTTAGCTGTCAAGTCGTCAGCTCGGGTTAATTGCAGCTTTAGGTAGAGCTAAGAAATTCTTAACCTTACTTATCAGTATTGTTAGCTCCAGCTGTTAAATTGTCAGCTCAGGTTAATTGAAGCTTTAAGTACAGCTAAGAAATTCTTAACCTGACCTAAAAAATAGTTAGGTTGACCTAACAAAAAGTGAGGTGATTTTTAAAAAGCGGAATTATTAAAATGCTGAGGAGTGGGCCGGAATGGCTGTTTGCCGGTTTAATGCCACTGGCAAGGAAGTGATTTTAAAGTCACATTACAATTTATTGTACTGAACCCGTGTTCGGCCCTGTAATTTTTACTTTCAAATGAGAAGTTTATTCCGCTTCTTCACCGGGGCCACGGTCTGGCTTGAGCTCTTTCAATTTCTTTACTTCTGCCACAAATTCCTTAGCCGGCTTAAAGGCCGGAATATAATGTTCGGGGATATGCACAGCAACATTTTTCTTAATGTTACGACCTATTTTTGCAGCTCTTTTTTTAGTGATAAAACTGCCAAAGCCGCGGATATAAATATTTTCACCCGCTGCAAGGGTGTCTTTTACCTCTTTGAACATTGTTTCAAGAGTAACAAGCACATCTACTTTGGGTATGCCTGTTTTTTCAGAAATCTGATTTACCAGGTCCGCTTTTCGCATATTTGCAGTTTTTAGTTATTTTACGAACACCAATTTATAACAAAATAATATGATTGTCAACTAAATAGGATATTTTTTTTTCAATAGCAGGCATCAGGATAAAACTAAAATGACGGATATTTAGCCCGCATGCCCAAATTTGCAGCGTATTTTTCCATGGCAAAAAATGATCTATCCCGGCTTAAAGCACGGTTTACCCCGCTTTTATTAAAGTGGAATACCGAAAAAAATTCCCGGCAAATGCCCTGGAAAGGCGAAAAAGACCCGTACAAAATCTGGCTGAGTGAAATTATCCTGCAGCAAACAAGGGTGGAGCAGGGACTGAATTATTATTACAATTTCATTAAAGCTTTCCCGGACATTCATTCATTGGCCAAGGCTGCTGATGAAAAGGTCTTCAAACTTTGGGAAGGCCTGGGTTATTATTCAAGATGCAGAAACCTGATTGCAACCGCCCGTTTTATTTCAACTGAATTGAAAGGAAAATTTCCGGACCGGTATGATGATATAAAAGCGCTGAAAGGAATCGGACCTTATACAGCGGCTGCCATATCCTCCTTTGCTTTTAATTTACCTCATGCAGTGGTGGATGGGAATGTGTACAGGGTGCTGGCAAGAGTTTTTGGCATAAGCACAGCGACTGACACTACAAAGGGCAAAAATTTTTTTACTCAATTGGCAAATGAACTGTTGAATAAAAAACAACCGGGCATATACAACCAGGCCATCATGGATTTTGGAGCGGTGATTTGTAAACCGGCAGCTCCGCTATGTACTACTTGTATTTTTAATAAAGATTGTGTTGCGTTTTTAACGGGTAAAGTAAATGTGCTGCCGGTAAAAGAAAAAAAAATTACTATAAAAAAGAGATGGTTTTATTATTTGGTACTGGAATACAAGAGTCAAACAGGGATCCGTCTGCGGGTGGAAAAAGATATCTGGCAGGGGCTGTACGAATTTCCATTGATTGAATCAGCAGGTGAATTGAGCAGGAAAACTATCGGACAGCAAATCGAAAAGAAAAAATGGTTGCCTCCAAAAGGGTATGAATTGGTCTCATTATCTCCTTTGTTCCGGCAACAGCTCTCACACCAGTTAATTGCCGGTCAGTTTATAAAGATTACACTCAAAAAAAAACCAACCCGGAAAAATGATTGGTATTGGGTATCCGTGGGGGAGTTAGATAAGTATGCGTTTCCTCAGTTCATTAATCAATACCTGCGGGAAAAGAATAAAAAGCAATCTTTATTTTAAGGTGCAGATATTCCGGAATTGTATACTCCCATTACCCGTCACGTTTATATTTATTGCAGAAGATGATACTCCTTTCAATTGGAGTGTTATATTATTCTCACCCATTTTCAGGGGAAGGCGGGCATAATAAATGGCATGAGGAAGGCTTTGCCAGTTGCGGGTATCCGCTTTTTCAGTCGCAAAATTCAGGATTTGTATCCCCAGCGCTATTGCTTCCCGCCGGTTATCTTTTCTTTCCTGTTTCTTTTTTTCTTCTTCCGTTTTTTTGCTGGTATCTTTTTTTTCTGATGGGCGTATAACGGCCTCTGCCAGTTTTTTTACCGCCAGGCGGGTAAGGGTGGTGGATAATTCTTTCAGCATTCTTTCTTTCAAAGCAGCAAAAGCAAGGGTGCTGATATTTTCCACCTGCTCCATGCTGATGTTACTGTTATTGATTTTAATATCGGCACCGGAATAATGAACAGGCTGTGCTTCGTAGCGGGGCAGTGCCACCTTGAAGCTGCGGAGATTCTCCAACTTAATGTCATTGTTGTTATTCCCGACTCCAGCGTCAAAAGGAATATTGTATAATCCGCCGGCATCTGTAAAGAAGAAGCTTCCGCCGGCATTTTTAAACATACTGAAATACAGGTCCTGTTGTGTTTTTACCGGCGCTGAACCATTTTCCCAGAATACAACCAATTCACCTCCTTCCGGTGCAGTATCTTTTGTATAGGTAATGTTCAGGATTTTTTCATACCGGTTAAGTTCGTCTGTAAAACTATTTTGGGAAGCCAGGCGCAGCAGATCCTTCTTCAGTTGTTCGGACATTTTGGTATCGTAATAGCTGCCATTATTTTTAATGTACACATCTGCTGCATTGCGGTACGCAATAAATGCATTATTTATATCCCCGTTCTTTTCATAAATCAATCCCTGCAGCATTAAAGAGAAGGCATCCGCTGCATATTTATTACTGTTACCTGCTTTATCCTGCTGTTCGTACACCTGCAGGCTGATGCGCCTTGCTTCCACCAGCGCCTCCTGTGGCAGACCGAGCTGCAGGTAGTTTAATGCTTTATAATAATGCACCAGGTATTTTTCAAAACTTTCCGCCCTGTACGATTGCATCATAGGATTTATCAATGTGCCTAGTGCAATGTCTTTGGCAGACACCGTTGCATCTTCCATCATATTATCTGCTTCGTTCAGGTATTTGTTGCTGTTGTCCCACTGATTTAGCAGGTGACAAACCTTTCCCCTTTCCAGCAGATAGAGCATCCTGTTTCGATCTTTACCCAACAGTTTATTGTTATCCAATGCATCGGCTGCTTTTTCATAGTTGCCCTGGCGCAAATGGTAATAGTAACTGCTTGCCTGCCTGTTGTAACTGGCACAGGATGTAAACAGCATTGCCAGCAAAAGAAAAGATGACAATGCAATGTTAGTCCTGCAATAGAACATACTGTTGGGGGATTGAAATCAGTTGTGATAATGCCTGCTGCCGGAATTAAATAAAATATATGTTTCTGGCAACTTCAGCAAGAGCATTAATTCTTAATGTACTTGGCGATTTTTTTCTCGCCAATCCATACTACCTCATTGGTTTGAATATTTGTAAGCTCAAGGTTTACCTGGTAGTAGTTTACTTTTTTGCGCTTGTGCGAATCTACAATGGAGTTGACAGACCCCTGCAGGATAAAATCTGCCCCTTGTTCCAGGCCAAATTTTTTCATGCTGCTTACTGAAGCATTTGTTTGCTGATCAGCTTTTTCAGCCCGCAATTCTTCCCTTTTCTTTCCGCCCTGCACCAATCGCACCTTTTGGGAAGTGATAAATGAATTCTCCACATCTTTTACAAATGTTTCTGCATCAATATGCTCATGACTTTTATTATCTACAAAGCCAACGATCACAACGGGACGTTGCCCGCTTTTGGCTGCAATATGGTCAGTGATCCAGTTGGAGCCCAATATTTTTGAAGTAAGGTCTTCTGCCACCAATCTCGAATCGGTATTGTTCCAGCGGCCGCTGATATCTACCTGCTCAGCCGGATCGATACGGGTAACTTTACGGGAACATCCTATAAATGCAAGGACAACAATAAAGGATAATGAAACAAGTATAACTTTTTTCATGAAGGGCTAATTTTATGATTGATAAGATTGTTGAAGAAAAAGACCATGCCAAATGAAGCGGGTTTACCACCACCAAAAACGATTTCGCTGCCAGCGGTAATTCCTGTTATTTCCATAAGGATTGTAATAGGAATTATTGGGGTAATTATATGAAGGATAGAAATAGCCATCATTCTGATAATTATAATTATTCCAACGGGCCCTTTCCAGCCGCAGCTGTTGGCGAAATTCACGCCTGTCAGTACGGGCTTTTTCCCGGTCAGCCAGAAAGTCTATCGCTTCATACGTATTTTGAAGCGTGGTGCTGTGCCATTGGGTAAGAGAGTCAGCCATTTTCATATACTTATCACGACTAACTGTATAATTGGGATTTTGATTGGGAGCCAGTTCTGTTTGTGCGTTTGCAATACCTGATATTAACAGGATTGACAGCAGTGGGAGCAGATATGTTTTCATAATCAGAAAGTTTAATTGCGGTTACTTGAAACAAAATAAAAACAAAAGTAGTTAAGCCACCGTTAAATCACATGATTTATGCCAAAATCCCTGTTTTAACCGGAGGGAACAGTTAAATCTTTTCCAAACTCCAAAAAAAAGATTCTAACTTTAAAGAGCTATAATGCCTTAGCTGATTTATTAATTTAAAGAATAAATATATGAGAGGCGTAAACCGTGTAATGCTGATTGGCAACCTGGGCAAAGACCCTGATGTACAGCACCTGGATGGAAATATTGCCGTTGCTAAATTTCCACTTGCAACCACCGAAACTTTTAAAGACCGCACCGGTAAATTAGTATCTCAAACAGAATGGCATACCGTTGTTCTCTGGCGGGGACTGGCTGAGCTTGCACAGAAATACCTGCATAAAAGCAGCCTCGTTTATATAGAAGGCAGGTTGAGGACCCGAAGCTGGGATGATAAAGACGGCCACCGGAAATTTGCCACTGAAGTTGTGGGAGATAACCTGATTATGCTCGATAAAAAAATAGATGCGGCCGGAACCCCCGGTACTGGGGAAGGCGGTATTGAAGGTATGGGAGGATCGGATTTGCCATTAGGTGATCCATCGGAGAATCTTCCCTTTTAGGGGGGATTTCAAATTGCGTCTTTTTGACCTTGGTCTGCCCTGTGGGCCTGCAGGGCAGCAAAATCGGCTAATACATTTATTCAATATTTTATTTTTAAGTCCAGAAAGATTGAAGTTGCTGCAATTTGAAATGCACCCTCTTTTAAGCGTATGTTTTAAATACCATAATTTTGTTTTTTGGAGTGTGATTGTATCAGGCAGTATAATTTGAGACTGGCAGTAGTTTTTGCTGAACATACACCACGAATGAAATTGATTAACAAAACCCCCTGCTTTGGAAATTTACCCGGTATTAGCTTCCATTCTTGATGACCTCTCTTATATATTCCTGGTCATCAACCTGCAGGGCACTACTTTTCTGGCAATTATACTGGTTGTTCTGTTGTTGATCCTGTTTACAGTATCCGGCGCGGAGGTAGCTTTTTTTTCACTGAATAAAAAAGATATCAACATGCTGAAAACCAAACAGCATGTAGCGGCAAAGCGTATTGTAAAGTTGCTGGAAGAGCCCAAGGAAATGTATGCTTCGTTGCTCATTGGAGGCACTTTTGTGAGCATTTGTATTATTGTTCTTACCAATTTTTTTATCAGTATGTATATGCCCTATAATACCATCCGGTTTTTAGGGCAGCCGTTCAATTATTTTTTGGAAATCATTATACGGGTAATACTCATTGGTTTTATGGTCATTTTTTTTGGGAAAATGCTGCCAAAAGTATGGGCCACTCAAAATAATCTCCGCTTTGCTTATGGCTCCTCCTTTTTAGTGGAAGCATTGCATCTTTTACTGCGCCGCATTAGCCGCTGGGCGGTATCTATTGCCGATGGTATTGGTAAAAGGGCCGGGGCAGATAAAACAAATGCGATGAGTATGCGGGAATTGGATGAAGCCATTGATATAAAAACAGACGAAGAGGCTTCGCAGGATGAAAAGAACATCATGAAAGGGATTGTGAAATTTGGAAACATTTCTGTAAAACAAATAATGAAAAGCAGGCTGGATGTAAATGGCGTTGAATATAATTTTTCATTTGGACATTTGGTTACACGGGTGGAGGAATTGCATTATTCCCGCCTGCCCGTATATAAAGGAAGCCTGGATGAGGTGGTGGGTGTGCTTAATACGAAAGACCTTATTCCTTATTTGAATGAAAGCGATGATTTTGACTGGCATCCGTTAATCCGGGCACCGTACTTTGTACCCGAACCTAAATTGATTGAAGATCTGCTGAAAGATTTTCAGCAGAAACGAATACATTTTGCCGTGGTGGTGGATGAATTTGGCGGTACCAGCGGCATCGTAACTATGGAAGACATACTGGAAGAGGTAATCGGTGAAATAAAAGATGAATTTGACGAGGAGGACAGTATACACTACAAAGTGGATGATAATAATTACCTGTTTGAAGGTAAAACTATGATTCATGATATGTGCAAAATAATGCGCCTTCCCATGCACACGTTCGATGCTGTAAGAGGAGAAAGTGAATCCCTGGCAGGACTGGTACTGGAACTTGCCGGTGAGTTTCCGGCAGTACAATCAGAAATTCCCTGCGGTCATTTTGTTTTTACGGTAATGCAGGTGGAGAACAACCGGATACATCATGTAAAAGTGACGGTAATAGCTTAATTATAAATAACGTTTTGAATGAATAAATTGTTTCGATTATCAGCGGCTGTACTGATAATTTGTGGATTTCTGCAGGCTTGCAATAGTGATTACTCCACCGGTAAGAAGAAAGGGTATTTTAAAATCGATTTCCCGGAAAAAAAATACCAGTTGTTCGACAAGTCCGGTTATCCCTACACGTTTGAGTACCCTGTATATGCAACCGTAACCAGGGACTCCACTTTTTTTGAAGACAAGGCCGGCGACTGGTGGATCAATATAGATGTACCGCAATTTGCAGGCAGGATTTATGTGAGCTATAAACCCATTGGCGGGCCCAATAATTTCGATTCACTGGTTAGCGATGGATTTAAAATGGCATATACGAAGCATGCGGAAGTGTCTACAGGAATTGTAGAGGAAAGGATACTTACGCCCAATAGTGTGGAAGGCATGTATTTTAGCCTGGGTGGTAATACGGCTAACGCTAACCAGTTTTTCCTGACAGATTCAACAAAACATTTTTTACGGGGTGCTTTGTATTTTAATGCAACTCCCAACGCAGATTCACTGGGTATTGTAAACGATTTTCTGAAAAAAGACCTGCAGCATTTAATTAATACACTGCAATGGAGATAAAAGACCCCGCCATGCTGCTTCCGGGCAATACATGGCAGGGGAATGTTACTGTCAACATTTACTGATCTTTCTTTTCTGTTTTATCCAGGGCTAATTTTATTTTTTCCACTTTCACAGGTTCCAGGTAACGATCATCCATGGCGCCACGGCTGAACATTTTTGTATTTAATGTCTTTCTTTTCTTCACTTTTTTTGCCGTTTTTTTGCTGGCAGTACTGGTTTTTTTTAATTCGGCCTTTTTAGTGTCAGCACTCGTTTCGGTTGTTGCTGTTTCTTTTTTTTCTACCAAAGGTTGTGCCGTGATGTTGTTTGAAATAACCTCCGGTTCAGTTATTTTTTTTTCTGCATACATTTTTCCGAATTCTTTTTTGCGGCTGGTTTGTTTATAATCTACAAATCCATAAATGCCGGCACCTATCATTAACGTGGCGCCTACGTACAAGATTGATTTCATATTGTATATGTTTAAGTGGGTTTAAAATTTTAAATACGATTAAAACAGTAAGGGGAATTTTTTTTTTATCCTTTAGCCGTTTCTTCTCTTAGCTATGTTGCAAATGTTTTTAAGTAATGTTTGCTTTGCCGGTATATCACCCATTCAGCAAAAAGCATATTACCTATTACACTTAACCATAGTGATAATTCATAATTTTCAAGGTGGCCCCAGTCCAGCAGGTAAAAAACAATATGATACACCCGGAAGGTAACGGCTGTCATAGCCATGGCGTAACTGCGCATCATCCATACTTTGTGTGCCAGCACATTTTTTTTGTGAATAGCAGTTAATCCATTAAGCGTGGTGACAAACCACCAGCCTGCCATGAACATGAACAACGCTCTTTCCCAAAAACTGCCTTTCGCAAAAAACGACATGTACAACCCGGTAGGAGCGCCAAGAAATAACACTACAAAAACATAGATCTTGCCTGAAAAGCGGTGAATGGCTTTCGACTTTTTCAGGAGATACCGGGAAAACTGGATTAGTGCGGTGATAATACATACTGCGCCTGCCGTGATATGAATGTAAAAGCAGGCATTATAGAAATTACTTTTAAAAAGGAAGCTGCGTTCCTCAATAAAACTGAAATCCTTGCTGAAGGAGAAGTAAGGCAATGTATTATAGATGAGTAAAAGGCTGAATCCGGCCACGGGTACCCAGAACAGCATCCGGGAAAAAACTTTCACCGATTTTTGAAAGGTGTTAACTCTGGTGTTTTGCATACAGCGGTTTGTGATATCGAATAGATGCTGCTGTAAAGTTCTCTCCATAAAGAGTCGCTGTTAGTTTTTTGTTAAAGGGATTTTATCACCCAGTAAATCTTTACTAATTTCAGGGTCAACATTCAGCGTATGAAACAAATTCTCAAAATTTCACTGCTTATTTCTGCCTTCTTTTTCATCGGTACCGTTGCTGCCCAGGAAGCTGCAGCAGCAGACTCCTTAAAGAAAGCATATACCAAAGCCATCACAGCGGAAGAAAAAGTGAATATATTGGATGAATTGAGCCGGGTATTGATGAACGTAAACCCCCAAGAGGCTGATGAATATGGTAAAAAACTGATTGCAGATGCAGAAGAGTCAAGGGTTAGAAAACTTATGTTTCAGGCCTATTTGTCTAATGGTATCCGAAATAGTTATTTTGCTAATAAAAAGGCCAGTTCAAATAAGGCGATTGAGTTTTATAATAAGGCCCTGGAACTGGCTCGTCAAAACCGGATGGAAGAGCAAGTTGGAGAAGCACAGCTGTATTTGTCCAATATTTACCTTATGCAGCCGGATGCGGACAAGGCATTGTCTTATGCTACACAGGCTTTCTCTCTTATTTCCACCCTCTCCAATGATAGTTTACGGGCAGAAGCACATAATACGTATGGAGAAGTGTATAAATTAAAAAATGAAAATATACTGGCATTGAGGAATTTTTTAAATGCATTACGCATTGCAGAAGATAAAAAGAATAATTCATTGATACGGAACTGCTATATCCATCTTTCCAGCTTCTATTCCTCTATCGAAGACTATGACAGGGCTATTGATTATATGACAAAGGCCTATAAAAAACTCGATGATATCAAAGAAAGGAATGTACCCTACCTGAAGGTTATTTATACCAATAATATCGGTAATTTATTTGCCAGTAAAAAAAACTACGATATTGCCATCAGTCATTTTGAAAGATCAATCCGTATGGCTGATTCATTAAAATTCTCAACATTAAAAATACCCGGGTATGTAAGCTTGCTGAACCAATACCTGCGGATTGATGAACCGCAAAAAGCACTGGTTTACCTTAACTCGGCTGCAGGAGATAATCTGAAAAAATACCTGGCCAATTTTGGCATGGCACCAATTATAGACCAGGCTTATGGAGTTATTTATTCCGAAATAGGCCGGTTTGATTCGGCCCGTGCATATCTCGAAAAAGCAAGGCCTATGTTTGAAAACAGCACCAATGAATACAGTAAGGTTGGATTTTACGGGCAACTGGCGAGTTTTTACCGGAAATCCGGCGACAAAAAAAATGCCATTGAATATTACCTGAAAGTAAAAGAGATAAGTGAAAAGAGCGGGTTATTGGAAAATGTGAAAAAATCTGCCCAATATCTTGACACCTTATACCTTCAAACAGGCAATATGGCCCTGGCCGGAAAATTTAACGCAGTCTATTACCAGTATAAAGACAGCATCGAAACCCTGAAAAGGGAAAAGGAACTGACACAGGTGGAAGCAGACGATGAAGAACAGCGGCAGTTGAAACAGGTAAAGGAGGCACTTGAATTAAAGAAAAGAAGGAATAATATTCAATACCTGGGGATTGTAATAGGGATTATCGGATTATTTGTGGCACTGGTAATTTTGGGTATGTTTAAAATATCTGCGGGGCTGATAAAAGCCATTGGGTTTTTTGTTTTCATCATGTTGTTTGAATTTGTCTTTTTGCTGTTTAAAAAGAATATTTATTCCGTTACACACGGAGAACCCTGGAAAGACCTGGCATTTATGATAGCCCTGGCGGCTTTGCTGGTGCCGCTTCATCACTGGCTCGAGCATAAAGTACTTCATTACCTTACGTCTCATAACAGGCTTACTTCTGCCGGCCACCATATCAGGAATAAATTATTAAGACGTACAAAAGACACAGGACTATGATGCAAGTCTTAACTTTGCAAAAAAATAATTTAGTTGATTGTTATTGATAAAATACTGATAAGCGAAGATATAATTGACAAAAAGTTTGTCTGCGATCTTGCCAAATGTAAAGGAGGCTGTTGCGAAGATGGTGCTGCCGGGGCCCCGCTTGAAAAGGAAGAATTGACACTGATTACAGAACTGTACGAAAAAGTAAAACCCTATCTTACCAAAGATGCCATTGCTGAGATTGAAAAGAAAGGGAAATATGTATACGATACCGAATTTGAATGGGTGACACCCACACTGGACAGTGACAATGAAATATGTGTGTATGGCATCAGAGGCGATAATGGTATTATTAAGTGTGCTTTTGAACAGGCGTATTACGACGGAATAATCCCCTGGAAAAAACCTATCAGTTGTCATCTGTATCCAATCCTGGCCAAAAAAGGAAAGCATGGAGATTATGAACGGGTAAACTATGAGCCAAGGGAAATCATGTGCAGCCCTGCTTGTGCGTTAGGAGAAAAACTAAAAGTGCCGGTATACCAGTTTTTAAAAGAACCAATTATCAGAAAGTACGGAGAGGATTTTTATAATGCACTCGATACAATTGCCAATGGGGAATGGGAGGAAACGGCCCCCCCCGGATATTGAACGGGGTGAATAAACCAACGCTGATAATAAATTAATTTTAACCTGATACAGTGAAAGAATTATCAACTGATTTTATTGCTAAAAGCACCGTGAAAGCGGCTGACAAAGAGCACCGGCGCAAGATCAATTTTAATATTGGAAAGTATGATGCCGTGGTGCCACAGGGTAAGCTGCAGTTTGCCGATGTGCATCTTGCCAGGGAAAGGGCCAAGAATATTAAATGGAAGGCGATAGAAACGCTCGATAAACAACTGGAAACTTTTGAAGCAGCCATTATTCAGCGGGGCGCTAAAGTTATCTGGGCAGAAGATGCACAGCAAGCATTGGATGCCATTCAAAAAATTTGTTTGGAAAAGAATTGCAAAACACTGGTGAAGAGCAAGAGCATGGTAACTGAAGAAATTCACCTGAATGATTTCCTGGAAAAAAATGGCATTGAAAGCGTGGAGACCGATTTAGGCGAGTATATTCAGCAATTAGATGGTGAACCGCCTTATCATATTGTTACTCCCGCCATGCATAAAAGCAAGGAGGATGTGGCTAAATTATTTGCAGAAAAATTAGGTACTGACCCGAAAGCCACTCCGCAGGAACTGACATTGACCGCACGGAAAATCCTGCGGGAAAAATATGTACAGGCCGAAGTGGGGGTAACAGGGGCAAATTTTATCATTTCCGATATCGGAGGCATAGCAGTAACAGAAAATGAAGGCAATGCCCGGTTAAGTTGCGCATTCCCGAAAACACATATCGTTGTGGTTGGTATTGAAAAAGTAATTCCTTCCATGACCGACCTGGCATTATTCTGGCCACTGTTATCCACGTTTGGAACTGGACAAAAAATAACAGTATATAATAGCATTATTACCGGGCCAAGGCAGCCAAATGAAACAGACGGGCCGGAAGATATGTATGTGATATTACTCGATAATGGCCGCACTAATATTTTGGCTAATGAAAAACAAAGAGAAAGCTTATACTGTATCCGCTGCGGTGCTTGTTTGAATGCCTGCCCCGTGTATAAAAATATTGGCGGCCATACCTATTCGGCTACATATAGCGGTCCCATTGGCTCTGTCATTACCCCCCATTTACAGGGGATGAATGAATGGAAGCATTTAAGTTATGCATCATCATTATGCGGTAATTGTACAGAAGTGTGTGCGGTAAAAATTAATTTACATGAATTATTATTGGAAAACCGCCATGAAGCTGTCGAAGAGGGACACAGTTCCTTTGGAGAAAAAATGGCCTGGAAAATGTGGAAACAGGGAATGCTTCGCCGCAAATGGATGAATATGGCCAATGGCAAAATAAAAAATTGGGTGGTAAACAGCCTGGTAAAAGGGTGGAAGCAACACCGCGGTGAAATGGAATTCCCCAGAAAATCATTTAATGAAATGTGGAAGGATAGAGACGTGAATGGTGAATAGTACAGAGGGTATATAAAGTAAGCAGCCTTCCTCAGCAACTTACTTTATATACCATATTTACTTTACATACATCTTACTATCATACTATTCTTTACCTTTTGCTTTATACAGAATTTCTAAAATCCCTTTGGCATCTGCGGGCACTTTATTCAGCTCCAGTGCTCTTTCCAGCAGTGCAACGGCTTTTTTATAATCGCCGGTTTCAAAATAGCCTTCACCAAGACTGGAAACAATATTCGCTGATTCAGGATACAGGTTATAGTTGATCTGGAATACCCGAAGGGCTTCTTTCTTTTTATCTTGTTTTAATAAAAGGTAGCCCAGGCTGTTCAGTTCATTTTCATTCTTCACCCGGGTGCGTAAGGTACCTGCTAACCCGGCGTTACTATTGTTTTCATCGAGCAGTGTTCCGTCGGCCAGCCATTTTTTTATGGTGGCAAAGGACTGATAGTTGGCCATGACTGGCTCATTGCTTAAAATTTGAAGCAGGTCTTTTTCCAGAGAAAAAACCGGGTATTCATTGATGCGGTTTATTTCCACCCCATTTTTATAAATAATAAAAGTGGGTACCCTGAATATCCCTTTGCCTGCCTCTTCATGTTGCGGGCTTTGTTTCACCAATGAGTCGCCACCACCGAGGGCAATCAGCGATATTTTTTTGTCTGGAAAAGAAGCAGCTTGCATCAGCTTTAAAAAACGGGGTATTTCCCTTTTACTGTCGCCGCACCAGGTGCCAAAAAATATCTCAATACTGATATTATCCAGTTTTATTTTTTGGAGTGAAGTGATAATATCAGGATTAGGATGATAGTTATCATATCCGGTACTAAACCATTGGCGGAATGGCTCAAGCAGCAGGCTGTCTTTGGTACAGGCGCCATATAATATCCCGGGTTTTTCTGCTGCAGGCTGTGCCTGGGCAGTAAAAGAAAACCCAATAAAAAGTAAACAAATAAACTTACTCATATAACTGTATTTAAAAAGGTTGTTAATAGGTAATACAATAGCGGCGCATTGCTATCGAAGGGATATGCAGATGCTGCGGGTTTGCTCTCAGGCATACCAGTAAAAAAAGGAACGGCACGGTTGTTTATGCACGGGGAGGTTCAAAGGGCTTATCATACCGGCCTTCGCAGTCATCATCATTCTCCGGTTTTTGTTTTACGGCCAATAATGGTGTAATAGAAAAATCGGGATAGCCAGCTTTTACAACCGGGAATAATTCATCCAGGTGAATATGGGTATGGGTTTTAGATAAGGGTAAATTATTGGTATCCGGCTTGTCAAACCCGGCTTTTGTTTCGCAATCGCATTTTACAGCAAAGATTTTAAAGGTGTTGGAAAGCCGGCATTCAAGATAGATCGCCTGTTTGGCATATTGCGACCAGGCAAATACTGTAATTAATAATATGGCGGAGAGTCGCTGCAAAGCAGGTTATGGTTTTGACGGGGCAATTGCATGCCCGATTACAGACTGGTGGAACAGTAAAAGGGATGCAAGACAGGAAAGAAAAAAATTGCAGCGGTATGGCTATATTCGTTTGCCGAACAAAAGCAGTTATGCTCCTGTACAGTTTATCCATATCACCAAGATTAAAATATATATGTGCTTTTATTGGAAGAGAGCTGCATGGAGCAGGTTTTGAGCTTACCACCAGTAAGGAGATTTACCAGCAGTACGCAGGCCCCAAAATAAATTATACTGCAGAAAGAATAGCCGGGGATTTATTTTGGCTTTGCCCGCATCTCCTGTTATTTGAAAAAGAGATAAGGCCGCAGCCGGTTGAATGTTTTGAAGCCAATGGTTATAAAGCCTTTTTCAGTATAGCCGGGGATTTTTCGTTCGACATATTTGCTGCCAGCTTTTACCTGCTTAGCCGGTACGAAGAATACCTGCCCCACACAAAAGATATATATGGCCGGTATGCACATGAAAATTCTCTGGCGTATAAAGAAAAATTTCTTAATGTTCCGCTGATAAATATCTGGATGCAGGAATTAAAAACGGCACTAAAGAAAAAATTTTCCGGATTCACCATTCATCAGTCACCGTTCACATTTATTCCCACATACGACATAGATGAAGCGTATTCTTACAAGCATAAAGAATGGTGGCGCAGCGCAGGGGCAGCAATAAAAGATTTGCTGAAAGGGAAATGGAATAAATTTTCATTGCGGAGAAATGTATTAAATAATAAAGTTTGCGATCCTTTTGATTCTTATGACTGGATAGACAACCTGCACCGGCCTTATAAATTGCAACCCCGCTATTTTTTCCTGGTGCCGGATAAAACCGGGAAATATGACCGAAATATTTTGCCAATGCAAACCGCTATGCAGGCATTGATAAAAAGACATGCGGTAAAATATGCTATTGGTGTACACCCTTCCTGGCAAAGTGGCGATGAACCTGCATTAATAAGAAAGGAAATTGAAACCATTGAGCATATCACCCAGCTAAAAATTATTGCTTCACGACAGCATTTTATCCGGCTCACCTTGCCCCAAACTTACCGTTTCCTTATTGAGGCAGGCATTAAAGAAGATTATTCTCTTGGCTATGGCAGTATCAACGGGTTCCGGGCTTCTGTGGCAGCTCCTTTTTTTTGGTATGATCTGGAAAAAGAAGAAGAAACCTATCTGCAGTTATTTCCTTTCTGCTATATGGATGCCAATTCATTTTATGAACAAAAAATTGCTCCACAGCTGGCATTGGAAGAAATGCAGGCTTATTATAATGCCGTAAAAGCG
Organism: Chitinophagaceae bacterium; assembly: GCA_031441485.1. Classification (GTDB taxonomy): domain Bacteria; phylum Bacteroidota; class Bacteroidia; order Chitinophagales; family Chitinophagaceae; genus JJ008. Next base: position 54,926 of record JANOEQ010000009.1, read on the forward strand.
GTGGATGGAATGCTTATTACCATTTGGCACAATACTTTTTTAGGGACTGATGAACAATTTAAAGGGTGGCGGGAAGTGTATGCAAAATTTTACTCCGGTCTGACGGTCTCCGTCTGACCGATCGAAATAATCTGACGGTCTCCGTTTGACCGATCGAAATAATCTGACGGTCTCCGTCTGACCGATCGAAATAATCTGACGGTCTCCGTTTGACCGATCGAAAACAATCTGACGGCCTCCGTCTGACCGATCGAAAATAATCTGACAGGTCTCCGTCTGACCGATCGAAATAATCTGACGGTCTCCGTTTGATCATTTTTCAACGGGGGTAGTCCCGTTAACCGTTCAGACGGAGACCGTCAGACCGTTAAATACCTTCGGTTTCAGGTTGTTCAGGTGGTGGCACTGCCTTAAAAGCTTTATTTACCAAATACACTCCGAGCAGGGTTACTAATCCACCAATAACAATATACTCAGTTATTCTTTCATGAAACACCAACCAACCACAAAGCACCGCTACCATCGGATTGATATAGGCATAAATGGATGCCTGTTCGGTAGGAAGATTTTGCAATGCATATAAGTAACAGATGAAAGCAATCAGCGATCCAAAAATGATAAGATAGGCAATAGCTGCCCATGATTGCCAGGGAATAGAAGTAAAAGGAATAAAAATATTTGATTGTGTTGTTACTGCTTCAGCACCTGAAATCGAAATCATACTGCCGGTTTTTGTAAATACCAGCAAAGTAAAACCGGATATTACCATTTGCAAACCCAAACTAAAGTAAGGATTAAAACGGGCGGCATGCTTTTTAGTGTACAGAGTGGCAAAGGCCCATGTCCAGGTGGCTATTAACGACAATAAAATACCAAAACGGAAACTGGCATTGAAAAAATCCTGCAGATGCTCATAAAAAATAATGCAAACACCTCCGAAACCAAATAATAAACCAATGATGGCTTTTTGTGGCAGTTTTTCTTTTGAGATAAACAAACCGATTATTACCAGCCATAAAGGGAAGATGGCTCCCATAATTGAACCAAGACCTGCTGAAATGTATTTTACTCCCCAGGTACTAAGGCCATTGCTCATAATAAAATTCAGAAAGCTTAATACCAGGATGGGCATCCATTCTTTTCCTTTGGGTAAGGGTACTTTTTTCCAGAGAAAAAATGCCACATACAATGTGCCGGCAATAAGCTGGCGGATACCCGCCATTTGCAGGGCTGGCATGTGCCGCACACCTTCTTTTGAAGCAATCCAGGTGGTGCCCCAGAAAAAACAGACCAATGCCAATGCAAACAGCGCTTTGGACCTGGTGCCTTTTTTATGTATCGTAAGCGGATTGAATACAGATAATTTCCGTAAAGAATCAGCTGATGTTTGAACAATTGTTTTATGGAAGTCAAATAGGTTCATCAATGTTTAAAATGTCTCAACCCCGAAATCACCATCGCCAGGTTATGCGCTTTGCAATATTCAATGGAATCATTGTCCCGTATAGACCCTCCCGGCTGAATGAAAGATGCTATACCGGCTTCATGCCCCATCTGCACACAATCATTAAAAGGGAAAAAAGCATCGCTGGCCATTACTGCTCCGTTCAAATCAAAGTTGAATTGTTTTGCTTTTTCCACGGCCTGCCGTAAGGAATCGATTCGGCTGGTTTGTCCGCAACCTTTGCCAATCAACTGTTTATTTTTCACTAATGCAATGGCATTCGACTTTAAATGTTTGCATATAAGGTTGGCAAAAATCAGGTCTTCTTTTTCAGTGGTGGTTGTTTCCCTTCCTCCGGCTTCTTTCCATTCTGCCACATTCCCTTCATCAATGCCCTGTATAAGTACACCGTTCAATACAGATTTATAATGCGCTTTGGTTGAAGGCTGGGCTTTCACCTGTAACAATATCCTGTTCTTTTTAGATTTTAATACGGCCAGGGCATCGTCATCATAAGCTGGAGCGATCAGTACCTCAAAGAAAATTTCATTAATTGCTTCAGCAGTGGTTTTATCAATAGTGCCGCTGCAAACCAATACACCGCCAAAAGCGCTTTCAGAATCGCCGGCCAGTGCAGCGTCCCAGCTTTCTTTTACAGAAGACCGTTGTGCTGCACCGCAAACATTAGTGTGCTTGATGATGGCGAATATAACCTCCCCTGCCTCCCTGCCCTCCGAAGGAGGATTCTTCTGGTTCTGTGATGTAGAAAAGTTTTTATTGTTATCAGGGGCTAAAGCCCCTCCTTCGGAGGGGTTTAGAGAGGCTTCTTTCATCAGCTGCATAGCCGCATCCACATCCACTAAATTATTATAAGAAAGCTCTTTACCGTTCAGTTGGTCAAAAAGCTGGGCCAGGTTGCCATAAAAGATGCCGGACTGATGGGGGTTTTCGCCGTAACGCATGGCTTTGGGGCCCGGCACCGATTGCAGAAAATATTGCGACTCAGCGGTATGAAAATAGCTGGCAATGGCCACATCATAATGCGCCACCACTTCAAAAGCTTTGGCAGCAAAGCTTTTCCGTTGGTCAATGGTTGTTTCCCCTTTTTGTTCAACCAGCAATTTTTCCAGTACTGCATAATCTTTTTTCGCTGCTATCACTACCACATCCCTGAAATTTTTCGCTGCACCTCTTATCATGGACGGTCCACCGATATCAATTTTTTCAATGATCGATTTTTCATCCGTTGTGGATGCAACAGTTTCCTCAAAAGGATAGAGGTCCACTATCACCAGGTCAATCTCAGGGATATTGTATTGTTTCATTTCCTGTACATGGGTGGCATCATCCCTTTTTCCCAGGATACCGCCAAATACAGAAGGATGCAGTGTCTTTACCCGGCCCCCGAGAATGGAAGGATAAGTGGTAATGTCTTCCACGGGTATCACATTCACACCCAGGTTTTCAATAAATGACTGCGTGCCACCTGTGGAATAAATAGTAATGCCAAGTGACGAAAGCTGCTGAATAATATTTTCCAGTCCGTCTTTATAAAAAACAGAAATAAGTGCCGATTGAATCTTTTTGTTCATAAAATTTGAAGGGTTGAAAGGCAGGCAAAAGTTAGAGAGCCGCGCCTTCGCTGAAAGCTTCGGCAGGCAGGTGGCAAAGATAAGTTACCACAAGTTCATTACAAAAGCTCCTTTCATCGTTACATCATACCAGGGAATATGCAGGGAATCACAATCTTTTTTCCAGTATTTGCTTTTCCAGGCAGGTACAGAACCATCAAATATCACTTGCTTTATTTCTAATACGGCGTTCAGTTTTTTAAAATACAGTTTCGGGTTTTTTGAAATCACCAGTAAATCAATAACAGGCTTTATTTGTTGTGGAGAAAAATTAACTGATTCTCCAATCAGTAAAATATGTTTATCACGGTAACTCAGGTAATGTTCATCCGAAGAAAGGCCGGCTTGTTTGCCTGCAGCAGTTATCCGTAATAATGTCCGGGCCGGCTTCAGGTGAAAGTTCCGTGTAAAATCATTGGTCAGTAAGTCACTGTCACCAATAAACCGGAAAGATCTTCCCTGTATTATATCAATGGCTTTTTTCTGCGGTACGTTATAGACAATTATCTTTTCCTGCCTGGTGGTAAGCAGAAAAGAATAGGAACGTAAACCCGTAAATCCCAGCAGGGCCAGGATACCCCATAGCAAAGATTTTGCTGATTTTTCCATCAGCCAGTAACTGATGCCACAGATAAAAAGGAAAAGCAGGATGGTTTGCCCGATATTTATTTGCAACCCATCCCATAATGAAAAGGAAAGAGTTTCAATTTTTTCAATATAAGTATTCATCAGCCAGATAAGCCAGTTTAGCAGTTTACCGGTTAAAACTGCCATGAAAGGGATAAAGGAGATTGCACAGAGAAATATTTCTCCCAGAAGGATAACACTGGATAAAGGGACCGCCAGCAAATTGGTGAGCATAAAATAAGTGGGAAACTGGTGAAAATGATAGATGCTCAATGGTACAGTAAATATTTGTGCTGCAATAGTAACAGCATTGAGCTTCCATAGCGCATCCAGTATTTTGTTTTTAATATAAAACCAGTTATAGACTGGCTTCATAAAAATGATAATACTTAATACGGCAGCATACGACAACTGGAAACCCACATCCCAAAGCCAGAATGGATTTATACACAGAACAACAAAGGCAGAAACAGCCATTGTATTATAGATAGATGTTTTCTTTGACAGTGATTCGCCCAGTACAATACATGTAAACATAATCGCCGAACGCAGCAGGGAAGGCTGTATTCCGGCCAACAGGGTAAATAACCACAGGCCGGTGATAATAAGCACAGGCTGCAGCCAGCGGGTACGTTTATTTTTTTGTAAAGGCTTCAGTAATAATGTTAGCAACCAGTATATCAATCCAAGGTGAAGCCCGGATATTGCAATGATATGTACCACCCCTGTGTTAGTGTACGATTGCACCAATGATTGTTCCAGGTCATCCTTATATCCAATGAGCATTGCTTCGGAAAGCCCCAGTTCTTTATCGCCCGGTATATTTTTCCGCAGTATGGATAAGATTTTTTCCCGGGAACGAAATATAAATTTTTTAAACCAGCTGGTATGCCCGCTGTCAAGTATTTCATACTCTCCTGCTTTCAGGTACACCTGGTGGGTAATGCCCTGGAAAAGAGAATATCTCTTGTAATTAAATCCGCCGGGGTTACCGGCATTTTTAATTTCCTGCAGGGGTTTTTTCAATAGTATTTGTGATCCGTAAGAAATATTGAGCGTAGAGTCTTTGCGGAAATAGAGGATTATTTTTCCTGTTACCGGTTGGGCTCTTTTATTCTGCAGCAGGTAGTTGACTGTTGCATTGGCTTTAATGGATTTTGTCTTTTCAATGGGGGGCTCTTCAATTGTGGCAATGAGCATATCGTTTTCCCGATAAGAATGTCCCAACCACTTTTTATCATTCCGGGTATCCTTATGCCAAACGAATAATGCGCCAATTGTAAAAAACAGGATGGTTGAAAGAAGCCCGCTTACAAATGAATACCGGAATCGATTAAACAATGGGGTAAAAAAAGTGGCGGCAAACCCAAGGAGTGTCACTATCAGGGCAATGCACCAACATTGGGCAGATAGCTGGAAATATTGCTGAACAATAATTCCAGCCATAACAGGGATTAGTAATTTTAGGAAGGGAGTTCTCTTCCAAAAATGGGAACGGGACGGAATCATATTGTAAAATAAACTACTTTATTTGAATACCCAATATGATTTTATTTTTTGCAAATGGGTAATGGCCCTTGAAGTTGTAAAGTCTGCAAGAGGAAGTTTATTAATTCAGCATTTTATTGATATAAGCAATCTGGCCCAAGTGATAAATGTTGTGTTCAATCAGGCCATTGATGAGGAAATAAAAATTATAGGTGCGGTATTCCACTTTTTCTTCCAGAAAGCTATCATCTGATTTCTTTAAACGGGCAACTATTTTTTTATGAATAGCCTTAAATTCTGTCAGCCCTTTTTTCCAGGTATTTACTTTGGGGTTAATGTTCCGCCAGTCCAGTTCTTCAGCAGCTTTTAAATCGTACACCCGATCTTTTTCTATGCGTTGTAATGTAAAGCCGGCCCAGGTGTTCAGATGATAAAGCAGTTCTGCCATTGTATGTGCCGAACGATTGGGCCGGGTATGGGCCTTCTTTTCGGTTACTTCCTCCAGAATGCTGTACACCGCCCTTCCAAACCAGGGTTCCCCGGTATTTACATTGTCTATGCGCTCTATGAGGGATATTATTTGTGTATTCATAAAAAGCAATGTATGAAATTATCAGCGGTTAGCAGTTTCAGTCACTTTCATTTCCACGTACCGGCGGTAGGTTATCCGCTGTGCTTTACTTTGCAGCCATCCGGGATAGTTAAAAATACTGAACGTCATCTGCTGCACCACATCATCTTTATTTTCTTCAAATACCTGCAGGGCTTTTTGATATTCCTGTATTTTGCTTTTATTGTCCTTCAGGTAAAAACTCCTGTGCAGGCATTGTATAAGCGCTGTTTCAAAAGGATGTTTCATTTTTCTTTTATAGAAATAGGTGTAGGTGGTCCTGTACTGGGCATCAAACAGCCGGGGACTGTTGAGGCAGTAGGTAATAAGCAGCAGCAATACCTGGGCCACAGATAAATGTTCTTCCCGGGTACCATCTTTGTAATAAGTGATAGCCCGCTTGGTAAAATACAGTGCATTGTCGTATTGCTCCAGGGCAAAACTGGCAATACCGAGAGAAAGGTTTACTGTTCGGTTCATATCGGCATTCAGCAATGGTTCCCATTGCTGGTATTTTGCTTTCATGAACAGGAGCAGTTTTTCCACCTCATCATAGTGGGCCGTTTTATTATAAATTTTATTGAGTGCCAGGTATTTTATGGCTTCAAAGTTGGCCCGCTGTACCGGTTCTTCTATCAGTTCGTTGCATTTGTCATTAAATGAATTGGTAACGTAGATATATTGGCCCTGTAGTATACCTGCATAGTTGATCATATACAGCAGTTCTACATAATACTCACCATTTGTGCTGATAAAGGAAGTGTTTTTTTTCCATTGGGGCAGCACCTCCTTTAATAGTACAAGAGAAGTTGGAATGTCATTTAGTAAATAGCATAAAGTGGCCTTGCTGGTATAGTAATAGTGCCTGAACCAGAATGAAGGGGAATCAACAGCACTTTTATATTTTTCAACCTGCTCCAGCAGAGCGGTGATTTTTATTTTAAGCGGGGCATCAATATCAAAATGCGCTTTTCTTTTCAGTAAAATGGTTTCTGCATAAATATCCCGCAGGCTGATGAGGTCTGCGTATTCAAGATAACTGATAGCATTTGTTTTAAATAAAGCATGCAGCTCATCATACCTGGTATGTAAGCTGCTGAAAAGTATCATTTTTTCAAATTCTGTTTTTAGCAGGTTTAACAAGGCAAACGATTCTGTTTGGCGGGCTTTTTTTACCGCTTTTTTCCAAATGGCATGGGCTTCATCCAGCAGCCCCTTTTTCCGGTAGATACGTATCAGCTGGATTTGATCATAAATTTCCTGTCCTATATTATTGCGACTGTCATATTCAATTACAGCATTGCAAACCAGCTGTTGCAGGTAATGTTTTTGCGAAGCCAGGTTTTTTTTAGTGATAACCGGGTGCAGTTTTTTTAACAGGGCCTCCTCATCATATTCTTTTTGTGCAGCGATGGCAGCAAAGAGTTTGAAATATATTTTTTGGGCAGGACTACGGGCGGCCGTAAAGTTTCTTTTAAAGAATAATTTTTCATTGCTGTTGAGAGAATGAATGAGTTGCCACAGAAAGGTAGAAGTTGTTTTCAAAATGTAAACTTGAATAGAAAGGCAAAATAAATGTAAGAAATAAAGAGATAGTATCAATTTTAGCGGGTAATATGTTGACATAATTATGTGACAGTCATAGCTTTAGATTTTATTTTGTGTATAAATCATAGAATAGTAGACCTAAGTAATGGGGAAATTAAAATCAGGGTGGGAAAAATGCCGGGGTAATTTTAGTAAACAATAGCTCAAATTTTACGCAATACCGGATTCAACACTATTCACAACCATAACCAACTGCCGGGGTCTTTTCAGGGCCATTAACCATTAAACCTGTTATCTTGATTGTAATGAATTGAGATAGCAGGTTTTTTTTGTACCCGCCATATTGTTTTTTTACAGACAATTCGGTTTTTGAGTTAAAAGCAGCATCCAAAACTGCTATTTGCCTCCTTTGGCTCCCCTTTTTATACGGGTATATTTTCCTTTTTTATACGGTTTTTTTTTACTTTTTATACGGTTTTTTTCCGGGTGAAAAAATGCTATTGCTTGAGAATCTCAACAATACAAATATATTTAATTTATAATTAATTGATTAACTATAACTTATAGAAAAATTTTAGCCACTTCTGCGAATAGCTTTACAGGGTGAACATAAATTAGTCACCTTAAAATTTAAAGCTATGTACAAAACTCAATTAAAATCATTAAGAGCTGGTAAACTTGTAGATACAGAACATGTAAATACTGTGATCAGTAATTACAAAAAAGAGCGTTGGGTTCAGAATTCGAAACACATTGGAAAAGAAGATTCGTTAAGTGTATGGTACAGTGTGGAGGAGCTGGAGGAGTTCCTGCAACTGGTAAAAGACCATGGCGGTGACGGGATTAAAATGTACTTCGGCGCTTATGGAAAAGAAAATGCCCCTAAAGAATTGTACGCTGAAAGGCAAACTGTAGTGCTGGTGGCCACCAAACTGAAGGAAACCGCCAAAGGGGAAATGAATAAGGACCTGTATATAAGCGGGGAAAAGGAAAATACACTGCTGGCTTACAACATGGGCAGGCTTTGCCCTCCTATTTGCCAGGTTGGCGAAGATAATGGCCTCGGTATAACAATAATTGACAAGGGCAACGAAGGAATTATAATAGTTTAAACAGGTGTGTTTATGGTCCAGAAAAAACCTCTCTTTCCAGAGAGGTTTTATTTTTATACATTTAGCACTTAATAATCTGGATTCATGGGGTTTCTTCCTGTCTATTTTTACTTTATTGTGTTAAGTTTTATTGTTAGCCTGCTTGTTTACTCCGGCAACAGGTATAGGTATATAAAATTATTCCCCCCATTTCTCTTTGTTACGATGACGGCTGAATTTATTGGATCTTATCTTTTTTCGCTTGGGAAGAATAATCTTTATATCTATAATTTTTTTTCTGTTCTGGAATTTTGTTTTTACCTGTATGTGATTTCCTTGCTAATAATTAATCAGCGGATAAAAAAAATTATCAGGCTAACCAGCATATTTTACGCAATTATTTCAATTGTTAACATTGTTTTTATTCAGGGCATGGACACAGTCCATACAATAACGTATTCAATAGGTTGTCTTATAATTGTGATGGCTAGTATATATTATTTCTACGAATTGTTCCGGATGCCAAAATCTGTTAGACTTAGCCGTAATCCTGCCTTCTGGATATGTTCCGGGTTGCTCTTTTTTTATATTTGTGGTTTCCCTTTATTTGCATTTATTAATTTTTGGAGCCGGTTCAGATGGGTGGTCAATAGTTTTGATAGTATTATGATGATTTTGAACATATTTTTGTATTCCTTATTCACTATTGGACTTTTATGCAGCAGACCCCCGAAATTTACTTCATCGTCGTCATAGGTGTTATTCTGGGGCTGCTATTGGTGGGCTTTATCATTACCGCCCTTTTTTTATATCAACGAAGGCAAAAACGGCAGGAAGAAGATATGGTTCGTATGAAAGATAAGTATGAGAAGGAAGCACTGTTGTCTCAACTTGAAATCCAGGAAAATACTTTTAAAATCATAGCCCAGGAGCTGCATGATAATATTGGCCAGATGCTTTCGGTGGTAAAACTCACCCTTTCTGCCCTGCCCTTGGAAAAAGAGCATAAAGCCTATGATATGGTGGAGAGTTCTAAAGGTGTTTTATATAAGGCATTGGCCGATCTTTCCAACCTTACCAAAAGCCTGCATACCGAACGGATTGCCGATGTGGGATTAGCAGAATCCATCCAGTTTGAATTGCATGCCATCCAAAGTGCCGGCATCCTAAAAGTAAATTTTACCAACGAAGGGTATGAATATCCGTTTGATGAACAAAAATCAATTTACCTGTTCCGCATATTTCAGGAAACACTCAATAATACACTCAAACATGCTAAAGCAACCCAACTGGATGTAAGCCTTGTTTATACCGATGATTTTTTTACCATGCGCATAAAAGATAACGGGACCGGATTCCTTATCAATGACAAAAAACAAAGCACTTCGCCGGGGAGTGGAGTGGGTTTGCGCAGCCTTTATAACAGGTCCGGTATTATCGGAGCTTCTATTTCCATAGATAGTGTACCGGGTGTTGGCACTTCTGTTCTTATAAAGTTACCTTTGGGTGAAGTATAAGGTATGGTTAAGTCAAAAAAGAAGATCACCGTTGCTATCGCCGACGATCATGGCCTGCTTCGTACTGCCCTGGCGAGGCTGGTAAACACGTTCGATGATTACACAGTAATCATCGAAGCCGGCAATGGCAGGGAACTGAAGGAAAAAATTCAGCAAGAGGTTATTCCGGATATTGTAATGCTGGATGTGAACATGCCGGAAATGGGCGGTTTTGAAACAGCACAATGGTTAAAAAAGAACTATCCACAGGTTAAAATTCTGGCCCTCTCTATGCTTAGTGATGAAAAAACGATCATTAAGATGTTTCGGGTGGGGGCTAAAGGGTATCTATTAAAGAATACTGACCCGGAAGAGCTGCGGGTGGCATTAAAGACGCTGATAGACAAAAATTTTTACCTGTCAGATTATGTGTCGGAAAAACTGGTGAGCGGGTTAAATTTTAGCGGTGGAAAGGAAGAGCAAGAAATAGAATTAAATGAAAAGGAAAGGGAATTTCTCCGCCTGGCCTGTTCCGAACTTTCTTATAAGGATATTGCCGCCAAAATGTTTCTGGGTAACCGTACCATTGATGACTACCGTACATCCCTTTTCAACAGGTTGAAAGTACACAGCAGGGTTGGGCTGGTATTGTATGCAATTAAAAACGGCATTGCTGAAATTTAAGAGCAAAGACGAAAAGCCGTTAGCCAGGAAGTCCGAAAGACATAAAAAACAACAGCCGCAATCTTCCCGTCTTTTCGATTAAATACATGCTGACTATTTACTTGCTCAAATACATGCTCCTGTCTTTATACAACTGCCTGAAATAGCAGCCCTGCAATTTTTTATAAAACGGGTAGCCTCCCAGGTATTAATCCCCACTTTGAGGTATTTTTTAAATGCTGCAGTAACTGTATTTTTAGCAATCGTTTCACATCAAACCATCAACCATGCCAAAAAACAGGTTTCTTTCCCTAACAGCCCAATCCTGCTATGTGGCCCTTACGGGTATTGCATTGGTATTTAAGCCAAATATGCTGATAGAATTATTTGGTTTTGAACCTGCTCATGAAATATGGATACAGGTATTGGGTATATTGGTTTTTTCATTGGCTATTATTTACATGAATATAACCAAAGAAAACCGGCAGGTTGCAATGGCCACGGTTTTATCCAGGCTGTTTATTGCTGCCGGTTTCGGCTTATTGGTGGTATTGGGTAATGCAAAACCTGCTTTAATGCTGTTTGCAGGGGTGGATGTGCTTACAGCCGTGTGGACATGGCGGGAGTTACAAAATAAATAGAAGGCACAGTAAATTTTTGTAAACTCTATTTACTCAAATACATACTCCGGTCTTTATACAGTTGTCTGAAATATGGATCCCGCAAATCTTTAATAAAACGAATAGCTTCCCCGGTGGATTTCATTTCCGGGCCCAGCTCTTTATTCACTCCCGGAAACTTGTTGAAACTGAATACCGGTTCCTTGATGGCAAAGCCACTTAATTTCTTTTCGAATGTGAAGTCAGTCAGCTTATGTGCTCCTATCATTATCTTGGTAGCCACATTCAGGTAAGGTATCTGGTACGCCTTTGCAATAAATGGAGTAGTTCTGGATGCCCTGGGGTTAGCTTCGATTACATAAACTTTATTATCCTTTATGGCAAACTGAATATTGATCAGCCCTTTTATTTTCAATTCACGGGCAATTTTTTCTGCATACTCTTCCATTGTATGTACGATCAATGGGGTGAGGTTGAATGCGGGCAATACAGCATTACTGTCGCCGCTATGTATACCTGCAGGTTCTATATGCTCCATCACACCCATCACATGAAAGTTCTCTCCATCGAAAATGGCATCTATCTCTGCTTCCTGGCAGCGGTCCAGGAAATGATCGACCAGTATTTTATTTCCCGGCAAATGTTTCAATAAACTTACCACCGCTTTTTCCACTTCCTCATCATTCAGTACAATTCTCATTCTTTGTCCGCCCAGTACATAGGAGGGACGAACCAATACCGGGTAGCCCACTCTATTGGCCACTGCAATCGCTTCATCCACATCTTCAGCAGTGCCATATTCAGGATAGGGGATATCCAAATCCTTCAGCCGGTCGCTGAACCTTCCACGATCTTCAGCAATATCCATACTATCGTAGGAAGTGCCGATTATTTTTATTCCTTTATTATGCAATTTCTCCGCCAGCTTCAGCGCTGTTTGACCGCCCAACTGTACAATGACACCTTCCGGTTTTTCATGTTCAATGATTTCCCGGATATGCTCCCAATACACAGGTTCAAAATAAAGTTTATCAGCCATGTCAAAATCAGTGGATACTGTTTCAGGATTGCAGTTTACCATAATGGATTCATACCCGCATTCTTTTATGGCCAATAAGCCATGTACACAGCAATAATCAAACTCAATACCCTGGCCTATCCTGTTGGGGCCGCTGCCCAGCACAATGATTTTCTTTTTTTCAGAAACTTTCGATTCATTAGAGTCTGCGATCCCTCCTCCGCCTGTTGGTGGAGAAGTTTGTTGGGGGCTGTTTTCAAATGTAGAATAGAAATATGGTGTCTTTGCCTCAAATTCTGCAGAGCAGGTATCTACCATTTTATACACTCTGGTAATACCGGCTGCTTTTCTTTTATTGTACACATCTTCTTCATCACCATGTTCCAGAATCCGGCTTATCTGCTCATCACTGAATCCATTTACTTTAGCTTCTCTTAATAATTCAATAGGTAAATCAGCAAGGTCATATTTGGCGATTTCTTTTTCAATCGTGCATATCTTTTGTATTTCATACAGGAACCAACGGTCAATTCCATTGGTTGCTTTTGAAATAGAACTTACCGATATACCCGCCATCAGGGCATCTTTGATACGGAAGATGCGGTCCCATTTTGGGGTTTTGATATACTCGAGCAATTCTTCAGCATGCATCAGGCTTTTGCCATAATACCCTAATCCCACCGCATTGTTTTCGAGACTCTGACAGGCTTTTTGTATGGCTTCTGTAAAACTTCTGCCAATGCCCATTACCTCACCCACACTTTTCATCTGAAAGCCAAGTGTATCATTAGCTCCTTTGAATTTATCAAAATTCCATCTTGGGATTTTTACAATTACATAATCAAGCGCCGGTTCAAAATAGGCCGATGTGGTTTTAGTGATCTGATTTTCCAGTTCATCCAGGTTATAACCAATGGCCAGTTTGGCGGCAATTTTAGCAATGGGATATCCAGTGGCTTTACTGGCCAGCGCTGATGACCGGCTTACCCTTGGATTGATTTCAATTGCAATGATATCTTCGGTATTGGGATTAAGTGCAAACTGAACATTGCACCCGCCGGCAAAATTGCCAAGGTCCCTCATCATTTTGACAGCAGTGTTTCGCATCAATTGCATACCGGTATCACTCAGTGTCATGGCCGGGGCCACCGTTATTGAATCGCCGGTATGCACACCCATGGGGTCAAAATTTTCTACTGTACAAATGATGCAAACATTATCGGCCATATCGCGGAGCAGCTCCAGTTCAAATTCTTTCCAGCCCAGTATTGCTTTTTCCACCAGCACCTCATGTATGGGACTTGCTGTAAGGGCCCTGTTGAGGGCTTCATCCAGTTCTTCTTTTTTAAATACCAGCCCACCGCCGGTTCCGCCCAGCGTAAATGAAGGACGCAGTACAAGAGGGAAACCTATTTCCTGTGCAAATTCTTTTCCTTCCAGGAAGGAGTTGGCAATCTTTCCCTGTGCCACGCTTACGCCAATCTCAATCATCCATCTCCTGAACTTTTCCCTGTCTTCAGCTTTTTCAATGGCTTTAATGTCCACGCCAATCAGCCGTACACTATACTGCTCCCAGATGCCCAGTTCTTCTGCTTCCTTAGCAAGGTTGAGTGCTGTTTGCCCACCCATCGTTGGCAATACGGCATCTATTTCATTTTCCTGTAAAATCTTTTCAATACTTTCTGTGTTTAACGGCAGCAAATAAACCCTGTCTGCCATCATCGGGTCTGTCATAATAGTGGCAGGGTTGCTGTTGATCAGAACAACTTTTATCCCTTCTTCCCGCAAACTTCGGGCTGCTTGTGTACCGGAATAGTCAAATTCACAGGCTTGTCCGATAATGATAGGCCCAGAACCGATAATTAGCACCGATTTGATCGAATTGTCTTTTGGCATTTTTTTATCCCCTCCTGGGAGGGGCTGGGGTGGGTGAATCCCGATATATATCGGGACGCAAAACTAACATAATAGAAGGATTTTGACCGGAGGAAATTATATTTTTTTTCCGCTGCCAGGATCTTAACCGGATCAGAAAGATTTTATCGGCTGCGGTTTTGGGATCTTGCGATAGGATAGTGAATATTGATCGTCGTACAGGATCGCTTCATTGCCCACCTGGCTGATAATGGCCTGTTTTAATTCTTCAGTAGAATTGAAGTATTTTTTTTTGGAAAAGGTTTCCGTAATTGTTTTTACAAAAAGGGTATCGTTGCTCCGGTCAATTTTAGCAATATAGTACACCCGTTGTTTTCTCATGTCACGCAGGCGGCTGTTGCGGCGCGGCTCTTCAATTAATATATCAGCCACTACATTCATATAGCGCTGCTTTCCTATATAAGAAGTAAAGCCGGTAAAGTAGGCGGTATCGGGCAAAATGATATCACCTTTGATTGCTTTACCATAGCGGGTAATGGCATATACAGAATCTGATTGTGGGGTAATGTCCAATGCTTCGATGCCAAAAAAATCACTGCCATCTTTTACAATGCCGTACCAGTAGCCAAATAATGCAGAGTCCACTGTCTCCACCGGTTTTTTTTCCAGCGCCACCGTAGATTCAAACGGGCAGGCATATAATATGGTGCAGAGTGGCAGCAGCCACAATAGCTTTTTCATGTTAATAAAAGGGGAAAAGATACAAACATTGCTTTGAATGTCCTATACCTTATTAGTAGTATAGTGACCGTTACTTATTTTTGCTTATGCGGTATAGATTCTTAGTATTGATGTTGTTACTCTGGCAAGGGTTGTATGTACAATCACAACCACCTTCTTATCCGAAAGGGTATTTCAGAAATCCAGTGGGTATTCCAATGGAATTATCGGCCAACTTTGGTGAACTTCGCCCCAATCACTGGCACATGGGTTTTGATATTCGTACCACAGCCAAAGAAAACCTTCCTGTATATGCAGCAGCCGGAGGGTATATTGCCAAAGTGGGTATCAGGCCGCAAAGTTTTGGCCGCTTTATTATCATTAATCATCCCAATGGTCTTTCTACTCTCTATGGTCACCTGAATGATTTTTATCCGGAACTGGAAGAATATGTAACTGCTCAACAATACAAACAGGAAAGCTGGGCGGTGGAACTGGATTTTACTGCGCAACAGTTTCCCGTGGATAAGGGCAGCTTCGTAGCATATAGTGGCAATACCGGCGGCTCACAGGGACCGCATCTCCATTTTGAAATACTGGATACAAAAACCACCAAACGGTTGAACCCGGCATTATTTGATTTTCCGTTGAAAGATAATGTACCCCCCTCATTGATACGACTTGCCATGTACGACCGCAACAGGAGTGTATATGAACAATCGCCGCAGTTTTTTGCCATAAAAAATACAGATAGCGGTTACATCATTCCCAGGCTGCCTGTAATTAAAACGGGACTGAATAAGCTCAGCTTTGCATTGCAGATGTATGATAAATCGTCTCCCGGAGGCAGCCCCAACGGGGTGTATGCCGCCACCATTTACCTGGATGATGAACCACAATTGGCGTTTGTACTGGATAGCATTGACTATGAGGAAACGGTGTACATGAATGCCCATATTGATTATGAGTATGATTATAATGGCGGCCCCTACCTGCAGCATCTTTCTAAATTACCCGGTGATAAAGGGGGCGTTTATAAAATGATTCGTAATGACGGATTGATTCATCTTAGTGATACCCTCGTTCACACTATCAGTATTGATGTGAAAGATGCTTATGCAAATACAGCACAACTAAATTTTGCCATTCAGTATAACGATAGCCTGGCTGCATTGCTGCCCCAAAAAATGGTTGTTCGTAAACTGGTGGCTGAACAGGTAAATGTGCTGGAGAAACCTGATTTTGAAATGTATCTGCCGGAAGGATGCCTCTATGATTCAGTGCCTTTTTATTATTACCGGGACAATGCTGTAGCTTACAATACGGTAAGTGCAAAACACCAGGTAAATGATCCTTCATACCCGGTACACAATGATTTTTCCATTCGGCTGAAAGCTAACAGAGTTATTCCTGACGAATGGAAAGATAAATTGGTGATAGTGAAAAACGGCAAAGGAAATACCGTAAAAAAAGCAGAAAGGGAGGGTCAGTGGCTGACAGCAAAATTTAGCGGCTTTGGTGCTTTTCAGGCATTTGCAGATGTATTGCCTCCATCGGTAAATGAATTAGGAAACGGGGATACTGTTAACCTGAGTTCAGCCGGAAGAATACTTTTTTCTCCGGCAGATAACTTTGGAGTAAAAAAATTCCGGGCAGAATTAGACAGCCAGTGGATACGTTTTACCAATGATAAAAGCCGTAACTGGATCTATAAATTTGATGAACGATGCCCCTATGGTATTCATCATTTAAAAATAATAGCAGAAGATCTGGTTGGAAACAGTACCACCAAAGAGTGGTGGTTTAAACGATATCCATACACGCCTCCGCCCAAAAAGAAAGCAGTAAAGAAAGGGAATGCAAAGAAGAAAGGAGAATCTGCGAAGAAGACAAAAAACGTGTCTAAGAAAAAACCAATTGTAAAAAAGAAAAAGTAAAAAATATAATCAGCAACCATGATAACTCTTAAAGAAGGCGACAAATCTCCGGCATTTAAAGGCATAGACCAGAATGGTAATACCATTTCACTGGCCAGTTATAAAGGGAAAAAAGTGGTGTTGTATTTCTATCCCGAGGATGATACTCCCACCTGTACCATACAGGCCTGTAACCTGAGGGATAATTACAGCCTGCTGAAGAAAAATGGGTTTGAAGTAATTGGAGTAAGTCCGGATGAAGCTAAAAAACACAAAAAATTTGAAACAAAACACAAGTTGCCTTTTACACTGCTGGCCGATACTTCGCATGCCATACTGGAGAAATATGGGGTGTGGGACCAGAAGCAGCTATTCGGGCATAAGTATATGGGGGTAATGCGCACCACTTTTGTAATTGATGAAAAAGGAATTATCCGTAAAATATTTTCCAGGCCAAAGAATAAGCAGCACGCTGAAGAAATTGTGGCCGCATTTAAATAATTACCCCCTGTATTCATTCCAGCCTTCCAATTGGTTTTTTTGCAACAATAAAAGCAACCTTATTGCTTTGGCTGCCGATTATATCGCTATTACCAAAGTAACTTTTATGAAATTTTTTGCAGCACTATCATGCATTGTACTTACTTTAAATGCAACAGCACAGGAAAAAAAGCCGGTCGAAATTTTTACTTCTCAGAAAGTAATAAATGCCAATACCACTGAAACGGTGGGAAATGGCAAAATGGAATTTAAAGTAACCCACAATTTTGGCGATATCGGCGGTAGTTTTGGAGGACTGAAGAATTTTTTCGGGCTGGATAATAATGTGGATGTACGCATTGCCTTTCAGACCGGAATCGGAAAAAAATTGGATTTGACACTGGCCCGTTCCAAAGGGGCCAGCAAGCAGCAAAAATTGTGGGAGATGGGATTGAAATATCAACTGCTGCAGCAACTGGAAAATGATGCCTCTCATCCATTATCAATAGCATTGTATGCCAATGCGGTTGTGGCTTCCAATAAGGCAGCTGCCTTACCTAATCTTGACCATAGTTATGATGGCATTTCAGAAAGAACCAGCAATACCTTCCAGTTAATATTGGCCAAAAAAATGGGAAAAATAAGTGTGCAGCTGAACCCTACTTTTGTTACCCGTGGCTATTCCATTTCTTACGATCAAAAATCATTTTTTTCGTTGGGAGGTGCCCTGCGGATCCCTATTTCCGGCAGGCTGAATTTTATAATGGACTATTTCCATACGTTCCGTTCGCAAAGCAGCAAAGATTCTTTTTCGATAAAAGAGAGTGTCAAGTTCTCTGATCCCCTGGGCGTAGGGCTGGAAGTGGTTAAAGGCCGTCACGTATTTCATTTGAATTTTACCAATGCCACAGAGATACTGGAAAACAGGTTTATTCCCCGTACTGTTACTTCCTGGGGCAAGGGTCAGTTTCGCTGGGGCTTTACCATTTCCAGGCAATTTACTGTGTGGAACCCAAAAAAGAAATAAGAACGTAGACCGATAATGATGCAATGTCCAAAGCCCCGCTTAATGGTGGCGGGGCTTTTTTTGCAACGAACAGGCAAGTACACCTGTCTTTGAATAATGAAAGTGCGGATAAAAGAAAATTCATGGGTGGCAAAATTGGCCGCAGCAAAAATGAAAGCAGGTAAGGTGGCAATTGTTTTTGGCCATACTGTTCATTTGCACAATACAAGCCGCGAAGAGTTCTTATGTGATGGCCGCTGGGTTTGTCATGAGCTTAAACATGTGGAGCAATACCGGCGGAACGGGTTTGCAGGATTTTTAGTCAAGTACCTGGCGGAGTGGATGAAAAAAGGATACTACAATAACAGGTTTGAAGTGGAAGCAAGGGAGAGTGAGGAGGATGGAGAGTTGATGAAAGGGGTGGAGTTCGTTTAGTTACCACCTAACCGTTTTAAGGGTAGGAACCTCATTAAAATGGGCGTCTCTTGTTGCAAGTATTATTTTGTGTTGAATGGCCAGCGCTGCTATCCAAATATCATTATCCGGAATAGGACGGCCTTTCTTTCTTAGGGCAGTTTTTATTTGCCCGTAATCTTTAGCTGTTTGCTTGTCTGCCTGTAAAATTTTGTAGCGGGACACCAATTTTTCAATATCATTAATATTTTTTTGTTTTTTATCAGAATAAAAGGCACCGTAAAAAAGCTCGCCAATTACCACTAGCGGGATATAAACAGTAGTTGAAGCTTCAATATTATCAGCAATATTTTTTTCGCCAGAAAGCCATGCCGAAATTATATTAGTGTCCAGCAAGTATTTACTTCCAGCCATCGTAATCAATTTGTTCGCAACCTTCTTCAATTATTTTTTCTATCTCAGCGGCTTCCTTTTTCGTCCAGATGCCAAGAAAATCATGAGCCGATAATTTTTTCTTTTTGGGAGCCGGCTTCTTTTTCGATTTGTGTAATACAGTCTTTACCTCTTTCAACGTGGCATCATTATCCACTTTCAGCAGGTCTTCAATTAATTGTATTTTCAGTCGGTCATTAAACATGACTGTAAATTTACTTTTTTTAAAGCAAAAATAAAAGAGAAATTTTTTACCCGATCACCCATTCCACATCTCCAAAATCAAATTCTTCTTCTATGGCATGCTGCACTACTAACCGGCCGGTTGGCAACACTGTTTTAATGACTGCTTCAAACACCCGGTTATCTTTTTTCAATCTTACGGCCTTGTTACGTTTATATAAATGAGTAAGGTATTGGGTATACATGTTTTCAAATCCTTCCTGCAGCAATGAATTGTATTTTTCTATGAAAATGGCGTGAAGCTCTTTAGCGAGAACTACCGGATCAAAATTTTTTCCGGTAATCTGTTTCAACGAAACCGGGTTGGGCAATACTGGCGAAAAATTTGTTTGATTAATATTAATACCGATACCAATAATTGCCCACTTCCATTGGGGATTAGCTGAACTATCCTGTTGCTCACCAGCGACAATATTCTCAATCAATATCCCCCCTGCTTTTCTGTCCTGCCAGTACAGGTCGTTAGGCCATTTTATCGAAGCATCTCCACCGGTATATTTAATGAAAAAATTATGCAGGGCCACTGCTGCACAGACACTTAACTGAAATTGCGCTGTAAGCCGCAAGGGATAAGGGTTTATGAGAATACTCATGACAATATTACTCCCTTTTTCAGATGCCCAAACCTTGCCCCGCTGACCTTTGCCGGCTACCTGTTCATGGGCAAAAACCGCCAATTGGTGTTGTGCCAAATCGGGTATCACCGACTGCCTGACAGGCAGTTCGGTCTGATAAACCGACTGAATCAGCTGCCGGGCATAGTTGTTGGTACTGTCTACCGATTGCAGCTCAATAAATGGCGGTCCGGAAGGATTGAAGGAAAGAGGTTGTGGCAATTAATTGCTATTTTTGACAAAGTAAACAGGTTTCTGGCTACCGGTGCCTTGTTTCTGGTAAATATTGCTGTAAAATGAATGCAATTGCCAGTAACTAAGAACCAGCAACAGTAACAAAACAAAAACTAAAAATACTCTCATTATTTGGAACAACTCGCATCTCTAACCCAACGCAAGAAAAGCCTGCCTGCCGGTAAGGCAGGTGCAGCAAGGTTAACGAAGAACTCAAAGATCATCAAAACCATCATTGCAGCTATCCAGGAAAAGAAAGGGGAGAATATTATTTCCCTCGACCTGAAAAAGATAAATGAAGCTGTATCCGATTTTTTTATTGTCTGCGAAGCAGGCAACCAGCCACAAATAAGGGCCATCGCAGAAAACGTGGAGTACCGGGTTCGGGAGCTTTGTGGTGAAAATCCGTATCACCATGAAGGGTATAATAACCTGCAATGGGTGCTGATAGACTATGTAAATGTGGTGGTGCATATCATGCAGCCAGATACCCGGAAGTTTTACCGGTTAGAAGAAATGTGGAGCGATGCAGCCAGCCAGGAGCATAATGAGGAATGTTAAAAAATACAGTTGCGAAAACCTTTTGCACAAATAATCATTAAATAGCAGAACCGATAAACTCTAATATGTCAGATCCTAATAATAAAAACGAAAACAAGCCCCCCAGATTCCCTAACCGCCCGCCCGGTGGCGGAGACCCTAACCAGGACCCGAAAAAAGGCCCCCGCTTTAGCATCTACTGGATTTATGCTATCATATTTGCCGTATTGATAGGGTTTCAACTCTTCAGCTCACTTTCCGGAAATATGGCTAAAACAACCGAGCTGGATTTTAAAAATATGATTGCAGCCGGCGATATTGAAAAATATACCATCATTGACAATCGCAAAGTGGTAAAAATTTTCCTTACGGCCCAGGGCAAAAAGAAGAATGAAGTTAAACTCAAAGATGCAGGAAGGATTAGTGATAAAGGGCCACAACTGAGCTTTAAAGTAACAAGCGGCGATACTTTTAAAAAAGGAATGGATGATTTTTATAAAGAAAACCCAACAGTTAGAAAAATTCCAAATGATGTTGACAACGAAAAAGACTGGTTTGGCGGCATTCTTCAATTCTTATTACCGGTTTTATTGTTTGTAGGCCTCTGGATTTTGCTGATGCGAAAAATGGGTGGCGGGGCTGGTGGCGGAGCAGGGCCTGGCGGAATTTTCAATATCGGAAAATCAAAAGCCACCCTGTTTGATAAAGGAACAAAAGTAAACATAACATTTGCCGATGTGGCTGGACTGGATGAAGCAAAGGTGGAAGTGATGGAGATCGTTGATTTTTTAAAGAATCCAAAAAAATATACCAACCTTGGCGGTAAGATCCCCAAAGGTGCTTTGTTGATTGGCCCTCCCGGCACGGGTAAAACCCTGCTGGCAAAAGCAGTGGCTGGCGAAGCGCAAGTGCCTTTCTTCAGTCTTAGCGGTTCCGACTTTGTGGAAATGTTTGTAGGGGTGGGTGCCAGCCGTGTAAGAGATTTGTTCAAGCAAGCCAGGGAAAAAGCTCCCTGTATCATATTTATCGATGAAATAGATGCTATTGGTCGTGCAAGGGGAAAGAATGCCATGATGAGCAATGATGAAAGAGAAAGTACATTAAACCAATTGCTGGTGGAAATGGATGGCTTTGGTACAGATGTGGGTATTATCGTACTGGCAGCTACCAACCGTCCGGATGTACTGGATACAGCATTACTACGCCCCGGTCGTTTCGACAGGCAGATAACCATCGACAAACCAGACCTGGTGGGGCGGGAAGCTATTTTTAAAGTACACCTGAAGCCTATAAAAATTTCAAAAACACTGGATATACATAAACTGGCAGAACAAACACCGGGATTTGCCGGTGCCGATATTGCCAATGTGTGTAATGAAGCAGCCCTGATCGCTGCCAGGAAGAATAAAGAAGCCGTGGACATGTCAGACTTTCAGGATGCAGTGGACAGGGTGATTGGCGGATTGGAGAAAAAGAATAAGATCATTTCTCCAGAAGAGAAAAAAATCATCGCCTTTCATGAAGCCGGCCATGCTGTTTGTGGCTGGTACCTTGAACATGCATATCCTTTATTGAAAGTAACGATAGTGCCAAGGGGTACCGCCGCATTAGGCTATGCGCAATACACCCCCAAAGAACAATATTTATACAATACTGATCAATTGACCGACCAGATATGTATGACATTAGGCGGAAGGGCCAGTGAAGAAATTTTTTTCCATAAAATTTCAACAGGCGCACAGAACGACCTGCAGCAAATAACAAGAATTGCATACTCAATGGTAACAGTGTATGGCATGAACGACAAAGTGGGTAATATCAGTTTTTATGATCCCCAGCAGGAAAATACATTCACAAAACCATATTCCGATGAAACGGCCAAGCTAATAGACCAGGAAGTGAGAAAACTCATTGACGATGCGTATGAAAAAACAAAGGCCCTGCTGATTGAAAAAAGAGGCGACGTGGAAAAACTGGCCAATGCATTATTGGAAAAAGAAGTGCTGTTCCAGAGTGATGTGGAAATATTGATTGGCAAACGCCCTTTCGAAGAAAAGAAAACGCTTGCTTCGGAAGAATTGCCGGCCGAAGCACCGCTGGGTGAATCAGCTATTGCAACACCAAATAAACAGGAGGAAAAATCAATTGATGAGCAGACAGGCAATCTTGGTTTTGCCCCTTCTATTTAAGAGAATAGTATGAATGTTTCTTCATCAAAAGAAAATATTTTAAAAAAAATCCGCAAGGCGTTGAGTCATTCAACGCCTTTGCCATTTCCGCAAAGTGAAGGCAGCCAGTCAGTTTTTCAACCGGCTAACCAGGAACTGGAAATAGAATTTGCAGAACAATTCACGAGCCTGCAGGGAAAATTTATTTACTGTATCAACCAGCAGGAACTGGCTTTTCAACTGGGCAGCCTGGTGAAAAAACAGGATTGGCAAAAAGTATATTGCCTCGAAGATAAACTGGTGGAGTCCGTAGCGGGTTCATGGTCCGACAGGATCATAAAAACTGACCTGGCAGGCTGCGATATTTCTATTACCGGTTGTGAATACCTGGTGGCCAGAACAGGAAGTATCGTAATGAGTTCGGCACAGGCCGGCGGCCGTACCACCAGTGTGTATGCCCCCATTCATGTATGTATTGCCTTTACCAGCCAGTTGGTGTATGATCTGAAGGATGCCCTGCAGGCAGCCAAAGAAAAGTATGGCAACAAACTCCCTTCCCTTATCACATTTGCCACTGGTCCCAGCCGTACTGCAGATATTGAAAAAACACTGGTGGTGGGGGTGCATGGACCCAAAGAAGTGTATTTGTTTTTGGTGGAAGGATGAGAAGGGTGCATTTAAAAATGTCGCAACTTAAATCTTTCGGGGCTTGTAGACAAAATACTGAATAGTCTTATAAAAAGACTTTACCCCCCTTCGGGCTGGGGCCAAAAGCGACAATTTGAAATGCACCCGATGAGAATGCATTTCAAAATAAATGACTAATTTTATACAACATGATAAAATTGTAATGAAATGACAGAAGTTTTTTTTGTAGTTGAAGAAGCATTGGAAGGGGGCTTTACAGCCAAAGCCCTCGGGGAAAGCATTTTTACTGAAGCAGAAACTATGGAAGAACTGAGGGTGAATGTAAAGGATGCGGTTGAGTGCCATTTTGATGCTGAGAATATGCCCAAATTGATAAGGCTTCATCTGGTGAAAGAAGAATTTATTGCAGTATGAGATTGCCCCGCAATATTTCTGCCTCCGAATTGATCAGCTCTTTACGAAAATTTGGTTACGAAGTTACCCGCCAAAGGGGTAGTCATATTCGCCTAACCACTCATTCTAATGGAGAACATCACCTTACAATCCCCAACCATAACCCGGTCAAGCTGGGTACCCTTTCATCAATTCTTGGGGATGTATCAGCACATTTCAAACTTTCAAAAGAAGAAACGGTAAAAAAACTATTTGGGTAACCATTTTGTGACCTCCTCCTCTACATTAGGCACACCTCCTCCTTTTCTCTTTTAATTGCTTAGCTTATCTTTATACCATGACAAACCCAGGTGTATTTCAACTATTCGTATACGGCTCTCTCCGAAGTGGGTTTCGCAGCCCGGTGTATGAGTATATCAGCCGTTTTTTTAAGTTTATCGGTGATGCCAAAGTAAAAGGCAAACTCTATGATATGGGAAGTTATCCGGCGGGCCTTCCCACTGATGATGAAGCGTATATTATCGGTGAGCTGTACCAGGCAAAAAAAGAACACGAATTTTCCTGGGCTATCGGCCAGTTGGATGACTACGAAGGGGTATCTGTGGAAGCCGATGAAGTGCAGCTCTATCGCCGGGAAGTAGTGGCAGTACATATAAACGGGGAAACAGCTCAGGCATGGATATATTGGTATAATGGCGATATAAGCACCAGGCCCGTTATCAGCTCCGGTGATATGATGGAATATTTAACCAGAAAACTATAGCATAATGAAGGGCATTTCAATCTTGCTTATAGTATTTACGGTCTTATTACTCCAGTCATGCGAGTTCAGTTGTTCGGTGGGGGATAAAAGTGAAAAGAAATTAAACATACAAAATAAGCCCGTTAACCAGGATGGGACAATGCTCTATAACGGGATTGAATTAACCGTAAAGGATTTAAAAATCAGTAAGGCTTATCTTGTTTTTGACAACGGTGAGAAAGTACCTGGTGATAACTTTGTTGATTTTGAAAGCCCGGTAAAATTGATACTGCAGATAGACAGCGGATGGATGGAAATAAATGACAGGGTTTGGTTAGATGCTTCTGAAAAAGTGATACAGGAAGGTGGTAAAATATTACTGGACGAAAAAGATCTTTTTTCAAACTATCAGGATGATGGGATTACTGCAGAAGACGCTAAGGTCATTGGCCTGAAGGTTAAGCTTACAGTCAAACGGAGAAGCCCGCCTACTCATTTCACTGTTAATTTCCGGGTAGCGGATAAAAAGGGCAAAGGATACGTGGAAGGCGGGTATAAGTTATATTCAAAATAAGCAGTAAATTTGATAGATGTCAATAACAAGAACATTTAGAATAGTTTTAAGAAAAGAACCGGAGGGTGCATATACAGCGCTGGTTCCTTCATTGCCTGGTTGTATTACCTGGGGTTCTACTGTAGAGCATGCTTTGGAAATGGCAAAGGAAGCCATCACCGGTTATATTGCCGTTTTACAGGAAGAAGGAGAACCAGTGCCGGATGATAATGAAACACTGGAGTATTCTCTTCAGCTAACCGCATAAATTTTTGTCATACAAAGCCTGAATTGTTTTAAGGCTGATTAAGGGCAACAGTATCTTTGCCACATGAATTACTCACCCAGGAACCTGATTCAATTATTGGAAGCAAAAGGGTTTCAGCCAAAAGGAGTTACGGATAGTCATCATATTTATTTTCACAAAGAACTTAAGAGAACAGTCGTTGTACCTATCCACGGAAATAAAGACATTCCAACCGGAACTTTTATGAGCATTCTTAAACAGGCAGGTATTTCAAAAGACGATATTTAGAAAATCAGTAAATGCCCGGAGAAAATAAAAATATTTACTTCCTTTCCGATTTCCATCTCGGCGCTCCCGACCATGCCGGCAGCCTTGAAAGAGAAAAATTGCTGGTACATTTTCTTGATGAAATAAAAGGCGATGCTAAAGAGATTTTCCTCGTGGGGGATATGTTTGATTTTTGGTACGAATACAAAAGGGTGGTGCCAAAAGGATATGTAAGATTATTGGGCAAATTGGCGGAATTGTCTGATGCCGGTATTGCCATGCATTTCTTTGCAGGTAATCATGATATGTGGATACGAGATTATTTTCAGCAGGAGCTGAATATCCGTGTGTACTTTCACCCGGAAGAATTTGAAAGGAACGGGAAAAAATTTTTGATCGGGCATGGAGATGGGTTGGGACCCGGCGATCATGGCTACAAGCGGTTAAAAAAAGTATTTCGTAACCCCGTAAGCAAATGGTTGTTTGGTATTTTTCCTCCCCGCCTGGGTATGGGCCTGGCCAATTTTATGAGCCGGCGCAGCAGGGCACAAACCGGCATTTCGGAAGAAACTTTTCTCGGCGAAGACAAAGAATGGCTTATTATCTACTGCAAAGAAGTGCTGACCAAAAGAAAGATTGATTTTTTTGTGTTCGGACATAGACACCTTGCCATTGATTATCGTCTAACTCCCATCTCCCCGGAAGGGAAAAAGCTGGGGGATGAGGTTCGGTATATTAACCTCGGCGACTGGATCCGGTATTTTACCTATGCGGTGTTTGACGGAGTAAAGATGGAACTTAAGTCGTACAAAGGAATGGATGCAAAAATTATCAGAAATTAAATGAAACAGGCACTAAAAATATACTGTTGGCTGCTGTTGTTTCCCGTATGGGTGGCAGCACAGAATGATTCCACCTTCCGCCATATAAAGACCATACAGGGTGATATTGTAGAGTTTACCGTGGATAACCTGGATAATATTTATATACTCAACAGCAGGAACCAAATCAAAAAACTCGATGCCAATGGCGATTCTGTTGCGGCTTTTAATGATGTAAGAAAATACGGCAAAGCTTCATTGATTGATGTATCCAACCCGCTGAAAGTGCTACTGTATTACAAAGACTTTACCACCGTGGTGGTGCTGGACCGGTTTTTAAATATCCGCAATAGTATTGACCTCCGTAAACAAAATATCTTCCAGGCGAAAGCTATCGGGCAATCCTATGATAATAAAATTTGGGTGTATGATGAACTGGAGAATAAACTGAAAAAATTAGACGAAGATGGAAAGCTGTTACAGGAAACGCCGGACTTCAGGCTGCTGCTGGGACAGTCTGTTTCGCCAATCAAAATTTTTGATGAAAATAAATATGTATATCTCTACGATTCCACCTCTGGGGCTTATGTATTCGATTATTACGGCGGCTTAAAGAATAATATCATGATCCGGCACTGGCAAAATTTTAAAGTCGCCGGCAAATATATCTTTGGTTCCCGGAACGATACCCTGTATCGTTATGAAATAAGCACTTTCCAATATGATGAATGGAAAATGCCGGAGCAGATCTTTCGCAGCAAAGCCTTTAACTTCACTTCCTCCCGTTTGTATGCATTGAAAAATAATGCTATTGAAATTTATTCGATCCGCTGATACCGCACTCCCGTTTTAGATTATTCAATACTTTTGTCCAATGAATGACTTTTTGGAAAAGGTTTGGTGGGACAACCCGGTAAAGAATTATCTGGTAATAGCTGCTATCATCCTTTTTGTCTGGATGCTGAAACGGTTTATTTCCCGCTATTTTGCCGGTTTGATCTTTGGCCTGGTACATAAAATCTGGAAAGATGTAGATAAGCAGTCTTTCATCAAACTGGTGATAAAACCTTTGGGCTTTTTCCTGGCGGTGCTGGTATCAATAACAGCTCTTTATAAATTGAATTTTCCTGAAGCGCTGAATACAGAAGTGTATAAATACACTGTAAAAGAGATAGTACAGTGCCTTGGAAATATCATTCTTATTGTATCCATTACAAGTTTACTCATCCGTATCATAGATTTTATCGCATTGATACTGGAAAAAAGGGCCAACCTTACAGCGGATCAGTCAGATAACCAGCTGATTGTTTTTTTTAAAGATTTTTTCAAGGTAATATTGGTTGTCATTGGCATTATGCTGGTGCTGCGATATGCATTCGGTTTAAATATCGGCGGGTTACTTACCGGCTTAAGCATTGTGGGTGCCGCCATTGCCCTGGCCCTGCGGGAAAGCCTGGAAAACCTGATCGCATCGTTTATCATTTTCTTCGACAAACCTTTTGTAACGGGAGACCTGGTGAAAGTGAATAATGTAACCGGGGCAGTGGAAAAAATTGGGTTGAGAAGCACACGGATAAGAACAGAGCAAAAGACTTTTGTTACTGTTCCCAATAAACAAATGGTGGATAGTGTACTCGATAATTTGTCATTGCGTACACAGCGAAAAGGCGAATTAAAGTTAAACATAGCACATTCTGCTTCGGCCGCACAAATACAGCAATTGGTGGAAGTGATCGAAAAAATATTGCTGCGTGATGAAATTGAAAATAGCTCCGTTACTTTAAGTGATATTTCTGTAAATTCTTTTGATGTTGTTGCTGACTATTTTACACGCCCAACAAACATTGAGCAATTCAATTTCCTGAAGCAGGAAATAAATCTCAGCGTTATTAAAATACTTGAGACACTAAAGCTTGAACTTGCAGGAGCAACTGCGTATACAACGCCCCCGAAGCCTTCCGGCGCATAATACAATTCATCTGCAATGAATTGCCAGTACATACATGCAGAAAAACCTGCCATCTGCTGAATAAGGAGGGTTTAATTTGTTATAACGGGGTATGCTTCTTATTCTCCTGCTTCATACATTGGCGGTATTGAGTATACGCCTTTGCCAGTTTATATCCGTTAATCCCCGTTTTTGGGGATAAGAAACCACATTTATGGTTATTGTTGCGATGAAGATTCCGCCCCATTTTTACAGTATTAAATAACAATCAATACAGTACCTAAAAACTTATCATTTATGAAAAAGAAATATGTAGTATTTATCACAGCCTTCCTTTGCTTTGCAATTGTTTCCTGTAAGAAAGATAATAATGAACAACCGCCGCAAATAAAAGCAGAAGTATATACTGCTGCCGGCGACAGTACAGGGATTTCCGGAAAACTAGCTGATTTTAGAACGCTCCTGGGAACAACACTTAACGTTGCACCTGGTGCAGTAGATGGCCGCCGGGAAGTAAACTGGGATGCTGTACCTCCTTCTTCTACAAATGTAAACGGATTTCCGGCTGATTTTTTTGGCCAATCGGATGCAGCCTTACCCAATGGCCGTAAGAGGGGTTTGATAATGAATAATACCGGAACAAGCTTCCGGGTAGACAGTACAGACTTTACCGATATTGATGCTTCTTATGGCAGCGAGTTCAACCGGTTCAGCCCCAAAAAACTATTTGTGTACCTTGGCAACACGGTAACAGAATGTACATTTAAAGTGCCGGGAACTGCTACAGATGCTTTTGTAAAAGGATTCGGCGTCATATTCAATGATGTGGATGTGGCCAACTCCACTTCGCTTGAATTTTTTAATGGCAATAAAAGTCTCGGTATATATTATGCAAAAACATCTCCCAGCGGCCAGTTCTCTCTGCTCGGTGTTTCTTTTCCCGAAGAAAAAATTACTAAGGTAAAAATTACTTCCGGCAATGGATTGCTGGCGGCAGGCGTAAAAGATATTACTGCAGGCGGGGCCAAAGACCTGGTGGTAATGGATGATTTTCTGTATAACGAGCCCAAGGCTCAGCAATAAAAAAGCACACGTACCCTTCATTCAATATAAATACCACAGTTACTGTTGGATCGAATCATCGGCCGGTAACCCTTAAATATCCCCACTTTCGGGGATATTTTATTTCCTTCCCGGTTACTACTTTTGGCCTATCCTAAAAAAGGAACATTAACCATGAAAGTAATAACAGTAACTTTCGCCTTATCCGTTCTTTTTAATACCAGTTGTACAAGGGAAAAGCAACAGCCAGCCGCTGTTGTTTTTTCCGCAACCGGTGATATTAACAATAAGATTGGCGAATTTCGCAACCAATTGGGTGTATTAAATACCACTACAGGCCAAACAACCGGCCGGAGAGAAATAAACTGGGACAGTGTACCGGATAATATGACCGGGTTAAAATTGCCCGGTAATTTTTTTAATCCCACGGCCCCGGGTTCCCCCGAATCAAGACAGCGGGGATTGCTCTACGCAGAAAACGCAGATGCAATAGTAAGTAAGAATACATTTGCCGAAGTAAACAATGTGGCAGCAACTGAGTTTGCTAATTTCAGCGGTGATAAAAGTTTTGCGGTCGTTAATGCCGCTTTGTGGCCGGTTGAATTCAGGGTGGCCGGACAAACAACTGCTGCAACCGTAAAAGGATTTGGTATTATTTTCTCCGATGTGGATAAAGACGGTTCCACCTTTATTGAATATTTTAATGGCGACAGGAGCCTGGGCAGGCAGTATGTGCCGGTTCATTCGGCCAGCAGCAGTTTTTCTTTTCTGGGTGTTTATTTTCCCGACGAAATAATTACCCGGGTGATGGTGGGACATGAAGGGATATTACAGTTGGGCGAAAAAGATATTTCACAGGGTGGAACTAAAGACCTGGTAATCCTCGATGATTTTATTTACAGTGAACCAGTCAGGCAATAGCGGTCTTCTTTTCTATTTGATTCCACCGGCCGTTAACAACAGCCGGTTTTTTTATAAAGAAATACCAGGCATAGCTTCGACTAATATTATATTTGGTTGAAGAAAGCATGAAAAAGAAGATACTCATACTATTCAGCTTATTTTTTTCAATAGCCTGCCTGGCGCAACTGCCGGCTTTATACTTCGACAGAATCACCATACAAAACGGCCTGTCTAATAACAATGTAAACTGTATCCTGCAGGACAAAAGAGGCTTTACCTGGATCGGGACAAATGACGGATTGAACAGGTATGATGGGAACTATTTTGTAATATTTCGTAACCGGCCCGGCGACAGTACCAGTATTTCGGGTAACATTATAACGGGAATAACCGAAGACGATAAAGGAGTGCTTTGGATAGTAACCGGCGATGGGGGGCTTTCAAAATATGACTACCGTCTTGCTGCTTCTAAACAGTTTCGTCAGTTTAAACATTTGCCTGGCGATATTACCTCGATCCCCACTAACGCAATCAATAAACTAATAGAGGATAAAAACGATATTTTATGGCTGGCCAGTAACGGTTATTCCATAATCCGCTTTAATAAGCGAACGGAAAAATTTGACAGGCCCGTTAAAACCGGGCCGAAAACTGCACTCGATCTGGCGATTGATGGTGGAGGTACTATTTGGGTAGGGAGGCAGGGAGGAGGCATCTTAAAAATTAATCCCCAAACGCTGCGTGCAGAATCTGATAAAAGGTATGAAGATCTTTATGCACGGCTGCCTCATGTGGTGGTCACTTCTTTATTCTGCGACAGTGAAAAAAATATGTGGTATGGTTCATGGGATAAAGTGCTGTATAAATACGACCCCGCAGCAAAGACAGAGATCTTTTTCCAGGAGCAGGAAAAGGGGCAGGGGTTTCTTTCTGACGAGATTTCCTCTTTTGCAGAAGATAAGCGGGGCCATTTATGGATCGGAGGAAAAACAAAAGGACTCCAGTTGTTCGACAAAACAAGCGGGCGGTTTAGCAACTACCTGTATAATCCATCACAAGATGGGTCCCTTGCAGATAATACAGTTCGCTGTATTTTTATAGACAAGTCGGGTAAAACATGGATCGGCACTACCAGGGGCATCAGCGTTTGTAATCCCGCACAAGAACAGTTTGTACAAACTTTTCTGCCGGAAACGGCTGGCAGTA
The DNA here is from genome assembly GCA_031441485.1 of Chitinophagaceae bacterium. Classification (GTDB taxonomy): domain Bacteria; phylum Bacteroidota; class Bacteroidia; order Chitinophagales; family Chitinophagaceae; genus JJ008. The sequence goes on from JANOEQ010000009.1 coordinate 86,594, forward strand.
CAAATGGTATCCGTATTTATGATTTTTATAAAGATGAGAAGCACGATTTATGGATAGGTACCGGTAACGGCCTGTATGTAAAAAAAAATAACAGCGCAGTCCTTCTGCATAAACCCCTCGTCTATAAAGAACATGCCCTAACCGTCTCAAAATTCTTTATGGACAGCCGCGGTGCTTTTTATATCGGCACTAACTATTCCCTCTTTATGTACGACCGGGCTAAAAATGACATAAACCTATTACCCAATACAGAGAAAGACCAGGTAATGAATAAGATTATAGAATCAAGGGTGGTGTCCATTACAGAAGATAAAATTGAAGGGAATCCGGTGCTTATAGTATCACCTTACGGACATTTCCTGGCTTATTATGACCTGGTACGGCAAAAATGGGTGTCACGCAGGGATACGGTAAAAAATATCATTCGGGCATTTAATATAAAAGATAATCTTGTCAGGAAATTATATAAAACTGAACCCGGACATCTTTGGCTGGCCAATGTACAGGAAGGCCTGGGTGAATGGACAGGTAATCCATTACAACCGATTGTGTTTTATAAAAATGATCCTTTCAGGCAGAATGGACTGAGCAATAATAATATTTATGATATAGTCGGCGATACAGGCCAGCACCTTTGGATCAGCACCTACGGCGGGGGCCTGCATTATATGAATACCAAAACAAAAAACCTGCAGCATATACCCGCTACTAACAACCTGCTGGAAGGAATTGCAATGGATGCCGGCGGAAATGTGTGGATGATAACTAATGGCAATCTGCAGTTATATAACAGGCAGACCGGGTCCAGTAATACATTTCAATTGCCGGATATTGAAAAATCGGGTGGTGTTACTGGTTATATTTACCGGGATGACAGCGGTATGATGTATGTGGCGGGGAAAAATTATTTTATCAGGTTTCACCCTGATTCTGTAAAAGACACCCGTAAACAGCCTCCAATATTTCTCACCGACTTTAAAATATTTAATACTTCTTACAGCAGCCTGCTTACAGATAAAACTATACATCTTACTTACCGGCAGAATTATTTTACCGTGGAATTTTCGGCTCCTGAATATTCTATTGGAGAGCCGGTCCAGTATTCATACAAGCTGGAGGGCTGGGATAAAGAATGGGTGGATATTGGCACCCGCAACTTTGCCACTTTCTCCAACCTCGAAGGCGGCACTTATACATTCCGGGTAAGGGCCACCAACAAGCCCGGTATATGGAGTGAAGAAGAACAAACGATAAAGATTGTTGTGGTACCACCTTTTTGGAAGCGATGGTGGTTTTATGCATTATGTGTGCTGATTGTTTCAGGAGTATTATTTGCTTTTTACCGCTACCGGGTAAATGAGCTGTTGAAAAGACAGGCTATCCGGAATAAGATCGGGCAGGACCTTCACGATAACCTTGGATCCACACTAAGCAGTATTTCCGTATACAGCCAGGTGGCCAAAATACACGGGGAGAAAAATGATAAGGAAAACCTGAACCAGTTACTGGAAAAAATCAGCACCACTTCCAATGAAATGGTAACGGAGATGAATGATATTGTATGGGCTATCAATCCCCGTAACGACAGTATGGAAAAGATCATCCAGCGAATGGAGTCCTTTGCTAAACCATTGGCCGCCGCCAGGAATATCCAGTTTGAATTGAAGTATGATCCATCCATTCTTTCCCTGCAACTAGATATGGGCCGGAGAAAAAATTTCTATCTTATTTTTAAAGAGGCCGTCAATAATGCAATCAAATATTCCGGCGCCACCCAACTGGTAGCCACTATTACTTCAACCAGCAATCAATTAATGCTGATTGTTGCTGATAATGGTGTGGGCTTTAACCAGGAAATTGAAATGACGGGCAATAAACTCTCATTGTCCGGCAATGGGTTGCATAATATGCATAAAAGGGCGAAAGAATTTGGTGGAAAACTAACTATTGACAGCCAGCCGGGAAAAGGAGCCGGTATCAAACTGCAGGTCCCTCTTTCCTGATCTTTTCTATGGTGTAATTTTCTGTTATCCCCACTTTAGGGGATTGTTTGCCCTTTTATTTTGCCGAACTTTGAAAGAATTTAAATTTCCATGTCACTACACATCGCCATATTTGATGATAACAGTAATATCAGAGACAGTATCAGCCTTCTGCTCAAAACCGAAAAAGATTTTGAAGTCGTTGGCTCCTTTGCCCATGTGCTGGATTGTGTGCAGGAGATAAAGCAATGCAAACCTGATGTGATATTGATGGATATTGAAATGCCGGGCATGACAGGTATTGAAGCTGTAAAAACAATCCGCAAAGAATTCCCTCATATACAGGTACTCATGCAAACCGTGTTTGAAGATGATGACCGGGTGTTTGAATCCATCTGTTCCGGCGCTTCCGGCTATATCCTCAAAAATTCACTGAACACCCGGCTCATTGATTTTATAAAAGAGCTGCAGTTCGGAGGTTCTCCCATGTCGCCATCCATTGCCCGCAAGGTACTCACCAAAATGCAGCAAATACCCGAGCATGTAAGGCCCGAAGCGGCACCCGACTATCATCTTACACCAAGAGAAAAAGAAGTACTCGCCTGTGTGGTAAATGGATTGAGTTATAAAATGGTGGCCGACCAGTTATTTATCAGTTATGAAACAGTACGTTCGCATGTAAAGCATATTTATGAAAAACTGCATGTCGCTTCGCTTACAGAAGTGGTATCAAAAGCCATGAAGGAAAGAATAGTGTAAAGCCAAAATGAGCAGATTCTTTCTTAACTTAATTATTGACTATTGAGTATTGCTTATTGAATATTGCCTTTCGCAGGGATATTCAACAGGCAATAACAGACCTCTTGCATAATTCAATTATATGATATTATAACTACTTCAAAATTTCCCCAAGATCCTTATCAAACGTGCCGGATTTGCCATACTCCACCACACGGCCCTGCTCCTTCCCTTTTTTCATTACAATAATGGTGGGTACATTGGTAATGTTCAGCGCTTCCGCTAAATGGCTGAATGTTTTTTTCTCCCTGTCCACACCTATTAAGGTAACCCGGTTGTTCGAAAATCCAGCTGCTGCTGTCAACGCAAATAATTTCGGAATAATGAATTGTGAATCCTCGCACCAGGTGCCAATAAATACGAGCAGCTCCACGGAATCTTTGTTTTTCATCAACCCGTCGAGTGCCGCTTGCTGGGGTATGTAGGCTTTATAATTGGCAGCATACCACTTCGCAAAAGAAGTGTCGCCGGTTAATACTTCCCGGGAAATAATTCCCTTATACGTTTTCTCATTGGGTCTTTCTACCAGCACTTCATACTGATGCTGAGCAACGAGGGTGGCGCTGCTCAGCAGGGTAAGGATAAAAATGAATGTAAATTTCTTCATGGTTGAAACTAAATAAATGGCAAATGTAAAAGGGCGCAGGCAAATGATGAAAGATCGGGTGTTAAAGTTGCAAAACAAAACCCCTCTCCACGGGATGCTGCGCATAAATCTAAAGGAGGAGACTTGTAAAGCAAACCCCTTGCCTGACCCAGGGACACTATTGTACTGCATACACCCTCCTTAAATAAAAGCAAACAGCAGAAATTTTAGAAAAACGGGGCTGTGCGGTGGTGGCCTTCCTCCTTTAGGGAAGGTCGGGATGGGGTTACAAATTTGCCTTTATCTCCAGTAAAAACCCTTTTATCTTCCGCAAAGACTGTATCAGGGCAAATTTATCTTCGGCTTTTCCGGCAGGGTGTTGTGCATTATTTTTTTTCAGATAATCCTTTGCGCCATCTATCGTGAACTTGCGCCTGCGCAGCAGATCATAGATCATTACCAGGTTCTTAATATCCACCGGGCGGAAGAAGCGGTCGCCTTTACGGTTTTTGCGGGGCTCCAGAATGTCAAACTCCGTTTCCCAGTAGCGTATCAGGGATTGGTTTTCGCGAAACATAAGCGCCACTTCTCCAATGGAATAATATTGTTTTTTAAAAAGAATCTCATCCTCCGGAACCTGGATCAGGTCAGCATCCAATGAAATATCCTTTAAAGACTTGCGGCCCCGCTTATTGATACCGGGGGATGAAACGATGGCTGGTTTTGTTATTTTGGGAATAGGTTCATTGGCTATACTAAGCTCTTCGGTTTCCTCCGATATTATTTCTTCGGTGGTGACCGGCAAAACTGGAACAGGCACCGGCCCTTCAACAGAAGTAAAATCGAAAGTAGTTTGTGCAATTGACTTAGCCATAATGATAATGTAAAGGTAATAAAGCCTTCATGGAATAAGTATCTCAAACAGTCGTTGTGGAAAAGTAGAGGCGGCATCTGTATTAATGCTCATCAGAAAAAACCACCTGATGATTTATAGCCTGCTATTATATCAATCAAAACTCTGGTTACTTGCTGCCGCCTTTTTCAGTAACAGATCAAACTGCTCCGGTGTAAGATCATTATAGAAGAAATAGATGGGGTCAACTTTTTGGCCGTTCTTACGTACTTCATAGTGGCAGTGAGGCCCGGTACTTTTTCCAGTGCTTCCCACCCAGCCAATCACTTCACCTCTTTTTACCACTTGCCCGTTTCTCGCTTTTACCCTTACCATGTGGCCGAACAGGGTTTCGTAGCCATATCCATGATTAATAATTACATGGTTGCCATACCCATTGCCCGTGCTGCCGGCCGTTGACACAGTGCCGTCTGCTGTAGCATAAATGGGAGTGCCCTGCGGGGCAGAAAAATCCAGGCCTGCATGAAACTTTGTAGTCTTATATACCGGGTCAATCCGATAGCCAAAGCCCGAAGCGATCCGGTTCAGGTCTTTGTTACTTATAGGCTGTATGGCAGGTGTATGCGACAGTAATTGTTCTTTATTTTTCACCAGTTCCTGCACTTCAGTATATGATTTCTTTTGAGCGGCAATGCGGCTGTTCAGGTTATTCAGTGTATTGGTAATAGACGCCACTAATTGATAATCCTTTATGCGATCCACTTTGGCAACCTCCAGTTTTTTTTCCAGCTCTTTTGCCCTGGCGCTGTCCGGAATCGGACTGGCTTCAAAAATGGCCCGGTACACATCATTGTCCCTTTTTTCCAGCTCTTTCATTTGTTGTCCGGCCGATTTTAATTCATCTTCCAGATCGATATAATTATCCCGGAGGGCTTTATTCTGCTGTTCCAGTATTTTTTCTTTGGGAGAACCGATAAATTGAAAGGCCACATAAGAGATAAGGCCCGCCGTAACGAGAGCAGCCGCAATAAAGCCAAACACACGCAGCAATTTTACCCGCAGCGGTGTTTCCAGCTTTTCGTAGCGAAGCGTGTTGGTATTATAATAATACTTTATTTTCTTCATGAAAGCGGCCTTAAACCTGTCCCTGCCGGATAAATCCCGACTGAATAATTTACCTTTACCCGCTTTTACGGGGCTGACAAATATAGTTCGATAAATAGCAAAAATCAACCCAATCACCCGACAATTATGATGACAAGCGCAGATATCCGACAGGCTTTTATGGATTTTTTCAGGTCAAAAGGGCATACTATTGTACCCTCTGCCCCCATTGTGGTGAAAAATGACCCTACTCTGATGTTTACCAATGCCGGGATGAACCAGTTCAAAGATTACTTCCTGGGCAATAAATTGCCACCCTACGGGCGGGTGGCTGATACCCAAAAATGCCTGCGGGTAAGCGGCAAGCACAATGATCTGGAAGAAGTGGGGGTGGACACTTACCATCATACCATGTTTGAAATGCTGGGCAACTGGAGCTTTGGCGATTATTTTAAACACGAAGCCATTAGCTGGAGCTGGGAATTGCTGACGGATATATATAAGATTCCGAAAGACAGGCTTTATGCCACCGTTTTTGAAGGAGATAAAAAAGAAGGTATACCGGCATCAAAAATTGCACTGGACAAATGGAAGGAATACTTGCCCGATAATCAGATCGTTTTTGGAAACAAGAAAGATAATTTCTGGGAAATGGGAGATACCGGCCCCTGTGGACCCTGTAGCGAGATACATGTGGATTGCCGGCCCGATGAAGAAAGAAAACAAAAACCGGGACATGATCTGGTAAATAAAGACCATCCCCAGGTAATAGAAATATGGAATAATGTATTTATCCAGTATAATAGAAAAAAAGATGGCAGCCTGGAACCATTACCATCCACCCATGTGGACACAGGAATGGGGCTGGAAAGATTAGTAAGGGTGTTGCAGGGAAAACAAAGTAATTACGATACAGATATTTTTACAGGTACAATAGCAGCCACTGAAAAAATTACAAATAAAAAATACAATCCGGAGCTTTCGGGTTCTGAGAACCCCCTTTCGGGGGGCAGGGGGGCTGTTGCATTTCGGGTAATTGCTGATCATATCCGTGCTATTGGTTTCACGATTGCCGACGGACAGTTGCCTTCCAATACTGGTGCAGGATATGTTATACGCCGGATATTAAGAAGAGCGGTTCGTTATTATTATTCCTGCCTGGATTATAAGCAGCCCTTGCTTACACAATTAGTACCGGTACTGGCAAAACAATTTGAAAATGTGTTTCCCGAATTGAAGCAGCAGGTGGATTTTGTAAGTAAAGTAGTGAAGGAAGAAGAAGATGCGTTTTTGAGAACATTGGACAAGGGTTTAAAAAAAGTGGATGATTTGATTGCCCAGGGAAATATTTCCGGTAAAGACTCTTTCGAGTTATATGATACGTTTGGTTTTCCGTTTGATCTTACTCAGTTAATTGCAGCTGAAAATAAATTAACGGTTGATGAAAAGGGCTTTAACGCTGCCATGCAGCAACAAAAAACCCGCAGCCGCTCTGCAGGCACTGTAGATGCAGAGGATTGGATTGTATTAAAAGACGGTTCCAATAAATTCGCCGGCTATGATTCATTGGAAGCAAAAGCGTCTGTTTTAAAATACAGAAAAGTAAAAGCCAAAGGCAAAGAACTATATCAAATCGTTTTGGATACCACACCATTCTATGCAGAAAGCGGCGGACAGGTAGGCGATAGGGGAGAATTAATAATTAATAATGAACAATTACTAATTATTGATACAAAGAGAGACAACGACCTTATTATTCATTTTGCTGAATCGTTACCTGAAAATATCTCTGAAGAAGTAATGGCGAGGGTCGATGCCTTTAAAAGAAAGAATACGGAACTGCATCACTCTGCCACACACCTGCTTCATGCTGCATTAAGAAAAGTATTGGGCAACCATGTGGCACAAAAAGGCTCATTGGTAAATGAAGAACACCTGCGATTCGACTTCTCCCATTTTGCCAAAGTAACAGATGCAGAAATTGCAGAGGTGGAAACATTGGTCAATGAAAAGATAAGAGCAAATATTCCGGTTGTAATAAAAGAAATGAACAAAGAAGAAGCAATGGCATTGGGAGCAATGGCGCTTTTTGGAGAAAAATATGGAGAGGTGGTGCGGGTGGTAATAATTGATCCCAACTATTCAGTAGAACTTTGTGGCGGTACCCATGTGGGTGCTACAGGCGAACTGGGTTTATTTAAATTATCTAACGAATCTGCTGTAGCAGCCGGTGTACGCCGGGTGGAAGCGATATGCGGTAAACAAGCGGAGGAATATGTGAATGAAAAATTTGGGTTGCTGAAGAACCTGCACGAAGCACTCAGGAATCCAAAGGATATTCAAAAAGCCATTGAAAACCTGCAGGCAGAAAATGCTGACTTGAAGAAGCATCTGGATTCCATGGAAGCGAGGCAATTAGTAGGCATCCGAAATGAATTGCTGCAAAAAGATGAAATCATCAATGGAGTAAATTTCATCGGCGATATTGTGGAAGTAAGCAATGCTGATGCATTGAAAAAATTGTGCTTTGACCTGAAGAATCATCTGCGGGACCATGTAGCTGTATTATGTGTTAATCTCGGAGGCAAACCATTTGTGGCAGTAGGTATGTCAGAAACAGTGGCAGCAGCTAAGAATCTGGATGCCAATAAAATCATTAAAGAACATATTGCTCCCTTAATAAAAGGCGGCGGTGGCGGACAGAAAACATTGGCTACAGCAGGTGGACAGGATATTTCCAATTTACAACAGGTGATCGAAGTGGTGAAAAAACTCTTATAACCGCTGGCTAAAAGCGGACCCTGTCGTCATCTTTTTCTCTTTGTTTTAGTTCAGTCTTCAATTCCCGGTTTTCTTTATAAACCCGCAGGCCGAAGATGATAACTACAATACAGAGTAGAACAATAAAGCCGGACATAATATATACCATAAAGAAAGACAGTAATTTAGGTGGTACTTCAAAAATCAGTTTTTTTTCTCAAATGGCAATACTACTTTCCGGGTAGTAAAAAAACAAAATGGTCTTTTATGCATGTTGTAGTAGAAACCAGCCGTTTATTGCTGCGCACCTTTACAGTAGAGGATGCGCCGCTCATTTACGATCTTAATCTGGATCCGGATGTAACACGCTACACAGGCGACCCGGTTCTGGATATTGAACATGCCCAAGAAGTGCTGGAAAAAGTAATTCTTCCCCAGTATGCGCTGTATAATCATGGCCGGTGGGCTGTTTTGATAAAGCCGCAACTTGAATTTATAGGATGGTGCGGGTTAAAGAGGAGACCTGAACGTGACAATGAAATTGACCTCGGATACCGTTTTTTTAAACAATTCTGGGGGAAAGGCTATGCCAGCGAGGCTGCCTTTGCCTGTATTAAATACGGATTTGAAAAAATGGAATTGCCGCGCATCGTGGGCAGGGCCATGCCTGATAATAAAGCCTCTATACGGGTTTTGGAAAAATGTGGCATGCAATATATAGGCGAAGAGATAGTAGATGAGCACCCCGCTGTGACTTATGAAGCAATTAACCCGCTTATCCCGTAAAAAAACCGGTCGAAAAGTCCTGTTCATTTAACATTTCCGAAACATTTCGTATTTCGGAAAATACCTTTATATTTGAACTACGAAAACAAACGTAGATAATTTATAAAATCAAAACGTATGCAAAAGATGTGGAATAAAATAGCTGCCTTCAGTATTATGCTGGGCTTACTTCTGCCAGTTTCCTTATTGGCCCAAAAAGAAGAAGATGCTGCCAAATCAAAAGAGAAAAAGGACGTACAGCAGATTATCATTACCCGCAAAGGGGATAAAGGGGAAAAGATAGTCGTGGAAATAGACGGCGATAAAGTATTGGTGAACGGAAAACCATTGGAAGATTATAAGGATAAGAACGGCGATTTAAATGTAAAACTCGGCAAGCTAAGAGATCTGGAGTCTCTTACTTATCTGAACGGCGGAAGATCAGGCACTTTCAATTTTAATCGTGATGATAACAATTACCGTTTATTTACCGAAGATGCCAACAGGGCTATGCTGGGCGTAACTACCGAAAAGGTAGAAGAAGGCGCTGAAATTCAGAATATAACCAAAGAAAGCGCTGCCGAAAAAATAGGCCTTAAAGAGAATGATATCATTACTAAAATTGGGGATAAAAAAATAGAAGGACCCGATGATCTGTCGGAAGTCATCAAAGCACATAAGCCCGGCGATAAAGTAACAGTGACTTATCTGCGTGATAAGAAAGAACAAAAAGTTACAGTAGAATTAACTAAATGGAAAGGTGTAAATGTTTTTGGTTCAAACCCGTCGTTTGACAAGATGGATATGGGCAACCTCAATTTAGATAAAGTGATGCCCGGAATAAATACATATCCTCGGATGGCCCAGCCCTATGGTGGACAGGCCTGGAACTGGTCCGGCGGATCACCCAAATTGGGATTGTCTGTACAGGATACCGATGATGGTAAGGGTGTAAAAGTAATGGAAGTAGATGATGAAAGTAATGCGGCCAAAGCAGGGATCAAAGAAGAAGATATCATTACTCATATAGATGATAAAGCGGTTAACGGGGTAGACGAGATATCCAAACTATTAAGGGAAAAGAAAGAAAATCCGATAGTTCGTTTTCAAATTACCCGAAGCGGTAAATCCCAGAATATCGAAGTAAAAATGCCAAGAAAAATAAAGACAGCTGACCTCTAACTATTTCTAGTTTTGGTGTGTGGTAATTAAAGCCCTGTTCCGCGGAAAGCGGGATGGGGTTTTATCTTTTTAGAGGTAGCAGAAAAGACCCGGCACAGAGAAAAATGCAGAAAGACATCGCCCTGCGAAAAAGAGGAAGTGTTTGAATGTATTCTCTCTCTTTCTCTCTTTTAGCTCTGTGCGACAAAATTGCCTTTCCTCTATCCCCTCTCCCGTAAATGGAGTATTTTTGTTCGCCTCTATGAAGTGGTAACGGAACGGGGCCAACCTTAAAATGACAAATTACAACGCATACGAAATAGTGATCGGCCTGGAAGTACATGCCCAGTTACAAACAGTCAGCAAATTATTTTGCGGCGACAGCATTGCATTTGGCGCTGAGGCCAACACCCACGTAAGTCCCATTACACTTGGCCATCCCGGCACATTACCCAAAATGAATAAGAAAGCCATTGAATATGCCATTAAAATGGGTTTGGCCTGTCATTGTGAAATTGAACACTATAACTATTTTGCCCGAAAAAACTATTTCTATCCCGATCTGCCAAAAGGCTACCAGGTATCACAGCATACCACACCCATTTGCAAAGGCGGCTATATAAAAATTAAATCAGGCGAAGACCCAAAAAAAATCAGGCTCAACCGTATCCACATGGAAGAAGATGCCGGAAAAAGCCTGCATGATGTGGATGATGCAAACACCTGCATTGATTATAACAGGGCAGGCACACCGTTGATAGAAATAGTAACGGAACCCGACCTCAGAACTGCTGATGAAGCATTTGCATTCTTAACGGAAATCAGAAAACTGGTACGGTACCTGGAAGTATGTGATGGTAATATGGAAGAGGGCAGCCTCCGCTGCGATGCCAATATTTCTGTTCGTAAAAAGGGCGATACAGTATTAGGTACAAAAGTGGAAGTAAAGAACCTCAATTCAATACGCAATGTAAAAAGGGCTGTTGAATCAGAAGCCAAACGACTAATTGATTTACTGGAAAATGGAGAAACCATCATTCAGCAGACAAGAAGTTTTGATGCCGGCAACGGATCCACTTTTGCAACAAGAGATAAAGAAGATGCAGATGATTATCGTTATTTTGCAGAACCTGATCTTACCCCGTTTCAATTGTCCGGAGAATTTATAGAGCGGATACAACAATCAATTCCTGCATTGCCCGAAGAAAGAATGGAAAAATATACGGCTGTCTATCAGCTTTCTGGTTATCATGCAGCGGTATTGACAGAAGAAAAAGCGTTCGCTGATTACTTTGAAAAAATTATTTCCTTTCTCCCTTCTCCACAAAGTGGAGGAGATGGGCAGGGGATGAGGTATAGAGCCGCCGCCAGCTGGATGCTGGGCCCCGTAAAATCATGGCTCAATGAAAATGCAAAGGAGATCAATGAATTTCCATTATCGCCTGAACAATTATCAGCTGTGATCAGTTTAACAGACGCAGGTAAAGTGAGTTTTTCTGTAGCATCAGCAAAAATATTTCCATTGATGCTTGCTGAACCCGGAAAAAAGGCCACACAGATAGCAGAAGAAAATAACCTGCTGCAGCAGTCAGATGTGTCGGCCATAGGACCAATTATAGACAATGTTCTTGGGAAATTTGCAGATAAAGTAACCGAATACAAAAAAGGAAAAAAAGGATTATTATCCCTCTTTGTTGGAGAAGTAATGAAACAATCGAAAGGAAAGGCTGATCCCAAACTAACCAATGAATTATTATTGGAAAGGCTGAAATCCTGATATGAATAACCACAATTGTTCCGGAACGGCAAAAAAAATTAACTAAAACAATCAAATGAAAAAAGCAGTTACAATAATTATTTGTGTGGCAGTGTTAGCTTCCTGTAAGAATAAAGCGACATCAGAAAAAGGTTTTGCCGTAACCGGCACAATCACCAACAATACGGCAAAAGCAGTATACCTGGAAGAAATTCCCATCACCTCTATGCAGCCAACCATTGTAGATTCCTTTGTACTGGATAAGAGTGGTAAGTATGAATTGAAAACCGGTTTAAAGGAAGCAACTCTGTATAACCTGCGGCTGGATAAAAGCCAGTATCCTGTAGCTACCATTATCAATGATGTACCTGCAATGACACTGGATGTAAAATTCAGTAAAGAGAATAATCAGTTTGCAGAAAGCTATCAAGTAAAGAATTCAAAAGCCAGCCAGCAGCTAAAAGATTTTATGCTGGTATTCAATACCAAACTGCAGGAAATCTTTTATAATAGCCAACTGGCAGACAGTCTGACCAAAGCTAATGCACCTGATACTGCATTTCGCAGGGTGGAGGCCAACGTCTTTACCGCCGCACAAGAAGCAAGGGGCCTGATGACAGAAGCCATAAAGAGCAGCAGCAATCCGGCACTAAGTATGCTTATTATAAGTTACTATCAAACCACAGCCAGTAACCCCGGCTATAATCTGCCACCGATTGACAAATCTGAACTGTCCGGTATAGTAAACGAAACAGTTACTAAATTTCCGGGACATACAGGCCTGGTAGCTTTGCAAAGTACATTGCAGGGATGGGTAGGCAAGCAGGCGCCTGAGATCAGTTTACCAGATGCCAATGGAAAGCAAATAACATTAAGTTCTTTTAAAGGAAAATATGTGTTGGTGGATTTTTGGGCCAGTTGGTGCAAGCCTTGCCGGATGGAAAATCCTAATGTGGTAAAAGCCTACAATAAATTCAAGGATAAGAATTTTACAATCCTCGGCGTTTCATTCGACAGGCCGGGCCAGAAAGAAGAATGGATGAAAGCCGTGATGCAGGATAATCTTACCTGGACCCATGTAAGTGACCTGCAGTTTTGGAATACTCCGGCGGTGCAGGCTTATAAAATTGAAGGGATACCGTTTAATGTACTGGTAGATCCACAAGGAAAAATTATTGGCGAAGGATTGAGAGGTGAGGAGTTGGAAAAGAAACTGGGAGAAGTGCTGAAGTAATAATTTCGATTATAAATACTAAAAAAACCTCCGTAATTAGCGGAGGTTTTTTTAGTATCGTTTGTTTTCGATTATTAATTATCCCAGAATACCCTGTCTTGCAGGCTGGCTGATTTCTGACCTGGATTTTTAGGGTTTAGGTCAATTTCAGATTGTGGATAGAACAATGTTCTTGGAATAGATCCTGTTATTGAATTGGTAGGGGAGGCTAAAGTTGGATAGCCGGTTCTTCTCCAGTCGTTCCAGGGCTCTACTGATACGCCGAATAAAGCAATATACTTTTCTTCAATGATCTGCTGCAATTGCTGGGCAGGAGTTCCTGTAAGGGTGCCATTTGCTGTTAAATAAGTAGTGATGTTACCAGCCGGCACACCCGCTTCCTGCATAGAGGCAGTGATGCCATCTGTAAAGAAAGTTTGTGCGCTGCCAGGAGCACCCATTAAGGCAGCTTCAGCACGGATGAAATTGTATTCTGCAAAGGTAAGCATGCGCTGGGGAGCATCTCCGCTATATACTGCAGAGTTGGTTCCAACAGCAGGAGTGGTAACAGGGCCGCGTAAGAAAGTATGGATGCGGCTATAGTTATTAGTGGGTGTTGGTGGCAGGGCAGTAGCTGATACACCAACATAATTGCCTGAACCCAGTGGGAAATCGGTAAAATAAAATGGTCTGCGGGGATCATTTTTAGCACCCATCAGCGTAAGCATCCTGGTGTCAGCAAACAAATAATTTGGTCGGCTTACTTCAAACGCAGAAATAGGGCTGCGCTGGTTGGCTACATTATAAAAATTCATTCTGAAATTATCAGCATTGGAAGCCATAAATGTGATGCCGGCTGTATTCACCAACGTTGTAATCTGTGCAACACAAAAAGCAGGGTTTAATTTGCTGTAGTGCAGTAATAATCGCAGGCGAAGTGTATTAGCCAGTTTGATCCAGTTTGTTTTAATGGTAGCATAAGTACCTGTGTACATAACAGAGTTAGTACCGGGAACCAATACACTTGAGCTTGCATTCAGATCTGTTACAGCATCAGCAAGCAATGTAATAAGCTTTGGATAAATGGTGGCATCATCATCATACGCAGGTTGTGTATTGTTCGATAATTGCTGTGCTTCTGTATAAGGCACATCACCCCATACATCAACCACTAAAGCATATTCATAAGCTTTTAGAATTTTAGCGATACCTAAATAATAGGGGCTGGATCCCGCCTGCTTAAGAATAAGTTCCAGATCATTCAATGTAGTGGCATGTATACTGGACCAAACATTGTTCACATCACTGCCGGTAATATTATGCCGGTAATATTCATAAGTCTGGTTGGGTTGAGAAGCTCCGCCCGACATATGCTGCATGATCAGGGTTGTATACCTGAACAAATCACTTCCACCTTCAAAACCCAGATTTACCTGCGCTGAAGTAAGCAACTGTGCTACAGGGCTGTTGGAATCAGGAAGACGATCAGGGTCATAGTTGATGTCAAACTGTTTCTTGCAGGAACTTGCTGTAAATAATCCTGCAGAAAGTATGAGTAGTTTAAAATAGTTGAGTTTCATGTTAATCTTAATTTAATTGAATTAAAAACTAAGCCTGAGGCCAACACCCATAGAACGGGTTTGTGGTAAAGCGTTAAATTCCAAACCTTGTGCATTATTGATACCTAATGCATTTTGTTCCGGATCAAGATGCGGATAGTGAGGAGAATTCAGGAAAAGGTTGCGGCCAAATACACTGAACTCCATGCTGCCAAAAGGTGTTTTGCTTAACAGTGAAGAAGGTAACGAATAAGACAAGGAAGCTTCCCTGATACGAAACCAGGTGGTTTCAAAAATAAACCCTTCTGCTGCTGCAAACTTACCGCTGTTTCCAAAATAGTCCTGTGCAGAAACATAAGTGGTGTTTGGCTGTCCGTTGGCATACACTGCATCAAATAAATAGGGCTTTTGTAAAACACCTGCATCATTATATCTTGGAAATTCCGCTGTTTCAATTGCCACTCCATTACGCTGAAGGTCAGCCAGGTTCCTTGAATACTGATCTCCGCCTTTCTTATAGTCAATCAGGAAAGACAAAGAGAAGGTTTTATAGTTAAATGTATTGGTAAGACCGATCACATATTTAGGATTGGGGTTGCCAATCTTTTGCACACCAGATGTAATTAATGGAAGGCCGTTGGCTCCAACAATGATCTTACCTGTTTTGTTGTCTCTTTGATAAGCATTACCATAGATCTGTCCGTATTCATCACCTGCCACCAGGCGGATGTTAGGAGTGGTAAATCCTCCCAGGAAGATATTGGCAACACCGGGTGCCAATTTATCAACTGTACCTTTGAATTGGGTATAATTGAAGTTGATTGCCCAGTCGAATGATTTGGTCTTAACAGGAATTGCATTGATTCCCATTTCCCAGCCCCTGTTGGTAAGGTTACCCGCATTTTTGCTTACTGAGGTAATACCGGC
The DNA here is from genome assembly GCA_031441485.1 of Chitinophagaceae bacterium. Classification (GTDB taxonomy): domain Bacteria; phylum Bacteroidota; class Bacteroidia; order Chitinophagales; family Chitinophagaceae; genus JJ008. The sequence continues at coordinate 102,058 of JANOEQ010000009.1, forward strand.
AGTGGCAGAGTTAGGCACACCAAATATCAGGTCTGTTGATTCCTGCTTGTATTTGGTTGCTTCAAAAGTAAAGCGTCCTTTAAAAAGGGAAAATTCAAGGGCGATTTCCTTATTCTTGGTGAACTCTGGCCCCAAGAGTGGATTACCAGCCGCATTGCTAAGTGAAAAGCCTTGAATACCATTGAAAGGGAATACAATGGATGGACCAAAGCCATCCGCTGAGCCGGCACCACCAAAATAGGAGTCCGTAGCATAAATTAAGTCGCCGGCCTTACCCACTGTAGCTATATTACCCCGGATTTTTATATTGTCTACCACTTTGCCTTTTATGGAAGGGAAAAGCTCCGTGATATTGAGTGAACCCCCTACTCCATTGTACAGGTATGAATTATTATCTGGTTTGAAAGTGGATGAAACATCATTTCTTAACGTAACGTTCAGACTGAAGATGCTTTTAAAGCCTACCGTAAAGTCGCCATAAATACCCAGCAACCTCGTTTTGGAAGATCCGTTAGAAGGAGCGGGAGTAAAAGTAGTGGTATTGCTTAATTGTTCAAAATCACGTACTATAATTCCTTTGCCGTCTAACTGGGCATTTGCAATATAAATTTGTTGAAACTCTGTACCAACGATAGCAGTGGTGGTCCAGTTCTTAAATCTTTTATTTGCAGATAGGTAGCCATTAGAATTTAAGCTGCGGTATTGGTTACGGTTTTCACGAATCCCACCTACAGCATTTGCTCCTGTATTAGCACCACCTCTTGCACCAATCTGATCATAACCATGGCGGAAGGTAGAATAAACGTCAGTACCGATTTTATAATCGGCCTGCAGCCATTTTGTTAACTTAAAATTGAACGATACGTTACCGATAAACCTGTTGATTTCATCCTTAAACCTGTTATGTTTGATGGTCCAGTAAGGATTATCTTCTCCTAATGGATAACGTTGGTCACCTGCTGCATCTTCAAAAGCAAGGCCGCTTAAGTCATAACTACGAGGCGTAAACCAACCACGGAAAAGCGGGTTACTCAACTGGTTGCCCTGCTGTGTTCTGCGGGAGGCATTGTTGGAATAAGTACCGCCCACGCTTACAGTTAGATAATTATTAACTTTTGAACTGGTATTAATTGAAAAATTATGCCTTGTAAGTACATTGTTTTTTAATATACCGGTATTTCGCAAATGACCATAAGAAAAACGGAAGGTGTTTTTATCAGTACCCCCTGAGAAAGCAAGATTGTTTTGCCAGTTGATACCGTTTTGAAACATATCAGTAACATTATTGGGATAGGCAGCCAACTGCTCTGTTCTTGTGTTGGTATTGGTAGCAGGATTATAGGCAGTTGTTACCGTTTGACCGGTAATTCTTGGCCCCCAGGATGTTTGGGCGGTGGGAGAAAACGCACCACTGTTTCCCTGGGCGTATTCATTCTGGTATTCTGGAAAACGGTTTACTGTTTCCAACTGGTAAGTACTTGAATACTGGATAGATGTTTTTTTACCGGCTTTTCCTTTCTTTGTAGTAATCAGGATTACACCATTGGATGCCCTGGAGCCATATAATACGGCAGCAGAGGGGCCTTTCAGCACACTCATGCTTTCAATATCTTCCTGGTTAATATCTATTGCACGGTTAGAAACAGAGGGGCCAGCCTGCAGGGGGCTGCCACCACCACTGTTATCGATAGGAATACCGTCAATAACAAAAAGCGGTTGGTTAGATCCTGTGAATGTTGTAAATCCACGGATAAGAATACTGGAACCGGTGAATGAACCTCCACTTCCACTTACGCGTACACCCGGCACTTTCGCTGCCAATGCGTTTGTAATATTAGTAGTGTGGGCTTTTGTAAGCTCTGTATTACTAAGTTGTGTTACACCATATCCAAGCGTCTTCTTGTCTTTCTTAATTCCCATTGCTGTAACCACCACTTCCGACAAGCTTTTTTCTTCGCTGATCAGTTTTGCATTAACAGTGCTGCCCGCTCCTATTGCGGTTTCAACTGTGGTCATGTCTACAGCAGAAAAAATTATTGCCTTTCCATTGGCAGGAACAACAACCGAGAATGTTCCATCTTCTTTAGTGGTCGTACCAACAGTTGTACCTTTTACAAGTACTGATACATTTGCGATAGGGACACCTTTATCATCGGTTACCTTACCGGTTATGGTTCGTTGTGCCATTGCCTGTGTGGCAAAAAACACAACGCCAAAGAGCAGTAAAAACAATTTTCTCATGTGCATTTAGTTTTAGTGTATAAAAGAAATCAATACTATCCAGGACCTATTCCTGGTGGATAGAGAACCTGAAATTACTTAACCTTTTATGAAAAATAAAAAAACGTTAATTTATATAAGAGGCAAATAGGTGAAAAAAAGGAAAAAATAACTACAAAAAACACAAAGAGGTGATTAGCAGTTATTTATATAACTATTTTGCAAAGCGTAAATGATTTATCCGGAAACTCTTCAGGGCCTTGTCAATATTAAAAAAATGGATATGGTATCTCGGTTCAGACAATTTACTAAGCTCGTCCTGCTTTATTAAAGCAAAGCTATTGTGAAAAAAAATCCCGGCTGCCTAAGGCAGCCGGGATTTTTTTGTGAAAATTTGAATCCTATTTTATTACAATGTTGTTTTTAAAGCGGATTTTGAACGCATAGTTTATTTGCATCAAGTTCATACCGGGGAATTAAGAACTCCCAGTCTTTATCGCCTGCAGGATAATCATAAATTACTGCCACGGCAAGCGTATGGTTGGCTCCATTCCTGTTAAGTGGTTGATCCAGTCTTTTAAGATCGAAAAAGCGGAAACCCTCGCCCCACAACTCAAGCCTTCTGTGACGAAGAATTTCATCAATTAAAGCCTGGCCGGTATTAGCGGACAATACATAGTTAGGGTCCCTGTTATTCATTAATGTAAAAAGGGCTTGCCTGGCAGCTACTTCCTGTCCACCCTGTTTCGCTCTTGCTTCTGCTTCAATTAAAAGCATTTCTGCTGCCCTCATTAAAGAAACATCTCCAGCAACACTGGTAGAAGGTACACCAGGTAACCTGAATTTTTGTGTCATAAAGGGGAAGCGAGAACCCCCTGGGGGAGTGACTGCAGGAACATACAAGATTTCTCTTAACTGTCCGCCTACAATAACTGGGAAAACAACTACGCCTGATCCACCCCCGCCTGTAATTGTTACAGTAGGGTTTGAAGTATAACCGCTACCAGGATTGGTGATAGTGAACCCAACAATACTGCCGCCGCCGGTAGAAGCTGTAGCAGTTGCCCCTGTGCCACCACCGCCTGTAATTGCTACCGTTGGATTAGAAGTATAGTTAGACCCGCCCGAAAGGGCCAATCCTGAAGGATCAAATACCTTGCGACGGATATCCGTTGCAGACATGGTATTGTATAGCAAATTATTGATCAGTTTGGGATTTGTCCGGATATTCGTGGAGTTATAATTGCAGGAGTTATAAGAATGAAAAGCTGCAAAGAAAGTAGACTGGTCTTCTGGTTGCTTTAAACCCCACATCCATTCCGGGTTACTATAATCTGAAAATCCCTCCAGGTATTGTGCATTACTCATCAGCAGGAAGCCAGATCTTGCAGCAATAGCATTGGTGGCAGCATCATTCCATTTTCCCTGTTCCAATGCCACTCTTGCTTTTATACCTTGTGCAACGCTTTTATTGATATGGGATTTATTAGCCCTTGTACTTCCTAAAAGGGCAATCGAAGCGTCAATATCAGCATTAATCTGGGTATATACTTCTTCCACTGATGCTCTTGCCAATCCTTTGGTTGTTGGCGTTGTTGGTGTTAAAACAAGAGAAACGCCCAATTGAGAGTTAGTATTGCCCGGCACATATCGTTTGCCGTATATTCTTACCAGGTTAAAATAACTCCAGGCCCTTATAACCAGGGCCTCCCCTTTTATTATATTCCTGTCGGCTTGTGTGCTGTTAGGCACATTGTCTATCTTGGTAATAATGTTATTGGCATTATCAATCAGAAAGTAATAAAATTCATAAGGATAACGGGTTAGGCCACTGTTTTCATTTCGATGATCTATCCACCTGCCAGTGCCAATATACCAGCCATTACCGGTTGTGCTCATTACATAATCATCTGCCAGCGCATCAATGTTGATCATCATGGCCCCTTGGCCAAACTCGCCCTGGCTATTATATCTTACATACATGGCCCTGTAAGTACCATTCAAGGAAGCCCTTGCATTTTCAATTGAAGTAAACACGTCAGATGCCGGTACCGAACTGGTAGGGGCAGTATCGAGGTATTCCCTTCTGCAGGAAGTTACTGTGGCAATAACCCCCAACACCAGCAGTACATTGATAAGTATTTTTTTCATCTTGTTGGTATTTTATTAGTTAAAGTGTAATGTTCAGGCCTGCAGTGATAATCCTGGCAGGCACAAACTCATTCGATGTTACACCTGTAAATGACTCTTCTACATTCATCCCGTCTCTTTTGGAAAACAGTTTCAGGTTTTCACCTGTAATAAAAAACCTTGCATTTTGAATTTTAAACTGTTTTGTTAATGCAGCAGGGAGTGAATAAGATACGCTTATATTCCTGATATTTACAAATGAAGCATCTGTAAGCCAGCGGCTGGAGGCCCCGCTGAAATTGGCAGTTTGCCCCACATCCATCCTGGGCACATCTGTAACATCACCCGGTTTCTGCCAGCGTCTTAAAATATCTGTGGAATAAGCCTGGCCGTAAGTTCCGGAATTCATTAACCCAGCCCAGGTGGCATCATATACCTTGCCGCCTTTTTGGAATGTAAGCAATGCTGATAGCTCAATTCCGTTAAAAGAGAAAGTATTGGTGATACTGCCATAATAATCAGGTATAGAAGAGCCAGTGTACTCAAACATGCCATTGTTGATATTGGTAGTTACCAGGTCTCCTTTTGCATTCACGAAATCGGTAGCAGGGTTAGTAAGTGCAATTGCTTTATAAAGGGCTGCGCCATTGGCAGGATCTACCCCATACCATACCCTGCGCCAGTAATCATATAAAGATCGCCCTACAGCAAGTTTCTTTGTACCAGAAACAATTTCAGGTTGGCCATCAGGCATTTTAGTGATCCTGTTTTTAAATGATGTCCAATTGAAGTTAGTTGACCAATTGAAAGACTTGGTTCTAACGATATCAATGGCCAGATTTATTTCCCAGCCTTTATTGTACATTGATCCCACGTTTTGATCAACGCTAAGCACACCTGATGAAAGCGGTAAAGGCACAGAGAAAAGCAGGTTGTCCGATTCTCTTTTGAAGTACTCTATGGTACCACTGATACGGTTTTTGAAAATGCCATATTCCAGTGCGATATCAAACTGGGTATTTTTTTCCCATTGTAAGCTATTATTTCCCAAGCTGCCCCGAATAAGACCCGGCTCAGATGCATTATTAAAACCAAGACTGTACAAAGCCTGTGAGGCATAAAACCCAATACCACCATCATTACCTGTTTCTCCGTAAGAACTCCTGATCCTTAAGTTATTAATCCATGAAACATTTTTAATGAATTTTTCGTTGTCAAGCCTCCACATTACACTACCAGCGGCAAAATTGCCCCAGCGATTTTCTTTTGAAAATTTACTGGATCCATCTCTTCTGTATGAAGCACTCAAGTAAAAGCGGTTATCGTAGTCGTAGTTTACCCTTGCAAAATATCCTTCTACACGATATTCATTTGCCTCTGAAGTAAGCGATGTAATACTGGCAAAATTATTCAGTTCAATATTGCCAGCAACAGTTTGGGTTGTTCTGAAGCCAGATAAATTATCATCTTTGTAATCATAGTTTTCGTGACCAAGCAATACTTCAAAATTGCTTGCTTTCACTTTTTTCTTGTAATTAAGAAGTTGATTAAGATTATAGGAAGTTACAGCCTGATAGGTTTTTTGGGATCTTCCGGATGGGGCGCCATCACCCACAATAGCATTGTCATAATCGTAATCTACACGGTTAGTAACATCCACGCCTACATTCATCGTAAGCTTAAAGTCTTTCAGGAAAGTAAACTCGCCATAAGTTCTGCCGTTCCATACATTTCTGCGGAAATATTCCTGGTTTAATTCTGTTTCCTGGGTAATATGACGCCCAGCGGATGCGCCGCCCGGGCGAACTAATCCGGGTACAGTGTTATTACCAATATCATAAATTTTGTTTCCGTTAATATCGGTTATATACTGGCCGGGGAAAGCCGTATTGTATGCGTAAATTGGATAGATAGAGCCTATATTTCTGGTAAAGTTAAACGGGTTCACAAATGCAGTACCGCCAGTAGCCGATGCCTGATTAGAACGGATAAAAGTACCCGCCAGGTTGATTCCTGATTTGAACCAGGGTGTCATTTGTGCATTCAAATTTAAACGGGCATTGTACCTGTTGTAGTCGGAGCGAATAATAAATGCCTTATCAGTAAGGTAGCCCAACGAAAAGAAATAATCCATTTTATCCTGGCCACCGCTCATATTGATAGCAACATCTGTCCTTGCTCCATTACGGCTAATACTCTTTTCCCAATCAAGGTCATCAGGATTATAAACAAGCTGGGCATTGGGATTCAGTTTCCCATCAAGGCCAACAATTGAATTGTTTGCCACATTAAAAGGATTATACCTTAGCTGAGCAAAAATCCCCGAAGTTGCATTTTGATTGGCAGTAGCAAGGGGCTGTGGATTCGTAGCCCTATAGGCCAGGCTGTTTCTAAGACCTTCCCACATGATGGGATAATAATCATATACATTCACTCTTTCATATTCAGGAATAGCCCTCGATGAGGATCCACCAGATAAGCTGACACTGATTTGATTTTTACCTTTTTTGCCCTTCTTAGTAGTTATCATCACTACGCCGTTTGCAGCACGGGCACCATACAATGCAGTTGAGGCAGCATCTTTAAGCACTGTGATATTTTCAATATCATTTACATTCAGATTGGCAATACTTGCCGAAAAGGGAATACCATCCACTACATACAATGGGTCGTTTGAAGCAGAAATAGATCCAAACCCACGGATACGTACAGACGGAGCGCTTCCCGGCTGCCCTGTACCTGCATTGGTTTGTACGCCGGGAGCAGCACCCACCAGGGCAGATGTAACGTTTGTAAGAGGTCGATTAGCTATTGCCTTACCATCAATTTTATTTGAAGCACCGGTAAAATCTTTTTTCTTTACGGTACCGTATGCCACTACCACCACCTCATCCAGCGATTTATCTTCTGCTGTTAATGTGGCAGACAAAGTAGAATTATTGCCGATGGCCATCTCCTTTGATACAAGCCCAACTGCACTTATAACAAGTGTTTTGCCATTCGCCGGTACTGTAATTGAATAAGAGCCATCCGCTTTGGTAGTTGTACCAACAGTGGTGCCTTTTACAAGAATAGAAACATTAGCAATAGGGTTACCCTTGTCGTCAGTAACCTTGCCGGTAATCGTCCGTTGTGCCATTGCCATAGCAGTAATGAACACAACTCCAAACAACAGTAGTAAGATTTTTTTCATGTGCATTTTTAGTTTTGTATGTAAGAAATCTGAACCTTTAAAAGGGATGTGAAATTAACAACCCCCGGTTTAAAAATCGAAAAAAGCTAAGCTTTTAATATTATGTAAGTCATTAAATTGTCAGGCCTTTCCGTAAAAGGAAACACTTACATTTGACAAGCAAGACTTCTTTTATGCTGCATTCTAATTTTTGTGGATTTTTGCTGGTTTTTAAAAGCGGAAAAATAAAAAAAAACAGACTATTTCTTCATCTTTACAAATGAAATAAGGATGGACGGTAACAACACCAGGTTAGTGAAGGTGGCCGTAACCAGTGTAAGCGAAGTAAGCCAGCCCAGCGCTTTTGTGCCATCAAAACCACTAAAGCAGAAAATAATGAAGCCCACAATGAGTACCATAGAAGTGTAAATAATGCTTATACCGGTACTGTGAATGGTTTCAATGACGGTCTGCTTCATATCGTAATTATTATGTGGCAGTTCCTGTTTATAATTCACCAAAAAACGGATGGTAACATCAATGGCTATACCTAGGGCCACGCTGAAAACCAATACGGTAGAAGGCTTAAGCGGAATGCCCACCCAGCCCATCAGCCCGGCCGTTATCAAAAGTGGAATGATATTAGGAATAAGGGAACATAGCAGTATCCGGGCCGACCGGAACAGGTACAACATACAAAGGGCGATTAATATAAATGCCCAGAAAATACTATCCTTCAGCCCGTTGATAATATACTTGCTGCCTTCCAGAAAGGTAACGCTGGTGCCGGTAAGCTGCACATCATATTTATCTTTTTCAAAAAGCTGGTTTGCCCGATTGGTAATGCTGTCCAGTATTTTCGGCAGCCGGTTACTTCCCACATCAGCCATGCTTACGCTGATGCGGGCCTGCTGCCGGTTGCTGTCCATAAAGGTGGTGACCAGTTTGGCAAATGAGTTTTTAGCGCTTCCCGCCTCCCCTTTCAAATTCAGGTATTGGGCCAATGCAGGAAGATCGTTAGCCGTAGGCATAGTATAATTGGCACTGTCTCCCTCAAAAAAAGCCTGTTTGGCAAACTTTAATCCTTCAGCTATGCTTAACGGACGGGCAATACCCGGTATAGAAGTCAGAAATTGGGACAAAGAATCTATTTTCTCCAAATTGGCCAGGTTCAAGACCCCTCTTTTCTTTTTGGTATCCACTAATATTTCCAGCGGCATTACACCTTTAAAATTCTTTTCAAAAAACCGGAGGTCGGTGTACAACTTATCTTCTTTGGGAAGATCGTCCACAATATAACCCAGTGTTTTTAATTTAAAAATACCGGCAATAGAAACAGCAACTATACCAATAGTGATTGCATAAATCAATTTGCGGTGATTAAGCGACCATCTCTCCAGCCTGTCCAGCCAGCGCTTGAGCCGCTGGTTATCCAGGTATTTGGTATGACGGGATTTTGGAGGGGGTAAAAAACTGAGTACTGCCGGAATAAATATCAATGAGATAAAAAAGAGCAGCATAATGTTGATGCCGGCAACGATACCAAATTCCTTTAGTATCTGACTTTGTGTAAGAGCAAATACGGCAAAGCCAATAGCAGCGGCCAGGTTGCAGAAAAGGGTGACTACTCCCATCCTGTCCACCATCATCACCAGCGACTTTTTCTTATCGCCCGTTTCTCCATAAGCCGTATGAAACTTATTCAGAAAATAAATACAGTTCGGTATGCCAATCACCACGATCAATGGAGGGATCAGGGCATTGAGCACACTTATTTTAAAGCCCAATAAGTGTATGGTGGCAAAACTCCAGATAACGCCAATGAATACCACTGCAAGAGATAACCACATGGCCGTTAAGGAACGGAAGAAAAGCAATAATATCAGTGCAGAAAGTATCAATGAGGCAATGATAAAAAACCGCATTTCTTTGGTGATGCGGAGCGACAGTTCGGTTCGGATATGCGGAAGCCCGCTTTTATAAACAGTCAGTTTATTATTGACTGCAAAACTGTCTGCGATAGCATTGATGGTTTTTACAATGGCCAGCCGTTCTTTGGAAGCCATAATATCTTTATTAATACGTACCCCCATCAGCCAGGCTTTGGTACTGGAATTATACAACAGCTGTCGATAAAAAGGAAGGCTTAGAAATACAGCAGCACCGCTGTCTATTTCCGCCTGGCTAAGGTTTCTGTCGGCAAAAATTGTATCTGCCTTCAGCTTTTCTGTATCAGGAATTTTTATAAGGTTAACAGCAGTGGGAACCCCAATCACATCATCCACACCGTTTACTTTCTTCAATTCTCTTTGTAAACCGCTATAGGCGTTAAAGTTTTTTTCTTCAAAAAGTTTTTCAGTTTGAATGCCGATAACAAGCAGGTTACCATCCTCTCCAAATTTTTTACGAAATTCCTGGTAAGCTTTGTATTTAGGGTTGTTGATAGGTATTGCCCTGGCAAAATCATAGCTCAACTGCACTTTACTGGCCTGGTAAGCCATAAAACCGGTAAGCAATAACAGGATAAGCAGAAGCGGTATGCGATTTTTAAGAATAAACTGTCCGAGCCTTTGCCACATATGTTTTGGTTGAAGTAATTGCACCCCGCTTTTGCAGTCAACTCCGGCATTTGGAGAGGTGCTGCAGCGGGCAGGCAAAGAAACGTAAAAAAGTTCAAGGAGATAGATGTTTAACGATTAAGAGTGCATTTAAAATTGCCGCTTTTGCCCCCAACCCGAAGGGCGGCAAAGTCTTTTTATATGACTATTCAGTATTTTGTCTGCGAACCCGGAAAGATTTAAGTTGCGACAGTTTTAAATGCACCCACGATTAATTCAATGCGGGTGTGCCGGTTTTGTTCAACCTGATAATTCTGAACGCTAAATTGCAGTAGTGCTTAAACTTTTGAACTAATAGCCACCTTTGCAATACTTTTGAAAAGTGAAACTGTTTTCCCTGATAATCCTTTTTAGTACGCTCCGTTCAGCAGCCCAGCAAAACCTGCCGCCAATTGGCCTGTGGAGGGAGCATTTACCTTATAATAGCGCCATTGATGTAACCGCAGGTGATGGAAAAGTATATTGCGCCACTCCGTTCAGTTTGTTTACCGTAACAGTAGCAGATAACCTGACAGAAAGGTGGAGCCGTGTCACCGGATTAAATGAAACGGGGATCAGTGCAATTAAGTATGATTTGGTGAACGGCAAACTCTTTATTGCATACAGCAACAGTAATATTGACATTATTTACCGCAATGATATTTACAATGTACCTGATATAAAACGCTCAGCGATTGTTGGCGACAAGACCATTTACAATATCTATCCGCAGGCAAAAAATTTTTATCTCTCTACCGGTTTAGGTGTTATTGTTATAGATGCAGAACGCTATGAAGTAAAAGATTCCTGGTTTATTGGTAATGGCGGCAACCAGGCAAGGGTAAATGGTTTTACCGGTGATGGCACTTTTTTTTATGCAGCTACAGAAGAAGGATTAAAGAAAGCAGCGATGAATGCACCCAACCTTGCCAATTATGCCAACTGGCAAACCATAAGTGGCGGAAATGGATTACCCGCAGGTGCCTGCAAAAACGTACTGTATATGCAGGGTAAAGTGATTGCTGAAAAAAACGATTCTTTATTTATACAAAATGGCGCCTCCTGGTCATTCTTATATACAGACACCTGGCCCTTTGTAAGCAGCAATACCACAGAGAATAAAATACAACTATGTGAACGACGGTCAAATGGAAGTAGCAGGGTGGTAATGCTGAATGCAGACGGTACCGTTTTCAGGACATTAGCCAATGCAGCCGCTATATCTTTTCCAAAAAAAGCAATATCGCTGAACAATGATCCCTGGGTGGCCGATCAATTTGCCTGTTTATCACATTTCGGTGCTTCACTTTCTTATGAACAGTATAACCCTAATTCCCCGCAGGGAATAGCCAGCGGTGAAATGACAGTATACAATAATATTTTTTATGCTGCTGCGGGATCTGTAAACGATGCCTGGAATTATCAATACAATGGAGATGGCATCTATGCTTTTGCTGACAGAAGCTGGAATAACACTAACCGTTATAAATACAATGCTATTGATACGCTGCTCGATTACATAACCATTGCGGTGGATAAAACCGATGAAACAATATGGGCAGGGTCATACGGAGGAGGATTGTTGCATATAAAACCCGGACCGGTCTTTGAAATTTTTAAACAAAATAAGTTGGGCGCAACAATAGGTGATCCCACCAGTTACCGGGTGGCCGGCCTGGCATTTGACGGGGATAATAATTTATGGGTATCTAACTTTGGTGCATCACAACCATTGCGGGTGCGGAAGAAAGATGGTAGCTGGAAAATCTTTACCCTTCCTTTTTCTTTATTTGAAAATGCATTATCCCAGGTTATTATTGATGAGAATAATTACAAATGGATAGTGGCGCCGCTGGGCAATGGATTAATTTGTTTCGATCATGGTGCATCTATCGATAATACGGGTGATGATAAATGGAAAAGGTACGGAACCGGAACAGGCAATGGCAACCTGCCCAATAATGAAGTGCTGTGTGTGGCCAAAGATAAAAGCGGTTTTATCTGGGTGGGAACTGCTGATGGTATTGGTGTGATACAATGTCCTGAGCAGGTATTTGCCGGTCCTGGTTGTGATGCCTTATGGCCGGTGGTACCCAATGGAAATTTTGCCGGTTATTTATTTAAAGGTGTGGAAGTAAAAAGCATTGCTGTGGACGGCGCCGACAGAAAATGGGTGGCTACCAGGAATGGGGTGTTTTTGATCAGTGCTGCCGGGGAAAAAGTAATTTACCAATTTACAGAAGATAACAGCCCTTTGCTGAGCAATGATGTAAAGAAAATTGCGATTGATGGAAAAACAGGGGAAGTATATTTTGCCACACAGAAAGGGATATGTTCATTTCGCAGTACTGCTACCGAAGGGGCAGATACCAACGGGGATATATTGGTATTTCCCAATCCCGTTCCCCCGGGATATACAGGCGCCATTGGTATACGGGGGCTGGTAAATAATGCCGTGGTAAAAATTACGGAGCTGGATGGAAGATTGGTTTATCAAACAAGGGCATTGGGCGGGCAGGCCGTATGGGATGGAAGGAATTATAAAGGACAAAAAATAGCAAGCGGTGTGTACCTGGTATTGGTAAGCGATGATGTAAGAAAGGAACGAACAGCCGCAAAGATTTTCTTTGTTCAGCGATAAACTGCCTACAAAGGCACAAAGCGATTTCTTCTTGTTTTGTGCCTCAGTGTTTCTGTAGAAATATATAAATTATTTCTTTGTGCCCTTTGCGGGAGCCATTTTTGCGAAATTACTTTGAAAGAAATCATTGTCAGATAAACTGCATAAAACAAAAGGCATTGTACTCCGTACAGTGAAATATGGTGAAACAAGTATCATTGTCACCATCTTCACCGAATTATTTGGCATACAGTCTTACCTGGTGAATGGGGTGCGGACATCCACCAAAAAAGGGATGGGGAAAGCCAGTTTATTCCAGCCGGCTGCCATACTTGACCTGATCGTTTATCACAACGAATTAAAGCATCTCAACAGGATCAAAGAATATAAATGGGCCACTGTCTACCGGCATATTTTGTCTGATGTTCCCAAAAATGCAGTGTCGCTGTTTATGGTGGAATTGCTGACCAAATGTTTGAAACAACCTGAAGGCAATCCAGACCTTTTTCATTTTGTGGAAGATTGTTTTTTGTATTTGGATAAAAGCACCGGCGCCGCTATGGCCAATCTCCCTTTATTCTTTGCCCTGCACCTGCCGTATTTTTTTGGCTTTCGGATGACGGATAATTATACAAAGGAGAACAGTTTTTTAGATTTGCAGGAAGGAAGTTTCGTTTCTGAACAGCCGCATCACCCTCATTTTTTGGAAGACAAACAGGCCTTTGTAACTTCCCAGTTATTAAAAGCACAGCGACCCGAAGAGTTGGAAGAAATAAAACTCAATCACCATTTCCGCCGACACCTGCTGTTTGTTTTCGAAACCTATTATGCTATGCATATACAGGATTTTGGTACAATGAAGACATTGCCGGTGCTGCGGGAGATATTAAGTTAAACGCACAGCCGAAGAAAAATCATTCTTTATTAAAACAATTCCTGTTTTCCTCCCCCTGAGTAAAGTCGAGGGGCCAAAATTCCCTAATTCATCTCCCCAACCCAATGCTTTAGCACCACTACCGGTAGCCCATTGTAAAATCGTTTCAACAGGTATATGCGGGAAATGCTGATGAATGGCTTCCATTTCTTTTACAATGCTCAATTGCCAGTTACTGCTGTAGCTGTCGGTCCCCAATACGATATGGCAATTATGTTTCATCAGCAAATCTATGGGGGGTACTTTGTTTTCAATATACAGGTTGGCATTGATGCATATACAATACACCAGTTTCAATCCATTGGTGTTTGCAAATTCATTTGCCCATATAATATCTTCTTCCGGAGTGGAAGTGTTATGCACCAGGAAAATGGTTTGCCCGTTATTGAAGTAAGGCAGTATCGAACGGATACTGCTTTTACCCGTTACCGGGAAAGGGGATTTATCAAGCCCGAATATTTTAAAAAATTTCAAATAATCGCCACCACCGGTTTTATACAATTCGTCTTCGGCCGGATGTTCCTGGTTGTGTATGGAAATGACTTGGTTTTCGGTTAATTGGTTAATTAGTATAAAGGTTTTTGGCGAGATACTATAAGGGGCATGAGGAACAAGAGAGGTTCGATGTTGAATGCCGGATATTCGAAGTTTAGACTCAAGCGTAGCCGCCACTTTTTTGTAATGAGTAATGTTTTCTTCAGCTTTTTCATCTGTAAAGCCCAGCACTTCCACAAAATTCTGCCAGCGGATATTACTATTACATTTTACGGATGCTGTATCAGCGGTATTGCCAATATCGCCAACGGCAACTATCCCATTATCATACATTTCTTTTTCAGCTTTTATTATTTCCTGCTGAATTATTTCCGGGGCGAAGTCTCTTTTAGTAACGACAGCGCACAGAAAATCGATGAGCCCGGTATGTGGCGGAATCACATTTTTCAGATGGCTTAGTTCCAGGTGGCAATGGCAATTGACCAGGCCGGGAGTGATTATACCCGAAAAAGTCTGTACATCGTCCCCGGCTTCTGACACCGGCACAATAGCTTCGAAAGAGCCATCTTCCCAAGTTACTACTACACTGTCATCATCCCGGAAGCGGAGTCCGTCAAACAATTTATCTGATCTGAATTTCAAGTATGCCATGGTGTAAAATTCCCTAAAACTAATTCCAAAACCCAAAACTTAACCGCTTATTCTTTGCTACTTTTGCATCCCTTGGAATTTGCCCGCAGGCAGCAGACTCTGCGAGAGATTTAAAACTTGGAATTTCATTTATTATGTTAGACAGGCTGGAAGCCATAAAAGCAAGATTTGACCAGTTGGGAGTAGCCCTCACCAACCCTGAAATTGTCAGCAACAATAAAAAATTTGCCGAGATCAGCAAGGAGTACCGCAGCCTGGAAAAAATAGTAGTGGCGTATACGGAATACAGGAAAGTCCTGGATGATATTGTTTTTTATAAAGAAGCGCTGGAAGGTGATGATGAAGAAATGAGGGAACTGGCCAAAATAGAAGCGCCGTCCATGGAAGAAAGGAAAACGCAGCTGGAAGCACATATCCGCCAGTTGCTGATACCCAAAGACCCGCAGGATGAAAAGAATGCCATTCTGGAAATCCGTGCCGGTACAGGGGGTGATGAAGCCAGTTTATTTGCCGGCGACCTGCTGCGGATGTATATGCGGTATTGTGAAAGAAAGGGATGGAAAACAGCTTTACTAAGTGAAAACGAAGGCAGTGTTGGTGGATACAAAGAAGTGCAACTGGAAGTAACAGGTGAAGATGTATACGGCACTTTGAAATTTGAAAGCGGTGTACACCGGGTACAAAGGGTTCCAAATACCGAGTCCTCCGGCCGGGTACATACTTCTGCTGCTACAGTGGCAGTAATGCCGGAAGCTGAAGAAGTAGATTTTGAACTGAACCCTGCAGACGTAAAAATGGAAACGGCCCGAAGCGGCGGCGCCGGCGGACAGAATGTAAATAAGGTAGAAACTAAAGTATTGTTAACACATATTCCTACGGGTACAGTTGTGGTTTGCCAGACAGAAAGATCGCAACTGGGCAATAGAGAAAAAGCTATGGGAATGATGAGAACCAGGCTGTATGAAGAGCAGGTAAGAAAACAGGAAGATGAAATTTCCCGCCACCGCAAAAGCCTGGTAAGCACCGGCGACCGCAGCGCTAAAATACGGACCTATAATTTTCCCCAGGGCCGTGTCACCGATCATCGTATTGGGCTTACACTCTATAACCTGGATGCAGTATTGAACGGAGATATCAATGAACTGATTGATGCCCTGCAGTTTGCCGAAAACTCAGAAAAATTGACGAAACAGAACTAACGGTTTCCTCTAACTTCTTTCAAGTTGTCTTCATCGAAATTTATTACTGATAAATAATCCAAAAGAGTATTTTAGATGTTTAAATCAATTCTTTCATTTTCAAACTTCAAAAGTTTGTTTCAAATCAATTTTTTATGTTAGATCAACTCTTCAACATTGTAAAACAATTTGGCCAGGACACAGTGGTAAATAACCCGGATGTACCTGAAGAGCACAATAATGATGTAATGGCAGATGCCACCAAAACTATTACCAGTGGTTTTCAGAATATTGTGGCTGGCGGCGGCTTTCAAAATATTTTGGATCTTTTTAAAGGAGGAGGAAATACTGGCGGCGGCAGTAGCGCAGCCGGTGGAATAGGAGGATTGCTTAAGAACCCTATCGTTTCCATGATGGTTGGATATTTTATCAGCAAGCTGGTGGGTAAATATAAAATGAGCCCATCTTCTGCCAGCAATGTGGCCAACTCACTTATTCCCAATGCACTGAACGGAATAATTACGGAAACAAATAATCCAAATAATGCAGGCTTTACACTAGACGGGCTTATTGGCTCCTTAACCGGTGGTGGCGCCCAGTCGCAGGAAGGCGGAAATGGTGGTTCTTCCCTGCAAAATCTGCTGGAACAATTTACCGGTGGTGGCAATAGCGGATCTTCTGACGGCGGCGGAGGTTTTGATATACAGCGCATTATTGGCAGTCTTACTCAAAAAGCACAGAATAGTTTTCAGAATCAGCAGCCTGGTGGTGGTGGCGGGATTTTAGATTTGATCAAAGGGTTTATGAAATAATAATACCTGCAAAAGGAGTAGCCGTTCTGTCCAAAGCAGAGCGGTTTTTTATTTTTTATGAAAAAATATTTTTTCTGGCACGAAATTTTGATAGTATCTATTAAGGGGACACAAAAAATAAATCAGCTCTTTGTCACCTGATTGTCAACTTTTTCAGTGGGGATTTTGAAAATAATTGAAGGGTGCTTATGCAATCCTTTGGGAAAAAGCATCGTATGGCTTGCAGAACGTTTGTATGTTTTACGTAGTGGAATAAAGTGAAAACACTGAATTTAGACTTTTAGACTTTCGTTAACAGCAAACAACATACTACTGGATGTAAATTTGCGTTATACAACTGAACATTAAAATTTGAACTCATTATATAGTACTTCATATCAAAAAAAGAAGTACATGTTAAAGACAGTAAATTTTCTCATAAGCAGTTAGTTTTGGTTGCGACCCCTGTTTCTACAGGGGTCAATTTTTTATATACCTTCTCCGGCTGTACAAAAGGCCAATGCCGCATCCAATTCCATCAGCTATTATATCTCCAATATCAAAAGAACGGTTGACAACAAGATCCCGTTGTACAAATTCCATTCCTGTTCCATAGGCCAGGCCGGCCAGACTTATTATTACAAACATCTTATTCAACTGGCTGCTTTTTTTACCCGTACCTTTAAGTACCCGGCACCATAGCGCCACCATAATGACAAACATGCCGATATGCACCCATTTGTCAAACCATATTTTATCCAGCCAGTTTTCTTTTGGGAATTCATTTCCCGGGATGATAAGCAAGATTGTGGAAATAATTAGCCAGCAAATGGCCAGCACAAAAAAGAGATTGATTTTACGCAAGGGAAATAATTTCCACAATATAAAATTTAGATTCCAATTGGCGGTATAAATAGAAAGCTGCCTGGGGCAATGAGTTGGCCGCGAATGCCACGAATAACACGAATTTGCCTTTGTTAACTATAGAAAATTAAATACAAATTTGATTGCCTTCGGCAATAATATTAACCATGCATTGACAGAAATTTTCAAGAAGAACAACCAGCCTTTTCTACTGAATTATCCCTGTATTCTTGTGATGTATTTTTCGTGTTGTTTCATGTGTTTTCGTGGCTGGAAATAAAAAAGGGGCCCCAAAAGAAGCCCCAATGTTTAACCAACTATAGAACTAGAAATACTATAGCATAGTAGAATATTGTTACAAATACGGGAAAGCAGTGTAATCAGATTGATTCAGGAAGGGAAATATCAGAGTTTACCCAGTACGTACATATCGCCTTTGGGAGTGGGGCTGCCGCCTCTTTCTTCCAGGGTAATGGCAAAAGCTTCTGCACCCTGTGCATTTTTAGCCTGTATAAGCAGCCTCTCTTTTTTCATGTCAAACACTCCCAGGTCAACCGGGGTTCCATTAAAAATGGCCCAGAGCTGGTATTGTTTGTCGCTGGCAGGTATTGGTAAATTATTAGTAAGCAGATACACATCATGTGAGGTGGTATCCCAGTATACAGTAGCGTATGATTTTGGTGAAATACCCTGCCCTTTCATGGATGCCATCTTAATATTGGGATTTCCTGTAATGACCTGTATATCTCTTTTAATGGCGGCCAGTTCTTCCGATGAGTTTTTGTAATTGTCCTGCAGGGTTTTATTATTGGCCTGCAGGTTTTTATTCTTATTGGATAATGAGATATTCATGTAAATGCTTCCGGCCAGTAATACAAGGCAGGCAGCAACTGCATATTTGAGCCAGCCAAAAGCAGCCGAAGATGGTTTAGTTTCGGAGGCTTTTTGTATAGGAATAACTTTAGCGGCAGTACCAATGCGGTTAAGGATATTTGTTTTTACAGTGGGCGGAGGCGTTACCGCATATTCGAAAGCTTTTTTTTCCAGGCTCAGTTCAAAAGCTATTCTTGCCTCAAGCACTTCGGGATACCGGGCACATATCTTTTCAAACTCACTTCTCTCTTCATTAGAAGCAAGTCCGAGTACGCAGCTCTCCACTATTCCGCTTAATATGTATTCCTGTGTGTTCACTCTTTTACTTTGTACTACGTAGCTTTAGCGTGGTAGTATTATTGAATCATTGTTCGTAATTGTGTTAATGCGCTTCGTATCCTTGTTTTTACGGTTCCCAACGGGATATTCAGCGATTTTGAAATTTCTTCATGGGTAAATCCCTGGAAATATGACATATCCACCAGCACTCTCAATTCTCCTTTCAACTTGCCCAGTACTTTCCTTAATCCCACATCATCAATGTTTGGGCCTGTTATGCCTCCGGCTATCTCTCCCTGTTCGTCAATAGATATATTCTTTTGCGAATCCCTGTATCCTTTTGACCTGAGCTCATCTATAGATGCATTGCGGGCAATATTCAGCATCCAGGTAAAAAGTCTGCCTTTTGCCGGATCGTAGGATTCTATTTTTCTCCAGATATTAACAAATACATTCTGCAGTACATCATTAGCCACTTCATTATTTATGATGATACCATTCACAATACCGTACAGGGCACCCGAATAATTATCATATAAATAAACAAAGGCATTCTCATTGCGTTGCTGCAACAAATACACCAGCTCTTCTTCGCTGTATGTTTTTTTCAAGTTCAAGTAATTGGTTAAGATACAATGATTAAATAAAACGATTGCATCGTGATAAGATACGAAGAAAGCTCTTGCGCGGTTTTACTTTAACCCACTATTGCTTCATAAGCAGCGGCATCCAGCAAGGCAGCCACATCAGCCGGGTTGTCCACCGTCATTTTTATCATCCAACCGGCACCATAAGGGTCACTATTCACCGATTCGGGAGAATTGGCCAGGTTGGCATTCAGTTCTGTAATAGTGCCGCTAACGGGTAAAAAAAGATCAGATACTGTTTTTACGGCTTCCACAGTGCCGAAAACAGTGCCGGCTTCAAGGGCCTGGCCAATCGTTTCCACTTCCACATATACAATATCGCCCAATTCCCCCTGGGCAAAATTGGTGATGCCGATGGTGGCAATATTACCCTCTAAGCTTACCCATTCGTGGTCTTTTGTATACCGGAGATTCGCTGGAAAATTCATACTCAATGATTTTGGGTGCAAACCTAAGGCAATTTGATGATAATAAAAGTAAGGGTGAAAGCTCTTCGCCAATTCTGTTTTAACAGCTTATTTCAGTTCACCGGAATTTTTGTGCCGTTCATGGAAGGTTTTACACCATTGGTCGGATAACGCTTTTACAATTACATGACACAGGGTTATCTTTGTACTGTAAAAACAAAAACCATTAATAATGAGAAAGTTAGTATCAATTTTTGCCGGTTTACTGCTTATAGGGTCAGTGGCACAAGCGCAGCAGGTTACCGGGGTAGTAAAAGATCAGCAGGGGAAAGGACTTGAAAAGTCAACCGTTTCGCTTTTAAATGCAAAAGATTCTTCTGTAGTAAAGCTGGCCGTTACAAGTACTGAAGGCCGGTTTTCCATCACTGCCAATAAATCTGGAAGTTTTCTGGTTAGCGCCTCGCATGTAGGCCTTGCCACTGTTTATTCAAAAGTGTTTGAGTTGTCCGGCTCCGGTGATGTAAGCTTGGGAGATATCACAATATCTAAAAGCACCGGCGATTTAAAAGGGGTGACTGTTTCGTCCCAAAAGCCTATGATTGAAATAAGGGCCGACAAAACGGTCCTGAACGTGGAAGGAACGATCAATGCTACCGGTAGCGATGCGCTGGAATTGCTGCGCAAATCTCCGGGAGTATTATTAGACAAAGATGATAACCTGAGCCTGGCCGGTAAAAACGGGGTGCAGGTTTATATTGATGGCAAGCCTTCTCCTTTAAGCGGAGCAGATCTTTCCAACTATTTAAAATCCATACAGGCCTCCCAGATCGAAGCAATAGAGATCATTACCAACCCTTCTGCAAAATATGATGCGGCCGGTAATGCCGGCATCATAAATATCCGGTTGAAAAAGAACAAGTCATTCGGTACCAATGGGTCCGTAAATGCCGGGTATAATATTGGTGTTTATCCCAAATATAATGGCGGTTTATCCCTTAACAACCGGAATAAGAAGATAAACATTTTTGGAAATTATAATTATAATAATGCCAGGCAGAATAATGAATTTAACCTGAGAAGAGAATTGCAGGATACCTTATTCAACGGGTCCACTCAGATGATTTTCAAAAACAACAGCCATGGTTTTAAAACCGGCCTGGATTATTTTGTCAATAAAAAAAGTACACTGGGTATTTTGATCAATGGAAATATTACCGATAACAAGCTGGAAAGCGACAGCCGCACGCCTATTAGTTTTATGCCTACCAAAGTTGTAGACCGGTTGCTCGTAGCCAACAACCGCAATGCGATGGAAAGGAATAATGTGAATTTCAACCTGAACTATAAATACGTGGATACAGCAGGAAGAACACTGGATGTGGATGCCGATTATGGCATGTACAGGTTAAAGAGCAATCAATTGCAGCCTAATTACTATTATAATGCTGCCGGCACTGTATTGCAAAGCCAGTTTATCTACCGCTTCATTTCACCAACCGATATAGATATTTACACATTGAAAGCTGATTATGAGCAAGATTATAAAAAAGGCAAGTTAGGTGTTGGCGGAAAAACATCACTGGTACAAACAAAGAACAACTTTCAGCGTTTTGATGTAACACAATTAACACCGGAAACCAAGCTGCTGGATTTGAACCGCAGTAACCAGTTTAATTATAAGGAAAACGTAAATGCCTTGTATGTTAATTACAACCGCCAGTTGAAAGGTAAAATGATACAGGTGGGAGTAAGGATGGAAAGCACTTCATTGTCCGGAGATTCGTACGGGTTAAATTCCAATGGTACGGTGAATAAAGGGAACAAGAAGACGTTTAAAAGAAATTACACTGATTTCTTCCCCAGTGCCGCCATTACTTTCAATAAAAACCCAATGAACCAGTGGGGGCTTTCTTACAGTCGCCGAATAGACAGGCCGGCTTATCAGGATTTAAATCCTTTTGAATTTAAACTGGATGAATATACTTTCCAGAAAGGTAATATTGAACTACGTCCGCAATACACCAATATCGTAACCGTAAGGAATACTTATAAATATAAACTGAACACCTCCCTGAGTTACAGTCATGTGGCAGATGTATTTACCCAGTTAGTAGATACTACTGAAAAATCGAAAAGTTTTATAACCAAAAAGAACCTGGCTACCCAGGACGTAGTGGCTGTTAATATCAGTTATCCTTTTATGTATAAAACATACATGGCATTTGTAAACTTTAGTGGAAATTATTCCAAGTATAAAGCAGATTTTGGTGGTGGCAGCAGGGTTGTAAATTTAGATGTAGCATCTTTTAATATCTATATGCAGCACAGCCTGAAGTTTGGAAAGAAGAAGGAGTGGACAGGTGAAGTGAGCGGCTGGTATAATTCCCCATCTATATGGCAGGGTACTTTTGAATCAAAATCTATGTGGACACTGGATGCAGGTATGCAGAAAACTATTTTCAAAGGAAAGGGCAATTTTAAAATATCCGTATCTGATATATTTTTCTCTATGAAATGGAGCGGGGAGAGCAATTTTGCCGGGCAAAGAACAATTGCGAGCGGCAACTTTGAAAGCAGGCAACTGAAGACCAGCCTTAGCTGGCGATTTGGCAGCAACACAGTGAAGAGTGCAAGACAGCGTAAAGATGCTTCTGAAGAAGAGAAACAACGTACACAAGGTGGTGGTGGATTGGGTGGTAATTAGTAGACGCAAATAATCAGCAGTAATAAAGAAAGGCACCTCTTACCGGGGTGCCTTTCTTTTATGAGTTAACGTTCAAACCTTATATAATAATTATCTATCGGGTCCCGCAAAATAAAATGGTTATCAGTTACTTTTATAACATCATATTCCCAGTAATCCGGATCGGGTATACCCTGGCTGTCAAATTCCCAGATAAAGACCAATTTATTAGTAGTTGAATTAAAGCTATAGGCACCTGTTAAAGAATCGGAATAATTTGAAACAGGCATAAATGAAAAAAGGGAACAACTGCTTAAAGAAGTGTTTACACTTTTATCATCTTCATAATCCTTATAATCAAACGCACCATTGATCGCAAACCGGATATTATTTTTCAGGTAATAAATTGAATCGCTTACAATAGGGGTAAAACCATTAAAAATAGCTCCCCCGTTTAAAAACCCGGCATTACAATAATATCCATCCCCGTCTGCAGCCCATTTATTATAAATTATTGTATCTAATTCTGTTCTAATACCTCCTGTTAAATCCCAGGAAGCTGTTAATCTGAAGTCATTCTGCAGCCAACCATTAGTAGTGCCGGCACCAAGGCTTGTTACAATTATACAGGTAGTTACAGGTTGCCCGATATTGCCTGATGAATCATAAGGACAATACGTAACGCAAAAGGTGTCTGGCACATTAATATAGCCCGGTAATACAATTACGATGGAACTGTCAGCATTACCTGTTTGTATCCTTTGGAGTAAATGGTTGCGCTTTGGGTTAATGGAACGGCCGGGAATATCACGGGGCTTGGTAAAATCCACTTTAAAATACTGACCGGCATTGGCCAGCCCTACATAGTAACCAGCCACATTGCCAGCGGTTACTTCAGGTTTTATAATTGCATATCTTCCTGCAAATGCATTAACTGTCGGATTAACAGTTGGGTCAATAGCTGGAGTATTACTGTTAGGCGAGGGTGGTGTTCCTGTAGTACGTGTACCGTGCCATACTTTTAAGGATGCTGAAAGTTTGGCCGGATCTTTAGAGGAGACAGTTTTTTGCGTTGGCAAAGTTTCATCCACTTCACGCTGGCAGGAATAAAAGGCTGCGGTACATGCGAATAACAAAGCAAATAAAACAGGGATGGTTTTTTTTCTCATGGCTTAGTTTATTTATAACTAAATATAGTACGATTTTTCAGAAAGCAAAAACCCCGCATGAGCACCTTAGCCTTTTAACATGCTGCTAACATTAGTTTTTTTCCTCTTTATCAAACTTGCTTTTATAATAGTCACATTCTCAACAGGCCTGTCCCTGTCTTTTCCCCTGCTGGTAGCTGCTGCTGCAATTTTGTCTACTATTTCTATTCCTTTTACCACTTCCCCAAAGACGGTATAATTCATATCCAGGTGTGGGGTGCCGCCTATAGTTTTGTATACTTCCCGGTGAGCAGACGGCAATTTTCTTCCCTCCAACCGGATGGTTTCCACAGAGTCAAGACCGGCATCTGTAAAAATTTTTCCCTTTGTAATATAGAACTGGCTGCCGCTGCTTGCTTTTTCGGGGTTATTATCCCGGGCTGCGGCAATTACTCCTTTTTTATGAAATAATGAAGGT
Source organism: Chitinophagaceae bacterium (assembly GCA_031441485.1). Lineage (GTDB taxonomy): Bacteria > Bacteroidota > Bacteroidia > Chitinophagales > Chitinophagaceae > JJ008. The sequence goes on from JANOEQ010000009.1 coordinate 126,225, forward strand.
CTGAATTCTGCAGGTATTTTATACTTGGGACCTCCATTGCCTAATGGTATTCCTGGCTTAGCAGTCTTGCTGTTGGGATCGCCACTTTGTATCATGAAGTCTTTAATGACCCGGTGAAATAAAACACTGTCATAAAATCTCACTTTCACCAGTTTTAAAAAATTATCCCGGTGCAAAGGAGTGGAATCTGAAAGGCGTATTACTATATCACCATAACTGGTTTGTAACAACACATCCCTTTTCCTGTCTTTTTTTGACAGAGTAGAATCTTTTTGGGCTGTTGCTGCAAACGCAGTAAGAATAAAAAAACTGAGGGCTATCATTTTTTTCATAAGTATGAATTATAATAGTAAGAATATGCTGGTGTTATGTCAATCCTGTTTTGCCGGATACCTCTCAACGAATACAAAAGCTATCCCACAAAGACCACAAAGTCTTTTCTTTGTGTCTTTGTGGGAAAATTGTTTGCGTAATATCAGACTTGACACGACACTAGAGGGAATGATTATCAAAATACAGCAACACATGGTCTTTAATAAAATTTTCCTGCTCAATAGCATTCATATCAGGCATTGTTTTCAATTGCTTAAAATGAGGCCATCCGTCAATGTCCACCCCTTCCAGCTCATAATAGCCGCTGGGCGATAGTAACTGGCATACGGCAATATGCATCAGGTCCTGTTTCTGCTCTTTTGTAAATTTTTCTTTGATATCACCAAATTCCTGGATGCCAACCAGGAAAAGAATGGTTTCCAGGTCAGGCTTTTTGCCAAAGCGTTCCACCAGTTTAGCTTCCAGGTTCCACCAGCGTTGCTGCAGGTCATCATTTAAATACATAAATGCAAATATAATGTCCCACGGCAAAGTAACGCCATGTTACAGTTTTTCCACCCACACGGCTGTTCCGTATGCCAGCACTTCTGTTACGCCACTGATTACTTCATTGGCATCGTATCGCATATTGATAACTGCATTGGCCCCTTTTTGTTCCGCATGTTGCAGCAGTAGCTGAAAAGCCTCTTCTCTTGTTTTTTCGCATAGCTCTGAATAAATAGAGATTTTACCTCCAAAAAGGGTTTGAAAGCCTCCGGCAATATTGCCAAACAGGCTCCTGGACCGGACTGTAATCCCTCTTACAACACCAAGGCTTTTGGTAACCCGGTAGCCGCTTAACTCAATATTAGTTGTAATCATTGATTGGTCTATCATTGTTTTTTTATTTAAAGGTAAATAAATCCGTGGTTGTCTGTGTGCTTCTCAAAAACTACCTTTACCGCAAATAAGTTGAATATGTTGCAGCTACAGGTATTAAGGCAAAATCCGCAGGCAGTAAAAGAACGATTGGCGGTAAAATATTTTGCCGAGCCTCAATTGGTGGACACCATCATTGCATTGGATGATGAAAGAAAAAAACTACAGCTGGACTTTGATACCAACCAGGCAAAGGTGAACAGTACATCGAAAGAGATAGGCGCACTGATGGCCAAAGGGCAAAAGGAAGAAGCCGATAAAAAAAAGGAAGATGTGTCGGCATGGAAAGCAGCGCTGCAACCTATTTCTGAAAGATTGCCTGCAATAGAAAAACAATTACAGGAAGAGCTGGTGAAATTACCCAACCTTCCATCGCCTCTTGTACCGGCAGGTAAAACGGCTGCTGATAATGAATTGGTAAGAGAGGGTGGAATAAAACCACAATTAATGGCCGGCGCTGTGCCGCATTGGGACCTGATAAAGAAATATGATATAGTGGATTTTGAAACCGGTGCAAAAATAACCGGCAGCGGCTTTGCCTTATTCAAGGGCAAAGGGGCAAGACTGCAACGGGCATTGATACAATACTTTTTAGATTTTAATACAGCGGCCGGCTATACAGAATACCATCCTCCCTTTATGGTAAATGAAGCATCGGCATTTGGTACCGGCCAGTTACCTGATAAAGAAGGGCAGATGTATTATATGCCTGAAGACAAATTTTACATGATACCCACTTCTGAAGTGCCGGTTACTAATATTTACCGTGATGAAATGGTAAAAGAAGAACATCTACCCATAAAGATGACAGCCTATTCCCCCTGTTTCAGAAGGGAGGCCGGAAGTTTTGGTAAAGATGTGCGGGGGTTGAACAGGGTACATCAGTTCGAAAAAGTGGAAATTGTTCAGCTTGTACACCCCGATAAAAGCTATACAGTGCTGGATGAAATGGTAAGTCATATTGAAAAACTGTTAAGCAGCCTGGAACTGCCGTACCGTATACTGCGATTGTGCGGTGGCGATATGGGTTTTGCTTCTGCGATCACTTATGATTTTGAAGTGTACAGTGCAGCACAGGAGCGCTGGCTGGAAGTAAGTTCTGTTTCCAATTTTGAAACCTATCAAAGTAACCGGATGAAGATCCGTTTTAAAGACAGTAATGGTAAATCACAATTGGTGCATACTTTAAACGGCAGCTCTCTTGCATTGCCCAGGATCATCGCCTGCCTGCTGGAGAATAACCAGACCGGCGAAGGCATTTTATTGCCGCAGGCCATACATACTTATTTCAGGGATACTATCATCAATTGATTTTTCATGGGAGTATATAAAAAATGCGCCAGTTTGACGGGCGCATTTTCTAATTGATATATCTAACTAATATGAAACTCTTAGCTTTTGTTTCCGTTATATTTTTAATCACATCCGTATCTTGTCAAAAAAAATCATTACCGGCGATAACCGGAAGAGAAGCGGGTTCGCCTATAAGAACAGTTTTTTCTTACCCCCCTGCTTCAACAGCAGCGCCGGATACAATACAGGGTAAAGCTATATTTATGGCCCGGTGCAGCCGTTGTCATGGCCTGCCTGATCCGCATCAATATACTGAAGGCCGCTGGGATGTGATATTAGAATCAATGCTGCCCCGCACCAGAATGTCGAATGCTAATGCAGTACATGTAAGAGCTTATGTGCTGGCAAATGCTGTTAAACAGTAACTGGTTTTAATCTTTTTATTCTTTTATTCATTACATAAAACCAGGCAGGTGGAAATAATGACAGCAGCATCATACCTGGATAACCGGTGGGCATTTGCGGCGCATCATTATGATGGCGGAGTATCTGGTATTTGCGGCTGGCCATATAGTGATGATCCGAATGGCGGCTGAGCTCAAACAAAAACAGCCGGCCTAATATATGATCGCTGTTCCAGCTGTGTTCCGGCATGGCCCTTTCATATTTACCTTCACCGGTAGATTTTCTTTGCAGACCATAATGCTCAATATAATTCACCGTTTCGAGCAGCAGGATACCGATGAATGCCGCAGCCAAAAAATATACTGTAACCAGGCCTCCAAAAAAATAAAAGATAACACCGGTAAAAGCGGCCTGCACCAGGTGAAATTGAATCATTTCATTGTACATGGAGAAAACAGGCTTCCCTTTTTTTCGTACTTCCTCATTGGAAATATGCCAGGCGCTGATATAACTGAAAATGATGGTACGGAAATAAAAAGCGTACACAGCTTCACCATAGCGGGCACTGCTTGGGTCTTCAGGGGTGGCCACTCTTTTATGATGCCCTTTATTATGTTCCGTAAAAAAGTGCATGTATAATGAGGTTAACAATAGAGCTTTGGCCAGTGTTTGTTCCAATTTATTCACCCGGTGACCGAGTTCATGCCCCACATTGATACCAAATGTGCCGCAAAGAAGTCCCATTACAGAAATACGGCCGGCAATATCATACCAGAGAAGGATGTCATTTTTTAAGCCGTCTAAAAATTCGTACAACGCAATGAACTGAAGAATAACAATTAGGTATAGCAAAAAATCGTAGTACTTATTTTTTTTTGCCAGTTCTTCCTCAGCAGCGCCCATATTGGCAGGATCAGCTTTTAACAATAGTTCTAGTAAAGGGATAATCACCCAGGCAATGATCATGGGTATCCAAATGATCCAGCCCTGCGAATTGAATGATTGAATGGCGGCTGCAATAAAGATGACCGGGACCAGGTATTTTAAGATGTTGACTGGCATAAAAGCAATTGTTCACCAAATTTAAAAATAACTTACCGGTTTTTCCGTTTAAAGATATTGCCTGCGCAACTTTTTTAAACTATCCTTCTTCCTGATAGTCTGAAAACTAAATTGTGACTCATGTCTCTGACTAACCAGTTGAAAAATCAGCACCTCATGTGGCGGGCAGGCTTTGGCCCGGCTGTAGAACAATTAAGTGACCTTTCCGCCTATACTCCTAAACAATTTTATAAAGCCCTGGCAAAGGCCTCCGGTAAAAAACCAGATTATATAGACGTGGCAGATGATTACCTGAAGGGCCTTTTTATGGGCATTGAAGAAGTGGGCCGCCAGCAAAAAAAAGAACTGCCACCCGAAGAGAAGAAAAAAGCACAACAAAAAAACAGGGAAGGTGTACGAAACCTGAACATGTACTGGATGCATGAAATGGTGAATACTTCTTCGCAATTGCGGGAGAAACTCGCTTTTTTCTGGCATGGTCATTTTGCCTGCCGCAACCTGAATGTTTTTTACCAGCAGGGGTTATTGGATGTGATCCGCAGAAATGCACTTGGCAATTTTGGTACCATGCTGAAAGAAGTATCCAAATCTGCTGCGATGCTTAACTTTTTAAACAACCAGCAAAACAGGAAAGGGCATCCCAATGAAAACTTTGCCAGGGAGGTGATGGAATTATTTACACTCGGCAGAGGCAATTACACAGAAAATGATATTAAGGAAGCAGCAAGAGCTTTTACAGGATGGGGGGCTAATTTAAGAGGCGATTTTCAGTTCCGTAAGTTTCAGCATGATGATGACAGTAAAACTGTATTGGGCCATTCCGGAAACTTTGACGGGGAAGATGTACTGGATATTTTACTGGATGAAAAGCAAACCGCTAAATATATTACGCAGAAGCTGTATAAATTTTTTGTAAATGAAAATGCGGATGCTGAAAAAGTAAACTGGCTCGCCGACCGGTTTTATAAAAGTGAATACGATATCGGCAGGCTGATGGAAGATATTTTTACCAGTGATTGGTTTTTTGAAGAAAAAAATATTGGTACGCAAATAAAATCACCGGTGGAATTGTTGGTAGGCATACAACGCATGCTGCCAATGAAATTGGAGAATGAAGAAGCACTGATGCTCTTACAAAGAGTACTTGGGCAGTTATTATTCTACCCGCCCAATGTGGCCGGATGGCCCGGCGGTAAAGCCTGGATAGACAGCTCCTCGCTGATGATGCGGATGCGTATACCCAAACTGATAAATGATGTGGATGAAATGAATGTACGGCCTAAAGATGATGATGATAATATGATGGGCATGAAAGACGGGGATGCGAAACAGAAAGCGAATAAGGCAAATGGAGGCGTAAAACAGGTTGGGGCCGGATATGGGGGGAAAAGACAGCAGTTAAATGCAGATGTGGACTGGAAACTATACCTGAAAAACTATGAAAGCATACCCAGGGAGAACCTTGCAGAAACTATTTCAAAGACCTTGCTGCAGATAAAATCCGGGGTAAGTATGGATATTATCAAACAATATGCAGACCAGACAGGAAGGGAAAATTTTATTAAGACGGCCACGTTGCAAATAATGTGTACACCAGAGTATCAGTTGTGTTAAGGCCCCCTCTAACTCCCCACAAGGGGGAGAACCGGGAACCCGATAGTATTGAACGTATTATTAAAACAATTTGAATAAAATGGGAAATAATAAATCATCGGAGTCTTCGAAAGCCTCCCCCTTGTGGGGAGGTGGGAGGGGGCCGCTTATCAAACGCAAACAATTCATTCAAATCGGTTCACTGGCTACCGCTTCGATGATGCTGCCTAAATTTTTGAAAGCATTTGAAGGAAGAACAATGGTGCCATTGGGCAATAAGGTGGTGGTGATACTGCAGCTGAGTGGTGGTAACGATGGCCTGAATACAGTGATACCGGTAAGAAATGATTTGTATTATAAAGCCCGGCCCCGGCTGGGTATTGCCAAAGACAAAGCCTTGCTGGTAACAGATGAAGTGGGTTTGCATCCTGCATTAACGGGCTTCAAAGAATTATATGACGATGGCAGCCTGTCTATATTGAATAATGTGGGGTATCCAAATCCAGACCGATCACATTTTCGCAGTATGGACATCTGGCATACAGCCAGCCAGAGTACAGAATACTTGACCAACGGATGGGTGGGCCGCTACCTGGATGCGCAATGTAAAGGTTGTGATAAACCTACACAGGCCATTGAAATAGACGATGTGTTAAGCCTTGCATTGAAAGGAGAAAATATAAAAGGCATTGCTGTAAAAGATCCGCGCCGCCTGTATGGTACTGCCAATGAAAAGTTTTTTCGGGATGTAATGAAAAATCACAAACCTGCCCGTCCGGCAGGCGGGGATGAAGCAGGAGAGCAGCCGGTGGATTACCTCTATAAAACTATGGCAGAAACGCTGTCGAGTGCAGATTATATTTTTCAGCAAAGTAAATTACATCCTTCCAATGCCGCATATCCGAAGACAGAGCTGGGCAACAGTATGAAAACTATTGCCTCCCTGATCTTTTCTGAAATCAATACCAAAGTGTATTATGTATCATTGGGAAGTTTTGATACCCATATCAATCAGGATGCACAGCAGCAGCGGTTGTTTACTGAAATGAATGATGCGGTAAAAGCTTTTGTAAAAGACCTGAAAGCACAGCACCGTTTTGAGGATGTGATGTTATTTACATTTTCTGAATTTGGCCGCAGGGTGCAGCAAAATGCGAGTAATGGAACTGATCATGGCACGGCCAATAATATGTTTTTAATCAGTGGCGGGCTGAAGCAGAAAGGTGTGCTGAATGCCATGCCTGATCTTGCCAGCCTGAATGAGGGGGACCTGAAATACAATGTTGATTTTAAAAATGTATATGCCACGGTATTGAACAAATGGCTGAAGGCGGATGACAAATCCATTCTTACCAGGCAATATGAATACCTGAATTTTATATAAATTATTGCTGATCCGTACCCGAAAACTAAAAAGTACTTTGCTTTGCGGCAAAGTACTTTTCTTTTGTACAAGGTTGTAAAATCAGCATTGCTGAAAGTGGTATACTATGCCTTTTTCAACACATTCACTACAAATAATAAGGACAGTGCGCCCAATGCAGCAATTAATATACTGCCGACAATACCGCCGCTGATATGAAGGCCCAGTTTAGGTAGCAGCCATCCGCCAATCACACTGCCAACGATACCAATCACAATATTTCCAATAAGGCCAAACCCTTCGCCTTTGAATAGGAGTCCGGCCAGCCATCCGGCTACAGCACCTGCTGCCAAAATAATGAGAATTGTTGTTCCATCCATAGTGTTACTTTTTAATTGTTTTTTAAATTAATAAAGTGCCTATGGTAAATTAAGGAGGTGTGACAAATATAAAGTTTATCTGATTTACAGTTCTTTTTGTTTTTTAGTAGCTACCCGGTAAAGAATATACCCCATTAAAGCAAAGAAGGCAACGCCTAACCATTTATATCCTTCAGTTCCCAGCGAACTGCTAAGGCTGTGTTCAGCATTCACTTTGCCAAGGCTGCTATTAATACTTGGAATAGAAGACATGATAGCAACGAGTACGCCCGCTAAAGCGCCGCCTGCCACTAACCCGGTGGCAAACAGATTTCCTTTTCCCAGATCTTCTTCGTCAGGGGCCACTTTGATTTTTTTCTTTTTTTGTCTCCATTCCACTACGCCCCTTATGGCACCACCAATAAAAATAGGAAGTGTGGTGGACAGGGGTAAATAAATACCAATGGCAAAACTCAAAGCCTTTATCCCGCAGAGTTCCATTACTATGGCAATAAATACGCCTACTAATACAAATTGCCAGTCAAGGTCTCCTCCGAGAATACCTTTAATAAGCGTGGCCATTAATGTACCCTGCGGAGCAGGATAAGTGTCGGTGCCAATAGCATGTTCAATACCCTGGGCTGCCATTGCAGCGGTTGGCGTATCCAAAATCTTAATAGTGGCACCAATTGCCAATGATGAAACGATTGCCCCCACAAATAATGCGATCTGTTGATTTCTTGGTGTAGCTCCCACCAGGTAACCGGTTTTTAGGTCCTGTGATGTGGCGCCGGCATTGGCAGCAGCAATACAAATCATGCCTCCCACGACAAGTGCCATTGGCTCATATACATGCCCCGTCCATTTTACAGCAATAAAAATCAGGCAGGTACCCATTAATGTGGCGATTGTCATACCACTGATAGGACTGTTAGAAGAGCCGATCAAACCAACGATCCGTGATGCAACGGTAACGAAGAAAGCGCCAAAAATAATGACGAGCAATCCCAATAATAATTTGCTGCCAATATTAGTACCGGGAATCAGTGTGTTGGGCATTAATGCAATAACAAGTAATAAGACAAGGCTGCCAATGCCAACTACTTTAATGGAAAGGTCCCTTTCAGTTCTTGGAACCTGCGATTCAGTATTTACACCCCCTTTTTTCAATGAGCCTATGCTTCCTTTGAAAGAAGAGATGATAGTAGGAATTGTTTTTATTAATGTTATAAAACCACCTGCGGCCACTGCTCCTGCACCTATCTGCCGTATGTAGGCACGATAGATGGCCGAAGACCAGTCAGCAAAATTGTGCGTTACAGGGTCCCATGTTCCTGCATTCCCGGGGCCTTGTTTGCTCAAATCTGCTATATAACCAAGTTTATGAAGCTGCCCTGCAATTACATCAGCACTTATTAATGATGACAAGAGGGGAATTAATACAAACCAGCTCAATACACCACCCGCTACTAACACGCCGGAGATCTTTGGGCCGATAATATAACCCACTCCCATATATTCAGGAGTGATCTCGCCACTTACTTTGGCGGATGGGAAAATTTTGTTTGTTTGCCGGGTCGCAAAATCAGGCACTTCTTTTATTACATGAATAATTTTTTGCAGGATAGCATACGCAAAAGCAAAACCAAGTCCCATAAAAGCTGTTTTGGCAAAATCCCCTCCCTTTTCCCCTGCTTTCAAAACCGAAGCACAAGCGGTGCCTTCCGGATAAGGCAATGTTCCATGTTCCTGCACGATCAGAGCACGGCGGAGAGGAATCATCATTAATGTTCCCAGTATACCGCCAAAAATGGCGAGGACAAGAATGGTAAAGTAGTTGAAAAAATTAGCGCTGTTGGGATCGCTTAAAAATAAAAACCCCGGTAAGGTAAATACAACTCCTGCCGCAATGCTTTCACCGGCAGAGCCGGTTGTTTGAATAATGTTATTTTCAAGAATAGTTGTTTTCAGAAATTTTCTGCCCAATGTGATCGCTATTACAGCAATGGGAATAGAAGCGGAAACGGTGAGGCCTGCTTTCAATGCAAGGTAAACTGTAGAAGCTCCGAATATAATTCCGAAAATGGCCCCTGTAATAATTGACTTGATAGTAAGCTCAGCCATCTTTGATTCGGCTGGTACAAAAGGTTTAAACTTTGTTTGCTCAGGCATAGCAGGTTGATTTTGTGAAGGGAAGATAAGAAAAAGAGGTCAGAGATTAGAGGTCAGACTACTGACTTCAGATCTCCGGCTTCAGGCTTTAATTCACTCCTTTTTCCTTCATCACTTTATTCAGCCATTTCAGCAGTACAAATAAGAAGATGGCGGCACCTCCCAGCAATATAAAGTTCAGCCAGAAATAACCCGCCTTATTATCGTACTGGTCCCACTTACTGGCCAGGATGCCGCTAAGTTTATTGCCTATTGAAGTAGACAGGAACCAGCCACCCATCATTAGTGAAGTGATACGTACAGGACTGAGTTTGGATACTAATGATAATCCCATCGGACTTAAAAATAATTCTCCGATAGTAACCACACCGTAGCTGCCGATAAGCCACCACACAGTTACTTTTTCAGCGCCATTGCTGCCCGCTTTTACTGCTGCTATCATTACTAATACAGATAATGCGGATATCAGTAAACCAAAAGCGATCTTGGTGGGGGTAGAAGGTTCTTTTCCTTTTCGCCGAAGCCAGGTGAAGAAGGCCACTATCAACGGGGTTAATGCCACTACCCAAAAGGGATTGATGGACTGGCTCAGGCTGGGTAACCAGGCTTTTACTGTTTCACCTTCTTTTGGCAATTTACCGGCAGGTACATTTTTGAAATAAGAAGGGTAACCTAATTCTTTTATTTCCCTTCCGTTTTCTTTTATTTTCCGGAACTGGTTGTCCAGTTTCACCACACTGTCTAATTTATAAGTGGTGTTGACGGGTTTATCAGTTTGTTTTAAGGCAAATAATACGTTGCCAAATGTGCCCTGTACTTCCCTGTCTGTATAGCGGCTGGCCCAGGTGTTGAGCGCAGAACCATTTTGCTTAAAGATGGCCCAAAATAATATGACTACTGCAAAAATAGAAAGCATGGCGCCCATAGCAGGCCGTTCATCTTTATTGCTTCTTATTAATAGTGCCGCATAAAATACCAGTACAGGGATACAGGCAAAGATGAATGCATCGGTGGAATTGGAATCGAATACATAACCTTCAGTTCCCTTAATAAACCAGCCAATGAAACCAAAAATAATGGAGGGTACAATTACCAACACCATTATTTGCCATAGCGGCATATCTCCGGGTTTCAATGGTTTTCTTATATCGTATTCTTTATAGTGCCTGGTACCCACCAGAAAAGTGATAACGCCAATGAACATGCCCACACCGGCTGCGGCAAAAGCAGCACCCCAGCCAATCATGATATACAGGGCCGCCCCGAAAAAATTACAGATAAAAGCACCGATATTAATGCCCATGTAAAAAATATTATATCCTTCATCTTTCTGGTGCATATACTGCGGGGTGGAATACACGTTGCCCAGCAGGGTGGAGATATTAGGTTTGAAAAAACCATTGCCAATGATGACAAGCGCCATGGAAACATACAGCATGGTTTCGTTGTGAATGCCCATTGTGCAATAGCCAGCACCCATCAGCAGCCCGCCCAATACAATGGACCGGCGGTAGCCCAGGTAGCGGTCTGCAATCAACCCGCCAAGAAAGGGGGTGAAGAACACCAGCGCAATGAAAGTACCATACAGGCTGGCTGAATCTTTTTCATCCATATTAAAGCCCGCCACGGAGTCTTTCAGATACAGGGTAAAAATGCCGATCATAAGATAGTAGCCAAACCGTTCCCACATTTCGGAGAAAAATAAGAAAGGCAGTGCCTTGGGGTGTTTTTTCCACATAGCTGGATTGTTTAAGGGGTTAAGATAGTAAAATTGATGTTAGGGTAATAAAAAAGGTGGCTGAATGGGCCACCTTGAAATAACTTCTTCTTATGAAAGGTTTAAAAAATCAATCGAATCCTGTTTTGTCTTTTACAATCTTATTTAGTGATTTGATTCTTGAATAGATAAGTATACCACCAATAAAGGCTGCCACCACTAGTATGAGGAAAAACATTTTTTTGTCGGTGAAGTCATCCCAGAAGCTGGTCATAACACCTGCCACTTTTCCTCCGATAGAAGTGGATAGGAACCAGCCTCCCATCATCAGCGCCGTTAACCGGGGAGGTGATAATTTAGAAACCAATGATAGCCCCATCGGGCTCAGGAATATTTCGCTGATGGTAAAAATAAAATAAGTGATCCATAGCCATATTGCCGATGCCTTATGGGTATAAATGGAAGGTACAGACATGATGGCGAATACCATAGCCAGTGCTGATAAGCCGGAAATGAATAATGCCATTCCAAACTTGGACATGGTGGTGGGTTCTTTTCCTTTGCGTCGCAAATAGCTGAAGAAAGGAACAAAAAGCAGTGTTAGTAATACAATGAATAAGGGATTGATTGATTGAAACAATTCGGTGTTGGTGAGTTTTACCTCTTTACCCTGCGGCCATTGGTCTTTTGGAACATTGACAAAATACGGATCGGGTCCCATTTCCTGAATCACTTTTCCACTGTCATCTTTTACTTCTCTCATGTATTGATCAAGTTTGCTTACCATGCGTGGCGTATCCGTTACTTTTTGCATAGGAAAGATGGCACCCGTTATTTTAGCAGTGGAAGCTGAAGCCACCCTATCGGTATGTTTCTCTGCCCATAAGGTAAGACCTGTTGCATTTTGATTATAAATAGTCCAGAAGGCAATAGCTATAGCGAAGATGAACAATAATGCGCCAATTCCTTTCTTGTCCTGTCCTTTTGCTTTTATCCATAATGAGATATAGAAAGCAATAATTGGCAAACAGGCAAAGATGAATGCATCATTGGCCTGTGTACCCATAATGGCTGAACCAAAGATAGATTTTGGTAAAAACCAGCCAATAATTGCCGCAATAATAGCTGGTAAAAAAACAGTACCAAAGATTTTGGAGATAGGCATGTCTTCCGGCTGTACAGGTTTCTTAACATCTGCCTCTTTAATTTCCTTGTTATTTATGGAGATACCAAGAATGATAAGGCCAATTATCAAACCTACACCAGCTGCCGCAAAGGCATAGCCCCAACCATAAGCATTACGTAAGTAGGCCGCCACAAAATTACAGACAAAGGCGCCGATGTTAATACCCATATAAAAAATATTATAGGCATTGTCTTTCAGCGGTTTTAAATCTTCGCGATTATATATATTACCCAGTAAGGTGGAAATATTAGGCTTAAAAAAACCATTGCCAACAATAACGAGCGCAAGTGATACAAACATCGCTGTATCACCGGGTAATGACAGACCAATATATCCGGCGGCCATCAATGAGCCACCCAGGAAAATAGATTTAATATATCCCAAATACCGGTCGGCAATCAGGCCGCCAATGAATGGAGTTAAATAAACAAGAGCAATAAAACTGCCGACAATATCAGCTCCGATCTTTCCGGAAAAACCTTTGCCTCCGGTAGTGGAATCAGTAGCATAGATTAACAATATACCCACCATCAGATAGTAGGCAAAGCGTTCCCACATTTCAGTAAAGAATAAGATGTACAACGCTTTTGGATGTTTGCCGGTTTTTGCAGGTTGATTCATACAGCTTTTTTTTAATTGATAAATCAGAGTCTTGCGGGGATTCCCCCATTGCTTCGTTATAAACAACAAAATACAGAAATTTGGCCACCAAAAATTTTTTTCCGATTATCTTTAACGGATGTACCCGATATTCGCAACGCATTACTTCTTGGCATTGAATCACAAGATGCTACGAAGTACAAAGTAAAATCCAGCAATCAATCTAACTATGCGTATCCTCTTATTAGGCTCTGGTGGCAGGGAACATGCCCTGGCCTGGAAACTTTCCCAAAGCCCGCTTTGCGAAAGCCTGTTTATTGCTCCCGGCAATGCCGGTACTGCTCAATGTGGCACCAACCTGCCTGTTGGCATAAACGACTTTGCAGCCATCAAAAAAGCCTGCATCGATAATAAAATTGATCTTGTAATTGTAGGACCGGAAGAACCTTTGGTCAATGGCGTTACCGATTATTTAATTTCAGACCCTGCTTTACAAAACCTTGATGTAATCGGGCCGGATAAGGCCGCCGCCCAACTGGAAGGAAGCAAGGCCTTTGCCAAAGCATTTATGATGCGGCATAATATTCCAACTGCAGCCTATAAAGAATTTACATTAGAAAATTACCAGGAGGGAGTGGAGTACCTGCAAAAACATGAACTGCCTATCGTACTAAAAGCAGATGGATTGGCAGCTGGCAAAGGTGTTGTGATCTGTGAAAATCATATTGAAGCAGTGGCTGAATTTGAACTGATGATACAAAGGGCCAAATTTGGAGAAGCCAGTAAAAAAGTGGTGGTGGAAGAGTTTATGGAAGGAATAGAGATTTCTGTATTTGTATTAATGGACGGTAAAAACTATGTGATACTGCCGGAGGCAAAAGATTACAAAAGAATCGGTGAAGGCGACGAAGGACCCAATACGGGGGGCATGGGTGCCATCAGCCCGGTGCCTTTTGCCAATGTGGCATTGATGAAAAAAATAGAGGAGAATGTGATCAAACCCACCGTAAATGGTCTGATACAGGAAGGATTGGAATACAGGGGCTTTATCTTTTTCGGTTTCATGATAATGAATGATGAACCGTACATGATTGAATATAATTGCCGCCTGGGCGATCCTGAAACCGAAGTAATGATACCAAGACTTAAAAATGACCTGGTGGAATTACTGATTGCCGCCTCGAGGCAGCAATTGGATACTATAACAATTGAAACCGACACAAGAATAGCTGGTACTATAGTAGCCGTGAGTGGCGGTTATCCCGGCGATTATGCAAAAGGCTACGAAATAAAAGGGTTGAATGATATAAACCCGGCAGACAGTTTACTTTTTCACATGGGAACGACTTTTGAGGATGGAAAAGTGGTTACAAATGGCGGCAGGGTTTTTTGCATCACTTCTTATGGCCGTTCTGTTTTTGATGCAGTGGAAATTTCCAAAGATGAAATGCAGCGGGTATCTTTTACCGGCATGGAATACCGAGACGATATCGGGTATGAGTTTGATTAAAACGCATTTCAAAAGTCAAAAAAAATTTCTCTCAACGTTACAAAGCCGTAAAGGTGGCGTTATGTATTATATACAGCGTTGCGTGAAAGAAAATTGGTGGAAATAGGTTCTGCTTAAATTATTCGCAAGGAAAGCTACATTTGCACAAATACAATGTATGGCCAGCGAAGTTCACTACCATGATTATCTCCAATTAGACAAAATCCTCAACGCACAGTTCCCGGAAAGCGAAAAGCATAGCTTACCGGCGCATGACGAAATGCTCTTCATCGTCATTCACCAGGCTTATGAGCTATGGTTTAAACAACTGCACCACGAAGCCAATTCGGCAGTGGCCATCATGAACAAGCCCGCACTTAATGATAACTCCCCTGAACTGCAAACCGTGGTACACCGCCTTAACAGGTGTGTAACGATACTGAGGGTGCTGGTTCACCAGGTGGATATTATGGAGACAATGACGCCGATGGATTTTCTCGATTTCAGGGATATGCTTCGCCCGGCATCGGGTTTTCAAAGCTGGCAGTTCAAAGAACTGGAAGCAAAGCTTGGATTAAAATTTGAACACCGTCATGGAAAGGAATATTACACCGCTCAATTAAGACCGGAGCAAGTGGCCCTTATTAAAAAAGCAGAAAATAGTCAGTCACTCCTGCAATTACTAAACAGCTGGCTGGAAAGAATGCCCTTCTTGCTCGAAGGGGCCGATGCCACATTCTGGCAACACTATAAGGAAAGCTATCAGTCGAGCCTGGCAGAAGCAGAACAGAATAATATGACCGCATTTGAAGAAATTTTTGGAAATAGCAATACAGCCGCAGACCGTTCATTATCACCAGCTGCCTGCAGGGCAGCATTGTTCATCATGTTGTACCGGGGTTATCCCTTACTGCAATTACCATTTCAGTTACTCAATTGTTTGCTTGAAATAGATGAACAACTCAGCTCCTGGCGGTACCGACACATGAATATGGTGCACCGGATGATCGGCACCCGTATTGGCACCGGCGGCAGCACCGGTAAAGATTATTTAAAAGCAGCAGCTGATAAACATTATATCTTTCGGGAGATAGCACAGCTCAACAGCTTCCTGATTGAAAGAAGAAAATTACCTGTTCTTCCTGCAGGTATTGAAAAGCAGCTGGGATTTGTTGCCCTTTAAAAAAACCTTGCCTCCCCGTTAAAGGTCCTGTATGGATTGCTGAAAAAGCGGTCTAACACGGTATTGAAATCATCTTTATACACAATCGGTGTGCTGTGGCCGGATGCAGGCAGTATCCATAAATAGGCCTTAGGGATATTTTTATAAATAAGAAATGTGTGTTCCTCTTTTATTACATCATGGTCGCCACCGATAACTAAGGAAGGGCAGGTTATTTTGTGAAGGTCGGTTAATGGTATATGCGGTTGCTCCACGAGTAAGCGAAATAATTTATACGCTCCCTTTTCCTCTTCAGTCAGCACCTTCTTATTTTTCAGCATTGAATAGGTCGGCATAACCATGTTCCAGATGGACTGTGGCACTGCGCTGGTATCGGGAACAAGATTAGCCCCTGTAACAGCCATTTTTTTTACTTTCTCCGGATGGCGGATCGCTAACAGTAAAGCATTAATGCCTCCATCACTCCAGCCAATCACATTGGCAGAATCTATCTTCATCACGTCCAGCAAAGCGGCATAATCATCTGCCATCATTTCATAGCTGAGACTGTCACCGCTGTCTTTTGATTTTCCCTGTGAACGGCTGTCTGCTATGATTACTTTATATTTTTCTCCAAAATACGGGATCTGGTAAATGAAATTATTGATGGAGCCGCCATTGCCATGTATAATCAGCAGGGGCTGCCCTTCACCATACACTTCTGCATACATTTTAAAGCCGCGGATAGTATAGTATTTGCCTGCCGACTTATTATTGCCGTAAGGAAAATTTACCGTGTCAGCGATATCTTTTTGATATTGCCCGGATATTTTCTTTACATCCTGGCAAAAGGAAGAAAGTAAAAGTATCAGTGCTGATGCAAGCAGGGTAATTTTTTTCATGTCTTGTATGGTTTTACAACAAGATAAGAAAAAGACTGCCGGCAAACTGTCTTCTGGAAAATAAGGGTGCATTTCAAATTGCCGCAACGTAAACCTTTCGGGGCTCGCAGACAAAATACTGAATAGCCGTATAAAAAGACTTTGCCTCCCCCTCGGGCCGGCCCCGTGGGCTGGGGCCAAAAGCGACAATTTGAAATACACACGAAAATAGTTGCTGTTTTTTAAAAAGTATAGCGGACACCCAATCCACCCCAATTGCCATAGAAACCACGGTTATCACCAAATTCAAAAGAAGGCTGCCAGTCAATAGAGATATTGATTGGTGCACTGTTAAATTTATAATCCAGGCCCAGCACTCCGTCTATCCCGATAAAAGAACCATCACCGTTTTTCGTGTTATAAAAACCGATATGTGCACCCGGTCCGATATACCATTGCAAACCACTGGCATTGCTAATTGGTCCGTGTATTTCATACAGGCCGGTGATACGGGCACCCCTGTTCCAGAAATAGCCAATTAATTCCACTGCATTTTTGTCAGTTAAAAAATGCTTGAATGAAATGCCGCCGCCATCCCAAACCTTTACTCCCAAAGCTGTGGTGTAGGAAGAGCTGTTGGTGGATTTACGCTGTGCTTGTGCAGTGGAGATAAAAAGCAGAAATGCCATTACTGAAAGAATACCAGTTCGCATAAGAGGATTTTGAGTGGATGAATAAATTTTAATTGCTATTCGCTATTACTGTGCCAAAAACAATTTATAACGAAAAAAAATGAATTATCGTTCCTGCCCCCATTTTTTCAGGGAAAAATACAGGAAAACAATAACCGTAACAGAGGCAGTGGTGATGAAAGTGGAAGTGCTGCCAAAGCTGGTCCACAGGGCGCCGGCAATAATACTGGCCAGCAGGGTGCAGATACTTTCGCAACTGGTATAAAAGCCGATGGCCGTAGCTGTATTTTCTTTATGGGCCAGGTTGGTTATCCACGCTTTAATAACGCCTTCGGTGGCGGCAGCATAAAATCCGTACACGGAAAAAAGGATAAATATCATTCCGATAGAAGGGCCGGTTGAAAATCCCCCATATACCGCTGCAAATAATGCAAAGCCCAGAAGAATAATTTTTTTAAAACCAAGTTTATCTGCCAGCATACCCATTGGATAAGAGGCAAGAGCATACACCAGGTTGTAAAAGATATAAGCAGCTATTGTGATAGTATCTGCATGAAAGGTGGCGCCATTGATATATATCGTTTGATCACCAATGGTTTCTTTTGTTACTAATAACAAAAAAATATCGGAACTGTTGAACAGGGCAAATAGTAAAAGCCCGGGAACTGCTTTTCTAAAGGCAGGTGTGGCAATTTTCCAGTAGTTAAAAAAGGAAAAGAAATTTCCTTTTTCCATGGTGGAAACAGGTTGCCGCTTTTCTTTCAGTAAAAATATCAGAAGAATAGAAAGTATACCAGGTATAAAAGCGATATAGAAAAGTGTTTTGTATTCACCCGGATAAAAAAAGAGGAATACTAATGCAATGACCGGTCCGATAGCGGCACCCACCGTATCCATACTGCGGTGAAAACCAAATACCCTGGCCTTAGTTGCGGGAGTGGCTTCCTGCGATAGCAACGCATCTCTGGCAGCAGTACGAACACCTTTGCCCAGGCGGTCAACCGTTCTCACAAAAAAAATCCAGACCGGATAAGTAAAGGCGGCCATCAATGGTTTGGAAACAGAACTTAACAGATAGCCGAGTTTTACAAAAGGCAAACGCAGTCCTTTTTCATCACTTCGTTTTCCAAAATAACCTTTGCTGATGCCGGCTGTAAAATTTACCACACCTTCGAGTATCCCAATGCCCAATACAGAAAACCCGATCTCTTTTAAATAGGCGGGTATCACAGGATACAGCATTTCACTGGCTATATCTGCCAGTAAGCTTACCATGGAGAGAATGAAAACGGTGCGGGTGATGATTCTCATTTGCTGAAGATAATTAAATACCCACGTTTATTGAAGAGCTGTTTCTATGGATAGTGTATCAATTTTTCAGCATGATTTTTTATACAAATTTGAACCATAACTTGTCCCGGCCATCAGCTATCGTGTGGACACATTTTTTTGAACACGGAGTGGACGGGTACGAAGGATAATAACGAATTTTTTCTGCTGCTACGCATCAGAAATTGGATGTTTTTTCGAATATTGTTAAGATCAAGAGGAAATCAATGAATCCTAAATGCTGCGAAGCAGCATAAATCCGTATCTATCCTTTGAATCTCAGCCGTATTACAAAGTAT
>JANOEQ010000010.1:0-5241 GCA_031441485.1 Chitinophagaceae bacterium
TATGCAGGGCAAAGCCGTAATGTCGCAAAAGCGGAAAACCACTGGCGGCACCAATACGGTTGAATTATTATTTCCGCCGGCACTGGGCTCCGGTGTGTATATGGTAAAAGTAACGGTGGGTGGAAAAACAGTACAGCAAAAGTTAATTATTAATTTATAATTATTAATTAATAATTGATTAAATAGCATAACATAACTACCGGCGGTGTTTGTAAACAAGAACTCTGCGTTCAATAATACTAATCCAATATCTAAATCCACTATCATGAAAAAACCAGCAATGCTGTTAACTGCAGCAACTATTATTATTGTTAGCCTTTTTGTTATCCAACGAAGCGGGCTGACGAGTCAAAAAGAGAAAAGTGAACTGAGAGAAGAAAAGGTGGAAGAAGAAAAGGTGGAAGAAGAACAGGAGGAAGAAGAGTCAGGAGCCGATAAGCAATTAAGCATGTGGTATCAGGGCAGGGCTTATCCTAACCCTTATTTTTTAAATGATAAATATCAAAGAGCCTGGGACCAGGTAAAGAAAATAAAGCAACAAAGTCAGTTGTATAACCGGGGCAATTCATTTTCCAACTGGACATCATTGGGCCCCTCAGTAGATGGTCTTGGCCGCATCGGAGGAAGAGTTAAGTGTATTGCCATTGACCCCAATAATGCTAACAATCTATGGGCTGGTTCCGCCAGCGGCGGTATCTGGAAATCTACAGATCAGGGTGCAAACTGGGCCGCAGTAACTACCGGTATGCATGTGCTCGGTGTATCTTCTATTCTGATAGACCCATCCAATTCCAATGTGATATATGCCGGTACCGGAGAAGTGTATCGGGTAGATACGTCAAATATCGGCTACAATGTATGGAAGGCAAGGGGTACCTATGGCATTGGTATCATCAAAAGTACCAATGGCGGCGCTACCTGGTCACAGGTGATGACTAAAAACACAGCACAAATGTTTGCTATCCAAAACATGGCCTTTGATCCCACCACCAGTAATACTATTTATGCCTGTGCCACAGATGGTTTATACAGGTCTGTAGATAATGGAGCAAACTGGAGCCAGATACTTTCCAAAATTTATGTAAAGGATGTGACTATAAACCCTTCTAATACAAACCAGATTGTGGTAAGTATAGGTAATATGGTTAACTCTGATAAAGGTATTTACCGTACCGTAAACGGAAATAATGCTTCGCCCATCTGGGCTAAAATCACAACAGGGCTACCCGCTACTTTTGAAGGGTCTATACTGCTGGATAATGTTGGGGCTGGTGAAATGATAGCCAGCATCGGCAGAAGCTCCAGTACAGCAGCTGCTAACAGGGAAATATACCGGTCAACAGATTTTGGCGCTACCTGGACAGAAATAGGAGGAGGAACCGCCGGCACCACCACCAATCACTGCTCCTACCAGTTCTGGTTTGCACATACAGCTGCTATTAATCCATTTGCAACCGACTCTATTATGTTTGCGGGAGTTGGATGGTACCGCTACAGACTTTCAACGACAACCCGTACAACAGTAGCAGGAGGAACAGTTCATGCCGACGTGCATGATATAAAGTTTGATCCGGCTCAAAGAGGGCGAATTTATGTTTGTTGTGATGGCGGTATTTTTAAAAGTACAAATGGCGGAGCTAATTTTTCACCAATCAATAATGGATTAAACGCCACTCAATTTTATGCTTCTTTAGGTGTCTCCCGTAATGTTACCACACCCAACAGAATGATAGGCGGTCTGCAGGATAATGGACAGGTATTATATAATGGAACACAATGGAACCAGGTAAGCTGGGCAGGAGGTGATGGAACAAGTTGTGCCATTGACCCCGGTGATCATAATAATATATTGGCAAGCCGGGATGCCAAGCAGGTTTTCCGTTCTACAAATGGCGGAACCGGCGGCGGCAGCGTAACTACCTACTGGGGTTTTGTAGCAGATTCACGTACAGCTTTTGTAGCTCCGCTGGCATTTAGTAAATCAAGCCCCGCTACAGTATACCTTGCCAGTGACAATCTTCATAAAAGTACAAATAGCGGCGGCACCTTTTCAAATGATGCGTTTGCATCTGCCACTAATTATATAGAAGCACAGAATAAAACGGCCATCGCAATAGCTGTTTCTGCCACCAATGCTAATAAAGTATATGTATCCACCTCTCCGTTTGCACAGATGGATAATGATGTAAGTGGTTTAATAATAACCGGGCAGCCTAACATTTTAAGAACAACAACGGGAGGAACACCATTTGCCAGTATTAAAAATACATTGCCCGACAGATTTGTAACAGATATAGCTATCAGCCCCACCAATGACGACAGTGTGTTTGTTACATTGGGTGGTTTTGGAACTGCGCATGTATATGTAACCGGTAATGGCGGCACCACCTGGACAGCCCTTGGCGGAATTGGCAGCAGTGGCCGGATAAATGCAGTATTGCCTGATGTTCCTTTTAATGCGATTGTATTTGATCCCGTGGATTCAAAGATAATATATGCCGGTTGTGATTTTGGAGTGTATGTAAGTTCTGACAGGGGCGCCACCTGGATAGATTACAGCACTGGTTTTACTGATGCAACTTTGATAATGGATTTACAAATTACATCCGATAATAAAATAGTGGCGGCCACACATGGTAAAGGAATTTTCAGAAGCGATTTATTTACCGGATCTACCACATTGCCGGTAAGACTGCTTGAATTTGGCGGAGAAAATAATGGGGATAGAAATAAACTGCACTGGACCGTATCTCAGGAGCAGGACCTGCTACGGTATGAACTGGAAAGAAGTACTGATGGCGTCAATTATCAGAAAGTTGCCACTATTGCCGCCCGTAACAGCCAGGTGGAGTCAACCTATGGTCATACAGACCCGGTTGGGCTTAACAATGCCGAATACTATTATCGGTTGAAAATTGTGGAGGATGATGGCAGTTTTAGTTATTCATTCGTAGTGTTTATCAGGGTGGTAGGCAAAAATACATTTACCGTACTGGGTAATCCGGTGCAGGATTTTGTGGTGTTAAAATATACCCTGGCAGGCAATCAAAAAATCAGCATTGCTATTTTCAACAGTGCCGGTGCGTTGCTCGAAAAAGAAGAGTATGCCGCCACTGCCGGAACAGGAATGTATACCTTATACGGGCTGGCAAATTATCCAGCCGGGATGTATCTCTTAAAACTGGAAAGTGGTAACGACCACCAGTCATTCAAACTTATAAAAAAATAAAATAACAGGTAAACGTTAGTAGCTGGTTATTAATGCAGGTAGTTCCTGCAAAAGCCTCCCTGGAAACAGGGAGGCTTTTTATTTTTTAAAATTGTTGCAATATCAATTAGCACCCCCCTTTGTAATGATACAATTACGTGGAGGCCGTGAATTTTTACGTTTCTCCGTATGAAAGTCTACGATGTAGTTGTATTTCTAAGTAAATACTCTCATTTTGCAGTGCAATACCAGTAGTTATTGATAAGTGTTTACTCCTATCAAAATAATTAACGGTATTAAATCCTTAAATCCTGTTGTTGAAAAGCCATTGTCCTAAATCTGAACTATGAAAAAGTTTTACACAACGCTCCTGGGAGCAATATTGTCTCTATCTGTTAATCATCTTGCCGCACAATGCCCCGCCTCATATACACAGGCACAGGCAAACTGGGATAACCTTGAGTACTACTACAACGCGGGTCTCAATGTGGCGCCCTATGGCTATAACAGTGGCGGCCCTCAAACCTATGTTTCCAATGCACAGGAACAAACCCAGCGGTTTGCACTTGGCCCCAACAGTTTTTCTATTGTAACTTCAGCTGCAGGTATCGTAAAAGGGGACAATGCCACCCATACCGGTGATATTGCAGGATATACCGGTTTTGATGCCCAGTTTACGCCCACTGCAAACGGACAAACAATTACCATTACATTCGCCACCCCGGTTCGAAATGCAAATTTTACTCTTTATGGCATTGATCAAAATGCGGTGATAGATGTAACTGCTGCAAATGCCGGTGCCGGTGCGTTAATGGTAAATGCAGCGGCACAGGGAGTTACTATTTTAACAATTGCTGGAGGACTAAATAAAACAATTTCTGACCTTACCAATACCACTATCCCTGATAATGACAACAGGGGAACTGTAACTATTAATGTTGCGGGTACTAACCCCAATCCTGTTAAAACAGTAACCATTACCTGTACAACTATTGGGGGTAATGTTAATTTCTGGCTTTCAGACATCTTTGCCTGTGTAACGGGGAGTTTCCCCACCAACTGGCACCAGGGGGTACATGATCGCCCATTTACCGGCCCCACACAAAACCAGCCAGATTATTTTATTATAACACCCGATAACAATTCGGTGTACATGATAGACCCGGCTACGGCCGTGGCAAGGTTCCTTTTTACCGATGCCGCAAAAACTTATGTCAATTCATTTGCGTATGATGCAGCTAATAGATACCTGTATTATATTTCGGAGAATGTAGCACTGGACAGGACCAATAAAGTACTGAAAAGATATGATTTCAATGCTGCAACAATCAATGTTGTACTCGCAGACATCTCAGCAACGCTGGGTTTTGCCACCTTTAATGCGGGTGTTGAGTCTGCTGCGGCAGCATTTTACAACGGCCAGTTATATTTTGGAATAGAAGGAGGGCAGTACAGTGCAGGCAACACAAGAGAGTCAATGATTTGGCGGATCGACTTTGATGCGTCTCAAAACCCAATAAGCGCCTGCCAGGTGTACAGTTCCGATTCTTATAATGGAGCCGGAAATATCATACATGACTGGGCTGATATCCTTGTTAAAGACGGCACTGTGATTAATTATAATTCAGCCAGGATAGGTGCGAGTTATGCCAACAGTTCCTACACACATTTTGATATGATGACGGGGGTGGCCACAAGATATAATAACCCTTCACCGGGCCAGAAGTATTCAGGCCAGGCCGGGATGAGCTGGGCAGGCACTATGTATATGGCGTATGATTCTCTGTGGATATATAATGCAGGAGTAATAAGTTCCAAGATTAGAATAACTACACAAATAGCTCCGGGAGAGCCCGCATCACCAGCCTGGGCAGGTAATGCAGGTGATGGAGCAGAACCGTTCCGGCCAAAATGCGATTTCGGGGATGCACCAGCCACGTATGATCCCAACCCGGTTAGCCCTGCTGTGCATGAGCGGTCAGAATTAATTTACCTGGGTGCCACCTGGGATAAAGAATGGTTAAAGAGGGGCG
>JANOEQ010000011.1:0-61886 GCA_031441485.1 Chitinophagaceae bacterium
CTCGGCCCCACCGCCAGCGGCTTTGCCTCGGCCGCTCCAAAGAGCCGTCAAAACTTAGTCCTTTGAAAATGCAGATGTAAAATAGTGAGAGTTGTTGTGTTATTTTTTGTAAGCAGTCGGTAGTTATAAACTACCTCCACCCCCTGTCCGAAATCTAAAAGATTTTGAAAGACTTGGCAAGATTCTAAAGGAAATGAAAAATTACAGAGACCCTCAAAAGGATTTGAAAACCTTTAATGAGTTAAAAGACCTTGTAGAAAAAATATTCAAATTAAAGATATAGTACGGATGGAGAAAGAAGTTGAATTTAAAAAGAAGCACTTACAAAGCCTATTAAGTGAGTTGAGAAATAATGTTGCATTAAATGAAACAAAATATTTTCATGTTAATACAATTGAAAACCTGATTGCCCATTTTCAACAGGTAAAAACTGAAAATGATAAAAATTGGGTGTATGAGTCCTTAGTAGAATATTTTAAGAAATGTTCTGAATTTTTACCTTCAATTGATAGACAAACAAGTAAGGATTTATTCGATGAGTATATCGATAAAATAACGGATTATTATCATAGCAATTTAGGATTTGTTATGCTAATCAATAGGACAGTAGTGTATTGTGTTTATATTCTGGCAATCTCAATATGCTATATATTTTTTAGTTGGTATGTTGTGGGGATAGTTATTTTTTTTATCATTTTTAAAATCATTAGCACGTATAAAAAAGTTAAAGACAAACAAGTATATGGCCTTTTTTGGTAGTTCCCCGTTCTCGGTAGTTTGTTTTGATTGGTAACGTATCACTTTAGTTGGTTTAATAAAATAGATGAAAATAAATTGTTTACAGGGTGCATTTTTGCACCCTGTTTTGTTTTTTCAGCGTGTAATAATAATTAAGGAGTGCTTTTTAAGGAAAACAAGAGGGAGATTTTTCTATTGATGTATCAAAATAGTTGGTGAAATATGGACTGTCAGCATTGTGGAAAAGTTTGTCAGAAATGGGGCAGGCAAAAGAATGGCCCCGTTCTCGGTAGTTTGTTTTGATTAAAAGAGGAAACGATGAATGAAAGAAAAACGATGAGAGATGAAAAAGAGCATGAATGGTTATGTTTAGTCTGTGACTAAACCCCCGGTTGTCATGAGTGTTCGGTTCTTTGATAAATCTAAAACTTTAGGAAAGTTATAGTTAGTTTGTAACTAACTATCAAACTCGATAGAGTTTGTTTTTTTGCTGTTGGTATTTTTTTCGGAAAGTCGTTAGTTGAAAACTAACTCCGTCCCGGTTGTCATGAGTGTTCGGTTCTTTGATAAATCTAAAACTTTAGGAAAGTTATAGTTAGTTTGTAACTAACTATCAAACTCGATAGAGTTTGTTTTTTTGCTGTTGGTATTTTTTTCCCCGTTGTGCTGAGTGTTCGGCTTTAAGGAAAGAACGCAACCGGTAAGCGAGATGCTGAATAAATAAAACATGCTGGTTGGTTATAGTTAGTCTGCGACTAACTATCGGCTCCTTAGAGCCGTAAACTGGTTGCAAATCTTGCAATGTCAAAATCAGACAGGGTCTGACATCAGTCAATGGTGTTATAAGAAAAAATCATAATTTAGCCTGTATTAATCAGCCTAAGCACTTCCTCAAAACAATTTATTAAATCAAATTAATAGGTAGTATGAGCGAAGGAGGGTATAAAATCCGTAATCAGGGTGCTATCCATTTTATAACATTCGCGGTGGTAGAGTGGGTAGACGTATTTACAAGACAATGCTACCGGGATATAGTACTTGACAGTATAAGACATTGCCAGGTAAACCGTGGATTATCCTTGCATTGCTGGTGTATAATGAGTAACCATTTGCATTTAATTCTTTCAGCAAAGAACGGGGACCTGAGCGATGTGCTGAGAGATTTTAAGAAGTATACCAGTAAGCAAATTGTTAAAGCTATTGAAGATAATAAACAGGAAAGCCGGAGGGATTGGATGCTGCGGATATTCAGGGAGGAAGGCGAAAAGAACAGCAGAAACAGGAACTATCAATTTTGGCGACAGGATAATCAGCCACAGGAATTATACAGTGCTGCTTTTATATGTCAGAAGATAAATTACATCCATCAAAACCCAGTTGAGGCCGGGATTGTAGAAAAGCCAGAGCATTATTTGTATAGCAGTGCAAAAGACTATGCTCTTAGGAAGAAGTGTGGTTTGCTGGAGGTGGCGTTTATATAAGGAAGGTATTCTCGTCATGAGTTATAAACTCATGACAACTACCCTAAAGATTATAGTTACTTTACAGTAGGGTAGACTAAGGAGAACGGGAATTCGCTTGGACTTAGCAGGTAGAGATCATGGTCCTGTTCCAACACCTCATACTTTTGTATACACCAGGCATGTAGGACCGAATGGGAAGGTAAATTTTTCTCAACCTAAGTTGCCAAGTGGAATGACAAATCAAGATTTAAGACTTATTCGGAATTACATAAAATCATTAGGAAAATAATTGGCTCGTATGAAATATTTATGGCTTACAGATGTTGAACCGCTCAGGCTTTTGTTAGATTTTGATATTAATGGTATCAATATTGACTTGCATAATGATTTCGAATGTGTAAACATTAATAATGAAAATAAAAGGATAGAATTTCATTTTAGAAGGCTCATGGGGAATGAATTTTATAAGGAACAAAATGTAGTACTTATTTTTTCGAATGTATTAGAATGTAATATTGAACTATTAACGGCACATAATAAAGTAGGGGATCTTAGCACTTTATTTAATTTTGCAAAAGGAGATTTAACTGATGCTAATCAATATTTTCATGATAAAAGTATTAAGTACTTTTTTATAGGCTTTATGAATGGAGACCTAATAGATATTTTTTGTAAAGAAGCGATTATTTTTTTATGGTGAAATTTCTCCCGTTGTGTGTAGTGTTCTGCTTTAAGGAAAGAACGTAACCGGTGAGCGGGATGTTGAATAAATAAAAAAAGCATGAAGGGCTGTGTTTCGTACCGTAGCAAGTCCGGTATTTGCAATTTGCAACGAACCATCGGCTTCTTAGAGCCGTCTCAAAGCTGTTTGTTTTTTGTAAGCAGCCGGTAGTTATAAACTACCTCCACCGCCTGCGGCTTTCAGCCTTCGCCGCAAACGCAGCAAAGGAACATTGAGAATGGTGGTGAATACGGCTTTGCAATCCGGAGTAGCGGTAATTAAAACACATAAACTGAATATTTATAATTCACTGATCCCGGCAAACAGGCATATCAGCAATGCGTACAACATCAATTATATTGAACGCCATACCCTGAACCTGCGAACGCACCTGAAAAGGCCGGGCCGCCGCACGATCTGCTGCACCAAAAGTCTTGTAATGCTGGTTGCCTGTTGGAAGATATATTTTTGGTACTTGCTGTAAAGAAAAATTAAGGCCTACGCCCTGGTACGTGTCCGTATTAATGGATAGGAAGAAATGGCTTGAAAGTAAGGTAGCAAACCATAAAAATAGTAAGGATATGGCAGCATCCCCTTTTCCAATCTTCCCGGCAATGCTATCACTGATAATGCTCCCGGGCAGCATTAACTGCGGGAGGCCAGCCTGCAGAGAAAAGGTGAAATTCCGCCGCAAGATTATACAAAAACAACAGCGTCATAGTATATTGCAGGCCGGTTCATAAAAAAAATAAATCATGTACATAGGAAAAAAAATGACCTTTCGGCTGATCTGGCTATTTGCCCGGAAAAATATTATTAAAACATTTATCGTCAGCAGCATAGTGGTGGCGCTGTATCATTTTCTAAAGTTTGATTTTATAGCCATACCTTTTTTACCGGTAGCCACCATTGGTACTGCCGTGGCATTTTATGTGGGCTTTAAAAATAACCAGGCTTATGACAGGCTTTGGGAAGCACGCCGGCTCTGGGGTGGAATAACAAATACCAGCCGCACTTTAGCAGCATCCTTTATGTCCTTAGTGCCGGACAAATCTGTGCAACGGGCCTTTCTCTTACGGCATATCGCCTATATCAACATTCTTCGCTTACAGCTTCGAAAAACGATTCCCTGGGCTACGAATAAGGAAGATTATCATAAAAAAACAGTAGCCGACTCTTCAGAAATAAAAGAATTTGATACAGCTATTGCTGCTCTTTTTGCGCATCTTGATAAAAAGGAAATTTTTGAAAAAGTAAAAAATAAAGGCAATATTGCCAGCTATACACTGAAATATCAATTCGATGTATTAACCAAATTAAAACGGGAGAAGCTGCTGGACGAGTATGAGCACAGTGATTTAAGCAAACTATTGGGTGAATTATACAATTTACAGGGAGGCTGCGAACGTATCAAAACAACCCCTTTATTCAGGCAGTACAGCCTTTTCAGCCGTATTTTCGTTGAGCTGTTTATTTTTATGCTGCCTTTTGCGCTGGTAAATGAAATGAGCAAATTTGGCGACTATGGCTTTTGGTTAACTATTCCTTTTACGGTGCTTATTTCATGGGTGTTTATGACGATGGAACAAATAGGCGAGGCAAGCGAAAACCCTTTTGACAATGGGCTGAATGATACACCTATTTCCACCATTTGCCGTAATATAGAAATTGATATACTGGAAATGCTGGATGAAACTAACCTGCCCGGGAAAATAGAACCCTTTAATAATGTATTACTATAAAAAATAAATGCCCTGAAATGAAAAAAAGAGAGAAGCTGGAAATTATCAGGCATCATTATTCCAATGCCATCACTACCATCGACAGTGTTAATCAGTTAATAGATTTTGTGGAGGAAAAACTTGATCTTGAGCCATCACAGATAATGCTTGCAGACAGTATTTGCAGTGATGATGTAAACAGCATTCAATATCCGGCAAGGGCACACGAATTTCTGGGCCCCTTTAAAATGGGAGGCTTAGATGGTTTTCCCTTTACAGGCTTAACGGGTATGGGAGCATTTGCCAGCCATGTGCCGGATGAAGGGGCTGTATTTATTTACTATGGCCCACATATCGGCATTACAAAAACAGGAACAATCGGGGAAATACACCGGTTTGGTCAAAGTAAAAACTCAGGTTGCTGTGGTGCTGCAAAAGGTGCATTGAGCAAACTGATGAGCAACAATATTGTGCCAGGACATATTACCGACATGGATTATCAAATGAATACAATTGAGCAAATTCTGTTTGCAGAAAAGGACAGGATTACGGCCGCCCCTATCCCTTTAAAAGAAGCCACAGAAGTGATTTATGAAGCCATTGATAAAAGAATAAATGAATTGGTGGCAGCAACAAAATATAATTGTAAATATGTAATATTAATGGGTGCCATATTAATTAACAGCGATAGCGATATGGGTTCTTATACCTCCACAAAAAGATTTGATGTTATTGATTTGTCAACCAATGTAAGAGAAAGCTATTTGAACAGATAGAAGCCGTTACTCCTTTGTTCGTTACGATAGCTGCGGAACCGGGAAGCCGGCAATACTATTATTCTCCCGGTATTTCTTCCCTGCAAACGAGAAAAGATAATCAACACAGGAAGGAATAACGCCGTTATAGTTTACAGGTGCGGGAGATGCAGCCTGTATCCACTCATAAAAATGAGCAGCGAATGATTCATCAATTTTAGCAAGGATGGGTACCCCCAGTTGCTGTAATGCGGCTGCATTACACTGTTGTTCATATTGTCCGCGGATAGGGGTGGCTAAAATTTTCTTTCCCAAATGCAGGGCTTCTGCCGGGGTTTCAAAACCGGCGCCTGTAATGATTCCGGTACATTCAATAAGGCTTTGGTTGAAATATTCTTTTGAAACAGGAACAAAACTGATATTACCTTCTGTACGGGCTGTTTTGGTTTCCCTGGAAAAAACCCGGAACCTGAAATCAGGTATTACCCTGAGGATAGTTTCTAATTGCCGGTCACAATAAGAGGGAAGATAAACAAGTATAAAGTCTTTATCGCATGGATCTGCATCCAGGATTTCTTTTTTTACAACAGCCGGGAAAATGAAATCAGCATACCTCTTAAAATGAAGGCCCACCTGGTGTGATGACTTTACATAATTTTTCAACAGCCATTCACCCATCAGGTTTTTAGTGCCGGGCCGGGGTGTTGCCGCGGATTGAAAAGAAGCCTGGTGGCCAAAATGCACAGAAGGGATTTTTTTCTTTGCACAGGCAGCCGAAGTGATATAATCGAAATCGTTGATCACCAGGTCATATTGCTCTACGGGCAGGTCCCTTATCTCCTGGTGTATACGAAGCGGCTGAAAGCTTTTCAGCATCTGCCAGTAATCGAGGCCGCCGCTGCAGTTATAAAAAAGGCTGATGCCTTTGCTCCTGTATTTTATGGGGGCATCCAGTACCAGGTGGCTATTATCGCCACTCAAAAAAATATCCACAGTGCCATATTCCTGCAGAAAAGGTAATAATGTCATTGCCCTGCTGATATGCCCGTTGCCGGTGGCCTGAACAGCGTAGAATATTTTCATAACAAATGCATTATTTAACGAAGTGAATTGATAAACATTCCCACTTCATCTGTTACCACACTCAGCGTTGGTATTTTTTTATTCATGGGTACAACATTATCAGCCCCAAAATCCTTTTCATTATAGTGATAAA
This sequence comes from Chitinophagaceae bacterium, assembly GCA_031441485.1. Lineage (GTDB taxonomy): Bacteria > Bacteroidota > Bacteroidia > Chitinophagales > Chitinophagaceae > JJ008. The sequence goes on from JANOEQ010000011.1 coordinate 6,615, forward strand.
TACCCCACTCATTATCCGAATACTCCAGTGCTGTCAGGTTTTCAATCCAGTCGCCGCTGTTGAGGTACACCACACTCCCGTCTTTGGTTTCAATCACCCTTTTCTGCGGCTGGTGAATATGCCCGCAGATTACATAATCATAACCCTTTTCTATAGCCAGTTCGGCAGCTGTTTGCTCAAAATCACTGATCCATGATACTGCTTTCTTTACACTGTTTTTTATCCGTTTGCTGAAACTCATTTTCGGGCGGCCAATTTTTTTCAGGCACCAGTTCACAAACCGGTTGCATAAAATGAGCCAGTCATATCCATGCCCTCCCAGTTTTGCTATCACTTTGGCACTGCCCCTGGTGGTGTTATCAAATACATCACCATGAAATACCCATGTCATCTTTCCGTTTATTTCCACCACCAGTTTGTCCACGAGTTGAAAATTGCTGAGCTGCAGATCGCTGTAGCGGCGCATCATTTCATCATGATTGCCGGTTACGTATACTACCCGGGTGCCGCTGCTGAGCAGGTTCAGTATTTCTTTTATTACCTGCAGGTGCGAAGCGGGGAAATAACGTTTGCTGAACTGCCAGCCGTCTATTATATCGCCGTTGAGAATAAGGAGCCGGGGTGATATGCTTTGCAGGTAGTTAACGATCTCTTTGGCATGACAGCCATAAGTACCGAGATGCAAATCAGATATAACAACTACGTCAAGATTTCTTTTTTTCAATGTGTACAGCGATTTTGCAAAGTACAGTTGTTTTTATTACCTCATTGATAAGCGGGTCTTAACAAATTGTAATGGCTGTGTGATGAAATTATTAACAGGAGCATATCCGCACATAATTCTGTTACCGTAAATAATTCCGGCGACAGCAACGTTAACCTGCTATTATCTTTTATAAAATTATTATTCTATTCATTTTTCAATAACAATTCATTTATACTGCCATAAGGGTTTCTTCACACTGCAACCGGAAGTTTGCATTTCGAATGAAAGGGCATAAACACTTAAACAACTCTCTTATGAATGCGACAAAACAACTACGCTTTAAAAAAAATTCTTTACTGCTTCTCACCTGTTTTCTTTTTCCGGCCCTGCTGATGGCACAGAAAACAATAAGCGGTAAAGTAACTTCTGCAGAAAATCAGCAACCGGTGGCAGGCGCAACGGTTACCGCTAAAAAAGCGAAAGCGATAACCATCACTGGTGCTTCAGGCATTTTTACTATCAATGTTGCTGATAATGATGTATTGATAGTAAGTAATGTGGGCTTTCAAACTATGGAAGTAAAACCAGATGATGCAGCAACGATAGTGCTGCAGGTGGATTCTAAAAGTATGAATGAAGTGGTGGTTACAGCCCTGGGTATTAAGAAGGAAACAAAGCGGCTGGGCTATTCAGTTCAGGAAGTAAAAGGGGCTGACCTGATAAAAGCAAGAGAACCCAATGCCATTAACGGCCTGGTGGGAAAAGTAGCCGGCCTTTCTGTGGGTGCTTCTACAGAGATACTGGGCAGGCCACAGATTTTATTGCGGGGCAACAGCATCAGTTTCTTTGTTATAGATGGTGTGCCGGTTAATTCTGATACATGGAACATTAGTCCTGATGATATTGAAAGCTATTCTATATTAAAGGGACCAACAGCGGCTGCATTATATGGTAACCGTGCTATCAATGGCGCCATTATCATCAATACCAAAAAGGGATCAAAAGATAAAAGGGGATACAGCGTGGAATTCAATTCAAGTACTATGTTTGAAAGAGGATTCAACGCATTGCCCAAAGTACAGGATGAATACGGCCCCGGCGACCATGGCAAATATTCTTTTGTAGATGGAAGAGGCGGTGGATTAAATGATGGTGACTACGATATATGGGGTCCTAAGTTTGAAGGGCAATTAATTTCACAGTACGACAGCCCTATTGACCCCGCCACCGGATTACGAACAAAAACACCCTGGGTGGCGAGGGGAAAAGATAACCTGCAGCGATTTATTCAAACAGGATTGCTGACCACCAATAATATATCTGTTTCTTCCAGTACGGACAAATCTGATCTTCGTTTTTCATTGTCCAATACATATCAAAAAGGGATAGTGCCGAATACCACACTCAATGGATTTAATTTCAACACCTTCATTGGCCATAATTTCACCCCGCGTCTCCGGTTTGAAGCCAATGTAAACTATAACCGGCAGTCTACACCCAATGTGCCGGATGTACAATATGGTCCCAACAGTATGATCTATAATATCATCATCTGGGGTGGTGCAGATTGGGATATTGATCAACTGAAAAATTACTGGCAGCCGGGTAAGGAAGGCGTGCAGCAGATATATGCCGAATATCAGCGCTATAATAATCCCTGGTTTTTGGTAAAAGAATGGCTTCGCGGTCACTACATGAATTACCTGAACGGCTATACCAGCCTCAACTTTAAGATCAATAAGAACCTCGAAGTACTGGGCCGGACATCTGTATCCACCTATGATGTGTTGCGTACAGAGAAATTCCCTTATTCCGCCACCACCTATGGAAGGGAAGAGGCAAGGGGAGATTACCGGGAAGATATTCGTAAACTTTTTGAGAATAATACAGAGCTGATATTGAAGTTTAATAAAAAATTCTTTAAAAATAATTTCAGCGTATCTGGTTTGGTGGGAGGTAATGCCCGTAATATGCGTTTTAATTCAAGCTTTACTACTACAGATTACCTGAACGTTCCCGGCATTTACACTTTTGCCAATTCAAGCAATCCGGTGAAGGCCTCTAATTTCTCCTCAGAGATGCTGGTGTTGAGCGCTTATTCTTCGGTGGATCTTTCTTATAAGAATTATATCAATGTGGGCGCCACTGTTCGCTGGGATAAATCTTCTGCCATACCCAACAGCAAACCCGGCACCTACCCTTCTGTGTCTGTAAGTACGGTAATTTCTGATTATGCAAAAATGCCGGCCTTCATTTCCTTCCTGAAACTGAAAGGATCATTTGCCAGTGTAAGAGACGGGGGTACACAGGCCTATATCGGGCCATCATCATATCCAATTGGTTATGGCGCTGCTTACACTACTGCGTATGACGGGCCCAGCTATAACCTCGTAAGTAAAGTATATAATACAAGACTGGATTATAATAATACCAGTGCTGCTTACTACACCGATAATTTATATGATGAAATCGCTACTGCCAACCGTACCAACTATGAAGCTGGATTTGATATCCGTTTCCTGAAAAACAGGTTGTCACTGGATGCCGTATACTTCACTTATATAGATGGACCGCAAATTTTCCGTAACCCTATTTCACAATCTACAGGCTACAGCGCTTTATTTATTAATGCGGCAAAGTATGCCACCAAAGGTGTGGAGTTTACCATCAATGGAAACCCTGTAAAAACAAAGAGTGGTTTTTCCTGGGATGTATTGCTGAACTGGTCTACCTACCGGCAGACATACAAAGAGTTACCTACCGATTCTATTTTGTCAGGCGACATTTATGTAAAGCCGGGAGACAGACTGGATTTATACCAGGGCAGGGCATTTGCACGTACACAGGATGGACAGATCATTAATGATGGCGGCGGACGTCCTATTGTACTTCCCAAAAATCAAATACTGGGTTATTCAAATCCTGATTGGATTTGGGGATTCACCAATAAATTTCAGTATAAAAGTTTTAGCCTTTCTCTGCAAATTGATGGAAGAGTGGGTGGTGAAATGGAAAACTATATCCGCCGGCAAACATTCCGTGGCGGCCGTCATATAGAAACGGTGCAGGGTTCAATGGGTGAAGCCCGCTACCAGGATTACCTGGGTGTAAAATCATGGGTGGGTGAAGGAGTAACGATTGTTTCCGGCACACCAACATTTGATCCGGTAACTGGTGTGATAACAAATTATAAAGACCTTACATTCGGGCCCAATACAACTAAGACATTCCTGCAGGATTACATCAGCCGCTATAATTCACAGGCCGAAGGAAACCTGATGAGTAAAACATTTGCCAAATTACGGGAGATCACGATGGGATACACAATTCCTGCAGCCATTTTTAGAAAATCATTTGTCAAAAGCGCTTCAGTATCTTTTGTAGCAAGAAATCTTTTCTATTTTGCTGATAAGAAAAATAAAGATGTGGATATTGACCAATATGCCGGCAGCCAGACTTCCAGCAATATTCAGTCGCCCACGGTAAAAAGATTTGGTTTCAACGTAAATGTGGTTTTCTGATAAATCATTTATCAACAACTCAAAATTTTAAAAATGAAAAAAATATTTATAGGTTCGCTGGCAATAGTTATGTTACTCGCTACAGCCTGCAATAAAAAATTTGAAGAACTGGAAAGTAACCCCAACCTGCCGGAGGCAGTACCCGGCTCACTGGTATTGAATGGTATTGAAACCAGCATGGCCGGTTTGCAGCGCCCCTGGAGCCTGGAGCAAAGATGGAACCAGTTTGCCTGCTGTAATTATAATTATTATGGCAACCAGGAATATAACTGGGGCGGTGTTACTTTGTATTACACCACATTGAAGAATGTAATGAAAATGGAAGAGGAAGCAAAAGCGGGCGGTGCAGGTGATTTGAACCCCTATTCGGCGCTGGGTAAATTCTTCAGGGCATATTTCTTTTATGAAATGACCATGCGGGTGGGTGATCTGCCGATGAAAGAAGCATTGGCCGGCATTAATAACCTTACGCCAAAGTATGATACACAAAAAGATATTTTTATCCAGGTGTCTAAATGGTTAGAAGAAGCTAATACAGACCTTACAGCTTTAATTGGTGCTGCCAATAATACCCTGCTGGGTGATTATCTTTATAATAATGACCTGCGCAAATGGCAAAAAGCGGTGAATACTTTCCGTTTGAGGGTATTGGTAAGTCTTAGTAAAAAAAGTGGCGAAGCCGATTTGGCCGTGGGGTCAACCTTCACCGCTATACTTGCAAATAAAACCAAATACCCCATCATGGATGCAATGACGGATAATATGCAATTCGTATGGATAAACCCTTTCAATAAATATCCGATCAACCCGGATAACTTTGGTTTTGATGCCACCCGCTATAATATGTCATCCACCAATGTTGGATTACTCACTTCATTAAAAGACCCCCGCGTTTTTGCCATTGCAGATCCTGCAGGTACGCAGCTAAAAGCAGGTATTTTACCTTCAGACCATGCAGCTTTTGTAGGTGCCAGTCCTGCAGAAGACCTGGCAGATATGTCTACCAAGGCAGGTTTTGATAATGGTGCCGGCTACACAATTGGTAAGTACTCTTTTTACGGACGCTACCGTTTTTACCGTAACTACACAGCGGAAAATACAATCCTTGTCGGCTATCCCGAAATGTGTTTTAATATTGCCGAAGCCATTAATATGGGCTGGGTGCCGGGCAATGCAGAAGACTGGTATAAAAAAGGTATCCAGGCTTCAATCGGTTTCTATGGCATTAAAGATGGCGTGAATGATTTTTATTATCTGAAGCCGGGCGGAAAAGTAACAGAGAGCGGAGACTATATCAATTATAAAGTAACTTATACTTTCAATGATTATTACAACCAGCCTTCTGTTACCTACGCTGGTAATAATGCAGCGGGCCGCGACCAGCTACTGAAACAGAAATACCTGGCCTTTTTCCAAAATTCAGGATTTGAAGCTTATTACAATTACCGTCGTACCGGTATCCCTGATTTTGCAAAAAATGGCCCCGGTACCGGCAACAGCGGGCTGATACCAAAACGATTCCAGTATCCCGGAACAGAAAGAACCACCAATGGTATCAACCTGGCAGCGGCTTTGCAAAGACAGTTTGCCGGACAGGATGATATCAATGGAACTATGTGGATAATTCAATGATTTCCCTATAGCAAAGCAGCAGTTTTAGTTAGAGCAAGAAAGCAGCAATCAGTTAGTGTAAGCGAAACTTTTCTAAGTTTCGCTGCTTTTTTAAACCTTTAGGTATGATTCAAAAATATTCCACAGCCATCCTTTGCCTTTTCCTGTTTGTTTATGCCGGTGCACAAACAAAAAAACAGGTTATTACCCTGCAGGTACCAGGTAAAGATCAATTTGCCACGATCAATGAAAAAGGTGTTTCCATATTGCCGAGTGGACGGTTAGTAACACCTGCCGGCAATATGATCCGCATTACACATGATCCCTTCGGAATGGCCCTTTCACCAGATGGCAAAAAAGCAGTAACGCTGCATAATGGTGTGTTCACTGTTATTGACCTTGCCACATTAACTAATACAAGGGTGCCTTCTTATGATGGCAAAATAATATCTCCCCTATCAAACGGGTCTTTTCTTGGTGTGGCATTTGCCCCCGATGGCAAAACAGTTTATTTGAGTGGAGGCGATAACGGGGCGGTTATTGTTTATGATATTGAGCAATACAGGCGAATTGATTCTATTTCGCTTAATGGAAAAGCGAATGGGGTGGATTATGATGACAGCTTTACATCGGATCTGTTGCTGAATGAAAGCAAAAATGAATTGCTGGTGCTGGACAGGGGTAATTTCCGTATGGTGCGGATTGATCTTGCTGCTAAAAAAATAACGGCATCCATACATGTGGGACGCCAGCCATTCGGTCTTTCTATCAGTCCAGATAAAAAACTGGCATTTGTTGCCAATGTGGGTATGTATTCCTATCCGCTGGTGGAAGGAATGGATTCCACTAATTATAATTCCATGGTGATCAACTGGCATCCCTATGCTGATAATACAAAAGCATCTATTGAAGGGACGGTAATAGATGGAAAGAAAATTCCCGGTGTGGGCAGCCCACTGGCTCCAGAGGCAATGAGTGTGTTTACCATTGATCTTGCCAGTAATAAAGTGGTGGATAAATTTAAGACAGGCAACCAGGTAGGACAGATGATCGAAGAAACGGAAGTGGTGGGTGGCGCCAGCCCCAACTCAATTGCTGTAGGCAGCCAGTATGCATATATAACCAATGCCACCAATGATAATATTGCGGTTATTGATTATAAAAAAAGAAAAATCATTACGCATATCCCTATTAAGGTGGATAAGCGCATTGACAAATACCGGGGGCTATTGCCCTTTGGTATTACGCTGAGCAAAGATGAAAAGACATTGTATGTGGCCCTGCTGGGTTTTAATGCCGTAGCCGTGGTGGATGTGCAAACCAAACAAACCAAAGGACTGATACCAACAGGCTGGGGACCGGCAAGAGTGCTTTTATCAAAAGATGAAAAAGAAATGTATGTGATCAGTTGCCGGGGCCTGGGTGCAGGACCAAACGGGGGTAAAGATTTTATAAAGCCGGTACAGGGCACTTATATCGGCGACATACAATTAGCCTCTTTCCAAAAAATACCAATGCCGGGCATACAGCAATTGGCAGCTTATACAAAACAAGTCACTAACAATACTATGCAGGAGATACCTGTAACGGATGATGCTAAAAATCCGCTGCCTGCCTTACCAAAGTTGAGACAAAGTCCCATAAAATATATTGTATACATCACCAAAGAAAACAGGACATACGATGAAGTGCTGGGCCAGTTGCAAACAGGCAACGGCGACCTGACTATGGCGAGGTACGGGGTAAATGTAAATGTGTATGGCAAAAATGATACGCTGAAAGTGGCTGGCGCCGATATTATGCCCAACCATACCAAAGTGGCCACCCAATTTGCCTTCTCCGATAATTTTTATTGCGACAGTGACGCTTCCATTCACGGTCACCACTGGATGGTGGGGGTAATACCTAATGAGTGGGTGGAAACCAACAGCAGCGTGGATAAATCGGGCAAAATATTTTCCAAAGCCCCGGGTCGCCGTTTTCCTGGAAGTACAGGCAGTATGGATCCGGAAGATTATGCAGAGATCGGCGGCTTATGGGAAGCACTGGAACGAAACAAAGTATCCTTTTATAATTTTGGCGAAGCCAATGAAACAGCACATGTACGGGAAGAATGGAATGATACGCTTACCGGGGCAGCACATGGAGTAATGGTACCCATGCAAAAAGCACTATGGAGCCGCACTTCCCATAACTATGCCGGGTATAATACCAATATACCCGACCAGTTTCGGATGGAACAGTTTGAAACTGAGTTTACCAATAAGTGGATCAAAGGCAAAGAAAAAATGCCACAACTGATTACCATGCAGGTACCCAATGATCATGGAGCGGGTGAAAGACCGGAAGACGGCTATCCTTACCGGCAGTCTTATATGGCCGATAATGACCTGGCAACAGGCCGTATCCTGCATTTTTTATCAAGGACCAAATATTGGAAGAATATGCTGGTGATAATAACCGAAGATGATCCGCAGGGTGGTGCAGACCATGTGGATGCACACCGCAGTATACTGATGATGGCGGGACCATACATAAAAAAGAACTACGTTTCACACACACATGCTAACTTTGGTTCTATCCTCAAAGTGATTTATAATATCCTTAATGTTAATTATGTAAATCAGTATGATGTAACAGCGTCCCTGTTGCAGGATTTCTTTACCGACACCCCTGATTACACGCCATATAGTCTTGTATTTCCAGATAAAAGGATATTTGATCCGCAGAAGGCTATGGACCGGTATAATAAAAATATCGACTGGAGAAAAATACAACAGGGGCCTGAAATGGACGATGAGGATGAGCAGCGGTCCGACCATTACAAACAAAAATCAAATTAAAATACTATGAAGAATGCCGGAGTCGCTTTCCTGATCCTGACAAGCTGCCTGTTTGCCGGAAATCTATCGGCACAAAAAAAAATGACCCTGCCAAACGGCTGGACCTTATCTCCGGCGGGCCGTTCCATACCAGCCGGCGATCTGCCGCTGAATATTGCCGTGTCGGCAGATAAAAAACTGATAGCTATTACCAATAACGGTCAAAGCAAACAAACCCTTCAGCTGATTGACCCTAAAACAGAGAAAGAACTGGATAAGACAGAGATCCCCAAATCCTGGTACGGATTAAAATTCAGTGCTGATGCAAAATTTCTGTATGCCAGTGGAGGCAATGATAACTGGATATTGAAATATGCCCTGGTAAACAGAAAACTGCAACTGAAAGACAGTATTAAACTGGGTGAAAAATGGCCGGTAAAAATATCTCCCGCAGGGATAGAACTGGATGATGCAGCCCGGCTGATGTTTGTGGTAACCAAAGAAAATAATTCGCTGTATATTATTGACATCTCCACTAAGAAGATTCTTCACCAGCTGGAATTGGGTGAAGCTGCTTACACCTGTATATTATCCCTGGATAAAAAAGAACTGTACATTTCTTTATGGGGCGGAAAGAAAGTACTGGTCTTTGATATAGCAGCAAAGAAAATTTCAGGCGAAATAAGCGTTGGAGAAAACCCCAATGAATTACTCTTATCTAAAAACGGGCAGTATTTATATGTGGCCAATGCCGGCGACAATTCTGTGTCTGTTATTGAAATAACAGGGCGTAAAGTTTTGGAAGTATTAAATGCTGCTTTATATCCTGCTGCGCTTACCGGTTCTGCCAGTAATGGGCTGGCATTGAGTGAAGACCAAAAAACGTTGTACGTGGCCAATGCAGATAATAACTGCCTGGCCGTATTTGATGTGGCCAAACCCGGGTTCAGCCAGTCAAAAGGATTTATTCCTGCAGGCTGGTACCCCACCAATGTAAAAATGATTGGCAAAAAATTATTTGTTACCAATGGCAAAGGTTTTTCATCCCTGCCCAATGCAAAAGGGCCCGATCCCACCAAGAAGGATGAGGAAGTAAACTACCAGCAGGGGGATTATAAAAAGCAACAAAGCAGGATACAATACATTGGTGGCTTATTTAAAGGCACACTGTCAATCATTGATGCGCCTGCCCCTGCACAACTGGCTGTTTATTCTAAGCAGGTATATGCAAATACCCCTTATACCAAAGAGAGAGAATTATATTCAAAAGGGGAAGCCGGTAATCCCATACCCATGAAAGTGGGTGATCCTTCTCCCATTAAGTATGTATTTTATGTGATAAAGGAAAACCGTACCTACGACCAGGTACTTGGGGATATTCCTGAAGGAAATGGTGATACCAGCCTCGTGCTGTTTGGCGAAAAGATTACACCCAACCAGCATAAGCTGGCCAAAGAGTTTGTATTGCTGGATAATTTTTATGTGGATGGAGAAGTAAGTGCCGATGGCCATAACTGGAGTACTGCTGCCAATGCCAATGATTACCTGGAAAAAACCTGGCCTACTGACTATGGGGGAAGGGGAGGAACGTATGATGCAGAAGGCAACCGTGAACTGGCTAATCCTGACCGTGGTTTTATCTGGGATTATTGTAAGAGGGCCGGTATCAGTTACCGCACGTATGGCGAATTTGCAGATGATTATAAAGCCAATATCAAAGTGCTGGAAAATCATTTCTGCCCCTACTATACCAGTTGGGATGAAAGCGTGAGAGATACCACAAGATTTTATCAATGGAAAAGGGAATTTGATTCATTATTGTCAAAAAATGCAGTACCCCGTTTTAATTCATTGCGGCTCATCAATGATCATACAGAAGGACAGCGGATAGGTAAACCCACTCCATTTGCACATGTGGCAGATAATGATTTGTCGGTAGGAATGTTTGTAGAATATTTATCCAAAAGCCCTATTTGGAAAGAGACGGCCATCTTTATTATTGAAGATGATGCACAGAACGGCCCCGACCATGTAGATGCACACCGGAGCACTGCATACCTGGCGGGCGGTTTTGTGAAGCGAAAATTTGTTGACCATACCATGTATTCCACTTCCTCCATGTTACGTACTATGGAGCTGATACTTGGTCTTCCTCCTATGAGCCAGTATGATGCCGCTGCAGAACCAATGTGGAGATGTTTTACAGCTGCACCCAATATGAATCCCTTTCAATCTGTGCCGGCTAATGTAGACCTTACAGAAAAAAATGTAAAGAATACACCCAGTGCCCGCCTGAGCGAAACATTTGACTTCAGCAAAGAAGACCGCATACCCGACCTGGTGTTCAGTGAAGTAATCTGGAAAGCAGTGAAGGGAGAAGGAAGTATAATGCCGGCGCCAAGAAGAAGCGCTTTTATAAAAATGATTGAAGAAGACGACGATGATAAAAAATAAAAATGAAAGTTATATACCTGCTGCCGGCATTATTGGCGCATTATTTTGCAACTGCACAACAACCGGTTGTTGAAAATAAAGATACGGCCGGTCAATCACTCGGTGAGGTGGTAATAACTGCCCAGCGGCAGCAGCAGAAAAATTTAGTGGTGCCTTATTCTGTGGATATTCTTTCGCAACAGTATTTCGCTGAATTTAATCCCCGCACCACACCCGAAGCATTGATGGGAATAAACGGAGTGTTTGTGCAAAAAACAAATCATGGTGGAGGTTCACCCTTTATACGCGGGCTAACGGGTAATCAAACCCTTATACTCGTGGATGGCATCCGGCTCAATAATTCCACCTTTCGCTATGGCCCCAATCAATACCTCAATACCATTGATGCGTATACGATAAAAAGGGTGGAAGTGGCCAAAGGAACAGGGTCGGTACAGTATGGCACCGATGCCCTTGGAGGTGTGGTACATATCATAACCCGTGAACCGGTATTTGCGGCAGGCAAACCATCAATACACGCAGGGGCGACGGGAAAATATATGACTGGCGATATGGAAAAAACAATCCGCGGCGAAACAATATACAGCGGCGAAAAATTTGCACTGCTGGCAGGAATCAGCAAAAAAGGTTTTGGTGATATTATTGGCGGAGACACTACGGGCAGGCAATCACCTTCCGGGTATAATGAATGGTCATTTGATATAAAAGCAAAATTCCTATTGCATAGCTGCGTACAGCTTACGCTGGCCAGTCAATTACTTCAACAGCAGCATATACCCGTTTATCATAAAGTGCGGCTGGAAAATTTCAGCCTGAATGAAATACACCCGCAGCAGCGTTTATTCAATTATGCACGGCTATCATTGCAGGGCCATTCTGCATTACTTAAAGAAACAGCCCTGACCGTTTCTTACCAGCAGGGAGTGGAAGGCCGCAATAGCCAGAAATACGGAACCTCCGTAGTACGAAAGGAAAGGGATGCCGTAAATACGCTTGGTATTACAGCAGATATTCTATCGGCGTTCAATAAAATATGGACAGCCAATTCCGGTATGGAAATATACATGGATAGAGTGGCCAGTGAACGGAAAGATATATATACACTAACCGGTATTGAAAGTGATAAGAGAGGCTTATATCCCAATGATTCAAAATACCGGAACTATTCCCTGTATTCATTGCATCATTTCCGGCATGGCAAATGGACAGCAGACGCAGGGCTTAGGTTTAATACGTTTGACATCCGTATCAGCGATACTGCTTTGGGCAATGTAAAAATCACCCCTTCTGCTTTAGTAGGCAATATTGCCCTGCTGTATTCCATTACCCGTGAGCAATCGGTATATGCGGCATTCAGCAGCGGGTACAGGGCACCCAATTTGGATGATATGGGCACATTGGGTATTGTAGATTTCAGGTATGAAATACCAATGGCTTCATTAGCGCCGGAAAAATCGCAACATACAGAGCTGGGGTATAAGTTTCAAACGAAAAAATTCAACGGCACCCTGGCTGCTTTTTATATGCACATTAATAACCTGATCACCCGTATAAAAGTGAACGGAGAAATTATCAGCGGATACCAGGTATACCGTAAAGAGAATACAGCGTCAGCATTTATTAAAGGATTGGAAACAGCAATCAGCTGGCAGGCCACACCTGATCTTTCATTCAGCAGCGGAATAGCCTATACGTATGGTCAGAATTTAAGTAAGCGGGAACCATTGCGCCGCATACCACCATTTAATGGACGAATGATGGGAACTTATCGTAAGGCAAAATGGATGGCAGCGGCTGAATGGCAGTTTGCCTCCGCGCAAAGCCGGCTGGCACAGGGAGATAAAGAAGATAACCGGATACCGGTCGGCGGCACACCGGGCTGGAAAGTTTTTAATCTCTATGGGGGATATAAGCTGGAAAGGATACAGGTAAATGCAGGGTTGCAAAATTTATTAAATGAAGATTATCGTACACATGGCTCCGGTATCAATGGAGTGGGAAGAAGCGCATGGGTATCGGTATCAATAAAAATCTGAATGATGTTGAAAGAACAGGCATCACAAATTGCAGAAGAGATTTTCTCTTTGTACCAGGACTTTGGCAATGCAGATTATATAGGAGAACCGGTATCACAATTGGAGCACATGTGCCAGGCCGCACAACTGGCCGAAGCAGAAGGCTATGATGAAGAAGTGATACTTGCCGCTTTCTTTCATGATATTGGGCATTTATGTGAGCATATCATTGACACAAAGCCAATGGACAGTTATGGCGTGGTGGACCATGAAATCATTGCCGGTAATTACCTGCGGCAAAAAGGGTTTTCAGAAAAAATGGCCCGCCTGGTGGAAAACCATGTTCAGGCCAAACGGTACCTCACGTTTAAGTATCCTGATTATTTCAATAAGTTATCTGATGCCAGTAAAATGACACTGGCAAAACAGGGCGGGGTAATGGATGAGCTGGAAGCTCAAAATTTTGAAACGGACCATTTGCATCTATTGTACATCAAACTGCGTGAATGGGATGATAAGGCAAAACTGGAACATCAGTTATTACCTTCATTAGATAAGTATAAAGAAATGGCTGTTCACCACCTGCTGGCACAGCAATAGGCTACGCCTTACTTTGCACCACATAGGAGGATAGATACATAGAAATACACACATAGGATTTTAAATACTTGTTACTATGTTGTATTACTTATGATTACTATGGCCTGTGTGGTTCAAAAAAAGCGAAGTACAGGAGGGTAGATACATAGAAATACACACATAAGGTTTTAAATACTTGTTACTATGTTGTATTACCTATGATTACTATGGCATATATGGTTCAAAAAAAGCCAAACACAGGAGGTTTATAGATAATATAGGAATATACACAACTTGTCCTGCAAAATTGCGTGGATAGTTTTTTAAATAACAACTACTATGTGTGTATTCCTGTGCTACCTCTGCACTATCCCGGATGGCCAGGACAAATTGTGGTTCAAATTCAAAAATTAAAAGTTTGTTCATATTGACTTAACAGTACGGCAGTTCCTTCCTGCTACCTTTCCAAAAATATTTTATGTCTGTAAAACTCGCTGTTTTTGATATGGCAGGCACCACCGTGATGGACGATGGATATGTAGCCAATGCATTTAGAAATGCTTTTCTTAAGAATGGCTATGATATTACGCTGGAAGAAACCCATCCATACATGGGAGTGAAGAAAATTGCAGCCATAAAAATGATGCTGGAAAAACTCGGTGAGTCATATACAGAATCCGAGGCCGAAGAGATCCACAGTGATTTTGTGACAGAGATGGTTGACTTTTATGAGTATGACCTTACGGTAAAACAATTTGATGATACTGAAGAAGTATTCAGGCAATTGAAACAGAAAGGGGTACGGATTGTGCTGAACACAGGGTTTCCTAAAGTAATAGCAGATGCTATTGTACACCGTTTTCAATGGATAGAGAAAAATCTGGTAGATGATTATATCGCCAGTGATGAAGTGGTAAATGGCCGGCCCGCTACTTATATGATTGACCAGCTGATGTACAGGGCGGGTATAGATGACCCCATGCAGGTGGCCAAAGTGGGGGATACATTTGTAGATATAGAGGAAGGTAGAAATGCCGGTTGCCGCTATATTATAGCGGTTACTACGGGTACAGGCAGCAGGGAAGAACTGTTGGCGTATAATCCCACTCATATTGTAAACCATTTGTCAGAAATCCCTGCCATCCTTCATTGATGATGGCATCAACCACACGTACCCGCAGGCCTGAATGGCAGATTACCCTGTTGGCTGCTTTATCGGCCTTTTGTGTATACACCTGTATGTATGCTTTTCGCAAGCCTTTTACTGCTGCCGCATTTGCAGATCATACTTTATGGGGCATGAATTATAAAATATGGCTGGTGATTGCACAAACTGCCGGCTACACCGCCAGCAAGTTTTTTGGAATTGGGTTTATAGGGGGGATGAAAAATGAAAAGAGGGCTACAGCGATCATCAAGCTTATTGCCGCAGCGTGGATCGCTTTATTAGGATTTGCGCTGTGTCCGCCGCCTTATAATATCATTTTTATTATCATTAATGGTTTTCCGCTGGGTGTTATCTATGGCCTGGTGTTCAGCTACCTCGAAGGAAGAAGAACTACTGAACTGTTAGGAGCTGTGCTGGCCACCAGTTTTATTTTTGCATCCGGCTTTACACAAAGTGTGGGCAAGTTTGTAATGCTGCATTGGAATGTAAGTGAATGGTGGATGCCCTGGGTTACTGGGCTTATCTTTTTTCTTCCGTTGCTTTTATTCACCTGGTTGCTTGAGAAAACACCCCAGCCGGATATGCAGGATATAAAAGCCCGCACACAACGGCTGCCGATGACGAAGAGCGAACGCAACGTTTTTTTAAAAACATTCATGCCCGGTTTATTGATGCTGATCTCTGCCTACGTAATGCTTACCGTTATCCGGGATTATCGAAGCAATTTTGCCGCAGATATATGGAATGAATTGGGTTATGGAAAGGATGCATCTGTTTTTACCAAAAGTGAATTACCGGCATCCCTGATTGTATTGGTGCTGATGAGCGGGCTGGTCTTTATCAGGAATAATATGTATGCGTTGCTTATCAATCATGTGGTTATCATCACAGGATTTGGTGTGGCGATAGGAAGTACCTTATTGTTTATGAACGGGGGGCTGTCATCTTTCTGGTGGATGACGCTGACCGGTGTGGGGCTGTATATGGGCTATGTGCCGTTTAACTGTATGCTGTTTGAAAGGCTGATCGCCAGTTTTAAATATGTGAGCAATGCAGGCTTTATTATTTATGTAGCCGATTCATTTGGTTACCTGGGAAGTGATGTAATATTGGTGGTAAAAAACTTTATGCAGCTTGATATATCCTGGACTGGTTTTTTTATCCAGCTGGTGCTGGTGGTATCAGTGGCAGGTATACTGCTGGTACTGTTGTCTGCAGTTTATTTTAAAAGAAAGTACCGTGATTATTTTCCAGTAACCACTACAAAATTAAATTATGGCTAAAAAAGCGATAGTAATTGGAGCAGGTATTGTGGGGTTAGCCACTGCAAGGGCGCTTGCCGTTCGGGGATATGAAGTAACAGTAATTGAACGGACGAATAGAGCAGTGGGTGCATCTGTCCGCAATTTTGGAATGATATGGCCGGTAGGCCAGCCGGAAGGTGAATTGTATGATAGAGCAATGCTTTCCCGCGGTATTTGGAAACAGGTATGTGAGCAGGCCGGTATCTGGTATGATGAAGTGGGATCACTCCACATGGCTTATGCTACTGATGAGTTAACGGTATTGCATGAATTTGCCGCTGCCACAGCCGCCCAACGAAATTGCCGTGTACTATCAGCTAATGAAACAACAGCTTTGTCGCCAGCGGTTGTTACCGGCAATCTGCTTGGTGCTTTGTGGAGTCCCGATGAAATGATAGTAGATCCCCGTAAAGCAGTACCGGCTATTGCCGCATGGCTGGAAGAAAAATATGGCGTGGAATTTTTATGGGGGCGGATGGTCACGGATGTTTGTTACCCTGCGGTATATATGGGTACACAAGAAATGGAGGCCGACCAGGTTTTTATTTGCAGCGGGGCTGATTTTGAAAGCCTGTACCCCGAATTGTTTGCCACGGCACCATTAACAAAATGCAAATTGCAGATGATGCGCCTCGGTGCACAACTGCATAATGAACGGATCGGCCCTTCTCTCTGCGGCGCTTTGTCCTTATTGCATTATAAAGGATTTGCAACAGCCTCTTCTCTTGCTGTGCTGCAGCAGCGATTGGAAGAGGAATTTCCGGCTTACATTCAATGGGGCATACATGTAATGGTATCGCAGAATGAAGCCGGTGAACTAACGGTGGGAGACTCTCATGAATATGGATTAACGCATGATCCTTTCGACAGGCAGCATATCAATCAGCTTATCCTTGATTATCTTAGTGGGTTTGCGCAATTCAATAATAACAGTGTAATTGAAACCTGGAACGGTATTTATCCAAAATTGACCAACGGTGAAGCACATCTTATTATAACACCGGAACCAGGCATAACGATCATCAATGGCCTGGGCGGGGCCGGCATGACACTGAGCTTTGGCCTTTGTGAACAACAGGTGGCTGCAATGAGTTGAATAATTTACAGTCAATCAATATGTATAGAATAACAATTCGATAATCTGCGCTTAATAATGCGGTTATAAGCTATTGCTTATTTTGCAAAACCGCTACACATGAAAAACGTCTGGACATTTTTTATCCTGGCAGCGTTGTTGCCGGGTATAACTGAGCTAAAGATAAAGCAGCCACCATCTTCCGGAAAATTACCTGTGGCAGAAAACCTTTTTATCATTACCACAGATGGTTTTCGCTGGCAGGAATTATTTGGCGGCGCAGACAGTACTATCATCAATGACGAAACTTTTACACCTGATGCCTCCACATTGAAAATGTTGTACTGGGCAGATAGCCCGGAAGAAAGAAGAAAAAAACTGATGCCTTTTTTCTGGAATGTGCTTGTGGCTAAAGGCCAGGTATTTGGCAACCGCCGGTATGATAACCGGGTAAATGTGGCCAACCTGTATTCCCTTTCTTATCCTGGCTATAATGAAATATTCACCGGCAGTACAGATATAAATGTTTCATCCAATAAAAAGAGGAATAATCCCAATATCAATGTGCTGGAATATTTGAATAGTAAAGAAGCTTTTAAAGGTAAAGTGGCTGCTTTTACTTCCTGGGATGTATTTCCTTATATTTTTAATACTGATCGAAATCATCTGCCGGTTAACAGCGGCTACACCAATATGTATGATAATGTATCCGCCAATCAGGAAATCATCAATGCCGTGCAGTCTGAAGTGATTATTGATAAAACAGCCACCCGTCACGATCAGCTTACATTTCTTACGGCAAAGGAATATATCCGGCAACAGCATCCAAGAGTAGTATACCTGGGCCTTGGGGAAACAGATGAGTTTGCCCATGAAGGCCGGTATGATCTTTACCTTAACCAGGCCAATGAAGTGGATAAAATGATTGCTGAATTATGGCATTTGGTACAAACCACGCCCGGCTATAAAGATCATACCACTTTTATTATCACCACCGATCATGGCAGAGGAAGTAAAAGTTCACGCTGGACATCGCACGGAGAATTTATCAATGGCTCATCACAAACATGGTTTGCGGTGATGGGACCAGGTATAAAGCCTGCAGGAGAAATAAAAGAGAAAGGACAGCAATACCAGCAACAAATAGCGCAAAGCATTGCGGCCCTTTTAGGAGAAGACTTTGCGTCAGATCATATTGCGTCAGCTATTTCGCTAAGATAAGATTCGTAATGCATGGATTTTTTTGCAGTATCTTTCCCGTAAATGTAGCATGATGCCAAAAATACTTTTATGCTGTGTGATTGTTTTTTTATATGCTTGCAGCAGTTCCGCCATCAGCAAAAAACTGGCCGCCAGCGACAGTCTTGTTATTACTTTCAATGTACCCGATAAGGATTCTGTATTAAAAACTGTAGCCACTACCGAAAAAAAAGCTATCAGCAAACTGTCAGGTTTTGCAGATGGTAAAAAAGCGGAGGAATATAAATGCGGGTATGATGGTAATTTATCCTTTTACAGTAAAGGGCAACTGCTTTTACCGGTTATCTTTAAATATACAGAAGAAGGGTGCAGACATTTTCTTTTTGAGCTGGATAATAAAGTGATAAGTACTGGCATGAGCAATGAGGCAGTTAATTTTTTAACGAGTTTGGCGGAAGGGAAGGGGTCGTATTGATAAATACTCTGCCCATTGCAGTCCGCCCGGTAATTTACTTCTGCTGAATTCAATATGTATAACTCTTCTTGCCAGATGGTTAGTGGTTCTGCCGGAAGCATGCAGCAGTAATGGTTTCATAATCATTATCCCTCCTTTTTTTACATTGCATGAATATGCTGTCTCCTTAGTCATGTCAATCACCTCCGGCCTGTATATTCCTTTCAAATGTGATCCTGGAATTACTTTCAGTGCGCCATTTTCTTCATCAGTATCATCAAGATGAATGCGGAGGGTAACATTATCTTCCAGTATATGCAACGGTGGTTGTACTCCATACTGATTTTGTTTAGTAGTCCAGGGCCCAAAACCTTCGATATCCAATTTTGTATCAACAGAAATGGTCAGGTCCTGGTGATATGCAACAAACCAGTTGGAATTGGGGGGCTTGTCAAAATAAATGGACTTGACCACGAAGTAATCAGTTCCGGCTATAGCTTTAATAATTGAAATGAGTTTGCTGGTGAATATCAGGTCAGTTGCTGCTGGAACTTCTCTGAAGAATTGCCGGATGGCATAAAGGTCAGTGTGTTTTCGAAATGAAGGTTTCCCAGTAACTGTGGCAGAAATTATACAGATTAATTCGTCAGTATCTTTTCTGCAAAAAAAATCATTTATGATGGCAAAGCCATAAACGTTTAATTTTTCTTTTCCAATGATATTTCTCATATTTTATAGGAGAAGGAGATTTTAAAACTAATAATTGGTAATCAAGCTTAGGAAACCTTTGCTTGTTATTTTATGATCGTTACCGTCCCTTTCTTAAAATACTGTTTCCCGGCTATTGTATAGGATGCCATCCATACAAGAGTTTCATTGCCTGAAGATAAATTCCTGTATTTACCATCCCACTTTATGAAGGGATTGAAACTATAAAATACGAGTTCACCATTACGGTTAAAAACCCGTAGCTGATAATACTTAACTGTAGAAAGATTATTGCCAGCAGGGCCAAATACATTATTTTTTGTATCGCCATTAGGGGTAAAGCCGGTTGGGAAAAAAATATCCCTGCAATCCACTGTTACCATAATTCTTCCTCTGCCTTGGCATCCGTTTGCATCTTCTACGTTTACAGTGTAAATTCCAGTTATATTCACAGCAAACGTAGAGGATGTACTGTTGTCTTGCCATAGGTAGGAAGAAAAATTTCCCGGATTAAGCAGTAATGTTTGACCGGGGCAGATAACTGTATCAGGACCCAGTTGCACAGATACAGGGCCTTGCACTTTAGGCACTATAATATTGTTGCTGTTCAACACACAGTTTTTGCTGTCACTTACCACCACCGAATAACTGCCTGCATTAATGCCTGTTATGTCAGGAGTGGAGGTGCCGTTGCTCCAGGTATAGGTATAAGGTGGGATACCTCCCGATACGTTTGAAGCAATATTGCCAGTATTGGTTGTACATCCCTCGGGGATAATTACCGGGTTTGCCTGTAATGGTGCAGGTTGAGTGACGATGACAGTTGTGGTAGCCGGACAGGCTGTCCCGGAAGTTACAGTTACAGAATAGGTGCCTGCCCCAACGTTAGAGAGTACCGAACTTGTTTGAGGTGGTGTTGTATTCCAGGTATATATATAATATAAAGTGCCCCCTGTCGCAATTGCACTTATCGTGGCTGTTTGACTACCGGCACATGATACCGGCAGATCAATATTAGTTCTTACATCCAGCACAGTTATTTGTTTTGATATAGTGGAAGGCGAACTTGAAGAAAAATTGGAAGTTAGTGTTACTGTATATGTACCGGGAGACGAAAATGTGTGTGACGGGTTTGAAATAGTTGAAGTATTAGCAGCTCCGGATGAAAGATCACCAAAATTCCATGAATTACCTGTTGCACATATTGAAAGGCTGGTAAAGTCGGCAGTTAACGCTGGTTTACAAGTGTAAATGAAGTCTGCAGTAGCTGGAATTGTTTCAAAAATATTTACCTGATCAATAGCAAAGCCATCGAATGAATTACAAATGTTGTTGCTGCCAAAAACAAAACGAAAGCTTACATTAGGTTGGCCTGCCAACGGAGTAAGATCATGTGATGCTGTTGTCCATGCATTGCTTCCGCCGCCAGTCAGGCAACCGCCACCAGTGGGTTGTATATTACCTGACCAGCCCTGGTTATTATTTAAACTGGTAATACCCGGTGTGTTGTACCAATTTTCTCCCAGGCAATTTGAATTAGAATTTATGCTGCCAACGGTATTCCATGCAGTTCCTCCATTGATGGAGTATTCCAGTGTGGCACCATCCTGCGTCTTTTCTGTTTCCCAAAAAACTTTAAAGGATATTCTAGGATGTACCAGCGATGAAAAATTGAAACAGGGGCTTTGAAGAAATGAATTTTGACTGTTACTGTAAGATGAGTTGGTAAGCCCGCCCGTTAACCAGCATTTATTGCCCTGACCAGCAGTATTTATTACAGATTTTGTCGGGGTGCCCCATGTCCAGTCAGCTGATGTGCCTCCGATTGTCCATGCTCCATTTGTTAACTCAAAAGATTCAAGGTAAGGAAATGATGTAACAGAAACAGGGCATAAAAGGGGTGTTGTTGTATTTCTTAAAACAGATATTGTATTATCAATACTGTTTGATGAAACAATATCTGGCCTGCCATCTCCGTCAATATCACCCAGCGGAACGCTTCTGCATAGTGTTCCTGTTACGTAATCTTCTTTTACCGAAAGATCGGGATTGCCGGGTGTTGATAAATTTTTGTATACAGATACGAGGCTAGACGAAAAATCAGCGACTGCCACATCTGGTTTGGCATCACCGTTCAGGTCGCCTACGGAAATTAAAAGAGGAGAAAAGGCAGTTGGGAAATCAATCCGGGGCGAAAAGGAAATTACGCCGGGTGTACTGTTGTTTTTAAAAAGGGAAAAGGTGGCGCTTGAACTGTTGGGAACCAGCATTTCTTTTTTATCATCACCATCAAGGTCACCAAATGTTACATTAAAAGGGACATTTCCGGTAGGATAATCAATTTTTGGCGCAAAGCTCACAATTCCTGAAGCACTTGTATTTCTGAAAACAGATACCATGTTAATATCCATATCTGAAATAGCTATATCAGGCTTCAGGTCGCCATCAATATCTGCTATAACCCCGCCGTGTGGTCTTGCTCCAATAGGAAAGTCTATTTTCGGATCAAATGAAAGTGTACCAGGTGTACTGTTATTCTTAAAAAAAGAAAAGGTATTGGAATTCTGATTAAACGAAACAATATCCGTTTTGCCATCACCATTAATATCTCCTATGTCCACCCAGGATGGATTTTGGTTTGTAAAAAGAGTAATTGGTGAGGAGAAAGTAATATTTCCAACTGTACTAATATTTAGGTAAACTGAAACAGAGCCACCATAGCTATTAACGACAAGGTCAAGTTTCCCATCTCCATCTGCATCGAAAAGTTTTTCGCCGAATGCGGTGGATGGGGTAGGAACAAATGCTGGAGCTGTAAAAGCAACATTCCCTACTGTACTTATATTTCTGAATATGGAAACAGAACTTCCATTATTATTTACGCTGGCAAGATCTGACTTTCCATCTCCATCCATATCACCAATAGAAACATTCCTGGGATAAGCGCCTGAAGAAAAATCGACTTTACCGGCAAAAGAAGTTGAATTAAATGCAGGGCCAGAAGGAAAAGTAATAATAAAAGGTTTTTGAGAAAAACCGGTGAGCCCGCCTGTTGTTACTGATATTGGGGAATAGGTGGCGGTAGGGGGTGCGGTTATAGTCAAGCTGGTAGTACTGGCAGCTGTAACAGTTGCCTTTGCTGCACCCATATAGACTATATTATTGGCAGGTACTGGATTAAATCCGGACCCAGTAATAGTAACAGATGTTCCTGATCCTCCCGATTGGGGGTTGAAAGATAGAATGTTAGGTTGTGCAAACACCGAAATGCAAACCAGCAGAAACGGGATTAGAATGAGCAGTTTGAATTTCATATCATTAGTGGCTGTTCTCATCACGGATTGATCTAACAAAAATAAGTAAAGTCAAATTTGGTTTCCAATTTTTCTAATCCCTCTTCCCATCCAGTGTAAATCCAATCGTGGTGCCCACATCTTCTGTACTGCGTACATGTATCGTTTGCCCATGGGCTTCAATAATATGTTTGCAGATGGCCAGCCCCAGCCCGCTGCCGGTTACATCTATACTGCGGCCTTCTTCGGTGCGGTAAAAGCGTTCGAAGATACGGGGCAGGTGTTTTTCACTGATGCCGATACCATCATCACTTAATTCTATCAGGATATGTTTGCCATCGGTATCATACATGCTGGCAACAATGCTGCCTGCACTTTTCCCGTATTTGATTGAGTTCTCCACCATATTCGTTACCACCTGCCGTATCTTTTCTTTATCTGCAAAAACAGTAAGCGGGGAGTCGCACCCTTTTTTTATACTGCATTGAATGTTCAGGTACTCAGCTTTAATAGAAAGGCTTTCAAATACTTCCTTCACCAGATCCTGTATCACAAAATTTTGTTTGTACAATACCAGTTCGCCTCTTTCCAGCCGGGATATTTCATCCAGGTCATTCAGCAAATGCGTAAGCCGGTCTACATTTTTAGAAGTTTTTTCAAGGAACTTTGTATTCACTTCCGGGTTGGCCAGTGCGCCACCCAATAAAGTATCCACATAGCCCTGTATGGCGAACACCGGTGTTTTAAATTCATGCGAGAGGTTTTGCAAAAATTCTTTACGGAATTGTTCATTCCGGCGAAGCAGATCCAGTTCCTCTTCATTTTTAGTGGCCCAGGCTTCCACATCTTCGCCCACTTCATCAATACTTTTCTGCGGCAGCACATATTTATAGTAGGTCTCTTCCCGTTTGGTAGCTTTGGTTTTGTAGATGAATTTATAAATGAGTTTTATTTTCCGGTAGATAAACCGCTCCAGCATATAACTGATGAGCAAATAACTGCCCAGAAAAAGAATGCCAAAACAAACCAATCCCATCCACCAGCTTTTTTCTACAAAACCTATCAGCAAGCTAACAGGCAATGCCAGGATTAATGAAGTAAATGCAGCCAACTGCCGCGGAGAAATATTTTTTGTGGAAAACATAGTGCGAAGCTACGGGTTGTGAATTATGAGTAGCGAGTATGGTCTTGAAAAGCCGGAGTATTAAGTCCCCTTGGGGGGATTTATGCACAGCATCCTGCGGAGGGGGTTTTATAACTCAAACTTATACCCCACCCCCTTTACCGTAGTAATACAATCCACCCCCAGTTTTTGACGGATCTTACGTATATGTACATCAATGGTGCGGTCGCCCACTATCACATCATTACCCCATACCTGATTGAGTATTTCATTGCGAAGGAAAACACGGCCGGGTTTTAGCGCCAGTAAATACAACAATTCAAATTCCTTTTTGGCCAGCACTATTTCCTGTTCGCCCACTTTTACAATAAAACGTTCCGGGTCTACGGTCATGTGGTCAATAACAAGTATCCGGGCCTCTGTTTTATTCAGCCTGCGGAAAAGTGCATTTACCCGGCTCATAAATACTTTCGGACTGATTGGCTTGCTCACATAATCATCAGCGCCGGTTTCCAGGCCTTTTATCTGTGTGCCTTCATCATTTACGGCCGTCAGGAAAATGATTAGTGTTTCTTTGAAAGCGGCCTGTGCACGAAGCAATTGGCATACTTCCACCCCGCTTTTTTTAGGCATCATCACATCAAGAATAACCAGGTCAGGCAGGGAGCGACGGGTTTTTTCCAGGGCTTCGTCGCCATCTTTGGCTGTTATTACCTCGTACCCTTCATTGGAGAGGTTGTATTTCAGAATCTCTAGAATATCCGGTTCGTCGTCAGCTATGAGTACTTTCCGGGCTTTTGTTTCCATACTGGAAAATGTTTGCGCAAACCTAACGGGAAAATGTGGGGCAGGGAAATTTTGGGTGGTTCGTTTACACAGACTTAATGATTAGTTAATATTTCTGGCATTGATTGCATGCCACACAATAATTTATTTAGGTATGTCAGACAGCTTTATGCCTTCTAAAGCAGTCTATATCAATGATAAGCGGGTATAAAACACCCATTTCGGCTAAGCTTACTACCTTTGAACCCTACAAATCCTTATGATAGCAGCCAGGAATTACCTTGTTTTACTTATTACGATTACCCTTTTACAAAAAACAGGGGTGGGGCAACCCATTTTTGCCTCCGGCAAAAGTCAAAGCAGTCAAAACTGCAAGCCCGTTTTTACAAGAGAGCTGTTTCATGGCTGGGTGGATGAACAGCAGCAAAATATTCTGAAATCAGATGGAAAAAACGATAAGCAGTTTACCCCAACTTCTAATGAGGAAATAAATTTTTTACTTACCCAATATGCCACAGCAAAGATTGATGCCCTGCAATGCCTTATTGAAATGGACAGCACGTTGGGCGACCAGGGAAAGAAAAAATACCTTAAAGGAATAAAATACCTGCTTACTTATTATGTCAGCAATTCAAAAACCCGGAAGGTCAGTCCTATGATATTACCCGATATCATTACTGCCTATGAAAAGTGCATGGTAAATAACCGGAAGGGCTTGCCAATAGATGGTATTATCAGGGGCCTTTCCTACGAATCAGCTTTGACGCTTGTAAGATCAGATAATGAAACGTTTGTAAAAAACCCCGGCTTCGGCACCTGCAAGCAACTGCTCATTCTTAAATACTGCGGGCTGCATCCCGCTAAAATTTTCGAAATCCTTACCCAAAACCCGGATATGCCTTTTGCCGACAGCCTGGTAAGGACAGTGGCGAGGAAATATCCGAAACAGTTATATGATTATTCACAGGCCAATAATAAACTGGGAACTGTTATCCGCAATATAACCAATGACAGCTTTGTCAGTACAGTGGTAAAAATGTCACGCACAAAAGATGGTCAGCAGTATTTTTGTTTCCTTGATAATATTTTACATGGAAAAACAACACTGGAAGAAATAGATGCGGCTAAGAACGATTCTGTATTGTATTATAAACTACTGGTAAAAACACAGATCGATTATGCGGAGAGGATGCAGAATAAAGATACAGCCATCGAATTTCAAACGCTTATCCGCCGGCTGGAACAAAAGGCCAGAGAAAATTTTGTCAACATCATCAATGGTCTGCATAATGAGAGAAGCCCTGATATACGCTTCAAAAACATCCAGGGATTAAATGCACAGGAGCTTTATTATCTAGCTGTACTTTCCGATGGATCAATGTATACTTCCAGTTTTGTAAAAGGAGTGTACCCGCTGATGATGAAAAAAATAAATAACCGGGGCGATTCACTGCTGATGGTACTGCATTTTGATAAGTACAGAAAATTCATCAAGATGTCGGCCGGTTTTAATATGCTCAGCGATTTCCTTAGCACCTTTCCTCCAAAGATATCCCCCGAAGAAGAAAGCGATGCTGAAAAGCTGATGAAAGCCTTTGTGGGCAGGCTGGAAGAGGGAAATGGGATCGAAGATGGAGTGGACGTTGCCGATTCTTATGCCAGCATCTCAGAATCGCTGAAACCTATTGCAGTGGAAATGCTGAAAAATATACAGGCAAATTGCCAGCGCAACCTGGCCCGGAATAATAAAAAGGGGATGGCTATGTATAATATCCTGGGTAAATTATTTCTTTCAGCCGATACCACACTCAAAATTGACCTGACCAAAGAACTGGGCATTCCCCCTGTGTACGAAGTGCCCTATAAAGCACTGGCCAACGACAGCGGGAAAATCGCTATACAATTATTTATTTATGGCGACAAGGATGGAATCGGCGTTTTCCCCGGCCTTATCAGTATGTTCAGAAATGCTGATTGGAAAACAGACCTCTCTAATAAACAATGGGTAACTGTAACTGCTGCCAAAGGCAGGCCGGTAACCTTGTACATGAACAGGCCACTGCCGGAAGAAAATAATGAAGATGCGAAAGCACAGGAAGCATTGTGTAAATACCTGGAGAAAAATAATATTATCCCCACTGTTACTATTAACAGGGGCCATAGCTACAATGCCCCTTATACGATTGCCCAGATGTCCACCGCTTCCAAAATTGTGTTCATGGGTTCCTGCGGCGGATACCGGTCTATACATGATATACTGGAAAAAGCCCCCGATGCACATATTATCGGTACCAAACAAATTGCTGATGCACCGGTAAATAACCCATTCTTAAAACTAATTACAGAGAAGCTGAGGTTGGGCAATGATATTGAATGGATTCCTTTCTGGAAAGAATTGGGTAAAATGGCCACCGATAAAATTTTTGAAGATTATGTACCACCACATAAAAATCTCGGCGCCTTATTCATCAAAGCCTATAAAATAGCGATGGATAAAGAAGAAGAATAGCAGAAGCCCCCGGGTAACAGTTTTTTGAGTAATAATTATTTTACAAATACCTTTCCTCTATTTCCCTTTTTCTTCTTCAATTGCTTCCTGTAGCTTTGCCGTTTCTTTAATTATTTCATCTTGTCAGCTCCCAAAAAAAGTTTTTTCGATATTGCCCTTTTGCGCAGGGTATTTCAGTATGCCGCCCCCTATAAAAAGAAATTTTACTGGTCGGTGGTGCTGGCTATTGTGCTGGCCATTATCACGCCAATAAGGCCAATGCTGATTCAGACGACAGTGAATAGATTTATCGCAGGTAATAAAGGGGACACTTTTTTCAATGGCCGGTTTGATATCGTAGACATGGTTATTTTGGTAACTGTCATTCAGATCGGCATCATTATTATCGAGACGGTCATACGTTTCTTTTTTTCATTCACCACTGCATTATTAGGCCAGTCGGTGGTAAAGGATATGCGGGTGGCCGTTTATAAAAAAATACTGCACCTGAATTTATCCCAATTCGACAAAACACCCATTGGCACGCTGACCACCCGTACCATCAATGATATAGAATCGGTAAATGATATTTTTTCAGACGGGCTGGTGCCTATCATTGCCGACCTGTTATCTATTGTTTGTGTACTGGCGTTTATGTTTTATTCAGACTGGCAGCTTACACTTATTGGCCTTATCCCTTTTCCCATTATCATTATCGCCACGTATTATTTTAAAGAAAGCATCAACAAGTCTTTTTTCAAAGTACGCAATGCCGTAGCGGCCCTCAACGCCTTTGTGCAGGAACATTTAACCGGCATGGCCATAGTGCAGGCATTTGCTTCCGAAAGCAGGGAATATGAAAAATTTCGGAAAATAAATAAAGAGCACCGCAATGCCAATATCAAGGCCATTTTTGCCTACTCTGTATTTTTCCCGCTGGTTGAAATTGTACTGGCACTGTCCATTGGCCTCATTGTTTGGTATGGGGCAGGGCAAAAAGCACAGGCCGGTACTATTATCTCCTTTATTCTTTGTCTCAACCTGCTGTTCCGGCCACTTCGGGTAATAGCAGATAAATTCAATGTGCTGCAGATGGGTATTATCGCCAGCGAAAGGGTGTTTAAAGTAATGGATAACCCGGACTTTACAGCCACTTCAAAAGCGGATGCATACCGGCCGGAACTGGTAAAAGGGAAAATTGATTTTGAGAACGTGGTATTTGAATATAACCCCGGTGTGCCGGTATTAAAGGAGGTGTCTTTCAGTGTAAATCCAGGTGAAACGATTGCAATAGTAGGGCATACCGGCAGCGGCAAAACCACAATTATCAGTTTACTCAACAGGCTGTATCATATTCAGCAGGGAAGTATAAAAATTGATGGGGTGAATATTGAGGAGTATGATACAGATTGCTTACGGAAAAATGTGGGGGTGGTGCTGCAGGATGTGTTCCTGTTCTCCGGTTCAGTAATAGATAATATCACCTTGCGAAATCCCGATATAAGCCGGGAAAAAGTGATACAAGCTGCCAAACTTATTGATATGCATGAGTTCATCATGCGCCTGCCCGGCGGGTATGATTATAATGTAATGGAGCGGGGCGCCACTTTATCAATGGGCCAGCGGCAACTATTGTCTTTTATAAGGGCCATGCTTTATAACCCCTCCATTCTTATTTTAGATGAGGCCACCTCATCAGTGGATACTGAAAGCGAAATGCTGATACAGCAGGCAATTGATACGTTGATAAAAGGCCGAACCTCCATCGTAATAGCCCACCGCCTGTCCACCATCCGCAAGGCTAATAAAATACTGGTGCTGGACAAAGGAGAAGTAAAGGAAATGGGTACCCATGAAGAGCTGTTGCAAAAGGGAGGATTTTATAGTAAATTGCATGAGATGCAGTTTGAAAAACAGCCTGCCAAATCTCTGTAATAGTCTACTGATTTTTGTAATTTGCAGCTATGAAAAAAGGTGAAGAAAATAAAATGAATTCAATTGTAGAAGAGCCTGCTACGCCCTACATGCGAAAATTTTCTTCGCAGGAAGAGGCTGAGAGATTCAATATGATTGAAAATCTCCAAAAAACCGACATGGAGAAGTTTCGTTCGTTTTGCAGCATGCTTCGAATGGAAAAAATATACCGGCGTGCAAAAATCTACAACATCAAAGATTTAAAGTAGTCATCATTTATGGATATTCTGCATGAGGGGTTGTTGGAATTTTGGAAAACCCTTAATAAGCATAACGTCATTTATATAATGGTAGGTGGTTTTGCCGTAAGGTTTAATGGTTACAACAGGGCAACAGAAGACGTAGACCTTTGGTTGAAGGATACACCAGATAACCGAAAAAACTTTAGAATAGCCTATGCTGAATCCGGATATGGTGATTTCAGGTCATTTGAAACGATGGAATTTGTACCCGGCTGGACACAATTCTATGTAGCAGATGGAATTAT
The DNA here is from genome assembly GCA_031441485.1 of Chitinophagaceae bacterium. GTDB lineage: Bacteria > Bacteroidota > Bacteroidia > Chitinophagales > Chitinophagaceae > JJ008. The sequence goes on from JANOEQ010000011.1 coordinate 36,383, forward strand.
ACTTGATATAATGACTTCTATGAAAGGACTGGAAGATAAATCGTTTGACGAATGCTACCAACAGGCCAGGGTGGCAGATCTTGACGGCATTAAAGTTCCATTTCTACATATTAACGACCTGTTAGCCAACAAGAAAGCTGTAGCCAGACCAAAGGATCAACTGGATGTGCTGGAGCTGGAAAAAATTAAAAAATACCTCGACGAACAATCCGGGCAATAAAAATCCGGATTTCCTCAAATTCCTTTCCTCCAAAGATTGTTTTCACCCCTGCATCCTTATCTTTGCGCCAAATTTCGGGATAGGTATGATAGTACGATGTTTCAAATCCTTTACTGTAGCAGCTTTCAGCTTATTTTGTCTGATAAATTCTTCACCAGTTTCGGCCCAGGAAGGTCATGAAAAACCTGGTCAGCCTGTCAAACAGGCAGATGAGAAAAAAAAGCCTAAGCTATTTGATGCCAACGAGGTTATTTTCGGTCATATCATGGATGCCCATGAATTTCATTTTTTATCCTGGAAAAGTGACGATGGTGTAAAACATCATGCTACCATTCCCCTGCCTGTTATTCTTTACTCACCAGAGCGTGGCATCACCAGTTTTTTATCGTCCAAGTTTCATCATGGTGAACATAATTACAAAGGCTATTCCATATTGACTGAACAAAAAATAGAGGAATGGAAACTGGACCCCAAAAAATTCAACATCGGCCAGATCGTTGCAGTAAATGATAATGGCGAAATTGATACCAATATAAAAGTTTATGATATCTCCCTTACCCGGAATGTGGTACAAATGCTGCTTGCTTTAAGCTTATTGGTTTGGATTCTGCTGTCAGTTGCAAAACGGTACAAAAGAGGGGAAGGAGTTACATCAGCCCCAACCGGTATGCAGAATGCCATGGAGACAGTTATTAACTTTATCAAAGACGATGTGGCCAAACCCAGCCTTGGCCGTAAGTACCACAAATACCTGCCGTACCTTTTAACTGTTTTTTTCTTTATTCTAATCAATAATATTTTTGGTCTTATACCGGGTACAGCGAATGTTACCGGAAATATCACATTTACGCTGGTGCTGGCGGTTATTTCATTTATTGTAATATTGGCAAGTACTAATAAACATTATTGGGGCCATATTTTCTGGCCCCCGGTACCGCATGGTGTAAAGTTTATTCTGATACCAGTTGAAATTTTGGGCATATTCACCAAGCCATTTGCACTAATGATCCGGTTATTTGCCAACATGGTTGCCGGTCATATCCTCATTATTTGTCTTATATCCCTGATCTTTATTTTTGGGGGGTTGAATAAATATATTGGTATTGGATTTTCACCATTATCTGTAGGGTTTACCATATTCATTTATTTTATTGAAATACTGGTGGCATTTTTACAAGCATATATATTCACCTTCCTTACGGCCGTTTTCATCGGTCAGGCAATGGAAGGAAGTCATAACGATGCGGATGGCCATGCAGAAGATGTAATTATTTAAGTTTTTTAATCAATATAAAATCACAATTATGGATCTACTGAACATTTTGTTAAGCACTCCGCTGGGTAATGCAGGTGGCGCTATCGGTGCCGGACTTGGCGCTATCGGTGCTGGTATTGGCATTGGCCAAATCGGTAAAGGAGCACTGGAAGCAATTGCACGTCAGCCGGAAGCTATCAATGACATCAGAAGCAACATGATCCTTACTGCCGCACTGGTAGAAGGAGCTGCGTTGTTTGCTATCATCATTGGTTTATTGGCAATGGTGCTGTAAGAAAAAACCACTGCATCCAAAGCAAAGGGCGGAGGATGCAGTTTTACCCACCTGCGCTTCGCAGATTGACGGAGAGATTTAGGTTGGATTAGTTGAACTGGAAACAAAGAGTTCTTATATTAAGGTGTTTTGATGTACCGGGCTTTAGTACTATTTCACAGGATTCTGTGGACTGTCATCGTCCCTTGCGTTGCACACTTGTACTGTATATCGTTATTGGGCAGATACGGAAAGTTATTCTTACAGGGTAAATTTTCATATTTGCTGATTTGCTAATTTTCAAATTGTTTTTCTATGCAATTACTTACACCGGATTTAGGATTGCTTCTCTGGACACTGGTAGCATTTCTGGTTGTATTTTTTATCCTGAAAAAATTCGCATGGCCTGCTATTGTCGGCGGCCTGAAAAAAAGGGAAGAAACTATCGCTGATTCATTGGCTACTGCCCTCAAAGTAAAAGAAGAAATGGCCCAGATGAAAAGTGAAAACGAAGCCATCCTGGCCAAAGCCCGGGAAGAAAGAGGCATGATGCTCAAAGAAGCCAGGGAAACAAAAGACCGCATCATCAACGAAGCCAAAGAACAGGCAAAAACTGAAGCAAATAAAATTGTAATTGAAGCACAGGTTGCTATCAATGCGCAAAAAATGGCGGCACTCACTGAAGTAAAGAACCAGGTCGGTAAATTAGTGATAGAAGTAAGTGAGAAAGTACTGAGAAAAGAATTAGGAAACAAAGAAGCGCAGGAAGCTCATATAAAGGGGCTGGTAGACGGAGTAAAATTGAATTAAACAAACAAATGTGCAAATGTGATAAATGTGAAAGTGTAGGAATAAGGACTTGTTGTAGTAAGGATCAATTTTCACATCTCCACATTTTTCAACTTTTCAAATTAATATGCCCAATCCACGTTTAGCAACAAGATACGCCAAAGCACTGGTTGACCTTGCCATTGAAAAAGGGCAGCTGGAAACCGTGTATGCGGATATGCAATGGCTGCTTGCAGTTTGCAAAAGCAACCGCGACTTTGTAAATGTTTTAAAGAGCCCGATCATTAAATCTGATGTAAAGAAAAAAATCGTTGAAGCGGTAACTACAGGGAAGATCAGTGAGATAACAGCTGCTTTCAATAAACTGATCATCACCAAAGGCCGGGAGAGCAATTTGCCCGAGATCACCCATGCATTTGTTGAAGCATACAAAGAAAAAAAGAATATCCATACCATTAAACTGACAACTGCTGCACCGGTAAGCGATACTGTAAAAGAAGCCATCGTAGCGCAGGTTAAAAAATCGGCCGGCTTTGAAAAAATAGAACTGGAAGAAAAAGTAGATGCTGATTTGATAGGAGGGTTTGTATTACAGATAGGGGATAAACTGGTGGATGCAAGTATTGTGTATGACCTTCGGGCTATTGCCAAGCAGTTTGAGAATAATGATTTTATTTATAAAGTGAGGTAGTGAATGGTGAATATACCCCGAAGGGGTGCAGTATGGTTAACGCCGGGTACAACCCGGGAAATGAAAATGAGGAATGTATTATTACCCGGAAGACGTAGAATATGATTAACTCCGGGTGCAACCCGGAAGAAAAACAAAAACAGATAAACAGCATAATATGGCAGAGATTAAACCAGATGAAATATCAGCGATACTGCGCCAGCAGTTGAGCAACTTCAACGCATCAGCAGACCTGGAAGAAGTAGGATCTGTACTGCAGGTGGGTGATGGTATTGCCCGTGTATATGGATTGGGTAATGTTCGCTATGGCGAACTGGTAGAATTTGAAAATGGCGTAAGGGCTATTGCACTTAACCTCGAAGAAGACAATGTGGGTGTGGTATTGATGGGAGAAAGCGGCAATATTAAAGAAGGTGCCAAAGTAAAACGTACAGGCCAGATCGCTTCCATTAAAGTGGGCGAAGGAATGGTGGGCCGTGTGGTAAACACACTTGGACAGCCAATAGATGGTAAAGGACCACTTACCGGCGAGTTGTATGAAATGCCACTGGAAAGAAAAGCACCGGGTGTTATCTTCCGTGAGCCCGTTAAAGAACCGCTGCAAACTGGTATCAAAGCCATTGACGCAATGATTCCTATTGGTCGCGGGCAAAGGGAGTTGGTAATCGGTGACCGTCAGACCGGTAAAACGGCCATTTGTATAGATACTATCATCAATCAGAAAGAATTTTTTGATGCAGGCAAAACTGTATACTGTATATATGTGGCCATCGGGCAAAAAGCTTCTACCATTGCCGGTGTAATGCAAACCCTGGCCGATGCAGGTGCAATGCAATACACGATCATCGTAGCAGCCTCTGCATCAGACCCTGCACCATTGCAGTTCTATGCTCCATTTGCAGGTGCGGCTATCGGAGAGTTTTTCCGGGATACCGGCCGTCCTGCCCTTATTATTTATGATGACCTTTCAAAACAAGCTGTGGCTTACCGTGAGGTATCACTATTGCTGCGCCGCCCTCCGGGCCGTGAAGCTTACCCCGGTGATGTATTTTACCTGCACAGCCGTTTGCTGGAAAGAGCTGCCAAAGTAATCAGCGATGATGCGGTGGCAAAAAATATGAACGACGTTCCAGACAGTATCAGGCACCTGATAAAAGGCGGCGGATCATTAACAGCATTACCGATCATCGAAACACAGGCTGGTGACGTATCAGCATATATTCCCACCAACGTAATCTCTATTACCGACGGACAGATATTTTTGGAGACCAACCTTTTCCTGTCAGGTATCCGTCCCGCCATTAACGTGGGTATCTCTGTAAGCCGTGTGGGTGGTAATGCACAGATCAAATCAATGAAGAAAGTGGCCGGTACACTGAAACTGGACCAGGCCCTTTACCGGGAGCTGGAAGCATTCTCAAAATTCGGTGGCGACCTGGATGCTGCTACCAAAAATGTAATTGATAAAGGTGCCCGTAACGTGGAAATATTGAAGCAACCACAATATTCACCTTTCCCGGTGGAGAAGCAGGTAGCCATTATTTATCTTGGTACAAATGGATTAATAAAAGATGTACCTGTAAACAAGGTGAAAGAGTTTGAAGAACACTTCCTGATGGAAATGGACAACAAACTTCCAGAAGTAATGGCCGAGTTTAAAAAAGGTAATTTGCCGGAAGAAGGATTGAAGAAGATGGTGGAACTTGCAAACGGATTGATACCACAATACAAGAAATAGATTAAGTCAAATTACTTACTTTATGAAAACCCCCTCTTCGCAAAGAGGGGGTTTTGTTTAATAACTACAGTAGAAATTCTTATTTTTACAAGCACTGGTTTTAAACAAAAGAACCTTTTGTCAGACACTTTCAACCTATGGGTACTACCGAAGTAAAATACAGATCGTTAATTGTGGATGATAATGCCATGGCAAGAATACTGCTCAGGCAATTATTGGAACAGGTGCCATCTGTATCTGTAACCGGGGAGTGTGATAATGCAGTAGATGCACTGGCGGTACTGATCAAAGCTGAAACAGACATTCTTTTCCTCGATATTGAAATGCCGGGTATGAGCGGAATTGACCTGTTAAAATCATTGCCGGTGCGGCCGCTTACTATTTTCACTTCTGCAAATAAAGGATATGGCTCAGAAGCCTTTGAACTGAATGTGGTGGATTACCTGGTAAAACCATTGCTGCTGCCAAGAACCATGATGGCGATCAACAGGGCTGCCGAATTATTAAGAGAAAAAGATGTATACCTGAATGAAGTGCAGACTGAACATATATTCATCAAAGAAAATAAAATAATCCGCAAACTCCTCATTGATGATATTTACCTTTTTGAATCGAAAGGAGATTATGTAAAAATTTATGTAACCGATAAGTACCATGTGGTGCATGCCACTCTCAAACTGTTTGAAGACAGGATGCCATCGGCTAAGTTTATACGGGTGCACCGCAGTTTTATCGTTGCTCTTGATAAGATCGAATACATTGAAGAGAATATTTTATACCTGAATAATAACCCGGTGCCGCTGTCTGAGTCTTACCGTAGCCAATTTCTGAAAAAACTGAACCTGTTATAACTGAGCTATCATGAAAAAAGCAGGCAGTTTTTTTGTATGGATTATTTTACTGGCTGCAGCACTGCTTTTAATCATTACTATTGCCCAACTGATAACACAAAAATCCATCTCCCGCATCGGGCAGGGCAACAGCCAGGCTGCCATTACCATGACTATGAACAATCGCCTGCAGGAAATGGTAAACCTGTCTTTTGAACTGGAATCAAAAATGCTCAGCAAAAAAACTGCTGACCTCGTATTCTCTAAACAGGGATTAAAAGATTCATTAACCAGGCTTGAGTATAATATCACAGTACTGGAAAAATCCTGGTATGATACTGCAAAAGTTTCCACTTTTAAGCGACTGTTAAAATTTGTAAATAACCAGGTCAATGTTTCATTTGCAATACTGCAGGCCACAGAAAATAAAAATGCCGCCGTGAGGGAAAAAATGACAGATTCACTTCGGCAAAGCCATTGGGGCGACAGCATTTATGCTTCGGCCATCACTTTTCAAAAAGGATTGGAACAAAACCTGAATGCCACCATCACACAAAATAGCAATGCTGCCTCACAATTATCCTTACTGAACCGCTTGCTGGCCGGAGTGGCATTGCTGGCCATATTAGTACTTGCCACTATCATCATCCGCAGACAGGTAAAACAATTGTCACTCATAAAAGACCTGGAAGAGGCGAGAAAAGTGGCGTTGGCATCTGCTGAAGCAAAAGACCAGTTCCTGGCCAATATGAGCCATGAAATAAGGACTCCCTTAAATGCTATCAAAGGGTTTGGAAGAGTTCTTTTGCAAACACCTCTTGATAAAGATCAGCAGAAATATGCATCTATCATTTCCACCGCCAGCGAAAACCTGCTGAATATTGTAAATGATATCCTCGATTTTTCCAGGATAGAAGGGGGCAACCTGGTGATGAAGAAGAAAATATTTCAACTGAACCAGGCACTGAATGAATTGGAAATGATGTTTACCCGGCTGGCACAGGAAAAAGAACTGCAGCTTATTTTTTCAATTGATCCACGGTTGCCGGAATTAATAAAAAGTGATCCTGAACGGCTCCGGCAAATACTGGTAAACTTGCTCAGCAATGCTATTAAATTTACCAATACCGGAAATGTAACCCTGTCTGTGCAACTGGCTGCAGAAAGAGGAAACCGGATAAAAGCAAGATTTTTAGTGGCAGATACCGGAGTAGGTATTCCCCCTGAAAAAATTGATGTCATTTTTGAGCGATTTGAACAATTGGATCATTCATTTACCAGGCAGCAGGGTGGTACGGGCCTGGGTCTGGCCATAACCAAAAAACTGGTGGAAGCCATGGGTGGCAGTATTCATGTAAAGAGTGAAATCAATAAAGGCTCTGAGTTTGACGTGGAGCTGGAGTTTGAAAAGATCATACAAAGGACTGCTGAAAAAGAAGCATTGCTCGCAGCGCATACGGCAGAAAAGACATCATTAAGCAATATCAGGGTGCTGGTGGCAGAAGATAATAAGATGAACCAATTGCTGGTAAAAAGCATACTGGAAAAATACCAGGTGGAAACAGAGATCGTGGAAAACGGGGAAGAACTGCTCAGTGTCATCCGTCAAAAAAAATTTGACCTGGTACTCATGGATGTGCAAATGCCCAAAGTAGATGGAATTACGGCCACCCGCTTATTGCGTAATGATTTCGATGCCACTATCCCTGTAATAGCCATGACGGCCCATGTGCTGCCCGGTGAAAGAGAAAAGTGTATTGATGCAGGAATGAATGATTATCTGACCAAACCACTTGATGAAGAAGAAGTAATTACAATGCTTAAAAAATATTTGGCGTTGCATCAAAAAGATAGCAAGCCTCTGTCCGGGCCTGTTGATCATAATTGGCTGAATATGGGATACCTGAACAGTATTTGCGGTAATAACGATAGCAGGGTATTGTTTATCCTGAATGCACTGGGCAGGCAACTTCCGCTTGAAATTATTACGTTAGAAAATTGCCTGGAAACAAACGAACCTGCAGACCTTAAAAAAGCATGTCACTATCTCAAATCCACCCTTTCGCCATTCTCTATTGCAGCCCCGCCGGTTATACTGTTGGGTGAACTGAACAGGTTGTTAACGGAAAATGCCGGAATGGACAGTGCAACTGAAAAAGTAAAACAGCTGATCAGTGAATTGAATAATGCATGTGGCATGCTTAAAAATTTTATTGCAATCAGCGGGATAAAAACGTAGCCGGGTTCCTTACCTTTACAGTATTATATATTTTTATTATACCACTTGACACCCCCAGTAATCAATAGCAGTACCAAAATGGAAAAGAGATTTGTTCATCCGGCACAATGGGCCTTAAAGATCATCTGGTTTACAGGTATTATCTGCATGGTTACTGTGCTGTTTTTCTTTTACAATTCTTCTTTATATGAGAATGACAACAACTCTCCACTGGTGGTAGCCGGTAGTGAAACCGGCGGTGTTCAGTCAATTGACCAGTTGCTGTTGTCTTCTGAAGAGGCGCTGCTCAGCGATAAGAAATCATTTGTAAACAGTGCGTTGCGGTTTCAGTGGCGTAACCGGGAGCCGGACCTGAACCAGGGCAACAACAGGAGCATTTTATATAGTAATATTTTGAAGAAAAAACTACAGCGAATATCAAAAGCGCCCCAGTCAGATTTTTCAGTCAGGCCAGTACCCAAATAAATATTCCCAGTATGAAAACAATTGTACGACTTTTTCTTTTTCTAGTATGCACAACAGGTATATCATGTGTTGGGGCCAGAAAAATGTTTGCAGCCAAAGAGAAGCTGGATGTGATCAGGCAGGGGCAGGAAGGTGAAGTCCGGCAAGTACAAAGAATTTCTGCTGTAACCCGGGATAAAAGGAATGCGAGCAAGATTGACAGTATTATTAATTCCAGGTTTGATTTCTCGATAAGAAGGATCAATATCAAAATTGATTCAATAGCTGCAGTGATAGTAAGCCTGGATAGCCTGATGGCTGATAAAAAAGAATTTAAAAGGGCATATAGAAGGATTATTATTCCCAAACTGGCACAGCTTGATTCTTTCAGGCTGGAAATTGCGAGAAGAAATAGGGTTTACCTGATGATAGAAGATGGAATAAATACTGCTAACTATACTTTATTTGACCTTGCTGCATTTTTTGGTCCCGGGAAATATGCTATCCCCCGGGATCAGGAAGAAATAGCCATCAGTTCCTTTTCACCATTAATAGATTCTGTAGTAAAATTTTCTGCCAGGTATATGAATATGCCTCAGAAAGCAACGCTTGTTATTCTTGGATTTGCAGACGGCACCGGCTTCGATCCGCAAAGCCCCCTGTATGCAGAACTGGCAGGGCTGATAGCTAAGCCAGATATAACCAAACAGGAGCTAAATAAAAAGCTGTCTGAATTAAGGGCACAAACACTCATTAATCAATTACAAAGTCAGTTTTTCAAAAAACTGGGTGAGAAAGCCGGGATTGAAAATTTCAAGATCGAATTTCTTGGACTCGGGAAAGGTGAACAATACCCCTTTCTTACCATTAAAGACTACCGCGAGGAGGATGAAAGGCGCCGGATAGTACTTTGCTATTGGGCAGTGCTGCCTGAGTAACCCAACGGGGTAAACCACCAAATCCACTCTTTTATCTTTGATTTGAGCCATTTCACCGAAAAAAAATATGTAGGTATTTATGCTTATTACTTTTACATAAACCTTTTCAGGGCATGTGGAAGATTTTATATTGGAGGCGTAGTGCTGCATCACCTCTTTAATAATACATTTTCTGATAAAGCAGTTAGTCAGCAGTTAAACCTTTTTCCACTTTTTTCTTGCCTGATGTTTTCAGCATCCAGCTTGTCTCAGTGAAAGTGAATATTGAAAGAAAGAACTGGATATTGGTGTTGGGGTTCTCAACAAACCGCTACGTAAAGAGTTGTTGCAGTGTGCCCTGTGTAATTAACTAAATGAGTATGACCTTACTTAATATTCTTGATGATGGAACTGTTTATCCGTCTTTGCAACAGCAAGACCTGGTAATACAATTGTTTAAGAGGAAAATTGTGATTGGCAGGTTCGACAGGGTCAGGTTTATAGCTCATTATGAAAAAAATGATTACATAATAGAACCCAAAAATGCACCGGACCTCAAAGCAGATGCCATTGCTTATATATCCGCTACTATACCCGGACTCTTTGGAAAGCAGGAAGTGGTATATTTCAAGTGCCCTTCCTGGATTGCAGGCAAAGCACAATGGCATGAATTCCACACTACAGACACCGTTGCTTCACACGATTTTATCACAGATACTTTTAAATAATTGCTGACTCCTACTCCAATTTGTAGTACAAAATACATACCGTGGCCAACTAAATTTTTCTAGTCATGGTAGTATTTCTTTAAATAAATAGTACCTGAAAATTTTCATCGACTATAACACAGTGCTTAACGCCATTTTTCACTTATTAGGCGAATTTTTCTGTAACCATGGCAGGAAATTGTTCTCTTTGTTCTGGAAGTGTTTATGGTTAATTCCGGACAAGCTTCAATGGGTAGTAAGTTCAGATAGTCGTGGAATGTCTATTCAATTACATCGTTCTGATACTCATTGAACGCCCCGGAAAATTTAGCACTGTTTGGTTGATTATACCTAAAATAATAGAATATACTTATACAAGCCACCGTATTCTACACCATAACTTAATTCCCTATGACTATTTTAAAAACCTCTGTAAGGAGGTTTTTATCATTTAAAAGACACCCCCGCACAAGCCTTAGAAAAGAAGCCAAAAGCCCATAGATGCACACAAAGCTTTTAATATTCATATCATAATCGTTTTACAACCAGCAATGCCGGCCGGTATTGCCTGCACACCGCTATGGCGATCAATGGTTTTACCGGAATTCATATATAGAATACCGGAAAATATTATTTCACCGAAGGGGGTATTATATATCGAGAGTGATTTTTTTTTGCATTCCCAACTTTCTAAAGCATTGTATATCAATTATAATCGTAAAAATACTACAGAAAATACGGTAATTCTTACGAAAAAATCCGTGAAAAACTTGCAAGTAAAAAGACTTAGTATTATGTTTGTCTCAGAATCGAACAAATCCTAAGAAAGCAACGTAAATCCGACCCCTGAAACAAACTATCATCTGAATGGGATAATTCTTCCCATATAGTTTTCAACTCGACAGTCGGTTTTTCTAAAGCAATCTGAAGCATGAGTTCGGTCAATCGTACCAATTAATCTTAATTCCGACACAACAATGAAAACTTGTAACATTTCAAAAAAAATTGCCGCAAAAGCCTTTCTGCTAATTGCAGCCTTTATTATTTCCAAATTATCAATAGCCCAGTCAGGCAGTGGCAACAGTTTGAACTTTGACAATCCGCAGCTTCAGTCAGGTACTGATTTGCAGGTGGGTGCTAAATACCTGTTTGCCAATGTGGAAAGCAATGTGGATGCAGTTGTACAAATCGACAGCCTGGTAAACGGCGCCAAGATCAATAAAATAGATGATAACAGTAATGGCCAAGGATACAAAGAGGCTTTTCAGCCAGCTGTTCAGAGCGGAAATGTGATAGGGATGTCTTATGCCGTATTCAGTATTAAATTTTATGAAAAGGGTACTAATACCCCGGTCACATTGTCTGTAGTACATGCTACTGCGCTTGATCTGGATGGAAATAATAGTCTTAAAGAATTTGCAAGGGTAAATATGGGAGCTGGCGGAAATATGAATTACATGATTGCCACACCTGATATTTCTGTTACGCAGATTGCACCAGGAGATTTCATAGCCCAAAACGTGCTTGGAATTGAAAGGGCTGGTATTGATACATCTTCATTGGCCAATATGTTTACGGCCTCCAATTCAGCTGTTTCATCCTTTACTATTAAGTACGGAACGATTACCAGCAATCCTGCTAGTCCGACAAGACAATTCAGTATGTATATGAAGCGGTTCAACTACCCTGGTAATCTATTACCGGTAAAGCTTACTTCATTTTCTGCCATGCTGAATGCGAATAATAAAGTGGATCTGAAATGGAGTACTGCCACAGAGATCAACCTTAATTACTTTATGGTGGAAAAAAGCACCGACGGTATAAACTTTACTGATGTGGGCCTGGTATTTGCCAATGGTAACAGCACTGATAAAATGAATTACAGCCTTACAGATAATGTCAGCAATGTGCAATCCGGAGTGATTTATTACAGACTTCGTTCTGTAGATAACGATAAAAAAAGCCAGTTATCTGAAACCCGGATCATCAGAATCAGTAAGACAAATGCCAACAATCTCAGCATACTTGCCTATCCTAACCCGGTAAGCACCGAACTGCACATCACCATACCAGCCAACTGGCAGAATAAAAAACTTACTTATGAGGTGGTTGCACTTAACGGGCAAACGGTAAAGAGAAACGAGTCAGCTAACAGCAGCCAGACAGAGACTTTAAATATAGCAGCACTGTCACCCGGTATGTATGTAATTCGTGTTAGCTGCGAAGGGCAAATAGCTCAGCAAAAGATAGTTAAGCAATAAGATACTTTTTATAGGGGTTCCATCCGTCCCGCCATTCTTCGGTCAGCGAAGGGGGCGGGACTTTTTTTGAAAAATATTTGGTTTATAATGTAAACTACTTTACGTTTGTGTTCTAATTTGATGTTTATGAGCTATTTTAAAAAGGGAACCCTTGTTTTGATGCTGGCAGGATTATTTCAAAACATTTCAGCCCAGGTGGTAATAAAAGGTATAATAAAGGATAATAAGAATAATCCAATTTCCGGTACCAGTATTTCTATCAAGGACAGTTATGATGGGGCTACTTCCGATTCTGCCGGAAAATATTCCTTTAAAACAAGTGAAAAGGGTCAGCAATTGCTGGTGTTTTCAAATATTGGTTACAAAACGATAGAGCAACCGGTTAAAATTGAAAATACCTCCCTTAGTATTGATGCAACACTAAAGCAGGAGATAAGTGAATTGACTGCCGTGGTGCTGTCTGCCGGTACTTTTGAAGCCAGCGACAGAAAAAGGGCCGCAACTGTGCTTGACCCTATTGACATAGTAACTACAGCCAGCGCCAATGGTGATATTACCGGGGCCTTAAAAACATTGCCGGGCGCCCAGCAGGTAGGAGAAAGTGAAGGGCTGTTTGTAAGAGGTGGTACTGCTGCTGAAACAAAAACCTTTATAGATGGCACATTAGTAAATAATTTTTTCTTTAGTAGTGTGCCTAACGTAGCACAGTTTGGAAGATTCTCCCCCTTTATATTTAAGGGAACAGTTTTCAGTACAGGCGGTTACTCAGCATTATATGGGCAGGCACTTTCATCTGCATTGATATTAGAATCAATTGATCTGCCGGAGCAATCATCTGCCAATCTTGGTATTAGTCCATTGAGCGGCAGCCTGGGTTATCAGCAGTTATCAAAGAATAAAAGATCATCTTTTGGGGCCAGTTACAGTTACACAAACCTTGGTCTTGCTTTTGCCATTATCAAACAAAAACAGGATTATTCTATAGCACCCGCTTATCATAATGCTGATGCCAACTTTCGTATCAAAACTTCTAAAACGGGCATGCTGAAATATTATGGGTACTTCAGCAGTAATAAACTGGCCTTTACCACTAACAGTATTGATTCATTAGGCTACCTCGATCTGTTTGCTATCGGCAATACCAACCATTATCATAACCTGGCCTGGAAAGAAAACCTGCCTGAAAAGTGGAAGATCAATATTGGCGTTTCCTATACTAATAACAAGGACGATATTAACGGGTCCATGCAAACCCAGGCGAAGAATGACGTGGTGCTTTCAAACCTTGAATTCAAAAAATTTGGAGTGGATACAAAAGGAAACTATTTCAATGCCAAAACAGTATTGGAAAAAAAACTAAAGGGACTTAGTGCTTTTCGCTTTGGCGCTGAATATAATTACAGCATTGATAAAACCGTATATACCGATTATACCAACCAGTCATACCCCAATTCTTTAAAAGAACATATCACCTCCTTATTTGCCGAGGGTGATGTATATGCCACCAATGATATTGCAGTAAAGGGAGGTGTACGGTTTGAACACTCAGCGCTGCTGTCCAAAGTAAATATCGCTCCCCGTCTTTCGTTGGCCTATAAAATTGGTAAGGGCAGCCAGGCATCATTGGCCTATGGAATTTTTTACCAAAATCCGGAACGGAGATACCTGCCATCCCCCAATGCCCTCACCTTTATGAAAGCCACTCATTATATTGCCCAGTATCAAAAATCAATCAACCAGCAAACATTCCGGGCGGAGATTTTCTATAAAAAGTATGATAACCTGGTAAAGACTGATATTGTGGGCTTCACGGATGCTGCCGTTAATAACAATGGCTTTGGCGATGCCAGGGGGATAGAATTTTTCTGGAGGGATAAAAAAACAATCAAGAATTTCGATTACTGGATATCTTATTCTTACCTGGATACCAAAAGGGATTTTTTAAATTTCCCAATGGCCATTACGCCCAATTTTGCGGCAAAACACACCGCATCACTGATTACCAAAAAATTTGTGCAGAAACTGAAGATGAATTTTAACGTAGCGTATAACTACAGCAGCGGCCGCCCGTATTATAATATCGGGAAAGACGGATCCGGTTATAAATTCAACGACAGGGGAACCATTCCTGATTATCACAACGTAAGCTTTGCCATCAATTACCTTCCTTCCATTGGCAAAAAAGATGCAAAATCATTTGCGGTGTATGTGTTGCAGGTAAGTAATATTTTCAATATCAAACAAACCTATGGCTACCAGTATTCGTATAATGGCAGTCGTAAGGAAGCAATAGTACCTACATCAAGAATGTTTATTTTCCTCGGCGCCTTTATCAGCTTTGGTGTGGACAGGAGCGATGAAGTAATTAATAATGGATTGTAAAAAATAAAGTCTTATAATATGGAGCAGCATTCACTAAACCCCGGAGAAAAAGACCCAAGACTCTGGGCTATCGCCAAAAAAAGGGCCGGGTTTAAAAGAGACCTGGTTACATATCTGGTAATTAATGCTTTTTTGTGGCTGATATGGTTACTTACCATAAAAGGCAAATACTCAGGCGGTATACCCTGGCCGGTATGGCCAACAGCGGGTTGGGGAATTGCCATTGTAATTCAGTACTTTGAAGCCTTTCGTTATCCCAAAGAAAACAGTGTAGAAAAAGAGTATGAAAAATTGAAACGCAAACAATAATAAATTCGTCAATAATTAAATTTTATACAATGAAAAAAGGTTTATTTGTTTTAATGGCATCTGTATTGATGTCCGCAACATTTGCACAGAGTGAAAAATATGTGAAAGCTATGGAAGCCAAAGTTACCATACTGGATTCCAATAACACGGCTGACACCTGGAAAGAAATGGCCAACACGTTTGAGCGAATTGGCGATGCAGAAAAAACACAATGGCTGCCGTTCTATTATGCCGCGTATTGTAATGTAATGGCTGGAAATTTTTCCATGCCGCAGGATGGCAGTTTTGGCGATAACAGCGCCATTACCGACCCCTATGCAGATAAAGCAGAGAAATTGCTGAACAGGGCTGTTGAACTGGGCAAAGGAAACACAGAGATCTATTGTATTCAAAAGATGATTCATGGTTTAAGAATGATGGGAAACGCAATGTCAAGGTATATGACAGAAGGCCCATTGGCTGAGGCTGCACTTGCAAAAGCCAAAGAGGCTAACGCTGGTAACCCGAGAATTTATATACTGGAAGCACAGGACAAATTCTACACGCCGGAGCAATTTGGCGGCAGCAAAGCCGAGGCCAAAATACTATTTGAAAAAGCACAAACGCTTTTTGAAACGTATAAGCCTGAAAGCAGTATCGCTCCCAACTGGGGAAGATCACAGATTGGATATTTCCTTTCACTGATTAAATAATATAAAGGATGCTGTTGCAAAAATCGAATAAGTCATCCAAAGAAGCTAAGGCGCAAAGAAAAAAAATCTGAAAATATGACCTTACGTCATTGCGGCTTTTGGTAAGAATTATATTTAAAATTCATTTATGCCAACAATACGACTGATATGACAAACGAAAAATTTTCCCCGGAACAAAGCCTGCAGCTGATTCAATCCATGATCAGTAAGACCAAACAGGATATGTCAGACAACAGTATTTACTTTCTCGTTTGGGGCTGGCTCACTTTTGTTGCCTGCACAGCACAATTTGTGCTGAAGCATCTCTTCAAATACGAAAAACATTACCTGGTATGGTTAGTAATAATTATCGGGGTTGTATTTTCAGTCTATAACAGTATTAAAGCGGAGAAGATAAAAAAAGTGAAGACCTATATAAGCGACAGCATTAAGTACCTGTGGATTGGGATGGGGATCAGTTACTTTGTATTAAGCATGATACTTTCAAAAGCAGGATGGGAAACAACGGTATTCCCTTTTTTCATCATGCTGTATGGCCTGGGTACCTTTGTATCTGGCAATATTCTGCATTTCAGACCATTGGTGGTGGGTGGCAGTATTGCTTCAGTGCTGGCTGTCGGCGCCGCTTATGTGGAATATGATTACCAAATGCTGATCGCTGCAGCCGCTATTTTAGTCAGCTATATCATTCCTGCTTATATGCTGCGGCATAAAAATAATTCAGTATAATAATTAATAGTTGAGTATGGAACAACCCGAAAAACAATTAACAGAAAAGGAAAGCCTTGACCTTATTACCCGGATGATTAACAAAGCAAAAGATGCCTGTCATGATACAGGCATTGCCGCTATTATGTGGGGGGCTGTTATTGCCGTTTGTTCATTGACGAGGCTTTCAGAAATACAGTTTAATTATAAACTGCCCTTCGATATTTACCTGCTTACGTTTGTGGCTGTCATTCCGCAAATTTATTTTACCATCCGGGAAAAGAAAGAACGAAAAGTAAAATCGTATGGTGATGAATTTATGGATTATTTATGGATGGGTTTTGGCATTTGCATTTTCCTGATGATTTATACCACCAGTGCCATGTACAGCGCCTGGAAGCCGGTGGCAGACGAGTATCAGCAACTGACCGGGCATTCCCCTTCCTTCAGGTTTTATGAATTCAATTCTTCCTTTTTTCTTTTGTTGTACGGCCTGCCCACTTTTGTAACCGGCGTAAGTATGAAATTCAAACCTATGTTATGGGGTGGCTTATTTTGCTGGGTATGTTGTATTGTTACCCTGTATACCACCATAAAAATTGATTTGATATTAATTGCATTGTCTTCAATTTTAGCATGGTTTATACCGGGTATCATTATGGAAAAGGACTACCGGAAAGCAAAAAAAGAACTCGCCCAGGCCAATGTTTAAAGAACTGGACCCCATATTACATTCGCAGCTGCGCCTGGCAGTGATGTCGCTCCTTATAAGTGTGAAGGAGGCAGAGTTTACTTTTATACGGGAAAAGACCAATGCCACAGCAGGCAACCTGAGTGTGCAGATACAAAAACTGAAAGATGTCGGTTACATTGATGTAACCAAGCAATTCAAAGACAACTATCCATTGACAGTTTGTAAAATAACAAAGCATGGGATCAGCGCTTTTGAGGATTATGTAACCAGCCTGCAGTCTTATCTGGGTAAAGGATGATACCGGTTGCACAGTTTAATGCAGTAATGCACATTAGGATGTACGTGAATATTGTGTAGTGATTATTGAATATTTCCCTCCTAAAATATTCAATACGCAATAATCAATTCTCAAGTAAAAGCTTTAAAGAATAAAATAACTTTCCCCGCAGGGAAAATACATTCAGGTATAAAATGGAAAAACCTCCGCCAGCTGGCTGAGGCTTCTTCTCCGTTTGTACTCTAAGCGTATAAGATGTTTAACGCTTTCAGTAGTTTCTGTTTCGAACAGGCTCCAATATCAATGAAGGCATCGCCTGTTCCTTTTTTGGCTCAATTACTTTTTTCAGCACTTTTTTGAGGCGGTTATATCCTTCTTTCAATGTCTTTTTAAAAGATTTGGCCATGGAAGCGTTTTGAGTTTTTATGCCGCAGGATTAATTTCCACCACGGGCGAATATTCTGCTTTCTTATTCTTATTTACGAGCTTGATGCGGTACCGGACTTTTTGGTTGCCCGCTTTTTCATAAAATTCATATTTGGCGGTGGCTGACTTATCTGTTCCAAACACAAGTGCTGCCATTTTAAAGTTTATTCCGTCGGTACTTTTTTCCACTTCAAACAGGTCTGCGCTTTCATTTTCTCCCACAGCCCAATTGAGCATTACTTTATTGTTTTTTACGCTGCCTTTAAAATCCAGCAATTGTGCAGGTATGGCTAACGGAGCCGGAGCCGGCAGAGGTGTGCGGTTTTCAATAACAGCAAAAGGGGCAATCTGCGCCTCTGTGGCAAATGGCTGGTAAAATAGCCGGAATGCCAGAATAGAAAGCAAAGAGATGTATTTTATCATTTCGTAGGGGTTTTTGACCCGGTGCTTCAACTCACGAAGAAGTACAGGGAAATCGGTTTAAGGTTCTTATAGAAATGCTGGATTTTTCTTCAGAAAATCATAATACCGAAAAAAAATCTTGAATGCATGTACTTGTGTCGGGGGATGAACCGGGGATACAGGTACGGATGTTTATCGTAGATTTACCAGGGTATATGCCGTGATGCGAATCAGGAACAAACCTACTATCTAACTGTGATAATTGCAAGTATTTCCCCAATATTTTTTTAGTAAATCCTGCAAATAGCGATAGAATGCCTGTTCCAGTAAGAGGGTACAATTTGTTGTTAAAGAACCGGCTATATGGCGAACGAATAGTACATTTGGCCGTTATTAATCAGGATGAGCGAAATAATAAAGGTAAACCACCTAACTAAGGATTTTAAAGATGTAAAAGCAGTAGATGATCTCTCATTTACTGTACAAGAAGGCCAGGTATATGGATTTTTAGGCCAGAACGGGGCCGGCAAATCCACTACTATACGGATGTTGCTTACTTTGATAACGCCAACAGATGGTGATATAGAAATATTCGGATTAAACCTGCGGAAGCACCGCAAAGAAATACTTCGCCAAACAGGGGCCATAATCGAAAAGCCGGATCTCTATAAATACTTAACGGCTTTAGAGAATATCAAAATTTTTTCCAGGCTCAGCGGAATAAAACTTCCTGTGGTAAAACTGATGCAGCAGCTTGACATGGTGGGATTGGCAGAGCGGGCCGGAAGCAAAGTAAAAACCTATTCGCAGGGAATGAAGCAACGGCTGGGCCTTGCCTGTGCATTAATTAATGACCCACGACTGATAATACTGGATGAACCAACCAACGGGCTCGATCCGCAGGGTATTGCAGATATGCGCAATATGATCATTCATCTAAGTAAAGACCAGGGCAAAACATTGCTGGTATCATCGCATTTGCTGAGTGAAATGGAATTGATGGCCGATAGCATGCTTATCATTAATAAAGGAAAGAAAGTGGTGGAAGGAAATGTACAGGAATTGCTGAATCCGGCGCAATCAGTTATAGAATTAATAACGACTGATAACAATGCCACCCTGCAATTTATTCAACAATCCGCTTGGAAAGATGCAGTAAAACAACCGGTAAATGGAACCATCCGCCTGCAATTTGACAAAACCGGAATACCTGAATTCAATAAGCAGTTGGTGGATCGGGGTATCCGGGTATTAAGTATCCGGCCCATTCATTCCCTGGAAGATTATTTCTTATCCCAAACAAAAGAGTAAATGTTTTTAACGATACTCCGCATAGAGCTGTTCAAAATATTTAAACGCCCCAGGACATTTATATCCTTTGGCGCTATTGCACTTATTATTATACTGGTTCAGTTTGCACTCAAAGTAAATGGAAAAGACTTTGTGCAGTTATTTACTGACAGCCAGGCAGACACTTTTGATATTCCTTATAATAAGATTCTGAACGGATACTTTGTATGTGTGGCTGTGCTTCACATGATACTTATACATGTACCCCTGTTGGTGGCATTGATAGCGGGCGATATGATTTCCGGTGAAGCCAACCTGGGTACACTTCGGTTACTGGCCGGCAAACCTGTTACCCGTACCCAATTAGTACTGGCCAAATTTTCAGCCAGTACCGTGTATGTTATTTTGCTATTGATATGGATGGCTTTTTTTGCCTTATTGGGCAGTATCCTGCTTTTTGGCAGGGAAGACCTGGTGGTGTTTAAAGAAAACGATTTACATATTATCAACCAGGCAGATGTGTTCTGGCGTTTCATTGCCGCTTTTGTTTTTGCGGCACTTGCATTGACCACCATTGCCGCTATGGCACTGATGTTCTCTGCTTTTTCAGAAAATTCACTCGGCCCCATTGTAGCCACTGTTTGTGTAGTGATTGTATTTACCATTGTGCAGCAATTAAGGGTACCCATATTTGAAGAAACAATAAACCCCTGGTCGTTTACCACTCACATGCTGGGCTGGAAAGGGTTTTTTTATGTGGATAAGAATGTGGAAGGTGCCACCATAAACGGGTCTATAGAAAACCCGGCTGCCCTGGTGCGAAGCGGGCTGATACTGGTGGGTTATATTGGTTTATTCCTGCTTATCAGCATCAGGTATTTTAACAAGAAAGACATACTAAGCTAAACGAAAGAAGATGAAAAAATATTTTGGATTGATATTGTTTCTTGCAACAGGTTTTTTTACACAGGCACAGGAAGTAAAAGAGCTGTTGCAAAAAGTAAAAACAAAATACGACAAGGTGAATGATTATACTGCTACCGGCAAGATGAAGACCAATGTGGTATTTATAAAAGCGCCGGTTGCCACTGTAAAAATTTATTATAAGCGGCCGGACAAACTTAAAATAAAAAACGAAAGTGGCATTTCCTTTATCCCCAAAGGATCGGTGAATATTAATATGAACAATGTGCTGGGGCTGAACAATTTTGAAGCCGTGGCATCCGGTACCGAAAAAGTGAATGGGGTGGATTGTAAGGTGGTGAAAATTTTTCCACTCAGTGATGATGAAAGTATAACCCGTGCCACATTATATATAGACGAGACACAGCTGCTGGTGCAAAAATCTGTCATCAGTACCAAAGAGAACGGCACGTACGAATTAGTCATGAGCTATAAGACGTATGCAGCGTATGGCTTGCCCGATAAAGTGGAGCTTACATTCAATACGAAGGATTATAAATTACCCAAGGGCATCACTATTGACTATGACAATGGCACCGGCAGGGATAATGCGGAGAAAATGAAGGACCGAAAGGGTAAAGTGGAAATATCTTATTCCGGTTATGTGATTAATAAAGGAGTACCCGATTCAGTATTTAATTGAATTATTATTACTCCTCTATTATCTCATCCTTTGCATTGGCCAGTATGGCCGGTGTCATTTTACGCATGGGATTTCTGCGGTTGTCGTCATAGCCGTTTCGCTGGTTGATAATATCAATACATTCGAAAACGGCGGTTAAAAAAGAAGAATTATCTGCTTTGTCCTTTCCGGCAATATCAAATGCCACTCCATGGTCCGGTGATGTTCTTACGGCTGGTAAACCAGCTGTATAATTTACGCCTTCACCAGATGCCAGCGCTTTAAAAGGGATAAGCCCCTGGTCGTGATACATAGCCAGTACAGCATCAAAACTTTCAAATTGGCGACGGGCAAAAAAGGCATCGGCACTATAGGGGCCCACCACAAGCATGTTATTATTTTTTGCTTCCCTAATAGCTGGTTTGATGATGGTTTCCTCTTCGTTGCCTATCAATCCTTCGTCACCGGCGTGGGGGTTTAGTCCCAATATCGCAATCCGGGGTTTGTCTATGCCGAAATCCTTTTGCAGGCTCCGGTGCATGATCTTCAGTTTGCTGGTTATTTTTTCTTTGGTAATATGTTTGACTACTTCGCCAACGGGTACATGTTCGGTAACCAGTGCCACCCTGAAATTCCCTGCACAAAGCATCATTACCACATCATCTGCGGCAAATACACTCTTTAAATAGGGCGTATGCCCGGTAAAATTAAATTCGGCAGACTGGGTATTTTTTTTATGAATTGGGGCTGTAACTAACCCGTTAATCTGTTGTTGTTTTAAAGCCGCCACCGCTGTTTGCAGAGAAAGAACAGCATATTTTCCACCGGTATCTGTAAGTTGACCAGGTGTTATTTGCACATCTTCTTCCCAGCAGTTAAACAGGTTCACCTGTTTTTGATTGATCCGGCTGAAATCTTTGATGATAGAATAAGTAAGGTTCATCTCCGGTACTGACTTTCGGTAGAAATTAATGGCTTTGTTGGAAGCAAAAATGACCGGGGTGCAATGTTCCAGCAGGCGGCTGTCAGCAAAGGTTTTAATAATTATTTCAATACCGATACCGTTCAGATCACCGCAACTGATGCCTATAATTGGTTTTTGTTGGCTCATAATTTAAAGATTGCAGTAAAAATAATGATTTCACCTGTATTGCCGGAAAGTAGTATCCGTCGGTAGTGTCCCAGTTTGAATTTTTAATTTCCTTTCTTGCAATTTTGAACCACATAGGTCATAGATCAGATAGAAATACACACATAGAATAACCCTATGTGTGTATTTCTATGATTGCTATGACCTATGTGGTTCAAACTGGGACACTACCTATCCGTCAGTACCTTCATGAATGTAACAATATCAGTTATTTCCTTTTTCGATAAGCTTAGTTTACCAAACTGAAGGGTTTGATTTGATGGTGCAATCTTCAAGCCCTTTCCGCCTCTTTATTATAAAATTCCGCAACTTCCTCCAATGTTTTATACACGCCGTTATGCATATAAGATGCAGAAAGTTCAATATTTCTGAGAGGAGTGTTTAAATGAATATTTATGGAGCTGGGATTTGGTAAAATTATACTCCTAAAATCGCTATCAGGCTTTGCATTACTCTTTGAAGTGTTGGATGGTACGCCTATTACTTCCGATTCGGGTTCTTCAAAAAAAGGAGGGGCTAAGCCATTGAATAACGGGATGTAGTGACAGGTGGCACATTTTGCTTTTCCTGCAAAAAGGGTACTCCCACTTTTTTCGGCATCCAATAGCTTGTTATTACCTCCCCACATATATAAATTGAAACGGGAATTTAGCGAAGTAAGAGAACGGATATAAGGTGATGTGGCGTTGGTAATAGTAAATGTAGTTAGCGATTCCGGTTCATCAGGGTACGCCTTACGAAACAATTCTGAATATCCGGCTATTTTTTAATTCATCAACACTTTCCTGAAGTGAACCCCTCATTTCATTTTTATCATGTATAACAGCAGTGAGCTGACCTACCAGCAAAGAAACCCTGCTGTCGTAAAAATCCCCGTAATAACTACGGGAAAAAATACAGCATATTTCCCAGGGTTTTTACCTTACTAAGTAGAAAACTAATTACCATCTTCGCAATTGCAACAGACACTAAGTGTTTTAGCTTATTAACAGGTAGGGGTTTTTAATAAATTAAAATATACTTAAAGATAAATTACAATCTTATCTGCTCAATGTAAAGCATAAAATAATAATTCAAAACCGGTAAAATATAATTTCATGAAATCTAACCAACCGCGATTACATATTCAGGATAGCTAATCTCCCGGAAGGTTTATAGTCTATAAGAATTCAAGTAGCTCAAAATATTTTTACATCTAAATTTAAGAAATTGAGATAAATCACCAGTTATTATGGCAGGTAGTTACTGCCGGGCCTCCCTGGAAATAAAGGGGTTCCTTTATTTTTTTTAAATTGTGCATGTTCAATTAGTAAACATACTCTTTGGAGATGACACTATTACGCTAAGGCAGTGAATTTTTACTTTTTTCTGTTTGAAAATTTACGTTATAGTTGTATTGCTAAGTAAATCTTCACACTTTGCAGGAGAAAAGTCAATGTGCTGTGTTGTGTAATTGTAGCCAGGTGAAAAGCTATCGACTTTCTTACAAGAAATCTAATTCTTAAAAAAGCCGTTGGCCCAAATCTGAGCTATGAAACAATTTTATTTTCTGTTAGTAACAGTTATTACTTTATTTACAATACCCATCAGCAAACTGTCGGCACAATGCCCTGCCTCATATACACAGGCACAGGCAAACTGGGATAACCTTGAGTATTACTACAACGCGGGCCTCAATGTAGCGCCTTACGGGTATGTTAGCGGTGGTAATCAAACCTATGTTTCCAATGCACAGGAACAAACCCAGCGGTTTGCACTTGGCCCCAACAGTTTTTCTATTGTAACTTCAGCTGCAGGTATTGTAAAAGGGGAAAATGCCACCCATACCGGTGATATTGCAGGATATACCGGTCATGATGCGCAGTTTACCCCCACTGCAAATGGGCAAACAATTACCATTACATTCGCCACTCCTGTACGAAATGTAAATTTTACTCTTTACAGCATTGACCGAAACGCGGTGATAACTGTTAATGCTGCAGATCCGGCAGTTGCCCCGATCGCTGTAAATGCAGTACCCCAGGGTGTAACCATTTTAACTGTTGCAGGCGCTCCCTTTAAAACAATTTCTGACCTTACCAATACCACTATACCTGATAATGATAACAGGGGTACTGTTACCATTGGTGTTCCCGGCACAGCGCTAAACCCTGTTAAAACAATAACGATTACCTGTACAACGATTGGGGGTAATACCAATTTCTGGCTTTCAGATATCTTTGCCTGTGTAACGGGGAGTTTTCCCACCAACTGGCATCAGACTTTAAACAACCAGCCGTTTACCGGCCCCACACAAAATCAGCCTGATTACTTTATTATCACACCGGATAATAATTCAGTCTATATGGTAGATCCGGCTACGGCCGTTTCGAGATTCCTGTTTACGGATATCGCCAAAACATACGTCAATTCATTTGCGTATGATGCAACAAATAAACTGCTTTATTATATTTCAGAGAATGTATCACTGGACCGGACCAATAAAGTACTGAAAAAATATGATTTTAATACATCAGTAATCTCTGTTGTACTGGCAGACATCTCAGCAACGCTGGGTTTTGCCACCTTTAATGCGGGTGTTGAGTCTGCTGCTGCAGCATTTTATAACGGCCAGTTATATTTTGGAATAGAAGGAGGACAGTACAGCGCCGGCAATACGAGGGAATCAATGGTATGGCGTATTGATTTTGATGCGTCTCAAAACCCTGTAAGCGCCTGCCAGGTTCACAGTACTAATGCCTACGATGGAGCCGGAAATATCATTCATGACTGGGCCGATATCCTTGTAAAAGATGGTGTACTTATTAGTTACAATTCAGCCAGGGTGGGTGCCAATTATGCCAATAGTTCCTATACGCATTTTGATATGATGACAGGTGCGGCTGTCAGGTATAATAATCCGTCTCCCGGCCAGAAGTATTCCGGCCAGGCCGGTTTGAGCTGGGCAGGTAATACTTACATGGCGTATGATTCTTTATGGATATACAATACCGGGGTGATAAGTTCCAAAATCAGGTTAACTGTAGCCGCCGTTCCCGGAGACCCTGTGCCACCAGCCTGGGCAGGTAATGCAGGTGATGGTTCAGAACCGTTCCGGCCAAAATGCGATTTCGGGGATGCACCAGCCACGTATGATCCCAACCCGGTTAGCCCTGCTGTGCATGAGCGGTCAGAATTAATTTACCTGGGTGCCACCTGGGATAAAGAATGGTTAAAGAGGGGCG
>JANOEQ010000012.1:0-12045 GCA_031441485.1 Chitinophagaceae bacterium
ATGGCAAAAAACTTTTCACCAATACCAAGAAATCCGCCAAATTCAATGATGAAGTATTCAATTTCGCCTGTTTGAACATTCAGCATAATTTCTTTTATTTGTCCCAGGTGTTCCCCTTCCTTATTGCGCACTTTGTCACCAATGATTGACGTGGCAGTTAAACATTTCAGCGGCAGGTTTGGGTATAGGCCTTCTGTATTTGTGCCGGTAGTATTATCATTCATTATATCCATATTTTTTTATTGAGCGGGTTTAATTCCGGTGCAGGAGAGATGATAACGAGCAAAGGCCGGAACTGCCAATATGAAATGGCTGTAAAATCCGTGCCATGAATTAATTAGGTAGCTGCACGCTCGGTACGGCGTCATAAAATGCTTCAATAGCCAAGATGGGAAATAATTCCCCAAATTTTGATTCCCGTATATGAAAAGGAGAAAATGCTTTGGAGCAATATGGCAGAGCCTGTTACAAAATTTTTTCCGCCTATCGATTTCCGGGGTCGGTATGATTATGCTTATGTAAAAGTGTGGTGCAGCCACCCAACTGAGTTGCAAATATGGACAGCGAACAATACCAGGCAACAGATATGACCCTTATTAAAAAAGGGGAAATAAGTGGACAGGGTGATTGAACAGAAGCATCCGCTTTGTTAACAGAAGCTATTTCTACCGTGGTGCCCGGAACCTTGGTAGGATAGCAATTTTTAGTTGATGACTTACTTGCCATCAGCCTTGCGACAAAAGGTATCTATAAAATTGATATTAGTCTATTTTAAATAAGGAAAATACGAAATTAAGTTGTCTATTAAATCACAATGCGATTTTTTGCAAACGGTTGGCGACATAATAACATTCCCTTCCACATTAAAATATACTTCAAAATACTCATCAGTCAAATCAATATTTTTAGCAAGATATTTAAGCCTTATTGCCTGACTATTGGAATATATCTTTATAAGACGGAAGGCTTCATCGCGGGATAAGGATGCAAGTTTGGCAGAATCAATTATGACGCCGTCCAAATAGTTTATCTCGCGTCCTGCCAATAAATCTAAACTAAAAAATTTTATTGTAACAAGATCCCCAGGGTCAGATAAAGGAATCCAGGCACTATCTGCAGTAAGTAATTTTGATATTTTATCTTTCTCCTCAATTGATTTGATAACACCTTTTTTGTGATAATTTATGAACTTAAAGCTATCAGCATTTTTTACCCGCTTCATGGATTGGATCGTGCGGGCATTAAGAAGAGAATCGCAATCACAGTTTTGAGCAAAAGAATTAATGGCGGAAAAAAAGAGGCTAAATGCCAAAAGTTTTATCAATGAAAAAAAGTTCATATAAATGCCGCTAACATAAATACCGACCATAATGACGGTAAATTAACTGGTGGTAGTTGTGTGAACACCACCAGTTAATTACTGTATTCAATCCATTTTAGATAATATCGGACTCCGTATTTGTAAATGCTCCTGCATCAATCGCATTGCTTCTGTCAAATATAATATCGCCCGAATCCTGTTGGGAAACTGTCTCACTGGTAAATGTGGCGTCCTCAATGTTGGCTGCTCCTGCGTCCATTGCAGATCCGGAAGAAACGGCACTTGCCAGTTCAGTTTGATATGATGAAACGGCCATATTAATTTCTGTACCAGATGAATTGGCGTTATACCCGCCGGCATCGATACCGGGATTATCGGTACTGTCCGAAACAGCCCCCATATTGGTTTCAGCAATTTCGTTTTCAGGAACAGGGAATGATTCCGGTTCCGGAATACGGGGAAATCCTGCATCAACCGGTGCTGATGTGGTACCTGTCAGATAAGTACCTGGCTGTTCACCTTCTCCCGGATACGACTTTTTTATTTCGGGTGGATTATTCCCATCCAACTCAATTATTATTCTCATGATCGGTTGAATTTATTAGTTTAAAATCGCATAACGTCCCTCGAAAGTAATGGTATTAGCGGTAAGGTTTTTTACTGTTATCCAATAGGTACAAACAGTGCCTGCACCTTTTTCCACACTCACACTCCAGTCGAGTTTGGCTCCGGTAACGGGAGTTTGAGGCATCATATACCATACCACATGCCAGGCGGTAGGCCAGTTAAATGTAAACCAGCTTTGCGTTTGATTAGGTGTTAACGTTCCTGTAAATTGAACTCCTGTGCTCATAATTGAAATTTTTTAATCGGTTAATGATAGCTTAATATGGCATACCTGCCCTGAAAGTTTACTGTTTGATTGGTTAGGTTGGTTACGGTAATCCAATAGGTCGCGAACTCCGAACCTCCCCGTTCCACTGCCACTTTGCAGGTAATTTTTGCTCCTGGTGCAGGGCTTACCGGCATCACGGTCCATAGCATGTGCCAGGTAGCGGGCCAGTTAAACGTAAACCAGGTTTGGGTTTGGTTAGGATTTAACGTACCGTTCCATTGTACTCCGCAAACCGGGGCGGCAAGCGGTCCGTCTACCGGAATTTCCCAAACACCCCTGTTGCGCAAAGCAACCCGTAACACCCTTGCATGCTGGTGATATAAAAGATCTACCGCCAATGCATTGGGTAATCCGTTGGCAAAAGCAGTCCAGGTGGCACCTGCATTAAATGACTGGTAAACTCCTACGTCTGCGGCAACCCATACCCGGTTAGCATTACCAGGGTCTACCTGTATGGATGAGATGGGTAAATTGGGTAGGCCCGGCGTCCGGTCAAGCCATGCAACACCTGCATTGTCTGAGCGGAATACCCTGGCGCCACCAATAGAAGTAGACGTAACCCATACCCGGTTTAGATTTCCGGCATCAACATAGATATCACTAATCCAGGCATTAACCCGTGGAGTAGTAAGCGCCACCGCAGCAGCCCATGCAGCCCCTGTCCAGGTGATGCGGAATATCCTGCCATTGGTACAACCCACATACACATTATTGGGGTTGGGCATATACATGGAAGATCCTACGCATCCTGCAGGCAGGCCGATATTATTCCAGTTGGTACCTTGGTTTCGTGAGATATAAACCGTTTGACCGGCCATTGCCACGGTATCATTGCATACTTCAACAGGTGGATAAAAAAGATTGGAATAACCAGCCGGTATAGCAGGGAATATCCAGCTAAAAGATCCGAAATTCCCTTTTGTTACAGATCTTTCCATACCCATATTGTAATAGGTGTGGTAAACAATATTGGGGTTAGCCCTGTTTACCCCACAATCTCCTCCATCGCCATCGGCGATATGGTCCCAGTTTATGGCGCCGGTATACCTGCAGGTACCATTGTCCTGGGTGCCGGCCATCAGCCACCTGATAGAACCGAGGTCATGGGCCATGTATTCAATTTCCGTTATACCCAGGGTATTGTTCAGGGAGGTCCAGTTGATTCCCCGGTTGGTAGAGCCAAATACCCCACCATCGTTACCGATATAAATATTATTGGCATTGGTAACATCTATTGCAATACAATGCTGGTCGGGATGGATATCGTCACCAGCCTTGTTGCTGATTACCACCCATGTCCAGGCTCCGGCTGAAAATGTTCCCCTGTATGCTTCTATTGCACCCAGGTAAATTTGTGAAGGATTATCAGGTGAAACGGCCAGGAACCAATCGTACCAAGCCTGCCCTGTGGAAAGTCCGCCAGGTTTTGCAATGCTTACCCAGGTACCGGCTGCGGTTCTTTGGTATAAATAGGCAGTAGCTCCCAATGCGCCAAACGCATAGGCAATCGCGGGATTAGATTTTGAGATATCAACCGTCAACCGGTCAAAGGAGGCAGGGCTGCCCGGCAAATTCACTTTGGCATAGGTTGTACCTCCGTTTACAGAACGGTAAAGCCCGTCACTACAACCTGCCAGTACTTCCGATGCAGGTCCACCGTTTGGATGCATAGAAAGGTTCCAGCATCTTTGTACCCTGCGCTGTGCCCAAATGGTACCGCCATTTGTTGACTCATAAATTCCACCTGTTGTGGCAGCCAATAAGTGATTTCCGTTTGCTTTGTCAACAACCAGGTCATAAAATCCTTTCCCTACAAATGGATTGGCGGTAAGCAAAGCCCAGGTGGTACCTCCATTGGTAGATCGTAAAATGCCGGCTCCCTGGCCTCCGTAGAAATTACCCTCTCCAGTACCGCAATACACGGTAGCCGGTGCGGATGGATTAAATGCCAATGCACCGGTTGTTAGGGTAGGCATATAATCTGTACGCGGTGCCCAGTTTACTCCCCGGTTAAAACTCTCCCATACACCACCTCCCGCCGATCCGCACAAAAGATGATTACTGTTTGAGGGGTCAATTACCAACGCAGCAACTCTTCCTGAAACCATTACCCTTTTATCTCCATAAGTCTGCCCGTTGGGCATGCCGTTTGGACCGATATACCGCCACTGTGGCCCGATTCCGGTGGGTGGTGAGGCCGGAGGAGCCGTACTGGTACCGGATTCAACCTCTCTTGCTGTAAACGCCTCTTCAGCAGAGGCTGTTTCTGCACCGGATTCCAATGCTGCCGATGCATTCATCAGGGATTGTGCATAATCATGAGTAATGCCATCATCGGTTTCACCCTCACCAACTGCTTCGGTCGCCGTCTTTGCGCCTTTACCTTTTTTCGCTTTTTGTTTACCTGTTTCCGGGGTATCATCTGCAGGTTTATTTTCTAAAATGCTACCATCTGTTTCCATAGGTAGTCCCCGTTCTTCCGTAAACAGGTGAAGCCGCTCCAATACCTTTCCGCCGGGTGGGCGTACCAGTTGCATTTTACCTGCTGCTGCTTTGGAGTGAACGGCACCTTGCTCCGGCTGAGCATCTTCAGCCGCCGGCATTGTATCAAATGGCCCTTTCATGTTTTTTCATTTTTTAGGTGATTTTTTAATACTTTTTTTTATATGCCCAGGTGAGGGATTATCCTCACATTCTTTATCCGTTTGTGTGTCTTTTTTTTCAGTGGAAGTAGTTTCTTCATTCTGTTCTCCCGGTATTGCCTGCCGTTGCCTGTTAAACTCGTTTAACCGTTCCCGTGCTTTGTTGTCGGGTTCATTCTCTTTTCTTTTTGTCATAGGTGTGGTTTTATAAATGGGTATAATAATTTAATAAAAATTTCAATGGATATTCATTCCCTTTTTCTTACAATCATTTAAATTATAAGATGAAAATGAAATAAATATATAGCGTCAAACTACAGCTATGTTAACCGTAAATTGCTCTACTACGTATTCTATTACGCGAATTATAATACCCGATCCGATGGCTATCGGATTACACAAATTAGTATTTTGTCTATCAATAATTCGTGTAATTTTTGCATAAAATCCGTGTAATGCAATTCCAGTCTTTTAGTAATATTTGAATCTTAAAACAGGGGAGAATTTGAACGATCCGGAGGTCAATTGCCGACCGGTAACGCGGCAGTATTTTGTTACGAACCCCTGCCAGGGGAAGCGGGAAATATTTTTTTTATGATAAAACTGATAGCGAACCAGGTACCCAGAAAAGCCGCCATTTCCAAAACGAAACTACCAAAATGATAAATCGCTTCTGTGATAATTAATGCGGCAAATAAAGATGGAATTTCGGTCAGGGTGATTTTTTTTGCTTCTTTGTTTTTTAATAGCGTGTACATAAATATGGCATTTTTGTTTTCTTAAAAGAACCTTAGCAGGGGATAGGCATGATTAAAAGAACGTCAGAATAATTGATATGTAAAAATCTGATTCATAAATTTACTTTCCTGATTTAAAAAAAACAACTTGTATCTTTTGAAATATTTATGTAGCTTATAGGCATTACCGGTAGTAGAGATTTATGAGGCGATAAAAAGGGTATGGTGTTTTTCAAACTAATCGGGTTGTTCTTATCCTCCCTCTTTAATTTTTGAGTTGCAATGAGGGTCGTAAATAAAGTGAGCTGCCCGTTTTTTGGCTACATCGGGCGCCAGATCAATTACAGTTTATTGGTTAAATAGCAACCCGATACAAGGAACAAAGAACCACGGATGTTAAAATAAAAATACAGCCATTTGCACAAATAGCAGATCGTTAGGAAGCAACCAGTAGCGGTGCCAATGAAATATTGATCGCTCGTGATAAATAACCGATCGCAGAAATTTAAAATAAACAAATCGGGTTGCATGTGCACGAACTAAATATTTATAAATCTAAGCCGGCCTACCTGGCGTAATGGGCCAACACGCATCCAGGGCAAAGGTTATTCCTGTATGGTGTTGTTTCCTTCCGGGGTAATGTATCAATACCGGTAAATTATACTGCCAATGTTTAATTATGCATTGCCTCAATGATATGATCAATAATAGTTTCAGGAGCCATTTTTATATCAATCCGGATGGCTTCCAAAGGCACTTCCAAAGCATCAAATTGCGACTGCAGTAAAGTAGATGGCATGTAATGACCTGTTCGGGTTGTTAGCCTTTCCAAAATTGTATGATAGTCCCCTTCGAGGAATACCCATTTACAGTTTTTTTCGATTGATCTACTCAGCCTTTTTCTATAGACCTGTTTTAATGCTGAACATACGAGGATGATAGTGGAGGTTTGTATTTTGGCGGAAACAAAATCGTGAATATTTTCTAACCAGGGCAACCTGTCTTTATCTGTTAAAGGAATACCAGCGTTCATCCTGGCTTTATTTTCTTCGCTATGAAAATCATCCGCATCATAAAAACTATACCCGGTTCTTTCAGAAAGCTGTCGGCCAATGGTAGTTTTCCCGCTACCCGATACGCCCATTATATAAATCACTTTTTGGTCATTAATCATTGTTTGCTTTGCCCCCTGTGGAATGTTATCAACTTCTCATTTTGGCTGTACATCCCTGAAACGTATTTTTTAACTATTTATTTAAAAGGATATGAATCGGCAAATTACCCATTTTCTTTTATTTTGGGTGCACCAGAAAGAGAAATCCGGAACTTTATTCAACTAAGTTATCTCTTGAAAAAAATAACAATAGCACCCAGTAGGGTAAGCACGATCACTACTTTTCTATAATTGTCGTCTTTTATTTTAGCAACTATTTCTAAACCGGCCCAAAAACCAGCGAAGAGTGCCGGCAACAATACCAGGTCTGTTTGCAATGTAACGGCGGTAATATTTTTCCAATAAAAAACCTGGAATGGGAGTTTGAATAGGTTCATCACCAAAAATACCCATGCAGCGGTACCAATAAAATCATTCTTGGGAATGCGCATCGCCAGAAAATAAATGCTTGAAAAAGCGCCTGCGAGATTGCCCAGCATCGTGGTAAAACCCGCTATCAAACCCATATTTGCTACAAATAATTTATTGGCAGGAATGGCTTTTGTTTTGCGGATTTCCAATGCGATCATTATGATTACCGTGATGATAATGATGACTGCCATTAGCTTCCGGAATATCGCTTCATTTAAATCTTTTCCTACGAAAACGCCTACTAAAATACCAACTGCCATCCATGGAATCAATTTCCAAAAGTGAGCCCATTGCGCATGGCGGTTGTAATAAATAACCGCCAGTATATCTGTGGCGCATAGCAACGGCAATACAATTCCGGTGGAGGCTTTGCCGCCAAAAACAATCGCCATAATGGTGACGTTCATCATGTCGATGCCTTTCAATCCTGCCTTTGACAGGCCGATTATAAAAGCAGCCAGCAATATCAGGCTCCAGTCAACAAAGGAATAGCTGAATTGGAAATACATTACTTTTTATTATTCTTTCTTTTCCAGAAAACGACGAGTCCGGCAAGTAAAATAACACTGATTGATAATCCTATGACGTAGTATGGTATATCTGGCACGAGGAATGTTTAAATTTATTAAGAAAGAAAATAATTGCACTAAATTACTTTACTTTCTTAACTAAAGTACATTTTATAACCATCAGGCTGATAAACTAAACAATATGAAGAAACAGGATTACCATAGTCATAGTAAATATTATATTCCGCATCATTTTGTTTTTTACCCGGTTGTCGTGGGGCTCACTATTATCGGAATACGGCAGGCATTGAAGCATCCAGACCGTTCGATGGAATGGATGGCTATTTGTTCAATATTTATTTTATTAGCCTGGCTTTCTTTTATGATGCGGCAACATTATGCGCTCACCCTCCAAAACCGGGTTGTGCGAATGGAAATGCGGTTGCGGTATTTTCAACTTACACAAAAGAAGCTGGAAGATATAGAATCGAGGCTATCTTTTTCGCAACTGGCTGCGTTACGCTTTGCCGCAGACGAAGAATTAATTGGGCTGATACAGCAAACACTGGATAACAATCTTTCTCCGGATAAAATTAAGCAGTCCATTAAAAACTGGTTGCCTGATATGATGAGGGTTTAAACAACCCAGTGACCTGAAACGGATGGAATTTGACAAGGGTTAAAGCAGAATAGCGTGTACGATATTTATAGAAAGGGCTAATATTTAGTATTAGCTTAACACTTCAAGCAAGGTCCGCGGGCAATGAGCCAGGCCGTGGATGTTGTGTTTGATTTCTATTTAATTACAGCACAGGTAAACTTACTAGTGGAAAAGAAAAACACGGCTTAATATTCTCGATACACTGAATGGAAAGATTATATATTTAATTTGCAACGGTAACGGCATTGACGCACGTTTACAATAATTCTAACGAACCAATACACCGCTAATTGTCATTAATATAAAAATTGGTTGGGGTATGTAATTACGTAAATACAAGCGTTAGCATAAATGCTACAGCCGGTTCAAACTTCTAAGAACTTTCTTCGTCCCACAATTTTTTTACCGCCTCCCACACATCCCTGCGTAGTTCATTCCTGCGCTTGGCTTTGTCGCTGCCTGCATATTTTTCCAGTGCCTGGCGAAGCAGTTGAAGTTCTCTGGCCACCTGCGGATAGGTATGGCACATTGCTTCCACCTTTCTTTCATCTTCATCTGCAAGCAGGCCAAGACAATAGTCCTGCAATATGCCGCTCGTCATATAATCATGTGCAATCATTCTTTCACTCTTGATGTTTATAGTTGCGGCATTTTGAAAAAGCCACACATTAAAATACTTTCATGCATCACTGCTGGCAAATAATCTTAAGCATGCCAAGCCCTTTTCTTGCCCTTGTTTTAACAGTGCCCAAAGGCAGTTTCAATATCCGGGCAGTTTGTTCCTGTGTGCAACCATAAAAGAAAATCATATCAATCACCTCTGCATACTTTTCATGAAGCTGCAGGGCTTTATTTTGCAGGTCTTTAAATTCTGCCATGTTGCTGTTGGAAGCATTGGCATCAATGTAATTTGTATGAAGGGAAAACAGTTCGTTGTCAACATGCAGCAATTGCTGCTGATGGCTGGAAGAGCGGAGGTAATCAATCGCCTGGTTACGGGCTATGTTCAGCATCCATGTAAAAAGCGTTCCCCGTGAAGGGTCAAACGTATCAATGTGCTTCCATATTTTCACAAACACATCCTGAAGCAGGTCATCAGCCACATCTGTACGGCGCACAAATTTCATCAGTATGCCATACAATGCACCGCAATATTTGTCATACAAAATGTGGAAGCCCCTTTCGTTTTTCGATTGAATCATCCACACAAAGGTTGCGGTGTCCACGCCTGTGCCAGCAGATTCATGGACAGTGTTAGAAGCTGCTGTTGTTGCCTGTTGCGGAGAAAAACTGGTTGTTGCTGTCATAATACAATTGTTGTGGTGATAAAGACGCTTTATATTACAAGGGCAAAGCTATCTTCAACAAAACCTGCTGTCAATAGTGATAATCGCTATTTTTATGCCTGTGATAATGAAAGACGGCCTGATTGATGGAACTTATATTCTTACAACATGCAGGAAAACAGTTTGCAAAAGATGCAGGATGCAGATATCCTGTACAAAAGAATTGTAGCCATGTCTTCACCATTTTTTGTGGATGACAACATTGGAGAAATAGGACGTTTCAGAAAAGAAGCCAAACTGTTTGTTGAACGGAATAAAAGGCACTGATGCTGAAAATGCGGAAAAAAGAATGCAGTCAACAAAATTAAATTGTTATTGATGATAACCGCTTTGGACAATGAAATGCTGCTTAGCCTGCAAAAATGCGAAGCCATCTATTATAAAGTTGCAGAACTGTCGCGGTATATTTTTAACAAAGATAGTCTTGTAAACAGGGATGCTTACATGAAAGAACTGGAGTTCCTTTTGCAGGGAATAAAAGGAACCGACACCCACCTCACCATTTTCAATCATGAAACATTTGCACCTGAACTGGAAGTGGGGCATATTGAATTTTGGGGGCCGTTACCGGAGGGAACCATGGAAGAAAGGATGATTACCATACTTGGTTTACTCAATAAAGAGTATGCAAAGTTTCCTTACGAATCGGTGGACTGGTTTACCAAAGTGCTGCTGCAGATTCCATTTGAAGAACGGGTGAACATGAAAATCCATCATAGCGGCATGCGCTTTACTCGTATGGATAAAAAACCCATCTGCATTTTTTCGCAGGGCATGCCCATACAGATAGACGAGCAGCGTAACTTCAAGTACACCCTTAATTATGTGCAGAACATCCATCATCTCATCAAGAAAGATTTTCCTTACTACTGGATACGGTTTGCTTATGGGCAGCAGCAGCAGTTTGTGCAAACCTTTCATTCAGGCGATAAACTTTTTTGCAAACATGACCTGCTGAGTGCAAGGGAAAAAGAAATTTTGAAAATGATTGCCGCAGATATTGACAGCAAAGAAATTGCCAAACAGCTTTTTATCAGCCCCAACACGGTTGGCAACCACCGCAGCAATATGATTGGAAAAATGGGCGCAAGGGATACAACTGCACTGGTGCAACTGGCAAAAATGACAGAAATGATCTGAATACAGGCAAATTTGAATAATCAAATTCATAAAACAATTTAATTAGACTTACTAAAAAACACTTCTGCTAACATTGGTAGTGCCAATAGCGAGGCTTGACATTGGAGCAATCAGCAGCGGTAATTCTGATGTACTGCGGTTCTTGGCTTGACGAATAAAGCCCAGTTTTAGTTCTTAATTGATAAATTTAACTTTATCAAAAAGCCAGGCAGCAGTTCCGGGCGGACGAATATAAATTCCCCACTATCGGAAATACCTGCTCGTTGTTTGCAACCAAATTTACAAAATCCGAAAAATTATAACCTATGAGACAAATTTTTCTATGCTTTTTATTTCTATCTTTTTCTTCTTCCTCTTTTGCCAATTAAACAAGGGCGTTTGGATTGTTGGAGGTTCAGGTTCATTTAATAAATATAATAGAGACTTTATAACGCCGGAATATACTGTCATATACAAAAATACGGACATCACAATTTCTCCTTCAATTGGATATTGCATTATAGACAAACTTGCATTTGGGCTGAGACCATCGTATTTATTGCAGAAACAAGAAGACTGAGGTTCTGCAGGCACTGCTAGTGGTGGAAAAGGTAATTTTAGTTCGTCGGAATTAGGTGCATTTGGACGATGGTATTTTTTAAATAAGGAAACCAATTACAATATTGTGAGCGACATCTCTTATCACTATGGACTTCAAAGTAATTTTGGTTCAAATACAGGATACAGTAATAGTATTAAAGCATTAGTAGGACCTGTTTTATATTTTAATTCATCAGTAGGAATAGAATTACTTTTCGGTTATAATTCACAACGGATGTTTAACGATGACGGAACCAAAAATTTTAATAAAGGTTTTCTGACAACAATCGGATTTCAAATTCATTTGGAAAAGGACAAGTAGAACAATGTTGACGTAGAATGGCTGCATACAACATTGACATCTCATAATGCTAACTGAAAAGTTAAAAAATACATGACACCTGGTTTACTAAGTTTATTAATTTCAATAATAGCACTAACAATAAGTTTGTGAGGTAAACTTGGAACTTATAATTTGGTAAAACTTCAATACAAAATTGATTTAGCGAAACGTGTTGGGGATGAGTTAGTTTCAGCCCAATTATTGAAAAATATTTTGCCAAATAATATTGACGAATTAAAAAATGTTTTCCAAAATCGTAATACAAAAAACAATAACAAAATCATTGT
>JANOEQ010000013.1:0-33258 GCA_031441485.1 Chitinophagaceae bacterium
CGTGTGTGTCTTGAACTGATTCCCGATGTAATATTAGGAAACAGGTGCTGTACAAAACATGGAAGCCTTTTCAAAGTAGTTTACTAATAAGTGCGGAGGTCAAGCGAACCGACTGGCTGACTTTTAGAAAATCAAAGAAAAGAACTGATCTTCCGCAGACTGCTTTCAGGAGCCGTTTGCAAACCACCTTATGCTGCATTAGCCGGAAACTGTTTTTGTGGTGAACGATAAGGAAAAACGGGAACTGGATTTCCGTAGGTGCGTATTGCAGAGCTGAATAAATTGAATCAGCTACGAAGCCCCGTTAGGCAATCAACGATGTCGAAAGCAGGCAGTTACGTTCGTGTCTGTTAAGAGTGTAAAGGCAACCTGATTACTGTTTACATGACATCCGGGGTAAAGTTGACAGGACTGCAATACAGGGTTTAGTATGGAACAAGAGAAGTCGCAGATGCGTTGTTAACTGAGAAGGGAAGCAACCGTACAGGGATGTACGAATCAGCGGCGGCGGACTAATCCGTAGTAGTGTTGAAACCTGTGTAATGCAGGTGGAGCAAAGGGATTAGCCTGTTTTACGTTTTGATAATTATTTACAACCCCTTAAAAGGAATGATTGATTATTACGAAACAAAATCACAGCCAATTACCAGAGTGATGGTAATGCAGGCATACAAGAAGGTAAGAGCCAATAAAGGCAGTGCTGGCATAGACGAAATGAGTTGGGCAGATTTAGATAAAGATCTGAACGCTCAATTGTATAAGCTATGGAACAGGCTGTCATCGGGCACTTATTTTCCGAATCCTGTAAAGGAAGTTGAAATTGAGAAAGGTGCAGGAGCAGGTGTACGCAAACTGGGCATACCCACCATTTTGGACCGCATAGCACAGGCTGTGGTAAAAACACATCTTGAGCGACTGGTGGAGCCGCATTTTCATGAGAGTTCTTATGGTTACCGGCCCGGCAAAAGCTGCCACCAGGCAGTGGAAAAAGCATCGCAAAATGTGATGACAAATGACTGGGTGATCGACCTTGACATCAGGGGATTTTTCGATAACATTGACCACGACCTTTTATTGAAAGCGGTTACGCATTACTGCGCAGACAAATGGGTATTGCTCTATGTTACCCGCTGGCTGAAAGCGGGCATCGTTCAGCAGGATGGCATGTATGTGGACAGGGAAACCGGCACTCCGCAGGGAGGTGTAATCAGTCCTTTGCTGGCCAACATTTTTCTGCATGTGGTATTCGACGGGTGGATGAAAATTCACCATCCTGAAAAGCCATTTGAACGCTATGCCGATGACATAGTGGTGCATTGCAAAACTGAAAAACAGGCGTTGTTTGTATTGAAAATGATACAGCAGCGAATGACAGGCTGCAAGCTGACACTGCATCCTGTAAAGACAAAGATTGTAAACCTTCGTGGCAAGACTGAAAAGAAATATCCACGTAGTTTTGATTTTCTTGGTTTCACGATCCGTCCACTCTGGAGTAAAACCAGTAAAGGCAACAAGCTGATGGTATCAAGCTTTATGAGCAAAAAGTCCAAAACAAGGGTACTGGCAAAGTTTAGCAGCTTTCACATCCATAAATGGCGCAAGCCATTGGAGGCTATAGCACAAAAACTAACACCGGTAATACAAGGCGTTTTGAATTATTATGGCAAGTTTTGGACAGCGCACATGTATCGGGTTTGGTATCAGTTAAACCAGCGGTTATTGAAGTGGGTAAAATGGGAGAAAGGCCTGTACAAAACAGCCGCTGTAAAGTGGCTGAAACAAAAGTATAAGGAACAACCCCGATTATTCCCACACTGGCAATTGGTACATCCATAATGTAGCAATACATTTGTGATTTAAAACAGGAAGAGCCGTATGAAGGGAGACTTTCACGTACGGTTGTGTGAGAACGCAGGGGTGAAATACTTTGCGTGACTCGACAGCAATGCGATGACAACAGATTTAAAGACATACGAAGATTCGATACTTTTGATCTGGTAGGCTCTATTTATTCTGACTTACATAGGGTCTTTGATTATTGAGGAAATTAACATTACCAATGTATATATCTTCGGTCACCCGATATCAAATCCCTGTTTATGAAGCTGAAAGAAATCTTTTATAATATTTTACCGAAAGGGCTTAAAACGTCTATCACCAAGCGGCAGCTTCTAAAACAAAACTATGCGTATTCTTCTTTTGCACAAGTAGGAGAAGATATGATACTGGACAGGTATTTTAGCGAAAAAAAGTCCGGCTTTTATGTAGATATCGGCGCTAATCATCCCTATATCTATTCTAATACTTATAAATTTTACCTGAAAGGATGGAGAGGTATTAATGTGGATGCAAACCCGGGTACCAAAAAATTATTTGATTCCTTGCGCCCAAAAGATATTAATATCCAAACAGGGGTATCGCTTACTCCAGGTGAACTGGATTTTTATACGTATGAGAACAATGTGTTCAATACATTTGATAAACAAACAGCTGAAGGACATTGCAGGGAATTTTCTATAAGCGTCAAAGAAATTATCAAGGTACGGACAATTACATTGGCTGAGATACTTAACACCTATCTGCCGTCTTCTCAAAAAATTGATTTCATGTCTATTGATGTAGAGGGTTTTGATATGGAAGTATTGCGTTCCAATAACTGGCAGAAATATAAGCCGGAAGTATTGGTTGTGGAATGTGTGTACGCTGATTATGAAGATATACAAAACATGGAAACGGTAATATATCTGAAACAATTCGGTTATTCATTCTTTGCCAAGACATTCAGTAGTTTTTTCTTTTCTCTTAATAAATCAAGATAGGATTTTAGCCATCGCAGTTACTCCCCGTTCTTCGGAGTTTGTCCGGTTTAAGGCAAAGTAAAGCACCCGGTAAGCGGGTGGCTGAATAGATGAAAAAAGCATGAATGGTTATGCTTCGTTTGCAACGAAGCATCGGCCCGCCAACCGGGGCGGGCCGAAAAAATCGGTTGCTAATTTTACAATGTTGAAAAAAAAGGAGCCTAATATCAATCCATAATATAGTAAGGCTAAAAAATCATAATTTAACTCCATATTAATTAGCCTAAGCACTTCCTCAAAACAATTTATTAAATCAGATTAATAGATAACATGAGTGAAGGAGGCTACAAAATCCGTAATCAGGGTGCTATCCATTTTATAACATTTGCCGTAGTTGAATGGGTAGACGTATTTACAAGACAGTGCTATAGGGATATTGTTCTCGACAGTATAAGACATTGCCAGGCAAAAAGGGGATTATCCTTGCATTGCTGGTGTATAATGAGTAATCATTTGCATTTTGTTCTTTCAGCAAAGAATGAGGACCTCAGTGATGTGCTGAGAGATTTTAAGAAGTATACCAGTAAACAAATTTGTAAAGCTATTGAAGATAATAAGCAGGAAAGCCGGAGGGAGTGGATGTTGCGGATATTCAGGGAGGAAGGCGAAAAGAACAGCAGAAATAAGAACTACCAATTTTGGCGACAAGATAACCAGCCACAGGAATTCTATAGCGCCTCTTTTGTGTATCAGAAGATAAATTACATCCATCAAAATCCTGTTGAGGCAGGGATTGTGGAAAAACCGGAGCATTACTTGTATAGCAGTGCAAAGGATTATGTATTGAGGACGAAATGTGGTTTGCTTGACGTGGCTTTTATATAAGTGAGGTGGTCTCGTCATGAGTTACAAACTCATGACAACCTCCTAAAGAGCATGCTTTTTTTTAAAGGAGGATAGACTAAGGGAAACGGGGAAAGAGGACTTATCCTAAAAGAAAAAGAAGTCTACAGTTATAAAATAATGTCAATAATGAATGGCGACTATACTTTAACAAATTTTGATGCAACAGACATTTCCGTTCATTTTAGCATGACCGGCCAGATATGTAGACAATTACAGGATATGCCAAATGGAACAAAAATTAATAAAGTTTTAATTGCTCCTCCCAATTTTTTAGACTTCATAAAAAAAGGCAATTGACAGTGGACAAATAAACGGCAGCTTACAGCTAAGACTTCGTCGGGCAAGAAGTGCCAACGATGAAGTCTTAGTTGTACGGAACCGGCGATTAAAAGTTTTTTGTAATTATGGGGATTGCTGCCGGTTGTATAAATTGTATACCAGTTTACTGCAATAACCATACAGCTTTACCGCTATTTACATTGTGTGTATATTTATAAGGCGGCAGTGGTTTTTTACAAACTGGCGTTAGTGGCAATTGTTGGAAACTCCAAAAATTCGTACCTTTATTATCAAAATTGCAGAAAATGGCAAAGAAATCAAATCACGTAGTTCCATCATCTTCAGGATGGGCAGTTAAAAAGTCAGGCTCTGAAAAAGCCTCAAAAACTTTTAACACAAAGGAAAAAGCGGTTGACTATGGTAGAGAATTAAGTAAAAGCGAAAAAACTGAATTATATATTCATAAAAGCAATGGAATGATTCAGAATCGAAATTCCTATGGTAATGACCCTAATCCGCCAAAAGATAAAAAGCATTAATGAGTTTTCAAAAAAGTGTTTTTATAAACTGCCCTTTAGATAAAACATATATTGATAACATACTCAAGCCTATCTTATATGTAATTGTCAAAAATGGGTTGACTCCACGTCTATCATTAGAAGTTTCAGATTCTGGACAAGCTAGATTGGAGAAAATTACTGGCATTATAAAAGGTTGTAAATATGGTATTCATGACCTTTCAATAGTAAAATCCAAGAAAGCAAATGAATTTGCAAGAATGAATATGCCATTTGAATTAGGGATTGATTATGGACTTAGAAAAAGCGGTAATACAATCATTACACAAAAAGCTATTTCTAATTCTTGAAGCAAATAGATATGACTACATGAAAGCTATTTCAGATATAAACGGCTTTGACATTAAAGTACACAGTAATGACACTGAAAAAATATTTGATTGCCTTTACAGTTGGTTTAGCGAAACCCTAAAAATAAGTAAGCAAGACCCTCCTCTTAAAACTTTTTACGACTTTATAGACTTTAATACCAGTCTCTTTGAAGAGAAAGTCAGTCAATTTCGTTCTGATAAATTAGCAACGAATTACATTGAGAAAATAAGTATTCCTGAATATATTCAAGAAATTAAAGAGAGGCTATAACTGCCGCTAACATTAAGAACAATAGCCGAAAGCCCCGCATTAAAACATCTTAATGGGGGGCTTTTGGTTATTGTTCGGCGTAAGCGTTTCGTGGAGACACGAAACACGGCGTAAAAGATATGCACCTTTTAGACTAATCATATTGCTTTGCCACTATTTACATTGTGTGTATATTTATAAGGCAGCAGTGTTTTTTCACAAACTGCCGTTGGCGGTAAGCGTAACGAACGACATCATAAACGACAAATATCCAGACAAAATGAAAAAGACATCATTAATAGTTTTAATTATTACAGCATCTTTTCTTTCAGGTTTCGCATTTAAGGCAATTATTACAAAACAAAATAAAAAAACAACAATAATGAAAAAAGTAACAGGCATTGGTGGCGTTTTTTTCAAATGCAAAGACCCCAAAAAAATCACAGAATGGTATGAAAAACATCTTGGTTTAAACACAAACCCGTATGGGGCAACTTTTGAGTGGTATGAAGGGACTGACAGCACAAAGAAAGGACAAACACAATGGACGCCGTTTCCCGAAACGACAAAATACTTTGAACCTTCATTAAAGGACTTTATGATAAATTACAGGGTTGAAAACCTGGTAGCTCTTGTTGAAGAATTAAAAAAGGACGGTGTAACCATTGTGGACACTATTGAAACGTACGACTATGGCAAATTTGTTCATATCCTTGACGCTGAAGGAAACAAAATTCAACTATGGGAACCCATTGATTGAGTATGATAAAATAGTTAGCGGAGGAACCAAATGAGTAGCCAAAACTAAAGACAGACAAGAACACCATAGCGCTAACAGTAAGTACTATAACCAAAAGCCTCAAAAACAAACCCCGTTCCCGGCAGCCTGTTCGGTAAAATGAAGCCAGCCGGTAAGCGGGATGCTAAATAAATAAACCTTTGCTGGCAAATTAATCCGCGAACGAAATATGCTTTGCCTGAAGTGGCTTTTTAATCCCCAGAGTCGGTCGATCTTTGTCCGACTCCTATTATATTATATATACACATCTTTTACCGCAACATTTTTTTGAACACCGATGCCACGGTTTTAACGGATAAAGATGGATTTATGCTGCTTCGCAGCATTTAGGATTCCTTATAACTTCTGTTTGCCTAAAGACAGGCCGCAGTACATCTAATTTCTGCAGCATAGCAATAGAAAGAATCCATTATTATCCGTCATGCCCGCCTGATCCGTGCTTAAAGAAAATCTGTCCACACGATAGGTCCGGCCCGGGGTTAGACAGGTATGCCCTGTCCCTATTATAATTGTACATTTGTTTCAAATTATACATTTTGTCATACGAAGCCATATCCGTTTTTGATATTTTTAAAATAGGCGTGGGGCCTTCCAGTTCTCACACACTTGGTCCATGGAGAGCGGCCCAGCGGTTTGTACAAACATTACAGCAAAAAAA
The DNA here is from genome assembly GCA_031441485.1 of Chitinophagaceae bacterium. GTDB lineage: Bacteria > Bacteroidota > Bacteroidia > Chitinophagales > Chitinophagaceae > JJ008. Next base: position 6,580 of record JANOEQ010000013.1, read on the forward strand.
TATACTGACAGCCGTTACTGAAGTGCGGGTATTATTATATGGCTCATTGGCCAAAACAGGCAAAGGACACGGTACCGATGTGGCCATACAATTGGGCCTGAGTGGGGAAGACCCGGTAACTTTTGCGGTGGACCAGATCGATGCCCGGATAAACGATATAGCCGCCATGCATAAAATTATCCTCAACGGCCTGCACGAAGTGGAATTTAATCCCGCTGAAGACCTGGAATTTTTAATCACAGAAACATTGCCCTTTCATCCCAATGCTGTTACCTTTTTGGCCACCACATCCGGCAACGAATCCATTGCCGAAACATATTACTCCGTGGGGGGTGGGTTTGTTATTAAAGAAGGGGAGTTGTCTTCGGTCGGCGACATTGCACAATTACCTTTCCCCATTAATACTGCTGATGATATACTGCACTGGTGCATTAAAACGGGACTCTCCATCAGCGATATTGTACTGGAAAATGAAAATACCTGGCGAACAGAGAAAGTGACAAAGACCGGCCTGTTGAATATCTGGAGGGTGATGAAAGAATGTATTTACAGGGGCTGTCATACCCCAGGTACCTTACCCGGTGGATTAAATGTAAAACGCAGGGGTGCCGAACTTAATAAAAAACTGCTGGGGAAAAAAGAGTACAGCAATTATGATACCTGGCTCTCTGCCATCAGTTCAGGCGGTAATGACTTTAAATACACATTGGATTGGGTAAGTTGTTTTGCACTGGCCGTGAATGAGGAAAATGCTTCTTTCGGCAGGGTGGTTACAGCGCCTACCAATGGGGCGGCAGGGGTTATTCCTGCTGTATTGCAATACTATATCTCTTTCTGTGCAAACAGTTTCCAGGAGAGCCAAAAGGAAGAAAAGATCATCCAGTTCCTGCTCACCGCTGCGGAGATCGGCAGTATTTTCAAAAAAGGGGCCACCCTGTCTGCTGCTATGGGTGGTTGCCAGGCAGAGATAGGTGTATCCTCCGCTATGGCAGCAGCCGGGTTGACTGAGTGTATGGGAGGAACACAAAAACAGGTGATGATGGCATCGGAGATTGCCATGGAACATCACCTGGGCCTGACCTGCGACCCCATTGGCGGCCTGGTGCAGATACCATGTATTGAAAGGAATACGATGGGTGCCATAAAAGCCATTACCGCTTCTCAGCTGGCACTGCAAAGCACACCTGATTTTGCCAAAGTATCCCTGGATGCTGTTATCAAAACCATGTGGGATACAGCGCTTGACATGAATTATAAGTATAAAGAAACAGCAGATGGCGGTCTGGCCGTGAATGTGCCGCTGAGTTTGCCGGAATGCTAAATGCTTTTCGGGGCCTGTATTTCATCAGTATTATTGAATAATGCTGTAACGGGGACATATCAGTATTTCACAGTATGCTGACGAATAAATGACATATTTCCAATAATCATCAGTTGGGAACCAAATTATCCGCCCCCCAAAAAAAATATAACAGATATATTATACCCGCCGGATGCATTTTAATGAAAATGAATTTGTAATTTCATTATCCTGTAACTAAAACCCATTAACACAAAATCAACTAATAACTATAGCTATGGCTACTAAAAAGAAAACAAAAAAGAAAGCCGCACGCCCTGCAAAATCAGCGGCTAAAAAAAAGCAGGCCCCCCAAAAAGCGGCTTCAAAAAAAGCAGCCAAAAAGAAAGTGGCACCAAAGAAAAAAGTGTCTCGCCCGGTAAAAGCTAAACGTAAGCAGGCCAATGCTAAGAAAGCCGCCCCTAAAAAAGTGATAAAGAAAAAAGTAGTGAAGAAGGCTGCCAAAAAAGTAGTGAAGAAGGCGGTTGCAAAACCGGTGGTTAAAAAACCTGTAGCTAAGAAGCCCGTTGCAAAAAAAGCTATAGTGGCTAAAAAGAAAAGTCCCGTTAAAAAAGCAATAGCGCCTCCGGCACCACCAGTAACTCCGGTAATGATTGAAGAAATAACAGATGTGTACATAACTCCGGAAGGAACAGTGGAAGTGACAGAAACAGTTATCACTTTTGATAATGATATGCCACCAGCCACTGAAGAGGATAAGAAAGACGATAATTAATTGGCAATACCAGCCAGTTCATCGAAATATTTATATAGCCGCCTGTTGATGGGCGGCTTTTTTTATACACGAGAAAAGTTAGCCACGAATTTCACGAATGGCACGAAGAGTACAATTGAATACAAATAGCTGCTGCTGGCGCAGCGGGGGTCGGCCACGAATAGCACGAATAGCACGAATGGCACGAAGAGTACAATGAATACAAATAGCTGCTGCTGGCGCAGCGGGGGTCGGCCACGAATAGCACGAATGGCACGAATGAATACAATTGAATACAAATAGCTGCTGCTGGCGCAGCGGGGGTCGGCCACAAATAGCACGAATGGCACGAATAGGAGAGAATTAATTGCCAAAGACACCCATTTATATTTAATTGTATTAATTAATGTATCCATTCGTGCCATTCGTGAAATTCGTGGCTAAAAAAATTGCCGCAGGCAATCAAATTTGTATTTAATTGTATTCATTACTATGGCAACTTCGTGTTATTTGTGCCATTCGTGGCCAAAAAAACTAAAATGGTTTACCATGTGTTTGTTTCACCAGGTAACTGACCAGTTTGGGAAATGGCTTTACCAGCGTTATCAGCATATTCGTCAGTCGTTTACTGCCAAACAGCCTTTGTATCCTTCTTCCCGTCAGCAGGCGACGGGCAAATTGTTTTTTCCATTCCCGGCAGTACCGGGCTTCCATGTCGGCCCTTGTAATTTCATGCTGTAAAAAATTATGAATATGGGTGGCTGCTATTTTGCTGCCATGCAATGCCATACTCATGCCATTGCCGCAAAGAGGGGCGATCATGCCTGCAGCATCGCCAATCATCAGTACATGATTTTCTGTCTGCGATTTTTTATCAAAACTGATTTGAGAAATAGTAAACGGTGTACTGTTAATGAGATCGCTTTCAGTAAATAGCTTTTTTAAATGGGGGTTCCCGTATAAGATCAACCGTTCCATTTCTTTAATATCATTATTACATTTTTTAAGGTTGTCAGCGGTGGTCAGGTAACAGATATTATACTGGCCATTATCAATTTTTACAATACCACAATACCCATTGTTGAAATTATGCAGCGCAATAGTATCCGCTGGAAAAAGGGTGTTGACATGGTATTTTACACCGATATAATTGTTCAGTTTGCTTTTTGTGGCCAGGGTAAAAGGTCTTTTCCATTTAATATCCATATTGCAGCGTTTGCCAAAACTGCCGGCTGCCACTCTTGCCCGGTATGCTGTTCCGGATGTGGCAATAATGAATTCGTCATTGGAAAATAGTATGTCATTCACTTTAGTATTTTCAAGTACCACCACGCCATCACCCCTGGCAATTTGTGCTAATCTATGATCTAATGTATACCGGCTTATACCAAAACCACCTAATGGCAGCGGCCTTTCCAGCAGTTTGCCACTTACAGATGATACCTGCAGTTTGGTGATGACGGGAACTTGCAGGGCTTTCAGGTCAATACCCATTGTTTGTAAAAAATCCCATGATTCCAGGCTGATATATTCCCCGCATACTTTATGAAATGGGTACGTTTCTTTTTCAAACAATATAATGGAATACCCCTGTCTGCGGAGTTGAATAGCAAGGGTGAGGCCAGCCAGTCCGCCACCCACAATGGCAACATCATATTGCATATCTGCATCCACTATATATTTTTTTGGGTTGCAATTAATAACCAGCGGAATGCCCATCTCCACCTGATAGTATATTTTTCAATTCCGGCCTGTTGAAATAATTGCTGCCAGTCTGTCTTTCTAAAGCTCCGGGCCACAGACAGGCAGGCATCATTTTTTACAAGGTACGAACGGCTGAAAAAACGGGTAATATATTTGATCAGGTAATAGGCCAGCCAATGCCGCTGCAGGTCGTTGATGAAAAACCCCTGGCGGCTGTTCTGTTGCAACCATTGCAGCATGGGTACTAATTGGGTATTAGTAAAATGATGACAAAACAGGGAAGAAAAAATAATGCCGGGCTTATTTTCCCCGAAATTCACTTTTGCATAATCACTGCATATCCATTGGCAGGGGAGTTGCGGGTATTGCTGTTTGGCAAAGGCAATACATTCAGCATTCATATCGATGCCGGTAAATTGCACCGGGATATTTTTTTTGATGCAGTATTTATAAATAGCAAAAAGATTGTCGCCCCCTCCACAGCCTATTTCACAAATAGTAAGCGGTATACCCGTTTTCAGTAATTGCTTTACACCTGATAAGGTTATAGCATGACCGCCCAGTCTTGTGTTAATAATGTTCAGTTCCCGCAACGTTTGTGCCATGGCATCAAAGGAGATATTATCCCCATCCATTATTTCTTGCTGGTAACTGCGGGCCTGTAGATTGATCATGCGGATAAAATAAAAGATTCCATGGTAAGGCCCGGACCAAAGGCAGCTCCGAAAATAGTGGCCGGTTCTTTCGTAACTAATGCATTCATTATTTTTTCCAGTACGAATAATACAGTGGGGGAAGACATATTGCCATAATCTTTCAGCACATCATAGCAGGGTTGTAATTGCCCGTTGGTAAAGCCAAGGCTTTTATGTACGGCTTCCAGTATTTTTTTTCCGCCGGGATGTATACACCAATGAGAAACACCGGCTTTACCGATTTTGGCAGCAGTGAGTGCTCCTTCTACCAGCACATTGAAATCTTCTTCAATCATATTGGCTACATAACTGCTGAGCGTCATCTGAAAGCCTTTTGAAGAAAGTTCCCATGCCATATCTTTTTTTCCTTTCGTCGAAACCAAAGAATAAAAACTATCAATGTTCAGCCCATCCAGTTCATTATCGCCTGTAACCAATACTGCAGCTGCGCCATCTGCAAAAAGCATACTGCTGGTCATATTGTCAACTGTATCTTCCTTTTGAAAATGGAGGGTGCATAGTTCGGTGCAAACGATCAGTACAGTTGCATTTTTATCGGTCTTACAAAAAGCATCCGCCATTTTTAAGGCATGTATGGCGGCATAGCAACCCATAAAATTAACAGATGTACGAAAAGTGGTGGCCGGTAATTTCAATAATTCAAGCAGTTCAAGGTCGAGTCCCGGGGCACTCATACCCGTACAACTTACGGTTATAAGGTGTGTGATGGGATGACCTGCATATTTATCAATACAGTTATGAATAGCCATTAAAGAAAGAGGTGCCGCATATTGCTGGTACCATTGCATTCTTTGTTCCAGTTTGGGAAAAGGTTCCAGGTTTTCTGTTGGGGAATAAAACACCCACTTTGTTGCAGGTAAGCTGTAATCGGGAATTACTGAATACCGGGTGTCAATACCTCCCTGCCGGTACAAAAATTTTAATTTTCGTTTATTGTCTTCTGAAAGGGCATATACCCGCTGCATGAAATCAAGAATTGTTGATTGTGAATGCCTGCAGTCGGGCACTGCTGTGCCTATTGATAGTATTTTACTCAAACCACCTCCATATTAATAGAATGATAAATGCAGTATTTGTACAAATAGCGGCCACCCAATTCATGCGCATCGTATTCTTAAAATTAGCAGCGTTGTTGTTTTTCCAAACCTGCCAGCCCCACTTGATGAAATAAACGATAACAGGAGCAAAAAGGATGCTAATTACCCCTAATTTTTTTAATTCTTTATTGTTGATAAAATATTGCGACATAAATAACCATGCCAGGGAATAAATGACAGCACAAAAGACAAATGTACCTCTGAATCCGAGTTGATAACTGATTGTTTTCACGCCATCTGCCAGGTCCTGTTTATGCTGGTATATTTGAGTAAGCGGATAAAACCCGCCAATCAGTAGCGCACAAATAACCATTCCCTGCCAGGGTACCCATACCGTTAATTCAGCATTGCTTCCATAATATACCAGTGCAAATGTTAATGCTCCCTGGAAAATAATAACAGTGAGATAACCAATTACAGGATATTGTTTCAACCGGATACCGCGGTAACTATATGCTTTGGATGCCCCGATATATGAACATATTACACCAGCAAATAGAGGACTGATGAAAAAACTTAACCCCACAGCTGCCAAATCTAATACAATTGAAAGCAAAAAGAGTTGGTGGGAGGGAGGCGGAGGTTTCTCTAATCCCCCGATACTTTCAGTGTCCCGGTCCATATAGCTGTTATAACCATTACTGGCCGGATAAATAAGTAAGTGCAGTATAAAAAATATCAGCCCGGCCCTTGTCCAGTTGATATCCGGTACTTGTGACAGGGCAAATAGATACAACGGTGACAGAAATACCGAGAAAGGAATCCGGAGTAATTTAATGGTGGAAGCTGAAAGCATATCGCTGCTGTGGTTTACTGAAAGGTAGGATGAAGGGGGGAGAATCAGTGTAAATATTCGGTCATGGTTTTACCAGTGGATGCTTTACTTATTACAAAGGGGTAAGCCTTTCTTTGTCAATAATAGCTCTTTTGCTATAGATAAGCAGGTATCAACTCATCATCTCATTAGCTGTCGTAGATTGATCAGTCCTTTACAGGATTTGTTTTTACAGGCTCTGCTACCGGGGCGGAACTTGCCTGCGCTTGTTGCCTGACCAACTCTTCACTGTCCAGCTGTCTTTTGAGTGCATCAATATCTGTTTCCTTGCGTCCGGTCAGAGAGAAATTTTGCATCCGCTTGTAATTTATCACCAGCAGGGGGCGTTTATCTGCATCTTCATTTTTGGGAGAAGCAAACCATTGGCTCAATGTCATGTTGGGAGCAGTGGAGGGTTCATGGCAGATCATAAAACCATTGTTGCCATAGCGAAGCATATCCATGACGAGGCCTGTAACGTCCACACTTACCAGTTTGTTCTTTTGTCTCTTTTTTAAATATTCTGTTACCTGCATGGCAGAGTCTGCTTCGGGTTGATTGGTCCACTTAGTGGATGTGTCTTCCCAGTTATAGAGTACCCGCCTTACAATAAACCGGCTTGTTTTATTCAGGTCGTTTTGATTATCGATAACCTGTATGGGAGAAAGTATTAATTCTGCTGATAAGATAAGGGAAGGATCGTTTATAATTGACTGGGGGATGAAGAGGTCATTAAATTTAAGTAATGAGCGGCACTGCAGCTGTCTACCACTGTCTGACTGCCAGGAGGCAGCGCCTATTATTGATGACATATCCCCAGCTTTGTCAGCAGAGATACTGCTAACCAGTACACTCTTTGGGGGATAATCACTTCTGATAGTTACAGACCCTCTGCTATAGTTTTGTAGAGCAAATTGGGCTGTTGCAGATGAAAAGGAGGCCACTGACAGCAGGGCGAAGAATAAGGGTAGAAGTTTCTGTTTCATATAATCTCATTCTTTGGTTACTACAAAGTACCATTTTTCATTGTTTCATTGGGGAAATTAAGTGTTAAAATTTAGCTGCCATCTTCTTTACAAGCAAAAAACCCTTTGACAACTTGCTTCTTTTCAAGGTCACTGCAATTTGCCCGGTTTCCCGGTTAGTAAAACCGGCTGATAAAAAACAGGCTTGCAGCTTTTCGAAGAGAAGAGTATTAGTTTGGTATTAATTCAGCTCCGGGTTGGCAGCTGTGGCGCCCGTGCTGTAATCATTTATTACATTGTATAAAGTATCTCTTTCCACTGGCTCCCTTTTCGCCTGCTTAATTAAAGTAACTAATTCGGCCGTTGACATAGCCGGCGTTTGTTCTTCCGAACCCGCCATACTGTAAATTTTGGTGGTATCATCAATGGTACCATCAATATCATCCACGCCAAAAGAGAGGGCCAGTTGTGCATTTTGTCTTCCCAGCATAGGCCAGTAGGCTTTCAGGTGTGGGAAATTATCTAAGTAGATACGGGCAATGGCATAAGTCTTCATGTCTTCCACCACACTACTCTCAGGTATATTGCTCATGTCATTATCCTTATTGCGGAATTTGAGCGGGATAAAGGTGTTGAAGCCATGGGTCCTGTCCTGCAGTTCTCTCAGTCTTCTCATGTGGTCAATACGGTGTTCATATTTTTCCACATGGCCAAACAGCATGGTGGCATTGGAATGTAATCCCAGTTTATGTGCGGTTTCATGAATCAGCAACCAGCCATCGGCATCTACTTTATCAGCGCATATCTTTTCCCGTAATTCCGGGTGAAAGATCTCTGCGCCGCCACCAGGAATACTGTTCAACCCGGCATTAATTAAAAACTTCAGTCCTTCTTCCACGGTTACTTTGGCTTTGCGGAACATATAATCATATTCCACGGCAGTAAATGCTTTGATATGCAGGTCCGGGCGATGTGTTTTAATCGCTTTCAGCAGATCAGCAAAAAATTGCAGGTCCATTTTCGGGTGTACACCACCCACTATATGCACTTCTGTTACCGGCTGGCCATCGTACTTTTTTACTATATGCAGCATCTGGTCAATGCTAAGTTCCCAGCCTTCATCCCTCTTCGCATACAACTTGCTGTAGGAGCAGAAATTGCAACTGAACACACATACATTGGTGGGTTCAATATGGAAATTGCGGTTGAAATATACTTTATCACCATTCTTTCGGTGCCTTACTTCATTGGCCAGGCTGCCCACAAACCCGAGACTGGCTTTTTCAAACAACAATAATCCTTCTTCATCGGTAATGCGCTGCCCTGCTTTTACTTTATTGGCTATTTGTTGTAGTTCGGCGGATATATCGGTTGCAGCTATCATATCAGTATAACAATTGAATGAGGGCAAAGTTATGATTTCATCAGGGAAATTCGGATATATCAGGTTTTAAACGAAAGCTTTTGGTCTGTGGAGGCGTAGTGATTTGGCTTACGGCAAATGCAATACAATTTAACCGCAGAGGTGGGGAGGCGCAGTTATTTGCCTTACGGAAAATTTAAAATATGTATTTCCTATACGCCTCTGTGTCTCTGCGGTTCAAATCTCTAAAATCCTTATCTTCCCTCTATTGTTTCTAAAATCAAAAAATGCCATCATGAATTTAAAATTCCGATTAACCGGCCTAAGCTTTTTACAATTCTTTGTTTGGGGTATCTGGCTTATTTCGCTGGGCGGATATATGTTCGCCAGTTTCAACAATCCATTAGATCCTGCATTAGGTTCCAAAGTTGGTAATACTTACGGAACCATGGGTTGGGCATCATTGTTTATGCCGGCGCTGATGGGAATACTTGCCGATAAATACCTGAGAGCTGAAATAGTATTAGGGCTTTGTCATATCCTCGGTGGGGCATCTTTGTATTATGCAAGCACTGTTACTAATTCAGGGGATATGTATTGGGCCATTTTTATGGTTAGTTGTTTTTATATGCCCACTATTGCATTAAGCAATTCTGTAACCTATAGCATTCTTAGTAAAAATAATTTTGATGTACAGAAAGCATTTGCACCTATCCGTGTTTGGGGAACGGTTGGCTTTATTGTTGCCGAGTGGGCAGTAGATCTGTTGGGGTGGACAGAAAACAGTAATCAGTTTTATTTTGCTGCCGTTGCAGGAGTTTGTACAGGTCTTTATTGTTTCACTTTACCAAAAGTTGAGATTAGCAAAAATATCGAGAAGAAATCGTTGGTTACCCGCATGGGGCTGGATGCTTTCAAGTTGTTCAAGACACCAATGATGGCCAAATTCTTTTTGTTTGCTTTATTTTTAGGAGCCGCCCTGCAAATCACCAATATGTTCGGTTTCCCCTTCCTGAAGGATTTTGGAAGCAATCCGGAGTACGTAGATAGTTTTGCTGTAAAAAGAACAAATATTCTAATCTCCCTTTCTCAAATTTCTGAAACTCTCTTTATTCTGGCCATTCCATTTTTCTTAAAGCGATTTGGTATTAAGAAGGTGATGCTGATCAGCTTATTAGCCTGGGTTTTACGTTTCGGATTATTTGGTATCGGCGATCCCGGTGGTGGATTGTACCTGCTGATACTTTCTATGATTGTTTATGGAATGGCATTTGACTTCTTTAATATTTCCGGTTCTTTGTTTGTAGATCGTGAAGCTAAGCCTGAGATCAGGGCAAGTGCACAAGGGTTATTTATGTTGATGACCAACGGCCTTGGTGCTATACTTGGCGGATTATTTGCTGGTAAGGTTGTTGATATGTTTACCAATGCTGCCGGTACCAAAGACTGGCAGAATATCTGGTTTACATTTGCAGGATACGCATTGGTAATTGCTATCGCCTTTTTGTTTGTGTTTAATTACAAGCACAATCCGAAGGATATTGGGGAGATTAAGCATTAGTAAGAATATCAGTTGGCCGGGAAGTCGATAAGTTTTATGGACCAGGTGTTCAATTCTTACCGTCTTACCGTCTTACCGCCTTACCGGCATATTTTTTTTTGAGATTACGTATAGGTAAATCCAGAAAGGAGTAAACTCTTACCACCATTCTTTCATCCATTCTTCCGAAACCTGTTTCCCTTTTTCAATATCATCCACCACCAGAACCAGTTGGTTGGAGTGATCGCTGTATTGTACCAGGATATTTACACCCGCATTTGCAAGTTTTCGGCAAAACATGCCTAATTGCCCCGGCACATCCTGTCTCAATTTTTGAATAAGCACATCATTGACCTTTACCACTTGTATTTGAACCAGTGCCAACACTTCCCTTGCCCTTTCTGCTTCTTCCACCAGGAAATGAGCGATGGCTATTTCCCCATTTTGAAATATGCCACCTCCTTCAAGGCTGATCTTGTTTTTCCCCAATGTTTCTCCAACCAGTGCAAGTGTACCCGGTTTGTTCGCTAATAGAATTTCAATGTCTTTCATTAGTATATTTTTAGGTGTCATGAATTTCTTTACTGTCATTTGGAGCCTGTTGCCTGTCATTCATACCATAATCTCTTTGTACTGCCGCCACCCGTAACCGGTAGTCGGTAAAGATTGATGTTCTGCCTGCATGCTGGGCTTGCCTGTGCAGTTCTGTATTTCGCCAGACTCTTACACTATCCTCATCTTTCCAGAAAGAAAGGGAAAGCATTTTGTCGGGGTTGGTAATGCTTTGATATCTTTCGATGGATATAAACCCTTCAATCCTTTCTAAAAGGGGTCTGAGCTGTGCGGCTGTGCCCAGGTATTCATCCCATTTTCCTTCAGCCGGAATGGCTTCAAAAATTACTGCTATCATTTTTTTTATTATTTGTTTTGTAAAGAAAGCTCTTTTACTACATTTACACTTCATTCAATAATGAACAATGGAAGAAGGCAGGTTTATACAAATAGCAGCATTGATAGGAGAACAGGCAAGGGCGACCATGCTCTGGCATCTGCTCGATGGGCGGGCTTATACGGCTACTGAGCTGGCGCATACTGCAGGGATTTCTCCAACCTCTGCCAGTAACCATCTTTCTAAATTACTGTCGGCTGATCTGATTAAAGTGGAAACACAGGGACGGCATCGTTATTATTCTTTTGCAAAACCTGAAGTGGCTTATGTGGTGGAATCACTGGCAAGCCTGGCAGATGATTCGGGTAATAAAAAGAAAGACAAGGCATCCCCGGTTTCAGGTATACAATATTGCAGAACCTGTTATGATCACCTGGCCGGGTATATTGGAGTACAGATATCTGAAGCACTTGAGAAAAAAGGAGTGATGAAGAAATCGGGTTCCATTTATAATGTTACTGATAAGGGTTGGAAATGGTTACTGGCTTTTGCTGTTTCGAAAAATGATATAACAGGTACCCGCCGTCCTTTAGCAAGGCAATGTTTGGACTGGAGTGAAAGGCAGCCACACGTTGCAGGGCAATTGGGTGCTATATTATTAGATAAGATGCTTGAAAAAAGATGGTTTAAGAAAGTGCAGTTTTCAAGGGAGCTGATAGTAACTGCAAAGGGGAGAGGGGAGATGTATGATTTGTTGGGGATGGAAGTATAAAGCCCATTTAATTCGAAATACTATCTTTTCAAGAATGGGAGTACTTTTCCCGGTAAAAGAAAAACCCTGCACAATTGCAGGGTTCATATTTCTTTAGGGTGTTTATAAATTTCCAGTAAATACTGTAAAATTCAAGAAGTCTTAATTCAATTAAATATGCGCCTCAATCTTCTTCACAAAGTTTCCTTTAGGTTGTGCACCCACTAATTTATCAACCACCTGTCCGTTTTTAATAAACAGGATAGCCGGGATAGAAGTAATGCCATAGTTCATAGACACCTGCGGGTTTACATCCACATTTACTTTACCTACATTTATCTTACCATCATATTCCTTACTCAGTTCTTCAATAACCGGCCCGATAGCACGGCAGGGGCCGCACCATTCTGCCCAGAAATCCACTACGGTCAGTTTATCAGAAGCCAGTACATCGGTCTGGAAATTTGAATCAGTATACTCTTTTGCCATTTTTTTAATTTTTGTTTTATTTGTTATGGGAGGACAAATTTAAGACCGTTTGCCTTACCATGCTGTAGTGACGTGGATTTGTGTAAAACTTGTCAGCCGGTACTGTCAGATAGCTTACAAAGCTGCTAAAAAGGCGGCAATTGAGGTTCAAAAAAGGATATTAAAAGGCTCACCCGGCGGAAAAGGAGAAAAAGAGAATACAGCAAAACAACTCTTTCTCTCTTTCTTCTCTCTGCGAAATTGTTCTTAAACCGTTTGCACCTGTACTTCCAGTTCAGGGCTTTTTTCCAAAAACTGTATCATTTCCTCATTCAGCTCGAAGCCATTGCTTGTAGTCACCAGGCTGATCTTCATCCGGTTCTTCGGCTCTGTTAAAATAAATTTCAGTGTGGCACTGCCCGGAAAATTTTTAACATTCTTTTCTACAAAGTTTACCATCGCTGCACTGATGGCCTGAGGATGTGCTTCAATATGTACCTGTTTTGTCATATTGCGCTTCATCGTTTCAGCCAATGACACCCCCATTACTTTAAATTCAAACTCATCTTTATTATATCTTGGTTTGAAGTAGCCGTTGATAAGCACCGTACTTCCCTGCTGTAAAATGGGCGTAAGGCGCATATAATCTTCGCTGAATAATGGGAACTCTGTTTTGCCGGAATAATCTTCAATTACAAAATTGCCATACTTATTACCACTGCGGGCAATGCGGTGCTGTGCATCTGCCACCAATGCCACCAGCCGGAAAGGACGGCCGGGATTAGGCTGCATGGTGATGGCATCTTTAAACTCATTGAAATCTGCAATGGCCGTTACACCATAATGACGCATTTCAAACTTATAATTATCCAGCGGATGACCGCTTAAAAAGATACCCGTTACTTCTTTTTCATGGTCCAGTTGTTTTATCAATGACCAGGGTTCACATTCAGGAATACGGGGTGGCGGTATTTCCATGCTGATGGGCAGATCGCCAAACAGTGTATTGGTGGCAGTGGCATTTTGCGAAGCCATTACCTGTCCGTATTTAATTACTTTTTCCAGGCCGTTGATCATTTCCCCTTCGGGCACATTAAAATATTGCGCCCGGTGATATTCAGTAAAACAATCGAAGCCGCCGGCATAAGCCAGGCTTTCTAATGTTTTTTTATTAACGGTCCGTTGGTTGATGCGTTTGATAAAATCAAATATGCTGGCAAATGCGCCCCCTTTTTTTCTTTCTTCGATGATACTTTCAACCGCAGCCTCACCCACACCTTTTAACCCGCCGAGTCCAAAACGGATCTCGCCTTTATCATTCACTGCAAATCCTTTTAGTGATTCGTTGCTGTCGGGCCCCAGTACTTTCAATCCCATCCGCTTGCATTCTTCCATAAAGAAAGTGATCTTGTCAATACTGCCGGCATTGTTGAGTACTGCCGACATATATTCTGCAGGATAGTGGGCTTTTAAATACGCCGTTTGATACGCCACATAAGCATAGCAGGTGGAGTGGGATTTATTGAATGCATATTGTGCAAAGGCTTCCCAGTCGGTCCATATCTTTTCTAACTTATCAGCTGGTAATAATTTCTCCGTAGCACCGCTGATAAACTGTGCCTTCATTTTATCCAGTACGGATTTTTGTTTTTTACCCATTGCCTTTCGCAGTACATCCGCATCACCTTTGCTGAAACCTGCTAATCGTTGTGACAGGAGCATCACTTGCTCCTGGTAAACAGTGATACCATACGTTTCTTCAAGAATTTCTGTCATTTCGGGAAGATCATAAGCAATAGCTTCTCTTCCATGCTTACGGTCAATGTAACTGGGTATATATGCTATCGGGCCGGGACGGTACAGGGCATTCATTGCAATCAGGTCGCCAAATTTATCGGGCTTCAGGTCACGCAGATATTTTTGCATACCGGCACTTTCAAATTGAAAAGTGCCGATAGTGGAACCGTGCTGGTAGAGTTGAAATGTTTTTTTATCGTCTAACGGTATCTCGTCAATATTTATTTCTACGTTGTGAATGAGTTTGATCAGCGCTAATGCATTTTTAAGAACAGTCAGTGTCTTTAACCCCAAAAAGTCCATCTTGATTACCCCGGCATTTTCAATATCATTTCCTTCTATCTGTGTAAGCCAGAGGTTGGATTCTTTAGAAGTGGCCACTGGTATCAGATCGGTAAGATCTTTTGGGGCAATGATAATACCTGCAGCATGGATACCGGTATTGCGTACAGAACCTTCCAGCCTTTCTGCTTCATGCAAAACTTTGCTGAGCATGGTATCCTTTTGCTTATAGATATCACGGAGTTTTTTTACATTCTCCAGATCATCATTACCCAGACCATCTTTTTCTTCCAGCGATTTTTCGCCGTCCTTTATTTTCATCGGTGCATGCAGCACCCGCCGCAGTTCTGTACCGGGACGGTCAGGTACCAGTTTCGTCAATGCCCTGCTTTCCGGTAATGGTAAATCCATTACACGGGCCACATCGGCGATACTTGATTTGGCCGCCATGGTACCATAAGTGATGATCTGTGCCACCTGGTTCTTTCCATATTTTTCCACCACATAGTCTATCACTTTCTGTCTTCCTTCATCATCAAAGTCGGTATCTATATCCGGCATCGATTTACGGTCGGGGTTCAGAAAACGCTCAAACAGCAAATTGTATTTGATAGGGTCTATATTGGTAATGCCAATACAATAGGCCACTACCGAACCTGCGGCGGATCCACGGCCGGGACCGATGAACACGCCTTTCTTTCTTCCGGCATCGATAAAGTCGCCCACAATCAGGAAGTAACCGGCAAAGCCCATCATCTTGATGGTGAAGAGTTCAAATTCAAGCCGTTCTTTTATTTCATCAGTTATTTCGGTGTAGCGTTTGGCGGCGCCTTCATAAGTTATATGTTTTAAATACTCCCACTGGTTCTGCGATTCGGCAGATACTTTGTACTTGCCGACCGTTTCTTCTTTGGTGTGTATCTGAAAGCGTTTCTCAATGGGGAAATTGGGGAGCAATATATCACGGGTCAGGTTCAGCAGTTCTACTTTGTCTACAATTTCATTGGTATTATCAATGGCTTCGGGCAGATCGTGAAAGACCCTGCTCATTTCAGCCGTTGTTTTAAAATAAAACTGGTCGTTGGGAAAAGCAAAGCGTTTATCTTTTACATGAATATCATCGTCATTAAAATCCCGAAGGGCAGGAGTGGTTATTTTTTCACCGGTATTAATGCATAATAAAATATCATGGGCATTAAAATCGTCCTGCTCCACATAATGCGAATCATTACTGGCGATAATTTTTACTTTATATTTTTTGGCAAACCGTACCAGTACTTCATTTACTTTGTCCTGATCTGCCATGCCATGGCGTTGCAATTCCACATAATAATCTTCCTGGAATACATTCAGCCACCATTTGAATTCATTTTCGCCTTCGTCTTCTCCTTTTTTTAAAATGGCCTGTGGCACAGATGCACCGAGGCAGCAGGTGGTGGCAATCAATCCTTCGTGGTATTTCAATATCAGTTCCTTGTCTATGCGGGGATATTTACTGTACATCCCTTCTATAAAACCGAGAGAGGTCAATTTCACCAGGTTTTTATAACCCTGCTCATTTTTGGCCAGCAGTATCTGGTGTTGCCTTTTGTCTTTGATTTCTTTTGTAAATGTTTTCTGGTGACGGGTTTCGGTAATATAAAATTCACAACCTACTACGGGTTTCACTTTCACCTTTCCGTTTTCATCTTTATTCCGGTAAGCTTCAGCCACAAAATCGAATACGCCAAACATATTACCATGGTCGCTGATGGCCACTGCGGGCATACCATCGGCAATGGACTTTTTATACAGGTTCTTTATCGAAGCCGCCCCATCGAGAAGAGAGTATTGTGTGTGTACATGTAAGTGAGAAAACTTCATAGGAGAACAAATGGGAAAATATGGGAATGTGATAAATGTGGAAATGGATACTGTACTGCTTCAGTATTATTCAAGAAGTTTTTCTATCGAAAGATCTTCATCGAGTTCTTCCCAATGGATACCTTCGCCCTCGCCAATAAAACGCCATTTGTTCAATTGTTCAACGGTAGCGTTCCTCAATTTAGGAAACCATTCTAACGGAAATGCAATCTCCCTTCCATCTTCAATAAATACAATCATTTTTGAATCATTGAAGATTACATCGGTAGCTTTATTGGACTTACTAATTGTTAAAATACTCATCCCATTTTTCAATTAAAAATTCACAATTATCTTCCACTAAATTACGAATTTGTTTTAACTCTGCCGGATTAAAACGGCTTGATTTTACCAGTTCCACAGGTGTTAAATTAAATTTAGCTGTTTTATTCCCTTTTTCAATATGAACATGCTTTGGAAGATGTTCGTTGCTATAAAAGAAAAATCTATATCCATTGATTAAGAGAATGGTCGGCATAAGGGTTACTTTTTCCTAAAACTATAAATACTAATTGAACCGCTGCTGTAGCTGCATACCCAGGCTTCTAATTTCTCATCGTTTTCAAAAATATCCACACCAACAGGTCGCCCGCCACAGGGCAAAGATGCCACTT
Organism: Chitinophagaceae bacterium; assembly: GCA_031441485.1. Lineage (GTDB taxonomy): Bacteria > Bacteroidota > Bacteroidia > Chitinophagales > Chitinophagaceae > JJ008. Next base: position 23,536 of record JANOEQ010000013.1, read on the forward strand.
TTTCAAAATTATCGGAATTGATTTTGTACACATCTACATAATCGCTGGTGTAGCAGGTTACGAAAATGAATTTGTGATTTTTGGATAGCACAATCGTTCTTGGTTGCGAATGTGTTTTAGCTGTAAATAACTGGTTGCCACTGGCCGCATCTATACAGGCAATGGTGCCGAGGCTGTTGTAGGATACGAATAAATGACCGCTGGTATCCATTACAATATGCCGGGGGCTGCTCCACACATTCATAATGCGCTCACTTTTCCAGGTGTTGTTATCCACTACATTCAGGCTGGCGCCGCCCATAATGGCGATATAGGACTTATTGTTTTTATCATCCACGGCTAAACCCCGTGGTATGGCCGATACAGGTATGGTGCTGATCACTTTTCCAAAGGGATATACATTTTTATCCATTTCCAGTACACTGGTGTTGCGTGAATGCCAGTTGCTCACCAGCAAATATTTACTGTCGGCTGTCCTTGAAATCACTTTGGGCGTTTTACCGGTTTCAATCAGCGGCACACGGAATGAATCTCTTTTAGCACTGCCGGGATAGATAACAGTTACAGGTTTTGTTTTTTGCTCACCGGAAACAGGGCCTGTATTTTTTGAAATATCATTTACCCAAATAGGCACGATGCCTTCCGCATTATGCAGGGACACCCATAGTATTTCATCGCCATGGCTGAAACAGGCTTCCACCGGTTTTTCCTGGAAGGAAGAAATGGGACGGCTTTTGTTATAATCCCAGCCCATGCCACGGGTAGGTGTAAACTTAAATTCACGGTTTATTTGCCGGGAGGCCTGGTCAAATTCATAAACGCTCATCCCTTCCAGGTTCATCGCATATAATTTTGTGCCACTGGCATTAAAAATAACAGACTTTGTACCGCCTGCGGCTGCCAATATTTCTTTTTTATCATATTCAATAATGGAATAGGGTTTTGGTACCGCTATGGGCGGCACTGTATCCCTTTTTACGGTTGATAGTACGAGGGTATCTGATGTAGTTTTCTCAGTGCTTACGGTGTTGTTGCACCCCGAGCCCAGAAAGAATACGGTGAGGAGGCAGAATAGTGTTTGCATGGTGGTTTGTAAATATCAATAATAAGTAAATATTCGCATCCTGCAATTGGTTGATTTACCTCAATATACACAGCTTGTTAGTAACTCTAAATCACTTAGTTGCAGGGTTTTAGCCAGTAGGCAATTTTGCCCCGGGAAATTCGTTTAAGGAAAGTGGTTTTTTTTGGGCATTAACCTATATTTTTGCCGACCTCCCGTTGTGGGAGGCTCCCGTTTTAGTATCGTTTTACTTGAGGCTCCGGGATGTTGAAAACCCCATGAAATCATCTTAAAAAGAAAGACGTAATGGTTAAGCAGATTTTACCAGCATTGGCTTTTGTTTTTTTGTTGAGCAGTTGCTCTACTTTCAAACCACTTAATTTTACCAGCAACAGGCAGGTGTCAAGCACTCCTGCAACAAATTCCCCTGCCAGGTTTATTGAAGAAATTTCTGTAACCCCACAGGTTGCGGCAGATATACCAGCCCCTAAAAAGGAAATCAAAGAAACCTTCGCTGCAAGAGGCTTAAACGTGGAAGAAACACAGCCCCGACCAATTGAAGTTAAAGATGATATTGATGCCATCCTGGCCAACCGTTCTACGGCAACCGTGGAGATGGCTTCTTCCACACAGTTAAAGTATTCCATCCTCATGAACACTGAGGTGGAAAACCTGCCCAGTAAAACTTTACTTGATAATGTGGACGAATGGTATGGTGTGCGCTATCGTACGGGTGGTAACACTAAAAGCGGTGTTGATTGCTCCGGTTTTACTGTAGCCGTGTACCTTGCAGCATATAGCATCGCCTTGCCAAGGGTGTCAAGAGATCAATACCGCATCAGCCGGAAAATATCCACAACGGAATTACAGGAAGGCGACCTGGTTTTTTTCAATACCACTGGACGCGGCGTATCGCATGTGGGTGTTTATTTGGGGAACAATAAGTTTATCCATGCCTCCGTATCAAGGGGGGTGATGGTAAACGGGTTGTTTGAACCTTATTATATCAAACGGTATATAGGCGCCGGCCGGATTGAGAACAAACAATTGGTTTCCGCCGACTGATCTATTTTATCCTCAGCCTTTTTTTAATGGTTTGCAGCACCGGTTGAATATCGGGTGAGAGCTGCAGTACCAATGTGCCTGTTCCATACAGCGTAATAAATGCTATACTGCGCAATGTCATTCCCGCCAAACCATGTATGTTTAGAAAAGCGAAGTAACAGATAAAATAACAACCTGCTGCCAGCAGAACGGTGTAAAGTGATTTGATGGTAAAAGGAAAAAGCCTGAATTTCTTCCAGAGAAAAATGATCCGGATCGTATTGTAAATGGTAATGGCAGTAATGGTAGCGATTGGCGGGCCAACAATTCCCAATCTTTTCGTTAAGAAATATGTAAGCGGCAGCGTTAATAAAAGCAATATCACCCCACTGAGTAATTCAAACCGCCAGTAATTGGAAGTTGCAATGATCTGTGAATTGACACCTGTACCCATATCAATAATCTTTGTAAGGCCGAGAATAAAGAAAACCCAGGCGGCTGTATTGTAGGCCGGTTTTAAATGAAAAGTGGCAATACTGTCGTAAAAATTAAGCCATATCAGCAAAAAAATAGCGCAGGCAAAAATTAGTTGATTAATCGATGACCGTTGGTATATACGCTGCAGAAAAGGAATATTTTTTTCTTTCCATGCCTTTGAAAGATGTGTAATGGAGGCAGACACAATTCCCCGTTGCGGTGCCTGGATAATGCTTGTTACCACTGTGGCCAGTCCGAAAATACCGGCTGTATCAAGGTTAATAACAGAAGCCAGTACAAACGAATCAAATACCTGTGAAATGGTGAATATAAGAGTGCCTCCAAATATAAAAGAACAGAATACCACGATCTTTTTAAGTAATCGGCGGGTTACTTTACTGGGCTTAACAGTGAAATGAATTTTTTTATTAAGAACAAGATAGAGGAACAGGCTAACAGCGATGCCTGCATAAGTAAAAGAATACAGCTTAATGAAAGCATCAAAGTTTTTAATGGTTTTCGTAATCAGCAGTACAATAAATACAGTTGTTAAAAGACGCCACTGTACTTCCCGAAAAAAATTGGTGAGTACCGGTTTGTTAATATTCCAGGTATATGCTTCCAGTACGGTATATATGGTGAGGCCCAGTCCCATGGGGAAAACCCAATAATAGTAGATAACGAGTAATGGAGAGTTGGTCCCGTATTTTTTTATTACAAGATCTTTCAGCGCCCATCCTGCTATCATCACCAATACAAATCCTATGAAACTTACCAGCAGTGCCCAGGTGATCATATCATTTTTGCGTGGCGGAAGATGGTCATTATAATAGTGATAGAATTTAAAGATATAAGAAGGCATTGCCATCATGGCAAAAGAGGCCATTAAAGTGGAGATAGCTATGAAAACAGTAGTAAGTCCGTATTCCGCTTCAGTAAAAGTGCCCTCCCGTGTAAAAAAATAGGTATTAAGCAGCCCGATCATAAAGCCGGCATAAATTACCACCGATGAAATAATACTTTGCCTGCGGATACTGCTCATGTTATAAAAATAGTCAATAGAGTAAAGCGGTCAGGAAGAATTTATCCGGGTAGCCCCTTTTGCAGTTTCACATAAAAATTTTTATCAACAGCAATCCCTTCAAAAGAACCGGTGATGAGTTTTGTATGCTGATCGGCGGTAGTGGGTTTTATCCATTGCCCGTTACTGAGTTTTACCGGCATATCAAAACCGGCAATGCAATTGGTCCATGTATAGCTTATTGAATCGTTTTTACCCCTTACGTCTAAGGAGGGTATTTGTACCGTCCGCAAATACTGATCAAATATTTTGGATAAATCCCTTCCTGACTTTTTAGAAAAATATGCTTCCACTTCTTTTGAGTCAACCGTTTTATGATAGTAGTCTTTATTCAATCCCCTTAATATAGACCTGAACACAGAGTCGTTATCTATCACCTGTCGTATAGTATGCAGCATATTGGCCCCTTTATTATACATATCCCCACTGCCTTCCTGGTTTACTCCGTATGGGCCGATAAGCGGCTTATCGTTTTCAATATTATTCCGGATGCCCTGCACGTATTCATCAGCTGCTTTTTTACCATAATGATATTCTATGAACAGCGCTTCGGAATACATGGTAAACCCTTCGTGCACCCACATATCTGCAATATCGTTGGTGGTGATATTGTTGGCAAACCACTCATGCCCGCTCTCATGTACAATGATATAATCCCATTTCAGTCCCCAGCCGGTACCCGAAAGGTCTGAACCAAGATAGCCATCCTTATAATGATTACCATAAGCTGTAGCACTCTGGTGCTCCATACCGAGGTGAGATGATTCCACTAGTTTATAACCGTCTTCATAAAAAGGGTAGGGGCCAAACCAATATTCAAAAGCCCGGAGCATAGGCTTTACATCACGGCCAAACTGTTTTTTAGCTTTTTCCAGGTTATAGTCCAGCACCCAATAATCGAGGGAAAGGGTTTTCTTTCCACCGGATACTGCGTAAGATTCGCCATTTAGCGTATCAGTAAATTCAATGTATTTGCCGATATAAGGAACAATATTATAATTATTGATCGGGTTTTTTACCTGCCAGGTATACAACATGCTCCCGTCTTTCTGATCATCTTTGGAATAGAGCTTACCGTTAGCCACTGCCACCAGTGTATCGGGCACTTTTATTTGAATAAGGGCGCCATTATCCGGCTCATCACTCTGGTGGTCTTTGCAGGGATACCATACACTGGCCCCCAGTCCCTGGCAGGCCACTGTCATCCAGGGACGGCCTTTCTCATCTTTTTTCCATATCCATCCACCATCCCATGGCGCATTCACTGCTTCCCGGGGTTTGCCATGAAAATAAATTTTTATACTGTGAAGTGCAAATGGCTTGTCTTTTTTTACCAGTGTTCTCGGAACTATAAACTTATATGTTCCAAAATCAACCAGGTACACATTGCCATTGCGTTTAAAGGATTTCACCTTTTTATTATTGAAAATGATACTGTCTATCACCATCGGTTGCTGCAGGTCTATTTGCATTTTTCTGCCCTGTCCATCACTGGTGATGTCAAATGCCAATTGGTTCCAGCCTTTAATGGTTTTATTTTTAAAATCCGGGGCAATGAAAATATTATAAGAAACAACATCCCACCAGGCCCTTTCCGGGGTAATGGTGCCACGCAATGTATCCTGGTGTGTGAACTTTCCCTTCTGGCCCAGAGGCTGCGCACAGGTGCTTTTGGAAAAGCAAAGGGTGATAAGAAGCAGGGACACATAAGAAAAATAAATAAAACGGCTGACGTATTTCAAGGTGGTATGTTTTGTTGCTGTAAATTTAAGCCTTGAAAATGAACATACACGTTAAAAATATATATAGCCTCACCGTACTTTTGGCTATCCCGGTATTACTGCTGACCTCCTGCTATAATAAAAAGAACAGGGAGGGGAATGTATTTCATTACAATGAATTCAATGGTATATCGTCTCTCGACCCGGCTTTTGCCAAAAGCCAGTCTACCATGTGGGCGGCACACCAGTTGTACAATACACTGGTGGAAATAGACGACAGCCTGCATATTATTCCTTCATTGGCACATAGCTGGGATATTTCACCCGACAGAACGGTCATCACTTTTCATTTAAGGCCCGGTATTTATTTTCATGCTGATGAGGCATTTCCCGGAGGCCGGCCACGAAAACTTACTGCCAAAGATGTAGCATACAGTTTTGCCAGGATCATTGACAGCAAAACAGCCAGTCCCGGTGCATGGATTTTCAACCGTAAGGTGGATACCATACAGCCCTTTACCGCCATTGATGATTCTACATTCCGGTTAAAGCTATTGCGGCCGTATAATCCCATTTTGGGTATTATCTCCATGCAGTACTGTTCAATAGTTGCAAAAGAAGTTGTTGAAAAATATGGAACTGATTTCCGGCGGCATCCGGTAGGCACAGGTCCGTTTCAATTTGTGGCATGGGAAGAAGGGCAGGCACTGGTATTAAAAAAGAATCCTGGCTATTTTGAAAAAGACGCAGCAGGAAAACAACTGCCTTACTTAGATGGGGTCAACGTTTCTTTTTATGATAGTAAGGCTACGGAGTTTTTATTATTCCGGCAAAAGCAACTTGAATTTATCAATGATATAGAAGCTTCCTTCAAAGATGAAGTGCTGACCAAAAAAGGTACACTGCGCAAACAGTGGGAGGGGAAAATAACACTGCAGACCAATCCCTATCTCAATATTGAATACCTGGGCATACTGGTGGATTCAATCAATCCGCTGGTGACCAATTCGCCATTACGGATAAAAAAAATAAGACAGGCTATTAATTATGGCTTTGACCGGAGGAAAATGGTATTGTATCTGCGCAATTCATTAGGTACTCCTGCAGAATCCGGTTTTGTACCCATGGGCCTGCCCTCATTTGATTCAACATTGGTAAAGGGATATTCATATAATCCCGCCAAAACGAAATTACTATTGGCAGAGGCTGGTTTTCCAGGAGGAAAAGGATTGCCATCTGTCAGGCTGCTCACCATTGCCATATATGCCGATATGGCGAATTTTATTGCCAAACAATTAGAAGAATCGGGTATACCCGTGCAGGTGGAAGTGGTGCAAAAAGCGTTGTTGTTAACGATGACATCCGGTTCCAATGCAACATTTTTTCGCGGCAGTTGGATTGCGGATTATCCAGATGCAGAAAATTACCTCTCGGTTTTTTATTCCAAAAACCCGGCCCCGCCCAATTATACACGATATAAAAGCGATGCCTTTGATCAGTTGTTTGAAAAAGCAATTGCTGAAACAAATGATTCATTACGTTATCAGCTTTACCGGCAGGCCGACCAGGTAATGATCAATGATGCACCGGTAGTGCCGCTTTGGTATGATAAAGTAGTGCGGCTGGTACAACCCAATGTGGAAGACTTCCCCCCCAATGCACTTAATTTACTGGAGCTGCGAAGGGTGAAAATCAGGCAATAATACCCTTTCCAAAAAAAAAATTCACCCATTTTTGATCGGTTTAGCTTTAAAATCGTATTTATCCTATACAAAATACTATGGGATTTATACGTAGGGTATTGCATAATTCCGCAGGGCTTATTACATTTGTTATGTAAGTAGAAAAGCATAGGGTGTTTAGTAGTATAACCATGTAATTTTCGAAAGCCTATCCAACATCCCTGAAAGACCGGCAATTTCAACCCTAGTTAAAACTAAACCCGTATTTATGAAACGTTATTCTACACATGTAGTGTGTCTGATCTCAATTCTTTTTATTCTCCATTCTGAGAGCTTTGCCCAGCCTGATTATAGTTTTAAGAATCCCGTATTAATATCAGGAACCGATCTGCAAACAGGTGCTGTTTATAAATTCAGTAATGTAAAAACAGGAGTGGATGCTAATATAACCATTATGGGAAGTTTCGGTGGCATTACACTAACTGCCATTGATGAAAGCTGGACCGGTTTCGATGAGGCTTTTCAGCCTTTTATTAAAGTTGAAACCAACTCAAACGGGTACGTTGAATTTAAAATTGATTTTGTATCGTCCAGCACCGAAGTTCCGATGGCACAATCTATGGTTCCTATTACCTGTATTGATGTGGATGGTGAGGGATTTTCGGACGGAACTATATTTGAGCAGGACCAGGTGGAATACCTAAATGGCTTTTATGATTTCAGTATGACAGGATCTAACCTGCAGGTAACAAACCCTCCGGGATGGCTGAATATTAAAAACACTTCCGGTTTCAGTTATAATGGGATTGATACATCTCAAAAAGATGTGATGGCCACTGTGGTCAATTTGAATGTATCCAGTATTAAAGTCCGTATCGGGGCATTAAATACATCGGGTGAAGGAACACAAATCCGGTTCCGCAGTGTATATTTTCAAAGGTTTACGTATTCCAATTCCATATTATTGCCCAACAGGACAACGGTCCGTTTAAGCGGTAATGCAAAAAATAACGGCGTGGAAATAAAAGGCGCCCTGTCTGCCAGCCATACTTTCGACCGCATGATCATTGAAAGAAGTACCGATGGAGTTTCCATGCTGCCCATTGCTGAAATAACAGTAGCAAATACCAATTCTTCAGAATACCCCTTTACTTATTTTGATAATACCACTACCGGCCCGGTTTATTATTACCGTCTCCGGCTGGTGAATACAGTACAGCGGATCTATGAAATAAGCAATACCATAATGGTAAAGTTGAATACTGCCGGCGATGGAAAGGAATTGAAATTAGTCAATACAATGATGAACAGCAACAACCCTGTACTCACTATAAAAAGTAACAGTGATGAAGAGGCTTCTATGCAAATAACAGATTTATCCGGCCGGGTAATATTAAAAAATAACGCCCGAATATACAGTGGTATGAACAGTATACCGCTTTCAAATTTTAATGCAGCCCACGGTTATTTCATTATTACAGTGGCCACCAAACAAAACACCATCAGTCAGAAGATAATTATACGGTAACACTGGTATAATGTACCCTTTTACAAGCCCTGAAGCAAGAGGCGGGAGTTGATCCTGCCTTTTTTTTGTACCTGTATTTTTATACAATCATCTTTTGTATCCAATACCTGCATTTGGAATCTGCCCTGGTGCAGGGGTGGATAAATCTAAAAGTTGATCAGCCGTAACAGGGCCAGGCATATTATGCATCTGCTGTTTACCGGGTTTTACGCAAGGCATTGTTCCAGTGCCATACATTACTTTATCTCCATTGTCCAGTGTATACGATAAATTTTGTGATGGCATCACGCATGATACTGCAAGCCGTTGGAGTGGGGTGAAATTGTTCTTCAACTCATTCACTTTACTTAGTTGGTGCTTTTTTTGCAGATGTTTTTGAATATCAAAAATATCTTGCTGCTGGGCCACTGCAACTGAAGAAGCGGCAATGCTGATAAGAAAGAAGATTCTTTTCATGGTTTATTTTTTAGGTAAGCCTGATAGTATACCGGTGTGGTTCAAAAATTTCCTCTCCGCTTTCTTGAACCACATAGGGCATAGAGCAGATAGGAATACAAACATAGCCATTTAAGGGCATCTCTAAAAACCTGTCTTTCACTTTGACCTCTCCTTTTAATTCCTCTCGGAAGGAGAGGAATTAAAAGGTTTTTAGAGATGCCCTTAAAATAAAACATTGATCACTATGTGTGTATTCCCTATGCTTTCTATTTTCTATGTGGTTCAAAAAAAACAGGAAGTCATAGTGCCGATAGAAATACCCACATAGCTATTTAATAAAAACATTGGTCCCTATGTGTGTATTCCCTATGCTTTCTATTTTCTATGTGGTTCAAAAAAAACAGGAAGTCATAGTGCCGATAGAAATACCCACATAGCTATTTAATAAAAACATTGGTCCCTATGTGTGTATTCCTTATGCTTTCTATTTTCTATCCCGGATGGCCCTATCGTGTGGACACATTTTTTTGAACACGGAATGGACGGGTATGAAGGATAATAACGGATTTTTTCTGCTGCTACGCATCAGAAATTGGATGTTTTTTCGAATATTGTTAAGATCAAGAGGAAATCAATGAATCCTAAATGCTGCGAAGCAGCATAAATCCGTATCTATCCTTTGAATCTCA
>JANOEQ010000014.1:0-40903 GCA_031441485.1 Chitinophagaceae bacterium
ATAAGCAGCAAGCAGAACCAGACTATGTGATGGACTGTAATTCCAGTAAAATAGATGGTCTTAACTGCAGGGAGCTTTCTTTTGCTAAGTTATTTATTCCCCAAACATCAGCTCCCTGATTGTAGACTATGTGGTTCAAAAAAATCCAAAAATTGGTTACCACAAAAGACATAAATAGCCTTTTTCAAGAGCAGAATTAAAATGCCAACCTGAAACTTCCAAAAATGCCAAAAGTCTTGTCGCCTTTTTTTTGCAGAGTGGACGGCAGTACCCGCCAGATAAAATCCACCCTGAATACACGGAGGATATTATCAATACCGGTACCCAGTTCAAGATAAGTTTTACCATCCAGTGTTTGGAAAGTATGTCCCGGTTGAAAATTCAGTTCTTTATTATTTGCGGATAAGCTGCCCCATAGCGCCTTGGCAGTCCAGAATTGGCGGAAACGAAGTTTGGGAAAAAGACGGAACAGGCCATTGCCAATATTATGTTCAAAATTGATGCCCGCATATTTATCATGAATAAATTCCCAGCGGTTCATCATGTTGAATGCATATTTATTATAGTAATGCAGCTCATTACCGGGAGCAATGTCTAATAGGGAATAGGGCAGGGTGCCAAATGTTTTGCCGGCATATACATAATAGGATATGTTGCCAAAAGGGGGAATTTTTAAATAATCGGATACACTGGCAGAAACTTTGGTATAATTATAACTGCTTTTAAAAACGCCGGCAATACCTCTTGAAATAGTTATTTCTCCAATAGGATAGGGGCTTCCAAGGCTGGTACGGAAGAAAGTATTCTCCAGAAATTTTTCTAAATAAGCAAAACGAAGGCGGAGGGATACTTCAAAGTTGGTAAGCGGGGTGCCGCCATTTGTAGTGGGGAAAAATTCTTTCGAAATCAGATTTTTCAGTGGTAAGAATGACTTATGTGTCACGGCCAGTAGCTTTGAAAATCCGATACGGCTTTCATGAAAAAACTCAAACCGTTTTTCATTGATCTTTAAAAACTTTACCGGTATGTTGGGTTTACGGATAGCTAAGGCAAATACATTGTCCGCCGTTACTTCCCCGTAATAACTTTGCCCGAAATCGAGGTCATTAGTATAAGAACCGTATAAATATAAGCGGGGATGTTTTTTAGGAAGGTAAAAAAGCTCTCCTTTACCTTTTAATTTTTTATCGGTAAAGCCATAAGCAAGGTAGGTATGCCACCACCATCTTTTATCGAAATGGAAATTAGTACCCAGGTCAAACCGCAGACGCAATCCTTCCCATGAATTGGAAGTTATCCAGTTGAACCAGGGGCCAATTTGGAAGTTGCCGACATTTTTATAACCGGTGCCAATAAAATTTATCGTATTGGTGAATTTTTGAAATACGGGTGCATTGGTAAGTGTATCGATCATCTGGATAATGCCACTCTCTGTTTTGCTGAGCGGTTCATGGCGGGCCGCTGTCCAGAAGGCTTTATCTTTTTCTGTGGCTGCCGGCCGGGTGATGATTTCTTCCACCAGTTTATTTTTATTCAGCTCGGCAACTACTGAAGAATCATTGATGACAATGTTACGGTACGTAGTTGTTTTGCGACCAATGAATCCCGGACGATCTTTACCTGCCGGAGAAAGATCAGCCACAAATTTATCTTTTGCCAAAAACCAGGTGGTATCATCCAGCATTTTATATTCCTGGATAAGGCTGAGATTTTCTACAAAATTTACATTGGCTTCTTTACCCAGCCGCAAGTTCATTTTTTGAATGGCAAAAGTACCCACATGCACCCAACAGTCACCTTCAAATGTATCGCCCCCTTTGCGCCTGGGGGTGAATATGAGATGGTAATACCGGTTGTTGGCTATCAGTTGTGTATCCACCACCCGGTAGTTGTAATAATAATCTCCGTTATCACTCGCGGGGCTTACAAACTGCTTATCAAAAATCGGGATGAAATTATTGTATACATTTATCACTTGGTCGGTACCGCCGAGTAATTTCAATATACTTTCATTTTTTACTCCGTTTGTATTAGCAGCTTTTATTATTTCCCTTCTTTTTTTTGGGTTTTTCTGGTAATAATAATGGGAGATGACTTCGGTGAGATAGGCGGGTAAATATTTCACGCCTTCTGAAGTATCCACATTTTGGTTAATAAGGTCGCTTATGGGTTTGAACGGTTTAAATTTTCCAAACTTTTGAAAATTGATATTTTTAATATCAAGTTCCAGTTTATTATACAATTCATAAGCGAAGTTGTCGAAGCGGAACCGGTCATTATCCGGTTTATGCAGCACAATTTTGCGCCACACCCATAAGCCTTTGTTTACTTTTGTTTTTAGCTGTACTCCTTCTATAAAAGTGCCTCTTTCCAGCAGGATATTTACAGACAGCGAATCTTTGTTACTAGTAAGCACGATCCGGAATGGCTGGTAACCAACGCAGGTAATATCCAATGTATCAGAAGGCCATTTGTTCAGTGAAAAAAGAAAATGACCGGCAGAATCGCTAAGTTTACCAACATCGGTATTTTTGAAATTAACGGAAGCAAAGGGAATACTTTCTTCACTGTGGGCATCTTTTACCACGCCGCTGATAATTTTACGTTGGGCCAATAGCGGCAGAGAGGCACTCAGAAAAATTGCAAAAGCCAGGAGACTCCGGTATAGTTTTGTAGAGTACATTATCTGATAAAATTACAGCTACAAAACCAATTTCTGAATGTTAAATTCCTGCAAAGCCATGCGGATGTCAAAAAATCAATTTGGAAGTATGAAAAATGACTGTTTACTTTGTATTACAAAGTGCTTTCTATGCAAGACAGTAACCAACAAATATCCTTCTCAAAAGAGGATAAGCCCTCCAGTAGCCTGGACGATATTAAAGATATCCGCCGTATTATGGAGCGCAGCAGCCGGTTCATTTCATTAAGTGGCCTTAGTGGTATTTCCGCAGGAGTTTGTGCTTTGATCGGGGCCTGCCTGGGGTATAAAGAACTGGATTCGTATTATGGTGGTTATAATAGCCAGGGTTTTTTCTCCGGTGATGATTTTAGCCACTTAAAAATAAAAATGACTGGCTTGGGGGCCGGTACATTTATAGTGGCTTTCATCTCTTCCTTTTATCTTACCTGGCGCAAAGCAAAAAAACAAGGACTGCCAGTTTGGGACCATACCTCTAAACGCCTGGCCTGGAATATGCTGGTGCCGCTTGGGGCAGGCGGGGCATTTATCCTGGGTATGTTGCGGTATGATGCATGGATTTTTGTGGCACCGGCATGTCTATTGTTTTATGGACTGGCGCTGGTAAATGCCAGTAAATACACCTTAACGGATATCCGCTATCTGGGCTATTGCGAAATAATCTTGGGATTGACCAATATGCTTTATCCCGGGTATGGCTTGTGGTTTTGGGCGGTGGGTTTTGGAGTGCTGCATATTATTTACGGAGTAATTATGTGGGTTAAATATGAGAAACACCCCCTGTCCACCTAAAGGGAAGACTTAGGTCAATCAGTCATTATTATTTGATATATTTCTAAAGCAATTTTTTTTTGAAACGGGTTAAGGCCTTTTGTTCTTTATTAAACAGATAAAACAGCAAGCCACTTATTGCTCTTAGGGCTGTTAGTGGCGGTCGCCCTTCTTATCCGCAGGATGCTGTGCAAGAGGGGTTAGAGAGAATATTATGAAAAATCCGATAACAGGTTTAAATAAGGTATTTGAAAGCCGCATTCGTTTGGGGGTGATGAGTGTATTGATGGTAAACGAGGAGATCAGCTTCAACGACCTTAAACAACTGCTGCAGGTAACGGATGGTAACCTGGCCACACACCTGGTAAACCTGGAAGAGAATGGATATATTAAAGTGTACAAAGGCTTTATCGGAAAAAAAACCAATACAACCTATATGATTACCAAAGCAGGAGAAAAAGCATTTACAGAGCATATCACAGCATTGGAAAATATGATCAAAGGAGTAAAATAATTTTTTTTTACATTTTCACTTTGAAATGCAAAGTACTTTTTATAAATGGAACAAACGAATAAAACACTAAAGGGCCTGATTGCTTTTTTTATTGCAATCCTTTTTTTGAGCGGGTTAACCGCCATACCACTGGAAGCAGAACTTGATTTTGCTTGCCGCTTATTTCCCATGGGTTCTACTATCGGCAACTGGCTCGATAAAGTGTACATGGGCTATCATACTGTCAACACTACCTATCCTTTCCTCTCTTACGGATATGATTGGCTGGCTTTTGCCCATTTTGTTTTGGCCATCCTTTTTATCGGTCCGTATAAAAACCCGGTAAAAAATAAATGGGTAATTGAGTTTGGTATGTTGGCCTGCCTCCTTATTATCCCTTTTGCTTTGGTAGCCGGTCATTACCGCCAGATACCAGTTTGGTGGCGATTGATAGATTGTTCATTCGGTATAATTGGTATCATACCATTAGCCATCTGCCTTAAGAAAATACATCAGATAGAATCTTATAATACTGAACCGCCATTAATAAATTAGTCCAATAGAAAAATCATAACTCTTAGGCTCTCGGTATTATGCCACAGGCCTGTTGGGCTATTTCATATTTATAATTGGTATAGCAATAAAAATATATAACAATGGAAACAACACTACATGACACCGTAAAAACTGCCTGGCAAAAAAGTAAATGGATCGTAAAAGGGTGCATTATCGGCTTCATGGCCCTGGCAATGATGATACCGATGCTGTACGTAAAGAACCTGGTACTGGAAAGAGAAGATCGGCAAAAAGAAGCGGCCCGTGAAATAAGCAGCAAGTGGGCCGGACCGCAAAACATCATTGGCCCGGTGGTGGGTGTGCCTTTCTGGAGAGAGGATAAAGGGGATACCGCTGCCAAAAAAGCAGTAGAAAAGCATATTGCGTATTTCCTGCCTGATAAGCTGAATATTACAGCCACTGTAAACCCGAAAGAAAAACACCGGGGCATTTTTAAAGTAATGCTATACGATACCAAAGCCACACTCAGCGGTTATTTTTCCAAGCTTGATTTTTCAAAGTTTAATGTAGCGGACGATAAGATCATCTGGAACGAAGCTTTTGTGGTAATGAATATTGCAGATAATAAAGGACTGAATGACCAGCTCACCCTTAACTGGAAGGACAGTCTTATAGAATTGACACCACAGGCTGACAATGATGGTATGACAGCTTTGGTAAAGGCCAATTCGGTGAATGACCTGACGGATATTAGTTTCAATACCACCATTGACCTTAACGGATCAGAACAATTATTCTTTACACCCGTTGGTAAAATAACCACTGTGGATATTTCATCTGCCTGGCAGCATCCCAGTTTTTCCGGGAATATACTGCCACAAACATCACAGGTAAGTGACAGCGGCTTTAAAGCCAGTTGGAAAAGTTTGGCCCATAAAAGACATTTTCCCCAGCAATGGGCTGATAATGCTTACCGGCTGGATTCATATCTTCCCGCACCCCCGGCAGAAGTTTTTGTTCGTGCTGATGGAAGCAAGAGAACACAAGACGTGCCTCCATCTTCTTCTATTGGTACTGCAGCTTTTGGTGTGGATTTATTTATTCCGGTAAACGGATACCAGAAAACACTGCGAACTATCAAGTATGCATTGCTGTGTATCCTTCTCACTTTTGCGGCTTTCTTCCTGATAGAAACGGCACATAAAAAATCTGTGCATCCTTTTCAGTATGGATTGGTGGGACTTGCCCTGATATTGTTTTATACATTATTGCTTTCTTTTTCTGAATACACTGGTTTTAATACGGCCTATATAATCGCCTCGCTGGCCACTATCGGGCTTATCGGCTGGTTTGTAAAAAGTATCCTGCAATCCGGAAAACCCACTGTTGTATTATCGGTGGTGCTGGTGCTGGTATACGCATACGTATTCAGCTTGTTGCAGTTGCAGGATTATTCATTGCTGCTGGGCAGCATTGGATTGTTCTTAACGCTGGCAGTGGTTATGTATTTCTCTAAAAAATTGCAATGGTAAATCAATTTATATGAAAAGACACTTCATCCGCTGCAGAACAGCAATACTGGTTTTGCTGACGCATAAAATTGCATTGCCATTGCTGAAAGTTATTCGCAGGCCCAATTTATTTACCTGTTGCAAAGAACAACTTGGTGATTATCCTGCAGGCAGCCTGGGAAATGATCTCTACCTGTTTCTGGAAAGAAGGAACCTGCCTTTTCTTCCTCACTATGCCCGTCATGATCTGAAACATGTGCTGCTGCAATATGATACTACTGATGACGGGGAAGCCTGCCTGCAAAGTTTTATGCTGGGTAATGGAAGGGTTTCTTTCCCGGTGCTGGCTACTGTTGTGTATGCATTTATCACGATGCCTGAGCATTGGGGCAAGATGCGAAAAGCTTATAAACATGGAAAACGATGTACTTCATTTCATGGCTGGCAATGGAATGAACTGCTGATGGAACAAACAGTTTTATTGAGGAATAAAATTTTTAATCCATAAAGAAAATGAAAACCGCAGTTGAGATTTTTTTCAGGGCCATCGGCATTTATGCTTTGTTTACCATCCCGGTGTTGGGATCTCCCATTATCTATGTTATTTCGATGGTGTATGTGTTATCGTTTGGCTGGTTTGCCTGGGCATTGTTTACAATTATAAGTTTTACCGGTGTTAATGCCACCCGGTCGTACCGGGCAAGGATATTTCTTTTAATTGTGGGAATTCCTGTTTCTGTGGCTTTTTCATTTCAGATGATAGAAGTTTTTGCAGCAGAGAGAAATGTCTGGTATTCAGGAGCATTCCTGGGTTTCCCGATAGCAGCCACCATTAGCGGATGGATAAGTTTATTTTTTTCTGCGAAGAGATACAGATACACGAAACCGGAAGAATTAAACAGGATTGCTGAAAATACCACGCTATGAAAAAGTATCAGCCATTTTCCCTGGTAGCCAGGGCCAAAAGTTTTGGATATGCATTTAGCGGCATCAAAACTTTTTTTAAGACAGAACACAATGCCATCCTGCACATGGCAGGTACAGCAGCTGTAATGCTACTGTCGGTACTGCTGCATATATCCACCATAGAAGCAGCAATACTTGCAATTGCTGTTGGCATGGTATGGGCAGCAGAATTATTTAATACCTGCATCGAAAAAATAATGGACATAGTTTCAACAGAAAGAAAACCGCAAATCAAATTTATAAAGGACTTGTCTGCTGCAGCGGTACTGGTAACGGCCCTTGCCGCAGCTATTGCAGGCCTCTTTGTTTTTATACCTAAATTATAAGTATGCCATTCCTCAAATCATTTCGCCCGGCCAATTTTTCTATATCAGCCTCTGTACACCAGTGGTTATTAATGTCGGCCTTTTTCAGTTGTTTATTGCTGCTGGTAAGAATGATCGTTACCCAAACCATGCAGTACATCTTCTTACCCTGGAATTTATTTCTGGCTTTTGTACCTTACTGGATCACCTGGTGGATGACCAGGAATGTATCAATTATTGAAAATAGAATAAAACGGATTGTTGCATTGGCTGCCTGGTTGCTGTTTATCCCCAATTCATTTTATATTATTACCGATCTTTTTCATTTGGTGCATGTGCGGTCAGCACCTAAATGGTTTGACCTGCTCCTGATATTTTCATTTGCCTGGAATGGTATTGTATGCGGCATTATTTCTTTGCGCCGGGTGGAAATGGTGTTGGGCTTACTCAAGGGCCATCGGTTTTCTTTTTTACTGGTATTGTCTGTTATGTGGCTCAGCGCCTATGGTATTTATATTGGCCGCTTTCTCCGCTTCAACAGCTGGGATGTAATAACCGATCCTTTTTCGCTGATGCGGGAAATTATTGATATGGTCATACATCCCTTTGAGAATGGCTATGCCTGGGGTATGACGATGTGCTATGCGGTGTTTATGACGCTGTTGTATTTTACAATAAAGAAACTGGGTGAAACATTTATGCTCTCCAAATAAAAAATCCTCCCGAAACGGGAGGATGCTATATCTGTTCAATCCATTAAAATCTGCCTTTGCAATCCGTGATTAGAAGTTCAATCCCAAAGCAATAAAAAATCCTCCCGTTTCGGGAGGATGCTATATCTGTTCAATCCATTAAAATCTGCCTTTGCAATCCGTGATTAGAAGTCCAACCCAAAAGCAATATACCACTGTGGTTTTCCTTTAAAGAAAACATTCATCTCCCAGGCGGCATCTACTTTTACAAAATAACCAAGTAATGTACTGCGGGCGCCAAAACCATAGCCACCGGCAAAAGGTCCAATACCACCTGCTTTTACTATTACGGTGGCAGGATTGCCGTTTGTCGAATATCGCACATTAGGCCTTTCGATTTTATCGTACGTGCCATTCCAGGCAGTGCCAAGGTCTACAAACTGTACCACCTGGAAATTTCGCAGGAATGCATTATTGATAGGCTTATTAAATAACGAGGCAAATACAGGCACTCTTATTTCACTGTTGATCACTACGGCATTATTTCCATTTGCCACATTTTGCTGAAACCCTCTCATGTTTACCGCCAGCGACTGGTAGGTATATGTATTATCAGGGTCTGGTGTATTGGCATCATTAAACTTGGGGTTCAGCCATCCATCTGCTCCGCCGAGGTAGTAAATAACTTTTTGTTTGCCCCAGGAAAAATCACCTGCCGCACGGGTGGCCCAGATAATATTTCTGTGTATGGGTAAATAATGACGGGCATCAAAACCGGCATTGAATATAAACTTACCATTGGTGTTGCTTACTTTGCTTAACTGGGAAAACCAGTCTATGAAAACTTTATACCGCAATCCATTCCAGATATTCTGGGCAGGGTTACTGGTATTGTCAAATACATATTCCAGGCTTACCTGTCCATAAGTAGTTTTAAAATCGGGTATGCGCAGGGATGTTCGGTCTTCGGAGTTGACAACGATCCTGTCGAATCTTGGTCCTACAGAAGCCCGCAGACTGCGTACCCTGTCGAAAGGATATTTCAGATTTACGAGATAATAGTTCTGTAATAATTTTCCTCCGTATGTACCCACATTGGTTACTACGTTTACATTGCCTTTGCTGCGGAAGTATGTTGCACCAATATCCAACCGTTTCCGCTGGTTTAAAAAAGAGAATACCACATCATAATCTCTCAGGTTGGGATCTATCCGGAAACCGCCCACAAATTTCAGGTCTTCCATCAGGTCAGATGTACCCATACGGATAAGACCATTGAAGGCATTATTGTTGGAAAGGTTGACGGGTCCCGCACCACCTGCATAAGGTTGAAATTTATTTTGTACGATCACCGTGTTGTTGAAACCGGTTACCACGTAATCTGTAAAGAATTTCGGTGGCCGGTATTCATACACTTTCGCTTTTTTCAGTACCGGTTCTTTTACATCTTCATTCGGTACACCAGTCACACCAGATTTGGTGCTGTCTGTTTTTTCATTGTCAAATCCTGTATTAAAAAAATCAGTTTGTTTTTTGGTGGCTGAGTCAGATACAGGCTGGAATGCCGATTCCTTACGGGCTGCTTTTTTCTCTTCTTCTATTACCTTACGGATGTATTCCGTAGGCCTTGCCGTAACGTTGCGGCGACGGAGAACGTTTTCATCAACTTTCAGGCGGTACAATAATTTTATATCACCCAGTTTCACCACTTCACTTACCTGCTGGTTATCACCGGCGGTTCTTGTTTCCAGCATACTGCTCTGGTAATTGGTGAGCGGAAACACATAGGATGAATCTTTGGTAATGGAAACATAACCTACAGAATCTATATCAGTTTTTTGCCATTCTTTCAGCAGGCTGTCCACATCTTTTCTTGGCGGATTGCGTAATACCTCATCACCAATAAATACAAGTGTATCCAGTCCATCTCTTTCGGTGCGGAAGAAACCGGCGTAGCGGTTATTGATACCATTCTCATCACTGATAAAAGTAAAGTGCGAAGTATTGTATTGTGAAGGGAAACGGGCATTGCCCATTTTAAGGTCTGTCATTTTTGATATCTGCTTGAAGTCAGATTTGTTCCAGTTGTCCACCAGGTAGATATTGAAATGTTTGCCGGGCAGGGAATCATCGCTGCTTGCCGCCAGTGCTGAAGGGCGGTTGCTGGAATAAAGGATACCTGTTTTATTGGGGAAGGCCACAAAAGAAGGATCAAGATCATCGTACACATCATTCGTTACCTGATCAATGGTTTGCTTATCAATCTTGTATACATAGATATCGGTTTGCCCGCTTCTTACACCGCTGAATAAAAGAGTATTGTTATCCAGCATATACTTCATGTCCTGTATCTGGTCAAATTTTTCAATTTCCTGTTTCCAGAGTTTCACCCTGTTTACCAGGTCGTACACAAAGAATTTTGTTTTTCCTTCTTCGTTATACAGTACGGCCAGACGGGTACCTTTTCCATCCCAGGCCAGCAGTGGATAGTTGGGGTGTTTATCATCTTCTCTTGTACGTACACCCTGTTTCAATAATATTTTTTTGCTTACAAAATTCTCCATCAGTATTACCTGATAGCGGCCTTGTTTAAATTCAACCATTGCATAGGTAAAGCTCCTGGGAATTGGGTTGGCATTAAAACGGAAATAATCTTTTTTGCCGATTTCTTCTGTTACAGAAAGCTGGCCGCGGGGTGTATTGCGGCGGCCACGTACGTCTTTAAAGTATTGTGCCTGTACATCCGTCATAAAATCCGCCAGCAATTTTTTAAATTTCTTTTTGGCAATCTTATTAGAGGCATTATTCAGGTTGCGGTATATACGGGCCAGGTACAGGAAATAAGTGGTCTTGCTTTTGCCATATTTATCGGCAATATATTTCCAGAAAGATTGTCCGGCCAGCAGGGGCTTTTCAAAAGCAAACTGGTAAAAATTATTGTACTCACCGGCCAGCATTACGCCTCGCAGATCATCATCGAGAGTGGTGTTCCAGTTTTCAGCAGCATAAGCAATATAGCCATCGGTCAGCCATTTTGGAAGATCGAGCAGGGCCTGGTTAGCGGCAAATTCACCCAGGTCATCACCAAAGAGTACATTTTCTACCAGTACCCGGGCAATACCCTGGCGAATCTGGCGGCGCAGGTTATCATGATTGCCATCGAAGTAAACAATCATTTTATTATTCACCAGTTTGGTTACTCCACCGGTATTTTGCCAGTCGATGCCTATACCTATATTGGACTGCTGCATTTCATCATAATTATTGTAGATCACAATATTGATGCGGCGCTGCAGGCCATACTCTACAAATTCTTCAATGCTGGAAAGTTCCAGTTCAGCCACCTGTGCCACGTATTTGCCCAAGCCCAGCCCATCCTGGCTGAAATAACTGTTAAAGTTTTCTGTCTGGTAATATTTCCACTTGAATTTCTGGTATTGCACACGGTTCTTTCCAAATTCAACGGTGTTTACTTGTGCCGCAGTTTCCATTGCAAGGAAAATGCTAAGGCAGGTCATCAGGCTTAATACTTTCTTCATAAACGCTTTTACTGTTTCTAATAGCTATTTAATCGTTCAAATTTATTATTTGGCAGCCAGCTATACTGTTTCGACCTCACCCCAACAGGATTCATTTAATCGGGAGACTTTGCGCCCCCTCTTCTTAAGGAGAGGGGATACGGAAACTCCGCAAATCAGGAATAGTATCGGGGTGAGGTTTTAATTATCTTTATTTCCCAAAATTCCGGGGAAACCGCCTCAAATCTTAGTTCTAAATTAAAAGTACGAAAAAACCATCCATGTTAGCAGTTAAGTCATTCACTTTTAGTCCCGTTCAGGAGAATACATACATTTTGTATAACGAAGAAGGGCAGTGTTGCATTATAGACCCAGGTTGTTATTTCCCGAAGGAAAGGGACGAATTAAAAACGGGTATAGAAGAGACAGGCTTTACCCCTGTTTTGCTGCTTAACACTCATTGTCACCTGGACCATGTATTTGGCAATAAATTCGTACAGGATACCTGGGGGCTAACCCTGCATCTGCATGAAAAGGAAAAGCCAGTGCTGGATTTTGCTCCCCAATCCGGACAGATGTGGCAACTGCCTTTCGACAACTATAATGGGCCGTTGGTTTACTTGAAAGAAGGAAATACTATAAAAATAGGAGAGGATGAGCTGGAAATCCGGTTTACTCCCGGTCATTCACCCGGCAGTATCTCATTTTATCATGCTGCCGGAGGCTTTATTGTAGGCGGGGACGTGCTGTTCAGTGGCAGTATTGGCCGGACAGATTTACCCGGGGGAAGTTTTGACACATTGGTAAATAGTATCCAAACCCAGTTTTTTACCCTGCCGGATGAAACGAAAGTGTATTCTGGGCATGGGCCTGTCACAACTGTTGGATATGAGAAAATGAATAATCCGTTTGTGAAATTATATTAGCGGAGACTTTCCTTCCTCTCCACCTGTGGAGAGGGCAGGGGTGAGGTTGGATATGAAAAGATGAATAATCCTTTTGTGAAATTGTATTGAGAATAAAGGGTTAAAAAAGGGTTCCTTGTGGGCTTATTATTGGAAATTTTGGATGAAATGTTCCAATAACAAGAAAAGGGTTGGGAGAAACTAAATGATATGTCTGTGCGGTACCTAAGTACAAATGAATATCCTTAGTCTTGGCAAAGTCATTCAAATACTTATGCTTTACATCAATGCAAGCTCTTTTTTCAGCATCATGGTTTTCGTAATTACCTTCATATTTCTTTAAGCAGTTCCAATATAGCTGTCCTATTTCCCAATCCTCAATCATAAGAGTTGATTGTTTGCCTTTATCGTCTTTAAACAGATAAGAAAATTCGTAAGGCAGCTTCTTAACTACTTGTGGCTTATCTGTTTTTACTGAATCAAAAATGCTCAACTGCTGAAGTGTCGCAAGTTTTTCTTTACTCCATTCTCGTTCACAGGGTTTAATCTTTACATCTACTATCTCTGTAGGCTTAAATACGGCTAGTGAAGTACAAACACTTCTATCTTTTGCTTCAGCAATTAAGTCAGATAAATTAGTATAGACTTTATTCAGAACAAATTTTCTCCGTTCGTCCCAACTGCCCCCATCAGGTTCTATTTCTCCTAAAATTTTTATTTCTGAATCATGAGAAACTGGTTTATAGCTTTCGGGACGAAAATCACTCGTGTTTTTTACTAAATCAATCTCAACCCACTGGTACTTTTTGTATTGTTCATGATAAGCCTTCTTTCTGAATTGCACTGGGTATATTCTTATCCATGAACCATCTTCCTTAAAACCAGCCGTACAAACCAATTCTTCATATTTTGTTGAAATGGTAGGATATGTTTTGACGACAATAAGAACTTTTGTAAGCGCCATCAGATATGTTTTAATTTATATTTCCATCCGGGAAAATCACATATTGCTTCAGCGAGGTGTTTACGGTGACACTGGCAGATGTTAGCTTCAAAGCAGGTAAGGGCTATCCTTTTTTTCTCAAGTAATAAAGAAAATATTTTATTTTGATATTTTACTGTTAAGGGCAGGCTGTTTGATGTATAATGTAAAAATAATCCATCATAATCGGCTTGTGAATTTAGTGATTGTCTGAAATCAGATTGAATCCCCACTTCAGGGATATGTAAATATTCAATCCCAACACTATTACAATATTGTTTAAGCTGATTTTTTGAAAACCCGAATTTCATACTTAACGCATTTCTTCTCACATCCACCAGTGTAGTAATATTGTTTTTTATCAGTCGGTTAAGATATTCTTCCAGTGAAATACCTTCATATCCGATAGTAAAAAGAGTAATGCAGGCTGACTCTGAACGGCATGCTGCCACGTTCGCCAATTCATCCTTTGTAAGTAACCTCTCCGCTGTTAGAGAATTAATCGCTGTATAAGGATATTTTGTATAAGTATACTTCATTAAATCATCTGCGGAGCTGTTTTGGAATTGCTGAAAAACTGACCGGATTATTTTTTCATCTGCGCTGACCAGCATTTGTAAATAGTCAATATTATCTATTCTGCTTATTGCAGTATCCTCGTCTTTTAATTGTTGTTTTTTATACATTGTTACCAAGTCGGCGTGAAGCGAAAAAGAATAACACCCAAACTTATAGGGAACAAAATCATACAGTGGCCTGGGTTGTTTCTCTGAGAAAATTAATAATAACTTATAAAAATTTATCTTCTCCAACCTTCCCCCAAAAGCCTGAAGTAAAGCCAATATCACTTTTCGCCTGTAAAACATAAAGTAAAAATAATTGTTATTTGTTGAAAAACTTCCCAATCCCCGGTATCTTTTCCAATTCCTTTCTTTCAATTTTACCCACAAACCAGGCAAAAAAGCCTAATAGAAATGTTGCCGTTCCCAAATTGAACCAGTGATTATCCCACAGGTATACCAACCCGCGGTGTGTTCCGTAAATCAATGTCACCAAAGACAGGTAAGCAATCAGTTTTTTCTTTGCATAAGGAACCGGATAATATTTCTGTCCCAGTAAATAACTGGTGATCATCATAAATAAATAACAGCAGAATGTGGCAATGGCCGCTCCGAGATAATGATACCGGGGTATAAGCAGGATGTTGAGAGCAATAGTGATGGCTGCACCGGCAAAAGTGATGATAGCGCCCAGCATATTCTTATTGGTAAGTTTATACCAGATACTCAGGTTATAATAAATACCCAGAAAAATATTGGCCATTGCAAAAAGTGGTACTACATACAGCCCTTCCGTCCATTCTGAACGATGGATGGCCAGGAAAAACCATTTTACCACATCTATATACAAGCTGATGCCAAGAAAAAGAAAGCAGCAAACCAGGATAAAGAATTTCATTACCCTGGCATAGGTCCGTTGTGCATTGTCTTCCTTGCTCCGGTTGAAAAAGAAAGGCTCCGCTGCCATTCGGAAGGCCTGGATGGCAATCGTTATCAGTATAGAAAGACGGATAATATTGGCAAATACTCCAAGCTCATGTTTGGCCTGTTCCTCCGGCAAGTCTACCACATGCTGATAGATCAGCCTGCTCAGCATATCATTAATAATGCCACCCATGCCCACAATCACTAATGGATAGGAGTAACGCATTATTTTTTTCCAAATGGCTTTGTCAAAACTGAAATGTATCTGGCTGAATTCTTTTCGAAGTATAATAAAAGTGAGCACACTGCCGCAAAAATTGCCAATGAGGTAGTAAATGATACCGGAATCTTTGCCGGTGTAAATACTTTTCAAAAAGCTGTCGGGATGGCTATGTAAATATTTTGGAAGAATACCCATGAAAAGTACCACCACCAGTATATTCATCACCACACTGGCAAGCCGGGCGAAGGCATAGCGCTTCGGCCTGTTCTCCTGTCGCAGCCGGGCAAAGGCCAGCGTACTGATGGCATCGAAGAAAATGATACCTGCCATCCAGTTAATGTATTCCGGGTGTTTGTCAAGGTTGGCCCATTCGGCAATCGTTCCTTTGAATATAAATAGCAATGCCGTAAAAAATATGGTAGATGCAATAAGTGATACCGATAAAGTATTGTACAGTTTTTTCTTATCCAGCTCCTGTGAATAACGGAAATAAGCTGTTTCAAGCCCGTATGTAAACAGCACATTTAAAAATGGGATGATGGCATAGACCTGTGTAAGATCAGCTGTTTTGGATGGCTGCGCAAAAATGAGAGGCAGCGTCAGGTTCATCAGGTATCCCAAAAAGCGACTGGCAATGGTGGGAACACCATACCACAACGTTTGCCCTGCCAGTTTTTTTATACCACTCAACGGCTTGGAAATTTTAGTGCGGACCAGCTACTGCCGGCACGGTGACAAAAGTAATTGATACACAGGCAAAAAACGAATCCCCGGCTTTTTCCCGGCTTTTATTTAAGACAATTGCAACGCTTTGGTACCTTGCCGTATCTTTATCTGCAAAATCATTCATATTATGAAGAAGCTTTTATTTTCTTTTTTTAGTGTATTAGTGTTCAGCAACGTTTGTACGGCCCAGGCCTATGAAGGTAATGTGGAATATGATAAAAAAAAGCAGGGTGCTTTCCTGATTGACTATTCTTATTCCCCGGAGGCCGTGGAAAATGCCATTGTAAAAAAGATGGAGAAACTGGGCTACAGACCTAAAGAAGAAAAAGGGATTTTTAATAAGGATAAAGGGTTTAAGATTTTTAAAGGTGCTTTTGTAACCGAAGCCAATGCAGGCAGGCTGGACTATATTATTAAGGTAGAATCAAAAAGCAGGAAGAATAAGGATGAATCTGTGGTATCCATGATTTTGCTGAAAGATGGCAACAATGCGAAAGCCGGTTTTGAAGTATTGGATGTGGAAAGGGTAAAAGATTTTTTGAAAAACCTGCACCCCAATATCGAAGCAGCTGACCTGGAAATACAAATCAGGAACCAGGAAGAAGTCATCGCCAAAGCCGAAAAGAAAATGCGGACATTGAAGACTGAAAAGGAAGAACTGGAAAAGAAACTGGCCACTAATATCGCCGATCAGGAAGCCACACAAAAAGATATTAATAACCAGCAGGTAACCCTTGAAGTACTAAAAGCTAAAAGAAAAACAGAGTAATATTTATTGCGGTTGCTGAAACCTCGGGTCTTTCAGAAAAGCCGAATCAGTTAACGTACGGATAAACACAAAAAGGTCACTGGCCTGTGTGTTAGTAAGGGGAATGCCGGTTATTAAAGATGGATCAAGTGTGGTACTTTGCTGCACTCCGGACCGGTAGTGATTAATGCATTGTGCCAATGTATTGAACCGTCCATCATGCATATAATTAGAAGAAATATAGGTATTGCGTAAAGTGGGTACTTTAAACTTTAAGGAATCTTCTTTTTTACCCGTGATTCTCATGCGGCCATAATCTTTTAAAAAATTATCTGCCGGCAAGCCAATGTTGCGTATACTGTAATCAGTAAACATTGGCTCGGGATGGCAACTGGCGCAATTGGCTTTATACACCTGGTAGCCGTTTTCTTCCTGTGCAGTATAGATAACACTGCCTTTTTTGTAACGGTCATATTTAGAGTTGCCAGATACCATATAACCGGTAAACTGTGCCAATGCTTTTAAAATAAATTCAGGTCTTATAAACGATGAACGGAAGACTTTCTTAAACTGTTCCTGGTAATCTTTATCATCCTTTATTTTATTGATCAGGCCTTTATATGTTTCACCCATTTCGAGTGTGCCATGTATGGGCTGTGCCACTGCATCGGTTAAGTAGGAAAATTCGCCATCCCAGTGAAAATTTTTATTCCAGGCAAGGTTAAAAAGTACCGGTGCATTTCGAAGTGTGTGAGAATCAAAAACACCATGGCTGCGGTCATGCTCGAAAGTGCCAAAAGCACCTATCTGCTGGTGACAGGAGGAGCAGGGATGAAGATTATCTATAGATAAACGGCCATCATAAAATAATTTACGGCCCAGTTCTATACATTCTTTGCTCAGCGGATTATCTTCAAACCGGTACGATGGTGCAGGAAAACCATCAGGAACTTCCTGCTGCACTAATGTAAGACCAGCTGTGTTTTGTTCTTTATTACAAGAGCCCAACAGCCATGATATGGCAAAGACAATGATAAATAAAGCTAATATGGTTATCACACTTTTTTTCACCAAATCAATTGAACATACAATTTACAAAAAAACCGCCAGCCTGGTTTGCTTAGCCGGGCCATTTATTTTTTTGCCGGCCTGCTTTTACTTCGCTTTTCCTTTTCTTTGACTCTATTCTTCTTTCTTTTGCTGCCTTGCTCACTTTAGTGGCGATACGGGCTTTTTTCTTTTCCAGGGATTTCTTTACCAGGTCATGTATTTTCTCCACTGCTTCTTGCTTATTGGCCAGCTGTGTACGGTGCATTTGTGATTTTACCGATAAAAACCCTTCACTGTTAATACGGTTACTCAGTTTTTCGGTCACCAGTTGTTTTTGTTCATCCGTCAGCAATTGTGAAGATGCCACATGAAAAGAGGCAATGACAGCCGTTTCCACTTTGTTTACATTTTGGCCGCCTTTGCCGCCGCTGCGGGTGGTTTGGAAAAATATTTCTTTGCTGAGGTTGAGCATAGCTGATTTGGAGATAGATTGATTGGTAGATTTGGTGATGGGCAATTAATTTATTGGCGTAGTATATAGAATTAGCTCTTTTGAAATATTCTTTGCAAAGGTACATTCAATGATTCAACGACCCTAAATTTGCAAGTATTGCCCCTTTCATTAATTATCCAAATAATCAGCAACTATCATGCGTGCAGTAATACAACGGGTTTCGAAAGCATCAGTAACTGTTGAGCGAATTGTGCATTCGGCTATTGGTAATGGAATGCTGGTACTGGTGGGAATTGAAGATGCAGATACCGCTGAGGATATTGAATGGCTGAGTGGAAAGATCGTCAACCTCCGCATTTTTAATGATGCCAATGGTGTGATGAATGAATCCGTGAAGGATAAAAACGGTGATATTATTTTAGTAAGCCAGTTTACGCTGCAGGCATCCACCAAAAAAGGTAACCGGCCTTCCTATATCAAAGCCAGTAAGCCGGGTATTGCTATTCCCCTCTATGAAAAAATGATAGCGCAATTAACGGCCGACCTGGGCAAACCCATCGGAACGGGAATTTTTGGCGCCGATATGAAAGTAGAGCTATTGAATGACGGCCCGGTAACGATTGTAATAGACACAAAAAATAAAGAATAAATTGGTTTACGGCCCCTGTTCACCATTCACTATTGACCATTCACTACTGTATTCCGATTTTCTCTGTATAAATTTTCCCATTTGCTAATCCCACCATCAGGAAGAAATAACTGCCACTGATAGGTATGGTAAAGGTGAAGCTGTTATTATTAATTTCCTTTTGTTCCACCAGCCTGTTGCCGCCGCTGGTCCAAAGCATAACATGTTTTATTTCCTTACTGCTTTTGATGGTCACTTGTTTGCCGGAGGTAAGCACTTTATAGGGTTTCGTTTCTTTTTTAACGGGATCATTACTCACTGGCTGTGCCTGCAAAGCGATTACAAAGAGAGAAAAAGATGCGATGGCCATAAGCCTGCGGATAGCTTTCAGCATAGAATACAATTAATCTTTTAAAGGAATTGGTTTACACAGTCTTCAGAGGGTAGACCCGAAAGAAATACAAAGGAGATTCCCTTCGGGGAGGTACAGATAGGGCCGCCATATCAATCAGCGGGAAGTGATTAACGGCAATAATCATGCTATATTGCATTATTGATTCAAAAATTTTTGTTATGACTATACATGAAGCGCAACAGCAGGTGGACGGGTGGATAAAAACTACCGGGGTTCGCTACTTTAGTGAGCTGACCAATATGGCGATACTAACCGAAGAAGTGGGAGAGCTTGCCCGCATCATGGCGAGGCAATATGGCGACCAGAGTTTTAAAGAAAGCGATAAAGGGCGTGACCTCGGCGATGAAATGGCCGATGTGCTGTGGGTGCTGATTTGCCTGGCCAACCAAACCGGGGTGGACCTGACGGCGGCGCTGGAAAAGAATTTTGAGAAGAAGAATGTAAGGGATGCGGAAAGGCATAAGAATAATGAGAAGCTGAAATAGATTTATTGTTCTGCTAATCTTTTCTTTTAAATTGGAATAAAATGACAGACACCCCAAAACATATAAAAGACATCCAGTTAAAACTCTGGCTTTCCAAAACCCCGGAGGAAAGGCTTTATCAGTTTATTATGGATAATGATGCCATGTATCAGGCTCTGCGGAAATACAAAATTGAAAACGGCCTCCCCTTGGGTGATCTCGACCCTGTAGGGCAATACCTCGCTGAAAAAGCTGAAAAGGAGAAAGCCAGTAAGTGAATTTGGCATTAAATCCCCCAATGTCTCCAATCATATACCTCTTAGTTCTTACTTTTGCGCCATTATGGCAAACGATTCGAATAAATTTCAGGCGATCATTTCGCATTGTAAAGAGTACGGTTTTATTTTTCCCAGCAGTGAGATATACGACGGACTGCAGGCGGTATACGATTATGGCCAGATGGGCAGTGAACTGAAAAAGAACATCAAAGACTACTGGTGGAAAAGCATGACCCAGCTACAGGATAATATTGTAGGTATAGATGCAGCTATTTTTATGCACCCAACCACCTGGAAGGCCAGCGGACACGTTGACAATTTCAACGATCCAATGATTGACAATAAAGACAGTAAAAAAAGATACCGGGTGGATCATTTGATAGAGGGCCATGCTGAATCATTAAAGACTGAAGGAAAAGAAAAAGAAGCAGACGAATTGACCGCTGCCATGGAAGCACTGATAGCAAAAGATGATTTTGCCGGGCTGAAAAAACTGATTGAGGATAATAAAATCAAATGTGCTATCAGCGAAACCTGCAATTGGACCGATATCCGCCAGTTCAACCTGATGTTCTCCACAGAATTTGGATCCACTGTCTCTTCCGATGACGAGGATAACAAAGTGTATCTCCGTCCCGAAACAGCCCAGGGTATTTTCGTCAACTTCCTGAATGTGCAAAAAACCGGCCGGATGAAAATCCCTTTTGGTATTGCACAGATTGGAAAAGCATTCCGTAATGAGATCGTGGCCCGGCAATTTATTTTCCGTATGCGGGAGTTTGAACAAATGGAAATGCAGTTCTTTATCCGCCCCGGTACACAAAAAGAATGGTATGAGAAATGGAAAGCAATAAGATTGGAATGGCATAAAAGCCTGGGTATGCCGGCTGATAAATACCGTTACCACGACCATGTAAAGCTGGCCCACTATGCCGATGCGGCTTGTGATATTGAATTTGAATTTCCCTTTGGCTTTAAAGAACTCGAAGGCATCCATAGCCGCACCGATTTCGATTTGAAACAGCACCAGGAATACAGCAAAAAGAAAATGCAGTATTTTGATAATGATGCAGATCCGGCTACCGGAAAACCGTACGGTAATTATATCCCTTATGTAATTGAAACCTCCATCGGTCTGGACCGTATGTTCCTGGCCATAATGAGCCAGGCGTACCAGGAACAGGACCTGGGTACACCGGAAAAACCCGACAGCCGCTCATTGCTGAAGTTACCGGCCAAATTGGCCCCTGTTAAATTGGCCGTATTACCACTGGTGAAAAAAGACGGATTGCCTGATATTGCGAAAAGTATTATTGATGATTGTAAATCTTCTTTCCGTTGTTTCTTTGAAGAGAAAGATGCAATTGGAAAACGCTATCGCAGACAGGATGCTATAGGTACACCTTTCTGTGTTACCATTGATTACCAGACCAAAGAAGATAATACGGTTACTATCCGGAATCGTGACACAATGGAACAAGAAAGAGTGCCGATTGATAAGTTGAGCGAAATAGTATTAAAAGCGATTGAATAAGGAACTATAGGGCATCTCTAAAAAACTCACCTTTTCCTCTCAAAATGGAGAGGAATTAAAGGTGAGGTCGAAATAAATAAGAGTTTTGAGAGATGCCCTATAATCAATGAAAAAATTTTAACAGGACCTCCGGCTTTTCCGGGGGTTTTTTATTGCATGATATGTATTCGTTACACAACTAATGGATCGGCGTGAAAGTATTTTGATGTTTATCTGAAAGAAAAATTAATTTTAAAATTCCATTTTGTATTACACGTACGACAATATGTATAAAATGCAAATACTAATTTCATTAACTAAACAATAATTCCTGATCAAATGAGCAAGCAAGATTTCATTCTTCCATTAAATAAAGTCGGAATCCACGATGTAGAAACCGTAGGCGGTAAGAATGCCTCCCTTGGTGAAATGATTCAGCATCTCACTGCATTGGGAATTAACATCCCCAATGGTTTTGTAATTACAGTAGCGGCTTACCGTGAGTTTGTCCGGTTTAATACACTGGATGCTTCTATCAAAGAAGCTATTGGAGGTATTGATTTTGACAATATCGAGTCACTACGCCGTGGTGGTCTGCAGATACGGCAATTGCTGCGTAACAGTAAATTTCCGCCAGAGATTACTGCGCAGATCATTCAGCAATACTATACACTTTCGGGTGATTATGATCAAAAAGAAACAGACGTTGCAGTACGTTCTTCTGCCACAGCAGAGGATTTGCCCGATGCAAGTTTTGCAGGCCAGCAGGAAACCTATTTAAATGTTCGTGGCCCGGCTGCATTAATTGATTCTGTCCGTAATTGTTTTGCTTCATTATTTACCGACCGGGCCATTAGTTATCGCCAGAGTTTTAAGTATGATCACTTTGCAGTAGGACTTTCTGTTTGTATTCAAAAGATGGTTCGCTCTGATCTTGGCGCTTCAGGTGTTGCTTTCTCTATTGATACGGAAAGTGGTTTTAAAGATGCAGTAGTTATTAGTTCCTCATTTGGTTTGGGCGAACTGATTGTGCAAGGCTCTGTATCCCCTGATGAATATATTGTTTTCAAACCCGCATTAAAGAAAGGATTCAAATCTATTATTGAAAAAAAATTGGGCGTCAAAGACAAAATGATGGTCTATGGTGACGATCCTGATGAAAGAGTAAAAATTATCCCCGTTGAAAAACCCATGCAAAAACGTTTCAGTTTGAAAGAAGAAACCGTTTTAAAGCTGGCTGATTGGGTAGTGAAGATTGAAGATTATTATACAAAACTCAGAGACAAGTGGACCCCCATGGATGTAGAGTGGGCCATTGATGGGTTGAGTAAAGAACTGTTTATTGTACAAGCCCGTCCCGAAACTATTCATTCACAAAAGAATCACCGGCTTGTTACGGAATATAGAATTGATGATGAAAAAAGAGCGGACAAATTAATTGCCAAAGGAATTTCCGTTGGCGATAAAATTGGTTGTGGGAAAGTAAATATTCTTTTCTCATTGGATAAAAGGGTAACAGAAGGACATGAGTTTAAAACCGGCGATGTGCTGGTAACTGATATGACCGATCCTGACTGGGAACCCATTATGAAAAAGGCATCGGCCATTATTACTAATAAAGGTGGCCGTACCTGTCATGCTGCTATTGTGGCCCGTGAGCTGGGTGTGCCTGCAATTGTAGGCACAGGTAATATAACCGACATTCTTATCGACGGACAATTAATTACTGCATCCTGTGCAGAGGGCGATGTAGGTTTAATTTATGAAGGGGAAATTAAATATAAGAAGGAGGAGTTTAATCTTGATGAACTGCCGGAAATAAAAACGCCCCTTATGCTAAATGTGGCTTCACCGGCCATGGCTTTTAGTTTTTCACATTTACCCAATCAGGGAGTGGGGTTGGCAAGAGAAGAGTTTATCATTAATAATTATATACAGGTGCATCCGCTGGCTTTGATGCAGCACCGGCAATTAAATGATGCGGCACTTAGTACTGAAATTGAAAAACGTATTACAGGGTTTGACAGTGAACAGGATTTTTTTGTCAACAAGCTGTCTTATGGTGTGGCTAAAATAGGAGCAGCGTTTTATCCAAATAAAGTGATAGTCAGGTTTTCAGACTTTAAGAGTAATGAATATTATAACCTGCTTGGCGGTAATCATTTTGAGCCGCATGAAGAGAACCCAATGATCGGATGGCGGGGAGCTTCGAGGTATTATTCAAAAGAATATAAAGAAGCTTTTGGACTGGAATGTATAGCTATTAAAAAGGTGAGGGAAGAAATGGGGCTGCATAATGTAGTGGTGATGGTCCCTTTTTGCCGTACTGTTGGTGAACTTATTAAAGTGCAGGAAGTGATGAAGGAATATGGATTGGTGCGGGGCGAAAATGGCCTGGAACTTTTCTTAATGGCAGAAATACCTTCTAATGTGCTGATGGCCGATGAATTTTCAAAATATATAGATGGGTTTTCAATCGGCTCCAATGATCTTACTCAATTAACGCTCGGTTTGGACAGGGATTCATCTTTGGTAGCTCATTTATACGATGAACGCAACGAAGCTGTAAAAAAAATGATTTCTATGTTAATTGAATCGGCTAAACGGAATAACGTAAAAGTGGGAATTTGCGGCCAGGGCCCTTCTGATTTCCCTGACTTTGCACAATTTCTTGTAGAACTGGGAATTGATAGTATATCTGTAACACCCGATTCTGTTTTTAAAACGATTAATGCAATTCATCAGGTGGAGAAACTGGTAAAGAAGCAGTAAGTTATTCAATGAGAAAACTCACTGTTTCCACCAGGCTTTAGTATAGCGAGCGTTGAAGTTTTAAAAGGCAAATCAGGAAAAGAGTATTTTACAGATGGCAACTCCAGCATAGATTGGTATGTTGGAGATTCCATGAACAGCACAAAAAATTGCTGATCAATGAAAATGAAGCGATTATTTCACCCCAAATTGTTTCAAATGATGGTCAATATGTTTCCAGGTAGCTTTGCTCCATTGTTCTTTCGTTAGCTTTCCAAACACAGGATGTTTTTCACCCACCAAAGTGAGTTCGCTAAAACGATTAACCAGATCAAGCAACTGATTTTTTTCTTTTTCGAAATCCCTGGCCTGGCCGGTCATCACAAACGTTTTATCGGTAGGTAAACTTTGCTTCCATGGTTTTTCATTATACAGAACTTTTTTAAATAAGGGCAGTATCAGCTTCATCAGCCAGTTGCCTTTTACTGTATTTGTACCAAAAGCCACGCCGACAGGCACCTGTACATGTGCCAGCATTTGCGCTACATTCATTTTGCCCCACTGACTTTTGGTTTCCGGGGTTAAAGTATTGATGCGTGCAATGATTTCCTGTTTTACAGCAGGATCAAATAGGTTTTTTATTTCCATAGTTTAGTTTTTTATTAATCAAAATAAGGAATTTCATCATGACTCTCCGCTTCTTTCTGGTGCCAGTATGCGAGAGTAACAATATGCCCGTTCTTTGTTTTGAGTACACGGCCAAAAATCGCATTGATGCTGTTAAAGGTATAATCTGTTACCCCAACCGTAAACGTAGCAGGCGGAGGCGAGGGAACTGCAGCCGGTTCTTCTCCTTCTTTGGGAGCAGCTGGGGCTACGGCTTTAGGCGGAGGGCTGGGAACTGCTACCACAGTATAGCCATTGAGTTCAAGCAATGGTTTTAAAAATGCCACCCGTTCAGGTGTTGCATTCTTTTCCACGATGCCGCATTTGACACCATCTAATTCTTCAAATTCATGATTTTTATTTAAGGCCATGATAAATTTCTGCTATTAAATGGTTTAGTTGAGCGACTGTATATAATCAAATAACCAGCTTAGTAATCCCACCAGCACAATACCTGCTCCGCATATTAGCAAGCCTAATTTTACAGCAGCACTTATTTTTAATTTCTCTGCAGGCTTTTCACTTTTTTCCATGAACACAGCCCTTATTACCCGCAGGTAATAATACAATGAAACGATCATATTAAGGGCCGCCACAGTAATGAACCAGTAACTTGCTTTGGAACCAGCCGCTGTTAGCAAAAACAGTTTGCCAAAAAAACCTGCCGTAGGCGGAATACCAGCCAATGAAAACAAGGCCAATGCCAGTATCCAGCTAAGGAAAGGATTCGTTTTATACAAGCCTTTATAATCATCAATATTTTCTTTGCCTGCCTGCTCTGCTATAATGGACGCCACCCCAAATGCAGCGAGGTTGGAAAAAACATATATCAGAACAAAATAAACAACCGAAGTAACACCCATATTACCGCCATTGCTAATACCCGCTAAAATAAAACCCACCTGTGCTATGGATGAAAAAGCCAGGAAACGTTTAATATTTTGCTGGCGCATGGCAAATAAATTGCCGATCACCATGGTGGCGACAGACAGTAGTATCAGCATTGCATACCAGGTATCATGCATTGGTTTAAAGGCTCCGTACAAAGTGCTGATGAATATAAATGCTATTGCACCTTTGGAGATAACAGAAAGAAAAGCCGTTACTGCTATAGGCGAGCCTTCATACACATCTGCTGTCCATAAGTGGAAAGGCACAATAGATAGTTTGAAAGCAAACGCAGTGAACATGAAAACAAAGGCCAGTATCTGTACCGGTGAATTATCCAATTGCTGAGGTATTTCTCCAAAACTGATAGTGCCCGTGGCGCCATATAATAAGGATATGCCGAATAACAGGATGCCTGATGAAAAGGCGGATGATAAAATCATTTTCATGGCGCCTTCTGAAGAACGTTTTTTTGCAAGATCAAAATTGGCCATGGCGGCTACCGGTATAGTGGCCAGTTCCAGCGACAGGTAGAAGATAAGCAGGTTGCCACTGGAAATAAGCAGGAACATGCCGAGCAATGCTGACAGCATCAACATAAAAAATTCCGGCAGGTGCTGTGTTTTTTTCAGCCAGTCGGCACAGAGCAATGAAATAAGATATACACCAAGGCTCAGGATATTTTTCTGGAATACGATCAATGGCGAGGTATAAAACATATCGCCAAAGAGATGGCCATCTTTATTTAAAAAGAAACCAGCGATAAAATTTATCAGCAACAATACCTGGATGAGTGATAGCAATGACTCATTCTTCATTCCCCTGCCTATCTTGATAAACAGCAACAGGAAGATAATGGCCGTAACCAGCAGTTCAGATTTCATTAAGTGCAGCATCTCATTCATCCCAACTAATTTTATTGTCCGTTCATCTTGTTCATGATCACTTCAGCAGCGGGCTTCAGTAAATCGTTGAGCCATCCGGGCATAATACCAATAGCCAGTATTCCAGCTACTAATAATATAGCTGCCAGCTTTTCATTCCAGGCAGCATCTGTAAGGCTGTTGCCTCCGTCTCCCCCTGGAGAGAGGGGTTGGGGGTGAGGTGGTCCCATTACCGTATTGCCAATAGCTCTTAAAATATACACGGCTGTAACAACAATGGACATGGCAGCGGCAATCGTAGCTACCCGGTGAAATACATCATTATTTTGCCAGGAGCCCATAAAGACCGTCATCTCTGCTACAAAACCGCTCAGTCCCGGCAGCCCCAGTGAACAAAGCCCCACGATAAAAAATACGGTGGAAATAAATGGCATTACTTTCATCAATCCTCCCATCTCATTCACCATCCGTGTATGTGTTCTGTCGTAGATCATTCCGATCACAGCAAAGAAAAGGGCCGTCATCAATCCATGTGATACCATTTGCAGCAAAGCGCCTGTAATGGCAGTTTGCGTGAGCATACCAATACCCAATAAACTAAAACCAACATGGCTTACAGAAGAGTATGCATTGATATATTTCAGGTCCTTCTGCATCATAGTGGCAAAGGCACCATATAAGATTGCAATGGCAGAAAGTATGATAATGATATTGGCATATTCTTTAGCACCTTCAGGTAATAGATATGTGGCCACCCGTAAACAACCATACCCTCCCAGCTTCATTGAAATACCTGCCAGGAACATGGAACCGGCTGTAGGTGCAGAAGAGTGACCATCGGGTACCCATGTGTGCAGCGGAAACAATGCAGTAAATACCCCAAAGCCGACAAACAATAAAGGGAATACAATGTGCTGAACACTGGCGGGTATATTTGTTTTGGCTAAGGTCACAATATCAAAACTATGCCCGGCAGTAAAATAAAGTCCGAGTATGCCCACCAATATTAAGGCAGAACCACCCATCAGCATCAATGCCAGTTTATTGGCGCTGTACTCTTTTTTACCGCTTCCCCAAATCCCTATAAGTAAATATTTTGGTATCACAGATATTTCGAGGAAGAAGAAAAGAACAAAGAGATCCAGTGAAATAAAGAAACCATAAGCGCCAAGGGCAAGGAGAATAAGCAGGAAATAAAATTCTTTAGTCATCTTCTCAATATTCCAGGATACCAGTACGCCGGCCACCAGTACAAAAGAAGTCAGCATTATCATAGCTACTGAAATACCATCTACGCCCAAATGAAAATTGATATTGAGTGAGGCAAAGAGTGTATGGTTCTGTTCGAATAAAAACTGGGCTGTACTATTATCCGCTTTCTCTTGCTGAAAAGCAAAGTATAATGCAAATGACAAAGTGAGCTGTACAGCAGCACCAGCCAGGGATATCCATTTTACCTGTTGTGTATTGCGGCAAAGCAACACAGCAACAGCAGTTAGCAATGGGGCTATTATGAGTAATAAAAGGTTCATTAGTTTAGTTTACCTCAAAACATATATAAACAATACTGCCAGCACAATCACCCCGGCCAGAAAGTAAATGGCATATTGCTGCACTTTTCCAGACTGTATTTTTTTAATGCTTTCTGAAATTTTTTGCGTGGTGGAACCCGTCAGGTTCACTGCTCCATCCACAATATTCCTGTCAAACCAGGCAGCCGGTCTGCCAATCAGGTTGAACAATACTTTCTTGGTAATGAACTGGTATACTTCGTCAATATAAAATTTCCTTTTTGCAGTTGTATAAATGACTCCCAGTTTCTTTGAATATTTTTCGGGGCAATCATTGGCATATAAGAACAAATAAATGGCAAGACCGATACCTGCTAATGCTAAAGCAACCGGTGCAATGGAAAACTGCCAGTGAAAATGCGATTCCAGTGCTTTGCCGTCGGTGCTTACAAATTCACCAAAGGGAATAAAACCGGCAGCAGCAGCGCCGATGGCTAATAAGATTAATGGCAGCATCATTACGAATCCACCCCCGCCCTCTGAAGCTTTAGCGTAAGAAGGCTTTCCGCCCAATGGGTTGTTAGTAAAACCATGTTCATGATGACCTCCATGAGCTTCATGTGGTTTATTCCAAAATATGTTGAAGTACAAACGGAACATATAAAAAGCCGTAAGACCGGATGTGATCAATGCAATCCAGTAAATGGCCATATTATTTTGATGTGCCGCCAATAAAATTTCTTCTTTACTAAAGAAGCCCGCAAAGGGAGGAACACCGGCTATAGCGAGACAGGCGATTAAGAAAGTAAAATGTGTAATGGGTAATAATTTTCTCAGTCCACCCATATCTTTCATCTCATTGCTGTGAACATAATGAATAACTGCACCGGCTCCGAGAAAGAGCAATGCTTTGAACATGGCATGTGTAAACAAATGAAACATGGAAGCTGTATATCCCAATCCTGCTTCACCGCCATATTTTGAAACGCCTAATGCAAACATCATATAACCTATCTGCGACATGGTGGAATAAGCCAGCACCCTTTTGATATCGGTTTGCGTACAGGCAATAATAGCCGCAATAACAGCCGATATGGCACCCACCCATCCAGCAATTTCTAACACACCCGGTGTGGCAATGGAGAATACAGGAAATAATCTTGCCACCAAATACACCCCAGCCACCACCATGGTAGCCGCATGTATCAGTGCAGAGACAGGAGTGGGGCCTTCCATAGCATCGGGTAACCATATATGCAGCGGGAACATGGCACTTTTGCCGGCACCGCCAATAAATACCAGTGCTGCTCCCCATGTTAATGCTGATAAGCCGAGGAAAGAAGAGGCCGCAACATTTTTCACCGCATCAGATTCAGGAGAGGTCAAAGTGGCAATCAGTGTATTAATATCAAGTGTACCGGCTGAGTTGGATAGTATTAATATACCGATCAGGAAACCGAGGTCAGCAAAGCGGGTTACAATAAATGCTTTTTTGCAGGCGGCTACAGCACTTGGCCTGTCGTAATAATAACCAATCAATAGAAAGGAAGAAACACCCACCAGTTCCCAGAAAATATAAATCTGGAAAATATTACTGGCCAGCACCAGGCCCAGCATGGAAAAAGTAAACAAACCCAGGAATGAATAATAGGTGGGGAACCTGTCTTCACCTTTCAGGTATCCTAAGCTGTAAATATGCACCATTAATGACACAAAAGTTACCACCACCAGCATCATAGCTGAAATAGGATCAATGATAAGACCGATATCTATGGAAACTCCTTTAGAAAACTCAAGCCAGGTATATTGCAGGGGTACAAATTTTTGATAAAAGCCTTCCACTTTTCCGTACACAAAAAAATATTCATAAGCGGTATACAAAGCAAGTACAGTAGATGCGAGCAGGAGCAGCGTGCCGATAATACCGGCACTTCGTTTGAAATATTTTCTGCCGAACAGGCCAAGCAATAAAAATCCGGCCAGTGGCAGCAGGGGTATCAATGCTATGAGAGTTGCGTTGGGCATTTTGGTTTAATACTTTAGGTCTTCTGCATTCTCCACATCAATGGACTGGTGACTGCGGTATAAATTTATAATGATAGCGATTGCCACAGCCGCTTCTGCTGCTGCAATGGCAATGATGAATAAAGTAAAAAATAATCCGTCCATTTTGCCCGGCCACAGGTATTTATTGAAGGCAATAAAATTCAGGTTCACACTGTTCAGTATCAGTTCAATGCTCATCAGCATGGTGATGAGGTTTCGCCGGGTCAGAAAACCGTATACTCCTATAAAGAAAAGGGCGGCGCTGATGAATAGAATATGGTATAAGCCTGGTTGCATAATATATAAAATACGAATGTCGAATAATGAACAAGGAATAAAGAATGCGGAAGTTGAGATCAGTATCTCGCTATTGCTTTATTCAATCTCCTTGTTATTTTGCTTGTTTTTTAATTCGTTATCTAATATTTCCTGCCTGTTTGCAGACGAGACAGGTTCGTTATTTGTAACTTTCTTTTCTCTCAATGCTATGACAATACAGCCAATCAAAGCGGCCAGTAATAACATCGAGATCACTTCAAAGGGTAATGCATAACCGCCATTATCCACACTCATCATTTTTTTGCCAATATTCATTACAGTGGCAGGTACCGCTTCTTCAGAAGAGCTGATGAATTCATGCTGATACACCTGCAGCATGGTCAATGCAAACCCGCAAAAGACTGCTAATGCTGAAAATATTTTCCTGTTCAGTTTTTGTTTAGGTAATTTCTCCCCCGCCTGTTGTGTAAGGAAGATGGAAAAGATTATGAGAACCACAATGCCACCTACATATACCACGATCTGAACTGCCGCAATGAATTCATATTGCAACCAGAAATAAAGACCGGCAATACCGACGAGTGCAAATAATAAATAGATAGCTGCACGGAATATTTGCCTTGTAGAAACAGACAGTACCCCGCAAACCAGGGTAAGGGTGGCCAGTAAATAAAATATGATTGTGGAACCGTTCATTTCAATTATTCAATTTGTACTATAAACCTCTTAAGTCCCCCTTGGGGGATTTAGGGGGCTGGAGTTTTATTCCACTCCGTCCATTATTTTTGATCCCGGATTATTTAAAATTTTTGTCAGCTCATTCCTGTCAAACACACTATGCTCAAAAGTTTGGGCCATCACTATGGCATCAGAGGGGCAGGCTATAACACACAGATTGCACATGGTGCACAGTTCAAGGTGGTACACCAGTTTGTCAATCGCCTTTTTCTTTTTCCCTTCCGGTGTCAGTTCGTTTTTAAAAATCACTTTAATAGTGCCATTCGGACAGGCCAGCTCACAGGCCTGGCAGCCGGTGCAGCGGTGTTCATTCTTTTCATCATGCGGCATCACCACTTCACCTTTGAACCGATCGGGCAAATCAAGCGTATCCTTGTTATCAGGATATTGCTGGGTGATGATCTCTTTATGATGCGTAAAATAATAACCTGTCCGCTTCATGCCCACGAGCAATGACTTTACGCCGTTGTAAACTTCTTTTATGTATTTCGTTAAGAACATTTTTAGCTATTAATTTTTGGCCCTGTTCTGTCAGCAATTAAAAAAACTGAGTAACGAACAGAACGTACAAGTGTGCGACGCAACGAAGCTCAATCAAGGTACTGCAGCCGGGGTTCAAAACAACCCACTCAATTCACTAAAGAACTAATTTTATTCAGTCCGCCCCTCACAGGAATGGAAGTCCCGTACAACCTATTCACCCTTGCCCCCCGAAGCTTTAGCGAAGGAGGGATTGACCATTCACTAAAAGTGCCATCCCAATATCGCCATCGCCGTTACCACTAATAAATTGATCATACTTATTGGTAATAAATATTTCCATTCCAGGTTAAGGAGCTGATCAATCCGTAAACGGGGGAATGTCCACCGGAACCACATAATCACAAATATCAGGAAGAACGTTTTTCCAAAGAACCAGATGCTGGACGGAATATAATCCATTACATGATTAAAGCCTGTCCAGTTGCCAATATGAAAAGGCATCCACCCGCCCAGAAACAAAGTAGCGCCAATGGCACACACTATAAATACATTCACATATTCTGCCAGGAAGAACAACGCAAATTTCATCCCCGAATATTCTGTATGGAAACCGGCGGTCAATTCTGATTCAGCTTCTGCCAGATCAAAAGGCGCCCGGTTCGTTTCAGCTGTTACGGCAATAATAAAGATGACGAAAGCTATGACCATCGGTATATGCCCTTTGAAGATCCACCAGCCATTGGCTTGTGAATAAATAATGTCTGAAATCTGTAAGCTGCCTGTCATTACTACCACGGCCAGTACTGATAAGCCGGCAGATAATTCATAACTCACGATCTGTGCACCACTGCGCATGGCACCCATTAGGGAATATTTATTATTGCTCGACCAACCGGCCATTAATATACTGATGATCATTAATGATGATACAGCAGATACATACAGCACCCCGATATTCAAATCCCACAATTGAAAATCTTTTGCAAAAGCAATCGGCGCCATCAGCAGCATAGCCACTATCATAGCAATGAACGGTGCCAGGTTGAATAATAATTTATCAGCTCCATTGGGAGTCAGCCCTTCTTTCACTAACAATTTTAAGGTATCGGCAAGTGATTGCAGCATTCCTTTCGGCCCCACACGGTTCGGCCCCAGCCGTATCTGCATCCAGGCAGATACTTTTCTTTCCATGATCACCAGCACTAATCCCAGTCCTGCAAATAAACTAATTACCGCCACTCCGGCAATCACCATTTCTATGATGAGTGCCATGGTGGGATTGAACTGGTTGTTCAACCATTCATGCAGTTCATTGGCGATATGTGAGAAACTCCACATTTATAAATTAATACATTTTATTGCCCTGACTTTTGTACTACCCACCCCCAATTAACTAAAGAAATAAATTTCCTCAATTCACCTCCCGAAAAAATCGGGACAGGCTCTCCGGTGTGGTGAAGAGCCCTTCTTACTAAATGTCCGAAAGCATTTTGCTTTGCGAAAGCTTAATAATAAGACAGTTTACTGCACCTAAGTCTCCCTTCGGGGACAGGGGCTTTACCTGTCAATATCCGGTATCACCAAATCCAATGTCCCCATCATTGCCACCAAATCTCCCAGTTTACTGCCGCGGGCAATATGATCGAGTACAGAAAGATTGGAAAATCCCGGTGAACGGAATTTAATTCTGTACGGGGTGGTACCGCCTTCACTTACAATGTACACACCAAATTCACCACGGGCCGTTTCCACTTTGGTATAAAATTCTCCTTTTGGTAATTTCAATACGGCTTTTGTTTTGGTTTGGAAATCACCTTCCGGTATGTTATCAATTAGTTGCTCAATGATATGAATGGATTGCTGCATTTCCCGGATCCGTACCATATAACGGGCAAAAGAATCACCACCTGTTTCCAATATTTCGTCAAACTGAAGTTTGTCATATATTTCGTAAGGATATATTTTTCGTATATCACAACTTACACCGCTGCCCCGGGCAGTGGGGCCGCTGCATCCGTAAGAAATGGCATCTTCGGCAGAGAGAACACCTACATTTTTCATCCTGTTTTGAAAGATGATATTGCCGGTCACCATTTCATCATATTCATGGATCTTTCTCTTATACAATTGCATGAACTCTTTTACCCGCTGCTGAAAATTGGGGTGGATATCCTGCATCACACCGCCGGGTACCATATAGTTCATGGTTAGCCGGGCGCCACAGGTTTCCTCCATTATATCATTAATGCTTTCCCGTTCCCGAAAAGCATGAAAGAAAGGAGTAAAGGCCCCAAGGTCCATAGCCATAGCACCCCACCATAGTTCATGCGAGGCAATTCTTGTCAGTTCATCCATCAGCACCCGTATCACCTGCGCCCTTGGCGGGATTTCAATTTGTAATCCTTTTTCTATGCACATAGC
This sequence comes from Chitinophagaceae bacterium, assembly GCA_031441485.1. Taxonomy (GTDB): domain Bacteria; phylum Bacteroidota; class Bacteroidia; order Chitinophagales; family Chitinophagaceae; genus JJ008. Next base: position 34,011 of record JANOEQ010000014.1, read on the forward strand.
ACAGGCATGGTTATTAATATGCGATGACAAATAATCCATGCGGCTGGTAACGTAAATGAATTGCCGGTAGCTAAGGCTCTCACACATTTTTTCAATCGAGCGGTGAATAAACCCCAGGTGTGGCTCCACTTTTTTAATCGTCTCACCATTCAGCGTAATCACCAGGTGCAATACGCCATGGGTGGCGGGATGCTGCGGCCCTACATTGATGATCATATCACCCTCGCCACCAACTTCTGAAGAAGTGCTGAAAGAAGGCGCTTTAATTATTTCTGTTTCTCTGTACATTAAAAAGTTAAATGCAATAATGAATTTCAACGTAAAAACGACCTGCACTTCATCATTCTTCATTCCTTGATCTTCTGTTCGATATTCATCAGAGTTTTATCATATTCACTGCATCTTCAAAATCTTTTCGCATCGGGTTTTTCCCTTCCCATCCGTCAGGTAATATCAGCAGCCGCAAATCAGGATGGTTCAGGAAATTCACGCCAAACATTTCATATACTTCCCGCTCATGAAATTCTGCCGTTCGCCAAATATGGGAAACTGTTTCAATGTCAGGTTTATTTCTGTCCAGTTTTATTTTGATAACAATATTATTGTGCCTGTATTGAGTGGAAGAAAGATGATACACCATGGTAAGGTGTGTAATATGATCAATACAAGTAAGACAAAAAAGATAATTGAAAAACAGGGAACTGTCATTGCGCAATGACAGGGCAAAAGGCAGCCACTCCACAGGCTCCACATTTATATTCAGCCATTCGCCACCTTCTTCAAAAGTGGCGGTGGGAACCCATTCAGTTATTTTAGTTTTCAATTCTTCGGTCAGCATAACTATTCTTTATCCGTGTCTTTTATCCCCTTCAGGGGGTTTGGGGGCATTTGTTCTCTGGTAAGCCCGCTTTTTATTTTCTCCTGTAATTTTATCAACGCATGTATCAGTGCTTCCGGCCTCGGCGGGCAGCCGGCCACATACACGTCCACCGGTATCACATGGTCGGCCCCTTTTACAACAGAATAGGTATTATAAAAGAAAGGGCCGCCACTAATGGCGCAGGCGCCCATAGCGATCACATATTTCGGGTCGGCCATCTGGTCGTACAATCTTTTTAATACAGGTGCCATTTTATTTACAATGGTGCCTGCAATAATAATTACATCTGCCTGCCGGGGTGTGGCTCTTGCTACTTCAAATCCAAAACGGGAAAAATCATACTTGGCACCTGCTACTGACATATACTCTATACCGCAGCAACTGGTAGCAAACGTTAGCGGCCATAAAGAATTTGACCTGGCCCAATTTATCAAATCATCCAGCTTGCTGAGTACGATCCCGCCACCGGGTACATCATGCACCTCACCAGGAAAATTTTCAACTTTATTTTGCTCTTCGGCCATCTGCTTATTAACTTTTAAACTTTAGTGTTTCTATTCTCCCTCTCCGCAAGGAGAGGGCAGGGATGAGGTCTTATCCCCCCCCTCTCCACCCGTAGATAGGGGTAGGGGTGAGGTCTTACCCCCCTCTCCACCCGTAGATAGGGGCAGGGGGAGGTCTTATCCCCCCCTCTCCACCCGTGGAGAGGGGGCAGGGGGGTGAGGGATCACATCCACTTCAACGCCCCTTTCTTATGCGCATATAAAAAGCCCATGAATAAAATGAAAAAGAAAATTACAATTTCAATAAATGCCACCCAGCCCATGCTCTTGGCCACTACTGCCCAGGGATAGAGAAATACCAGCTCCACATCAAAAATCAGGAATATTAGTGCAAAGAGATAATAGCCCACATTCAACTGCACCCAGGTTTTGCCCTGCGAGGGAATGCCGCACTCATACGGCTCACCCTTTTGTTTATTGGTGCTTGCTTTTAATACAAATTTTGAAATAAGAATAGCAATGCCAGAGAAAGCAATGGCAGCAATAATGAGTACAATAAGCGATGAAGCGCCCATACGCAGATTGGTTTGTACGAATATAGTAACTATGTGTTAAAACTGCGCATGACAATTATCAACGACCCGGTTGTAAAAACAGTGTCCGTGGTAGAGTCTCAGTTTAAAAAAAATGAACCACAGTATGTCATAGAACAGATAGAAATACACAGATATGCTTTTCTATGTGTGTATTTCTATGATAACTTCTTTTCTATGTGGTTCAAGCGTATTTTTTTCGGACAATTCCTGAAAATTCACTATCCGTACAATTCCAGATGAACCGCTTTTTTATCATATCCCATTTCGATAATTCTTTTTTTTGCCTCATCTATCATGTGTTTCCATCCGCACAAAAAGAATTGGGCCGGCTGTTCTGCTGAACAAAGCCCTTCATATATAGTATGCACATAGCCATGATGCCCCTCCCAATGCTCACGGGAAAGGGTGGGGTGGTAATGGAAACCCGGTAACTTTTTTTCCAGTTCTTTTAATTCGTCGGAATACAGCAGGTCTTCCTTGTGCCGGCAACCAAAAATCAGGTAAATATTTTTGATTGGCCGGGTATGCAGGAACAGGTAATTAACCATACTCCTGAACGGAGCGACACCCGTACCTGTACATATAAGAAAAATATCGGTCTCCAAATTTTCGGGCAATGTAAATACACCCTGCGCACCGCGGAAAGAGAGTTCACTGCCAACGGTCACTTCATTAAACAGGTACGTAGTGCCAAGTCCTTCCTTTGCATGTACAATAAGGAGTTCAAATATATTTGAGCCATCGGGCCAGGAGGCAATGGAGTAGCTGCGCCAGCGTTTGTTGGGTTTTTCATGAATGGGCAGGTCCAGCGTTACAAACTGACCGGGTACAAAATCAAACCGCTCCAGTTCGGGAACGGCTACCCAAAATCTTCGTGTATTGGGAGTGTGGTCTTCAATCTTGATTACTTTTCCTATTCGCCAGGGTTGCAGGGCCATTATTCGTTGGTTTAGATAAAGGGCATCTCTAAAAACCTTCCTTTTCCTCTCCTTCGGAGAGGAATTAAAAGGAGAGGTCAAAATGGAAGATAGGTTTTTAGAGATGCCCTAAAGATAAAACCAATCATGGGTTTAAATGTTTTGAGAACAGGAAAATATTATGCTTCACTTTTTCCGGATGATTTACCTTTGCCACTTTCATGAGTGTAAAGGATTTGCTGGAACAGTATCAAAACACCCCCCGCCTTTTTCAATTGGCGGACAGGCTGACGTATGCCCCTCCCTCCACTGGATCCGGTGGACAAAAAATATATCTTAAAAATTTACAGGGCAGTTCCTCACAGTTTGTAGTGGCAGCCGCTTTTTTACATCCGTCGCTTTCGCAGCTCAATCACCTTATTATATTAAATGATGCGGAAGAAGCAGCGTATTTCCATAATACACTGGAAAACCTGACCGAAGCACTGGATATTTTTTATTTTCCGGCCTCCTTTAAAAACCGGAAAAATTACGAATTGCTCAATTCTTCACATGTAATGCTCCGTACAGAAGCATTGACGAAAATTGCAATCTCACCTCCAAGCACTCTCCCCGGGGGAAATGGCGGGGAATGGAAATCCGTAAACCGAAAGATAATAGTCACCTATCCCGAAGCCCTTTTCGAAAAAGTAGTATTGCCTGCCACCCTTTCCTCCAATATCATTCAAATTAAATCGGGCGACACACTGGATACGGAACAATTGCTGCTGAAATTATCAGACTATGGTTTTGAAAGAACTGATTTTGTATACGAACCCGGCCAGTTTGCAATAAGGGGAGGAATACTTGATATCTATTCCTTTGGTAATGAAAAACCTTACCGGGTAGAATTATTTGGCAATGACGTGGATTCCATCCGTATTGTAGATCCGGAAACACAATTGAGCGAAAGAAAATTATTGCAGGTCAGTATTATTCCCAATGTAGACACACAGTTCGAAAGTAATGAGCGTATACCTTTATTTGATTTTTTACCGGCAAATACGGTAGTATGGCTGCAGGATTATGAATTGTGCAAAGAAAGACTGGTGGATTGTGAAGAAGAACTGCATAATTTTTTGCGATTCCGGGAAGAATCTAAAGCCGCTGCCTATGCGGCCAGTACTGCCGGTAAACACCATGCCAAACAGCGGGCACAGGATGAACAGGATGATAAACTGGTACGCAAAGAAGTAACCGGCGATGATTTTATAGATGCCGTTCATTTAAAAGATCTGCTCAGTAAAAACCATTTAGTGGAATTTGGCTTCCAATCCCATTTGGCAAATACGGAGATTGAATTCCGTACAAAAGAACAACCGGCATTTAACAGGCAGTTTGATCTTTTGATAAAAGACCTGAAAGCCTGGGAAGCTAAGAAATTTCAACTCTATATTTTTGCAGAAAACCCGAAGCAACTGGAAAGGTTGCAAAGTATTTTTGATGAGTTGCCTGCAGGCTCTGGTGGGAATACTGCCATTGTATTCAATCCCATCGCCACATCCATCCACGAAGGTTTTATTGACGAGGACCAGCAGATTGTTTGCTACAGTGATCACCAGATTTTTCAGCGCTATCATAAGTATAAAGTAAAACAAGCTTATAACAAGAATAAGGCCATCACCCTGCGTACACTCCGCGAATTACAACCCGGCGATTTTGTTACCCATATTGATCATGGCGTGGGCGTATTCAGCGGCCTGCAAAAACTGGAAGTGAACGGGAGGCTGCAGGAAGCTGTGCGGCTGATCTATAAAGACACAGATATTTTATACGTCAATATCAACAGCCTGCATAAAATAGCCAAATACACCGGCAAAGAAGGCAGTGTGCCAAAAATAAATAAACTGGGCAGTGATGTATGGAATAAGCTGAAAGAAAAAACAAAGACCAGGGTAAAAGAAATTGCGTTCGACCTGATAAAACTTTATGCCAAACGAAAAGCACAGGAAGGGTTTCAGCATTCTCCTGATAATTATATGCAAACGGAACTGGAAGCATCATTCATATATGAAGACACCCCCGACCAGAGCAAAGCTACTGCCGATGTAAAGAAAGATATGGAATCGGCATCACCCATGGACAGGCTGGTGTGTGGTGATGTGGGATTTGGAAAAACAGAAGTGGCCATCCGGGCAGCTTTCAAAACTTGTTTGGATGGTAAACAGGCTGCCATACTGGTGCCTACCACCATTCTTGCCTTTCAGCATTTTAAAACTTTCAGCGACCGGTTAAAGGATTTTCCTGTTACAGTAGATTATATCAACCGGTTCAAATCTGCCAAAGAGAGAAAAGAAACCCTGAAGAAATTAGAAGAAGGAAAAATTGATATCATAATTGGTACCCATGGCTTATTGGGCAAAGAAGTAAAATTCAAAGAACTTGGATTGCTTGTGGTGGATGAAGAACAAAAATTTGGAGTGGGCCATAAAGAGAAGATCAAAACATTGCGAACAGCGGTGGATTGTTTAACACTCACTGCAACACCCATTCCAAGAACACTCCAATTTTCCCTGATGGGTGCCCGTGACCTTAGCATCATGAACACCCCGCCGCCCAACCGGCAGCCTATTCAAACAGAAGTGCAATTATACAATGAAGATTTTATCAGGGAAGCTATTTACTATGAAACAGAAAGAGGAGGTCAGATATTTTTTATTTATAACCGTATTGCAGGCCTTGCAGAAATGGCATCTATTATCCAGGCATTGTGTCCCGACTTAAGTATCGGGTATGCCCACGGCCAAATGGAAGGGCATGAACTGGAAGAAAAAATTTTAGATTTTATTGACAGAAGATATGATGTACTGGTATGTACCAATATTGTGGAAAGCGGCGTGGATATTCCCAATGTAAACACCATCATTGTAAATAATGCCCACCAGTTTGGCCTCAGTGATTTGCACCAGTTACGTGGCAGGGTGGGGCGAAGCAATAAAAAAGCATTTTGTTATTTATTGTCCCCGCCCATGAGTACATTGCCCAATGATTCCCGAAAAAGATTACAAACATTGGAGCAGCATAGTGACCTGGGAAGCGGTTTCCAGATAGCCATGCGTGACCTGGATATACGGGGCGCCGGCAATATGCTGGGTGGAGAACAAAGTGGCTTCATGGCAGAGATCGGTTTTGAAATGTACCAAAAGATACTCAATGAAGCCATCCGTGAATTGAAGAGAACAGATTTCAAAGAATTATTCAAAGAAGAAATTGCGAAGCAGGATGATTTTGTGCAGGATTGCACCATTGATACAGACCAGGAAATATTAATTCCGGATGAATATGTGGAAAGTATCGGCGAACGCTTATCATTATATCAGCGCTTGGATAATTGTGAAACAGAAGAAGAACTGCTGCTGATGAACCAGGAAATGAACGACCGCTTTGGTGCCATACCGCAACAGGTGGAAGATTTATTCATTACGGTTCGTTGCCGCAAACTGGCGGTAGACCTGGGATTTGAAAAAATGAGCCTCAAAGATAAAACCCTCCGCTGCTTCTTTATCAACAGGCCAGACTCACCGTATTTCGAATCAGGCACTTTTCAGAAAACGATACAGTTTTTGCAAACAGAAACAAATAAAGGTAAACTGAAGCAAACAGGAAAACTATTTCTGCTGATTGCTGAGCCTGTCAAGTCTATGGCTGACATGCATAGCTTCCTGAATCAACTGCATAAATTTGTTTTTGTAAAGGCAGGGAGCGAATCAATTTAATTTTAAAGGATGTCTGCATATTATTAAACCATGTAGTACCTGCGGCACATAATGTTTCACTTAGCTATTCCCCTATGTGTGTATTTCTATGATACCTATGCACTACTATATAACAATTACGCAGCAGCCTTCAGTTTGAGTAGTTGTTTCTCCAGGTAGGCAATTTTTGCGTCTTTATATTTTTTGCGGTACTCGTCAGCATCGAGGGGTTTAAATTCCTGTTTATAGCGAACCATTTTATA
>JANOEQ010000015.1:0-8436 GCA_031441485.1 Chitinophagaceae bacterium
TGCCTAAAAATCCATATCCCAACGTATTATAAACTTTATAAAATGCCTGTATTATCTTTTCTTTTCTGTAATCTCTTCATATTTCATTGTGTGCCTGTTTTTTAGGGTATTAATATCCAATTTTTTTTCGTAGAAAAAAAAATCTGTGTTCATCCGTCCAACCCGTGTCATCCGTGTGCCTGTATTTTGTCCCCTATCCTATGCAATAGTTAGTAGTTCCATTCATTTACACCAATAATAAAATACCAGATGGCCAGTACCGGTGTTATAATAAGCAATGTAAAAAGATAAAGGAATACTAACCCGTATACAATACTTATTAAAAGGTATAAAAGCAGGCCGGTAATCAGAAGCCAGAAAACTATTTTTCCATAAGCTCTTCGATCTTTACTGCTTAACCAACTGCTTTCTAAAAAGAGGTGAATAAAATAACTGCTCAACTGCCAGCCACCGGTAATAAAATAGAGATTTATAAAATTGGCCTCCTCTTTTTGAAAAGAAATGTATAACAGTCCGGCCACCACAGTAAGCACCTGCCCGCCGAGATCAATGCGTTTAAAGAGTTTCATAAACTGGTATTTATACTTTCAGGAATACTTGAAAGGCATTTTCTAAATAAAAGCCGGAATCACCCGGCTGTAAGAGTAGCTTACTGTATTTTTTTTATGTTCTTTTTTTCTGCAAAGGTGATGACCACATAGAACAGGCCCAGCAGAACAGCTGGTATGGTGGCGAGTAACAATGTGCCCAACCCCGGCATTCCATATTTATCATCCTTGTCACCGGTGCGGCGGGATGAGTCCTGTACAAGTGCAATAGTAATTAAGGCCAGTACGAGTGCTGTACCAATAAGATGGATTTTTCTCCATCCCCTTTTTTTCCAGGGTTGGGGGCCTGCGAGCATATTTACCAGCAAGCTTATTATCTGCATCACACCCAATAGCAAGATAAACAGCATTGGGTTCAGCGTATCGGCATCGTCGGTAATGAATGCCAGAACAATAAGTATAAGCAGACCAGTTTGTAAAAAGAAATCAATGGATTTAAATGATTTCATCCGTTCGGTTTTATTTGAAAATTTTCATCAGCGAGCCTACAAACCAGCTTTCTTCTGCCTTTATCATGGTGTCAAGCGTTTTGTCGGCTTGTTTGCCTAATTTTTTTATGCCACTGATAGTATCTACAAAGGATTTTACATTTTTATCTCTTTTATCACCATCCACATTTTCCAGTTTATCCAGCAGTTGCAGCATAGGCTCCAGTTCCCTTTTCTTCCTTTCCTTCACTATCTGTTTTACCACTTTCCAGATATCTTTCTCAGCAGTAAAATACTCTTTTCTTTCACCGGACAGCAGCACTCTTTCCACCAATCCCCAGTTGATCAGTTCCCGGATATTCATATTGGTATTACCCCGGCTGATGTTCAGGTCTTCCATAATATCATCCTGTGTCAATGGATCGGGACTTATTAATAGCAGGGCATGTATCTGTGCCATGGTGCGGTTAATGCCCCAATGCGTTCCAAAGGCGCCCCAACTGCTGATAAACTGTTGCTTTGCTTCAATAAGTTTCATAAAGTGAAGTTACAACGCAGTTTCCGAATTTTCAAAATTTATTGAAAACTATTGAACAATTATAATAAACGGAAGGAATCAGCTATGCTCCTACAGGTTGGGATCTTTTCGGGCGGGCGGCTTCATTGTTCTTTTAATAAGCAGAATTACTATGCCAATAAGGGTACTGCATAACCCGATCAGGAGAAATATCCGTGAATGTGCTCCCTGCAAAAATTTTAGTACAAAGCTGAAAGCAGCCGAGGAAAGCCCGGTTACAATAAATAATGCGGGCCAGGAAAATTCCCTCATTTCTTTTTCTTCCTTTGATCTTTCCATAGACGAGCAGTAAGAAAACGTCTGATTAAAAAATTGCTATTACCTGAAAGGTAAATGAGTTTTACAATTATACAGACTGAAGTTTCTGCACAATAAGCCTGCCAGAATGGGGAGCAAAACAAAAAGCCACCACAATGGGCAGCTTTATGTAATAAATTGAATAGTAAAAACAGATCACAGCAGCATAGTGATGGGGTTCTCCAGGTATTTTTTGAACGTCTGCAAAAAGGCAGCACCCAGGGCCCCATCCACACTCCGGTGGTCACAGCTCATGGTTATTTTCATCACATTACTTACGCCAAAGCCTTCACCCTTTCTTACCACCACTTCTTTTATACGGCCAACGGCCATAATACAACTGTCAGGCGGGTTGATGATAGCAGTAAATTCTTCAATGTCCATCATACCAAGATTGGATATGGTGAATGTATTGCCGCTAAATTCATGCGGCTGCAATTTTTTAGTCTTTGCTTTACCAGCCAGTTCTTTGCTTTCTGCAGCTATCTGTGGCAGTGTTTTCTGATCGGCAAAACGTACCACGGGCACAATCAGTCCATCTTCAATGGCCACGGCAATGCCAATATGGATATGGCTGTACCGGCGTATTTTATCTCCCATCCAGGAGGCATTCACAGCAGGATGCTGTCGCAAAGCCAGTGCAGTTGCTTTTACCACCAAATCATTAAAGCTGATTTTGGTGGGGCTTATTTCATTCAGTTGTACCCTTGCAGCCATGGCATTGTCCATATTGATCTCCATGGTAAGATAGAAATGCGGGGCGCTGAATTTGCTTTCTCCTAAACGTTTGGCAATTACATTCCGCATCTGCGAGTTAGGAATATCTGTAAATCCTTCCTGTCCGGCAACGAAAGCCGGAACAGTTACTGCTGCCTGCCCGCCGGACCCTGTGGCCTGACTGCCCACCGTTGAAGGTTTACCCTCCGTAGCATTTGCGGAGGAGGGCTTATAGCTATCAATATCTGCTTTAATAATTCTGCCACCATCACCGGAACCATGGATAGCTTTTATATCAATTCCTTTTTCTGCCGCTAATTTTTTAGCTAATGGCGATGCTTTTACTCTGCCATTCTCTGTTGAAAGTACTGCTGGTGCTGATGAAGCACTTACTGCTGCCGGGGCAGAAATTGCCGTACTTTCAGAAACCGGCTGCTGACTGCCCGCCGCGCCAACTGCTGAGTGCCCACTGCCCGCTGCTTTTACAATAGCAGCCACATCTACTTTTCCTTTTTCACCAATGATGCAAAGCAATCCGTTCACCGGGATCTTCCCGCCCTTTTGCGCACCAATATGTAAGAGAGTGCCATTTTTATAACTCTCCAGTTCCATCGTGGCCTTATCCGTTTCTATTTCGGCCAGTACTTCTCCTTTCTTTACTGCATCGCCTACATTTTTATGCCAGGAAGCGATCACCCCTTCTTCCATGGTATCACTCAGCCTTGGCATTAATACCACTTCTTCCATTTTGGAAATATCAATTGATGCAGTGGCTGGTTGTGTATTGGATGGAGAGGGAACTGCAACGGATTCTGTTTTTTTTGTCTCGGCGGATGGTGCTTTGCCTGTTGCAGCAGGTGCTTTTCCTTTCAATAAGGCGGAAACATCTTCCCCGGGCGCACCTACAATAGCAAGCAGATTATCCACCTGGATCTTTACACCTTTGTCGCCGCCAATATGCAGCAGCGTACCATCTTTATAGCTTTCCAATTCCATGGTGGCTTTATCTGTTTCGATTTCAGCCAGCAGGTCACCTTTTTTAACGGGGTCCCCAACTTTTTTATGCCAGGCAGCAATTACACCTTCTGTCATAGTATCGCTGAGGCGGGGCATCAATATCACTTCGGCCATTTAGCTGTTATTTTGGTCGAAATTAAGGTAATTTAGTGAATGGTGAATGGTGAATGGTCAATTGTGAACGGTCAGTTGTGAATTGTGCCAAAAACCCTGTCAGTAATTCCTGAATTCTTTTTTTATACCCCGGGGTTTGTCTATTTTGCTTTTTCAAAACGCTTTTATGCCACCCGATTTTTTGTACCCGGCCACTCCGGAAAATGTACCATTATCCATAACAGACCCTTCTCCTGCTTTTAAAAAAGAAGTGTCGGGTGTAATGGGATCCATCCTTTTCTTTTTTATAGTATATGCGCTGCTTTTATTAGTATCGGTGGCATTGGTAATTGGCTGTGTATATGCCGGGATTGCCATTATTATTAATGTGCCAAGGCTTATCACTATTGCGGCAGGTATTGGGCTGATAGGAGTTGGGGTAATGGTTTTTGTATTCCTGGTCAAATTTCTTTTTTCTGTTTCCAGGTATGACCGTTCGCATATTATAGAAATAAATGAAAACGAACAGCCGGCCCTGTTCGGTTTTATCAGGCAGCTTACCAAAGACACACAAACTCCCTTTCCCCGGAAGATATATGTATCGGCTGATGTAAATGCCTGTGTTTTTTATGATTCCAGTTTTTGGAGTATGTTTTTCCCGGTTAAAAAAAACCTGCAGATAGGGTTGGGACTTGTAAACTCTTTAAATGTCAGCGAATTTAAAGCCGTAATGGCACATGAGTTTGGCCATTTTTCCCAACGCAGTATGAAGCTGGGCAGCTTTGTGTATAATGTGAATAAGATCATTTACAATATGCTGTTTGACAACAAAGGCTATGCATCTTTTTTGCAGGTATGGGCCAATATAGACGGGGTCTTCGCCATTTTTGCCAGCATTACTGCCGGTATTGCAAAGGGCATTCAATCCATCCTGCGGCAGATGTATGGATTCATCAATAAAAAATATATGAGCCTGTCAAGGCAAATGGAATTTCATGCAGATGCCGTGGCCGCCAGTGTTAGTGGCAGCGGCCCCCTGGGTACGGCACTGAGAAGAATAGAGATGGCGGCTTCGTGTTATGAAATCACTTTACAGAAATACGATGACTTTTTCCGGAAAAAAATGATCAGCCATAATATCTATCCGCACCAGAAACTGATCATTCAGCAAATGGCACACCAATACAAACTGCCCTTGCAAAATGGATTGCCGGTGATTAGTGATGAATTTTACCGTAATACAAATTCGACAAGGGTAAACTTCAAAGATCAGTGGGCTTCGCACCCTTCCACGGAAGAAAGGATCAAACACCTGGATGAACTGGCCATACCTTCCGGTATAAAAGAAGAAACCGCCTGGGTCCTTTTCAACAATAAGGAACAATTACAGCAGCAGCTCACAAAAAAAATATATGAACAGGTGGAAATGCCGCAGGATATAACGGTGCTGGATGAAACGGAGTTTGATAATACGCTTAAGCAGGACCGGGTAAAAAATAATTTCCCGGATGAATACAATGGTTTTTATGATAACCGCCAATTGGCAGTACCGGAAAATGAGGAGGAGATTTTCAGATCTGCAGAACAGACAGGAAGTTTTGCAGAAATATTTACTGCAGATAATGCGGCTGTATCCAAAAAAATAAATGCCGCCACGCAGGATATTGAAATACTAAAGGCCATTCAGGAGAAAAGGATTGATACAAAGTCCTTTGACTTTGATGGGGTGAAATACAACAGGAGCGATGCACCGGCTGTGATGGAAAAGCTGGAGACAGAATTAAAAGGCATGAAAGAAGGGCAGGATAAACTTGACACACGGGCCATCCTTTTTTTCTATACAAAAGCAAAACAGGCCGACCCTTTAAAAGCGGAAGAATTAAAAGGAATGTATACGTCTCATTTTGCGGTTCGTAAAAAAGCAGATGCCTTTCTGAAACAGATGAATGAAATGCTTTCGGCACTGCAGCCTGTTTTTTCCGGGCAAACGATAACACTGGAAGAGATAAATTCAATGATCGCCCGGTTAAAAAAAACAGACGAACCTGCCTTTAAAATAGAACTGAAAAACTGGATGGAACTTGATGTCTTTGTAAGCGACCCTTCATTGAAAGTACGGGTGAAGGCTTTTATTGACGCAGACTTTGTTTATTTTCATGATAAGTCATTTATAGAAACTGAACTCAAAGAATTGCATGCCCTTTGTAATGAAAGCTGGGTTTGTGTCAATACTTTTTTATTCGATCAGTTCAAGGCGATTTTACAAACGCAACTGCAATATGCATAAGTATCAATAATCCAGTTCCAGCCGCAGCCTGTCTTTCAATTCTTTAACCAGGGGGTATTGTTCCACTATTTTCTGGTACTGTTCTTTGGAAGTGAGGGCTATTTCCACCGGGGGCCGGTCGCTGGCCTTTTCATCTATGATAACGGTGAACTGCAGTTGCTTGTTTTTAAGCTGTTCCTGCAGGAAGGCAAAAAGCCTGTTACGGTCCTGCTCAATAAATTTTTGCTCAATATTATTGGCTGTCACTGCTTCAAAACTATTTTCATCCTTTATCCGCAGGGCGGCGAGGTCAAAACTTTGTGCGGCCGGGTTGCGGGCCTCTTTTAATTTTACCACATAGTCAGCCCAGGCTTTTTTGAGGGATTCAATTGCTACAGGATGATTGACCGCTTCGATGCCGGAATTATTATTGCCCTGGTATTGCTGGCGGATCTTATCAAGAGCAGAGAGTTTGGAACTCTGAGGTTTAAGGCCGGAAGTCAGTGATTCATTATGTCCTTCATTTCCCTTTTTAACCGGTATGTTCTCTTCCTGGTTTTTTTTAGGAATAGTTGTTTCAATAATGAGTTTTGCACCTGTCTGCTTATTTTCTGATAGGGGCTTAATTGGTTGCCGGTCACTAACTGCCAATTGGGAACTGCCAACTGCCAACCGCTCCCCTCCAAATGCTTTAATACCCCTTGTACGAAAAGCTAACGGCGCTTCAATTAGTTTTTTTTTACTAAAACCGGTTCCTTCGGCACTAATGGTAATGGCCTGTTGCAGATAGCAAAGTTTGATCAGTGCCAATTCCACATGCAGCCTTTTATTACGGGCCGGTTTATAACTGATCTCTGCATCACTTAAAATATTCAGTGCGCCGATAAGCAGGGAAGGGGAAATTGTTTTTGCCCGGGAAATATATTTGTCTTTAAAGCTTTCCACTACATCCAGCAGCGCCGCCGCTTTTTCATCTTTGCATACCAGCAGGTTGCGGATAAATTCTGCAAAGCCATTCAGCACCAGGTCGCCTTCAAAACCTTTCCGGTTGATGTCGGCATACAATAGCATGGCGCCGGACAGGTCCTGCTGCTGCATAGAGTCCAGCAATTGAAAATAATAATCTGCATCCAGTATGTTCAGGTGTTCAAGTGTATTGGCATAGTTCAGTTCGCCATTTGTAAAGCTTACGATCTTATCCAGGATACTCAGTGCATCCCGCATACAACCTTCACTTTTCTGCGCTATGATCTGCAGGGCGGCTTTCTCGGCTTTAATTTCTTCTTTTACACAAATTTCTTCCAGGTGGTGAACGGTATCGTTGGTGGTGATACGTTTAAAATCAAATATCTGGCAACGGCTGAGAATGGTCGGGAGAATTTTATGTTTTTCCGTGGTGGCTAAAATAAAAATAGCATAAGGTGGTGGTTCTTCCAGCGTTTTCAAAAAAGCATTGAAGGCTGAAGAGCTTAACATGTGTACCTCATCTATTACGTATACTTTGTATTTACCTGACTGTGGTACAAAGCGGACCTGGTCTACCAGGTCACGGATATTATCAACGGAATTGTTAGAGGCGCCATCCAGTTCAAAATAATTCATGGAGGCCCCGTCATTGAACGAAGTGCAGCTCTGGCATTTATCGCAGGCTTCGCCTTCTTTGGTTTGGTTTTCGCAATTGATGGTTTTTGCCAATATCCTGGCGCAGGTGGTTTTGCCCACCCCTCTGGGCCCGCAAAACAGGAATGCATGTGCCAGTTGCTGGTGCCTGATCGCATTTTTCAACGTGGTGGTGATATGCGATTGGCCCACAACGGTATCAAATGCCTGTGGCCTGTATTTTCTTGCTGAAACGATGAATTTTTCCATACCCCTGACCCCTGGAGGGGAATTATTAATCTTTAAATGCAGCACACTTTACAAGTACGAAACTACTGTATCAAAATGTATATGCTTTAATACTTTTCCACAAATATACTAATAATTTCATGAGATATGCGACATTAGCACACGGATGACACGGGTTCGACCGCGCTCATCACCGGCGATCGCGGTGGCATTTCTGATCAAACGTCGGCCGCCTATCGCGATTCCGGCCTGATCCACATCATGTCGATTTCCGGCCTGCACATGGCGATCATGGCGGGTGCCGTGTTCGCGACCCTGCGACTTCTGATGGCACTCGTACCGGTGCTCGTCTTTCACGCGCCAACGAAGAAAATCGCCGCAATGTTCGGCATTGCGGCGGCGCTTGGCTACCTGGCGATTTCCGGAGCTGCCCCGGCGACCGAACGGTCAGCGATCATGATCGTCATCATGTTTATAGCAGTCCTCCTCGGACGGCCCGCGATTGCATTGCGCAACGTCGCTTTGTCGGCACTGATCATCCTGGCATTCAATCCGGAAAGCCGACGTCCAACAGGCTTTCCGGAT
>JANOEQ010000016.1:0-40387 GCA_031441485.1 Chitinophagaceae bacterium
TTGTTTGATATGTCTTATGGCATTTTTGGGGCTGCAACTGCGTTGAATTTTTCGCCTTAGGCGTTTAGACTATGGCTGCAAAATTCGCCTGGTTTCGCTCCCAAAAACATCCATAATCCATTCTAAACAAATAATTCAAACAGCTTCTGACTTAACACTAGAATTTTTTCTTGTACCCTTTGTGTCTTTGTGAGAATCACTTTTGGCAATTTCCTGAGGTGAGATCGCACCACGCCATAAGAGTTTCTCCTGCATCTTTGCGCCTTTGCGGGAAACAATTTTTTTATTCCTTAAAATTCTTTTTTAATTCCGCCAGCTTTGCCTGGAAGGGATTTAGTGGCTCCGCTTTCTTCACAACAGGCTTTTGCCCTCTTACCTCCGACCTCTGACTTTTTACCTCCGGCTTCTCTCCCCCATCCTTCAGCGACAGTGAAATTCTTTTCCGCTGCACATCCACTTCCAGCACAGTAGCCATTACCTTTTGTCCCAGCTTCACTGCTTCATTCGGATCACTGATATAGCGGTTAGCTAAATGCGAAATATGCACTAACCCATCCTGTTTCACTCCCACATCTATGAAAGCGCCAAAGTTGGTGATATTGGTAATAATGCCGGGCAGTTTCATACCGGGCTTCAGGTCGGCCATGGTAGCCACACCTTCGGCAAAACGAAATTCCTCGATAGGTGAACGTGGATCACGACCGGGCTTTTCCAGTTCCTTCAAAATATCTTCAATAGTAAACTGTCCTATTGTCTCCGTTACAAAATCTTTTGCTTTGATAAGCTTTCTTACATCTCCATTTTTTATCAATTCAGGAACGGTTGTATTTACTTTAGCAGCCATCGCTTCCACCACATGATAGCTTTCAGGATGCACGGCAGAATTATCCAATGGATTAGCCCCATCAGCAATGCGTAAGAAACCGGCGCACTGCTCATACGCTTTAGGCCCGAGCATAGATACTTTTTTTAATTCCTCCCGGTTCTTAAAGCCACCGTTCTTTGTACGGTATTCCACTACATTCTTTGCCACGGTGGCTGTTAAGCCAGACACATACATCAATAAATGCTTGCTGGCGGTGTTTACATCCACGCCTACAAAGTTCACACAGCTTTCCACCACCTGGTCCAGCGCATCTTTTAACCGGTTCTGGTTTACATCATGCTGGTACTGTCCCACCCCAATACTTTTAGCATCAATCTTTACCAGTTCACTCAGGGGGTCCAGCAATCTTCTGCCGATACTGATAGAACCCCGTACCGTTACATCCTCCTCCGGAAATTCTTCCCTCGCCACATCACTGGCAGAATAAATAGAAGCGCCGCTTTCATTCACCATAAATACAGAAACGGTTTTTCCAAAATCAATACCCCGTACCAATTGTTCAGTTTCCTTACTGGCTGTACCATTGCCATACCCGATAGCTTCAATATCATATCTCGCAACTAATTCTTTTATCGTTTGCACAGCGCCATTCCAGTCATTCTGCGGTGCATGCGGAAAAATAGTATTGTATTTTAAAAACACGCCACGCTCATCCAGGCATACCACTTTACATCCGCTGCGAAAACCCGGGTCAATTGCCATCACTCTTTTTTGCCCCAGTGGCGATGCCAGTAATAACTGCCGCAGGTTTTCAGCAAACACACGGATCGCTTCTTCATCTGCCTTTGTTTTACTCAGCATCCGGAATTCTGTTTCAATAGATGGCTTTAATAAACGGCTGAAAGAATCATCAATAGCCAATGCTAACTGTTGTGAAGAGGAATTATGAACAGTAATAAACTTGCGCTTCAGTTCTTCCACTGCATTTTCCTTTTCAATGTTTATATCCATGATCAGGAAGCCTTCCTTCTCCCCGCGGCGTATGGCCAATACGCGATGCGAAGGACTTTGTGCCATCGGTTCTTTGAATTCGAAGTAATCTCTGTATTTCTGTGCATCCTCCTCATCCTTCTTTGTACTAAGCACCCGCGATGATACAGTAGCTTCTTCAGTAAAGATTTTACGGATAATATTCCGGGCCTGTTCATTCTCCGCTATCCATTCAGCCATTATATCCCTGGCACCCTGCAACGCTTCTGCCACATCCTTTACGGCTTCCGTTATATACTTTGCCGCTTCTTCTTCAGCATTAACAGGCTGCAGGTCAAACAGCATTTTTGCCAGCGGCTCCAGCCCTTTCTCAATAGCCACGGTGGCTTTTGTTTTCCGCTTGGGTTTATAGGGAAGATAAATATCTTCGAGTTCAGTAGCGCTTACACAATCTTCAATTCTTTTTTTCAGCTCCGGTGTCATTTTACCAGCCTCCTCAATGGTTTTTACCACTGTATCCTTCCGCTTCTCCAGTTCAGTAAAATATTTTACCTGCTCAATTATATTAGCAATGGCCACTTCATCCATGTTGCCGGTGGCTTCTTTCCGGTACCGGGCTATAAAGGGAATGGTGGACCCTTCGGTATGCAGGTCATGTACACTGTTGATTTGTTTTAACGACAGGTTCAGCGCTGCCGCTATATGTTGGGAATATTTCAGCTCCATCTGTTGTCTGTTTGGGGGAGCAAATGTAAAGGTAGTGGGAAAAGAAAAAAATTTGTTTGTTACAAAGAAAATGCTGAATGAAATAATCGGGTATTGACTGTCAGAAAGGGTGCATTTCAAAAATAAGTTGAGATGCCAAAACTAAACCCACCCGTCTTAGCCGGCGGATTGCCTAAAATATCCTTTTGCTGCTGGTGCCGGTAATTCAGCCGTAAAACTGTTTGTGCCGTTGGCCTGAAACTCACAGCCGGCATAATGCTCCATACATCTTCCGCAATATTTCCGCCGGTACTGATAAATTTTCCAACGTTCCAGTCCACATACTCCAGCCGGCACGAAAGATTCAGCACGGCGTTTTCCCAACCTAATAATTTTTTCTTCAGCAAAGGCTGCACCACATCAATAAAACCGCCCTGCTGTTTATTACCATATTGCTGTGTAAAGGCAGAAGGCACATTTACTTTTACCCAGGCCCACTCCCCAGTAATAAATGTATTGAGTTTTTGAACAGTAGCATTAAAATCAATTGCAAAAATATCCACCCTTCTTTTATCATCCACCTGCAACCCATCATCCTCAAATTTATTGTACACACCGCCCATATACGAGAGGCCCAGCTCGCCGGTCTTGCTATTCCTCACCGCTATTTTCCCCGTAAATAAAGGAAGGCCGCTGTTTATTTCTTCAAATCGTTCCGGATTATTTTTTGCAGCAGGCAGAAAAGTTTTATTCTCCGTATTATCAATAATGGAGTTGTCAAAATTTCCTGATAAGTAAGCTTCATAACCAAACATCCAGTCTTTACTGTAATGTTTGCCGTACAAGCCAAAACCAGCATTGCTCCAAGTGGCTGGCAATAGCTGTGTGGCAGATATGGGCCGGTCAACAAATTCCCACTTCGGTCCATCATGATTTTGATTAAAGGCGCCTATCGGATTTAATATCATGCCGCCACGAAGATTTAACAACGGATGGAGTTCAATATCCAATGCGGCATACTCCACCGATATCTCTTTTGCGCCATCTTCAAATTCTATTTCACTTAAAAACTTCAGCCGCTTGCCAATGGTGGATGAAACAAATAGTGTCATTCGCCTGAACTGGAACTGGTGCCCTTCTGAAATACCATCCGTAGCCAGCCGCTGCCAGTTAGCTTCCATATACCCGCCCAGGGAAACAGGCAGTTTGCCAACGGCCACAAAGGGGCGGTTATACACCGCATCCATATTCATCGTTTGCTTTGCAGTATCCTTTGGAATACGTTTTAACAGCGATGGATCAATCTGTGCCTCTGCATAAACAGAAAAAAACAACAACCCTGCTATTGAAATTATTTTCATCATACTGCTTTCAAAGAAATTTTGAGTTGATTATTTTCAATGATTACAGGAAAAGTTCTCAGCGTCCTGTCTGCCGGGCCATTTTGAACAATTCCTTTACTGCTAAATTCACTACCATGAGCGGGGCATTGCAGCTTATCCCCAAACACCTGCAATTCTGTACCCTGGTGAGTGCATTGCATCCATAAAGCTGTGTACTCATTTTCATTGTGCCGATACACACAAACAGGATACTGCAGTATATCGTTCTGCACCACTACATATTTTCTATAGTACTTTTCTTCCCCTTTTTTAATTTCAAAATCACTTACCGGCACCACTAAATTATCTCCTGCTATTTTACCACTCATTATTTTGGTGGTTGCGCAGCCTTGTAATAGTGAAGTGACAGCTGCACCACCAATGCAGGCAAAGCCACAACTTTTTATAAAATCCTTTCTGTCCATTTTTCTATAATGCCTTTAAGAAGGTAAGCAGTGCATTTCTGTCTGCCCCTGATAGCTGATTGAATTTATTTTTACTGGCTGCTGCTTCGCCCCCATGCAGCAGTATGGCTTCTTCTATGCTTTTTGCCCTGCCATCATGCAACAGGAAATACTGGCCACCCTGCGAATTGGGCGACAGGCCCAAACCCCATAATGGCGGTGTACGCCACTCTGCCGTTTTAGCGTTGCCTTCTGTATATCCATCATCCAAACCCGGCCCCATATCATGCAGCAATAAATCAGTATATGGATGAAATGTTTTATTGGATAATGAGGCAATGGGTGAAAAGCCTGTTTGCAATGTTTGCTTATGGCAGCTTTCACAACCGGTTTGAATGAAAATATTTTTGCCTTGTATAACTTCAGCATCCTGTTGGTTTCGCTGAATGGGCGCTTTTAAAGTTTGTAAATAAAATACCACCTGCTGCACGGTTTGATTGGATACTTCCGGATCAATATCTAATCCGGTATACACATCCTTCGGGTCAAAAGATGATGTAATACCAATATCCTGGTTATAGGCATTAACGGTTTGGTGCAATAAATTAAACGCAGCAGCTTTCTTGCCAAAGCGATGAATGTATTTTCCATTTTGAGAAATAGCATTGGCAGGAATTACTGTGTATGCAGGAACCTGGTTCCAGTTTGGTACCCCTGAAATGCCATCGCCATTAATATCATTGGGATCTGCCATAGCCAGGATAGCCGCATCAGGAACTAATTCCAAAAAACCTAAACCCGTATTAGCAGGTGGGGTGAATTTTGAGAAAGCAGCGCCAGCCGGAATTTGTTCAGGTGTATAACCTGGCAATGCCCTGTTTTGCAATTGCGGGCCGCCAAGATGCAAAAATTGATTGCCAGTGCTGTCCGTTTGCCCAAATCTTGTGAGTGTGGTAAACGGATGACCTTTGCCATCACCAGCATGGCAACTGCCGCAACTGGTGGCTACAAATATGGACCCCAATCCGCTTTGAGTGGTGAATATTTCATCATTGAAAGCTACATCACCGGCTAGAAACTGCCTGTTCTGTTCATAACTAAGTCCGGCAACCGGGCCATCCAGCAACTCATCATCAGCCGGGGCCCCGGGTAATAACTTTGTACAGGCCACCGCTGTAACCACAGCCGTGATAAGCACACACAGGATTCTTATTTTTTTGACAGAGTGAAACATATTTTTAGCCTTGTCTAAATTATTATTTAGTCAAATATAATAACTTTCCGGATAAAAAATAAAAAAAGTATGTAAGACCGGCTGGTTATTTAAAAGCAGGAAAAACTATTTACGCCTGAGCGCATTCAGGAAAGTACGCTCAATGCTTAATTGCCAGCTGTTAGCAGCCATCCGTTGCATATTGCCGGTAGCCTGAAAACGATAGCCCACATTTACTTTGAAGTTGCTGTTGAAGATAAACTGCAGCGCCGGGGCTATATCCATGTAGTTTGTTTTTTGATCCAGTGTTTGCTGTGCCAGTATTTCCAGGTACAGGTTCAGGTTCATTTGTTTGTAATCAGTATATTCTTTGGGTAATAATAAATATCCTGCCGATATGGAATAATTCATGGCCTGGTAATCACGGGCTGGTACATAGATAACCGTTTTATTGTTTCTTGATTTGTCCAGTACCTGAGTATGGCTGATAGTACCCGATATGGCAAGCTTATTCCAGAGTTGTGTGGCAATCAGGCCCGCCTCCACCCCACTCTTATCACCCATCAGGGTTATTTCATCATAGTGAAAAGGAGCATCCGTTACCGATGCATCAGCAAATACTGCCATCCTGAAATGTTTATGGATCTCATCATTGGACAAAAAACGGTATTTGGCATACAGGCTTGCAGATTCATATTTAAAATCAGGCGTATGCATATTGGAAAACGTGGTACCAATATGGATCATTAATTTTTTATTGACACCAAACATTATTTGCGGCATCAGCCGGTGAGAAAACCGGGCATAGATATTATCGCTGGTTACAAAATGATCCGTCAGTTTCAGGCTTATTGATTTGGCCGGCATGTTGGAGGCCGGTTCTGTAAACACATATAATTCCTGCGCCATTATGTTACCGGAAATAAACAGTAAAAGCAGCAGGATAATTCTTTTTTTCATAAAATTCTGTCAATTATTTATCCAACAGGTATTTTAATGCTTTTTCCAATTCTTCTCCTTCCAGGTCCATTGCCAATAACTTTCCGTCTTTATCTATCAGGTATGAGGTGGGGATGGCATTGATGCCCCATTGGGCAACTGTCTTTGCTTCCCACCCGCCATCATCATTTACCTGCAGCCAGGTTATCTTATCCTGTTTAATGGCGCTTTTCCATTTATTCTTTTGGTCGTCCAATGAAACACCCAGTATTTCAAATCCTTTGCCTTTGTATTTGGAATATAATTTAACCAGGCTTTTGTTGGATATACGGCACGGGCCGCACCAGGAAGCCCAGAAATCGAGCAGCACCACTTTACCTTTTAAGGAAGACAAATGAATAGTGTCGCCCTGTACTGTGGGTAACGATAATTCCCGTGCCGTTTGTCCCTGTTGAGGCTGTGCAAACAGGGTTAAAGACAACAATAGACTAACGGTGAGTGCTAAAAATGATTTTTGTTTTTTCATATGTGGTATTAAACAACTGTTTTCACCGGCTATTGCCGGTGAAAACAGTTGACGTGATTAAATGATAACATGATATACCCTGGTATCGGCCGCAATGCCATCCTTTGAGCAGCAATCACCGGCTTTACCGGTTTGTACACAGCTCATCTTTGAAGATGCGCTTAGTCTTTTGAATTGTTTTACCGATACATAGCCTTTATCCACCACAGTGATGGTTTGTTCGCCATCCAGGGTTTGGCTTCCCACCCCCAGGAAATGAAAAACTCCGTTGCCGATCTTTACATGCAGATCGGGCGCAATGTTGATGGCCGTAAAATTCCCGGTGAGCTTGAGTGCCCCCACAGAAAATCCTGCATCTTCCACAGCGTTCTTCAATTCATCAATATTCACCGCTGCATCCTTCCTGAAAACAATATTGAATGCGGAATTTTTTATATCCGACTTCACCGTTTCTACAAAAGATACTTTCTGCAATGCTTTATTGATCGCATTACTGCACATGGCACAGGTAAGTCCTGTAGCCTGCAAAGCAGCTTTTGAAAATTGTGCAGGGGCCTGCAAAAACAGCAGGGTCATCACTATCAATGCCAATAACTTCTTCATGCTATTTTTATTATCATTTTACTATTCAGATTTCTTACAGCAATCGCCGCCGGTATGCCCTTCTTTGGTGCATTTGCCGTCTTTGCAGCAATCCATTTTTTTGCCATCTTTTTTACAGCAGTCTTTACCATCATGACCGGGCATTGAGCATTTACCATCTTTGCAGCAATCCATTTTTGCATGCATAGAATTATGATCACCACCGCAGCAACCATTGGCCTTGCAGGCTGCCTCATCTTTGCAACAACCTTTTTCCTTACAAGCTGTCATATCCGCACATTTGCCATCCTTCATTTCGCATTTATCTGTGCAGCAGGATGCTTTGTTATCTGCAGCTTCATCCCTGTTGTACTGGCAACATCCATGAAGTTTATTATATGCTTCAACAGTGGATTTATATCCTGGATTATCATAACCCACCGCTGCTATTTTTTTCTGGATTTTAGCCGTATTGGTGGTACTTGACTTGTAGGTAACAGTGAGTACTTTAGAATCCACATCCCATTTGGCAGTGGAAGCGCCGGCCTCTTTGGCTGCTTTTTCAATTTTTGATTTACACATGCCGCAATTACCGGACACGTTAAAGGTTTCTGTTTTTGTTTGCGCCGAAACCGTTACAGAAAGGGCTGCGCACACAGCAGCGAGGGAAAATATTTTTAATGTTTTCATTCTATAATATTTTAAGATATTAAAAAGGATTTTGTAAAATACAAAATAATAATTATTTATGTTAGTCAATATCCCATTGACCAACAGTATAACTGATTGTAACCATCTTAAATCCGGAAAACATTTATCTGCAAATATGTGTCCTGTGCAGATAATAAAGGAGGGGAATGATTGTGGAAATGACGTTGTTCGTCAATATTATAGGTAGGGGCTGCCAAATAATCTGACAACTCAGCTACTAATGGAGACGGGGCAGTAAATACAAAAACGGTTACAGGTATTTTATTCTGATCCTGCACCAATTTTATCACACTTATTTCATCCTTACAGCAGCCATTAGACTCATGGGTGGCCATGCCGCATATTCTGCACTCATCCGATGTTTTTTCAAACAGGTGAACGGATGATAACCGGTTCATACAATAGTGTGAACTAATGACAATACCAGTGGTAGCGGCAAAATAGAAAAGGAATGATATGGAAGCGATTAACTTCTTCATGAGCAAACCAAAGATAGCAAAAAAAGGAGATTAATTTTACTGATTAGTATCAGTGTCAGGAAATTCTGGCTTAATTAACAAAACCCCAGAACACCCCCAGCCTGAACTGAAGGCCGGGCAGGGCATAATCCGGCGCCACAAGGTTGTTATTGGTAAATCCAAAGCCGCTATTATTCAAAACCCTGGCTGTATTCAGGTTTTCTGCCCTTACAAATGCTTTAAAATTCCTTATTTTGAAATGCAGGAAGGCAGAGATATCTGGCAGGGGGTTGCGGATCACCACCTCATTCTGATAATAGAAACGGCCCAGTACCGGGGAATAACCGTCTGCTTTATAGGCGGAACGGTACTTTACCTCGGCCCCCATAGCAATGTTTAAGTTTTTAAATCCGAGGTTACCTTCATAAGCAATCCTGTTTCGGGTATATATTGAAGGGAGGTTTACCTGGGCATCGCCAATCCTTTGCTGAAAATAAATATCCATATACCAGTTCCACCGTTTACTAATCTTTATTGTTTTTTTAAGTGCAATTTGCAGCACGTTGAATAAGGATGCTTCCTGTTTCAACTGGTAATAATTGGTGAGATAGGTATAGTTGGTGGCCAGATAATAATGCCCGCTAATCCTGAATTTAAAGGAAGGCAGATTATACGCAACCTGCAAATGGGTATTATTCTCTTTTTTAAAATTCTCAGCTGTTTTCAACAGATAAAAACTGCTGCGGCTGTCAAATATAAAGGACGGTGTACGGTTTGTATTTTCAAAAGCCAGTTGCAGGAAACCGATCTTCCTTCCCAGTGATTTTTGCAGGCTGATATGCGCTTCAAAATCGCCGGCATTATTGCCCGTGAAAAATAATTTTCCATTGGCTTCAATATCCCATTGCTGGTTGCGGGTTTTGTTACGGTACTCTGCATGTCCGGCCGTGTTAAAAAAATTAACTTTACCGGAAGACAGCTGCCCGCTTATATTTTGCACCATCAATCCCAGCTTGATGAACTGCTGGAGGTTTTTAGCATCAGGAAACTGCAATATTGAAAAATCATTCGTGATAATTTTCCATTGCTCCCGTATCTGCAATGTATCGATAGGGCGGCGAAGGGAGGTGTCATATTTTTTTTTGTAGTATAACGAATCACCCACATTATCTATGTAATCGTATTTGTTATTATCAAACTGCAGGGTATGTTCAAAGCGCAACCGCGGATAAAACAATGGGATGATGGTGGAATCTGTAACTACTGAATCTTTTTTGCCCAGGTCATATTGCTGACGCAGGAGTACTGAAAACTCGTTGTATTTATTACCCGTATTGATTTTGGAGCTGAAAAAATTAGAGGAGAAGGATTCATCTCCGCCAATATGGGTAGGTATATTGAATCGGTCCTTATAGATTGGGTCGTTGAGTATTGTCGTTTGGCCGGTATCCACTATTCCCCCATTCTCGGACGACTGCAATTTATTCCCCAACAGCACAAAATAATTATTATATCTCAGGTTTTGGGATTGATATTTTGAAGTAAAGAGGTAATTGTTATGATTTGTTTTCTGGCTTTTAAAAAAACCCGGCCCGTTTATTAGCCGATAATTAAATGAAAGGTTCCAGTTGGATTTTATATTTTGCGTATGCAGCAGTTCTATCATCTGCTCCACCCGGCTGCCCAGCATATAATTGATCTCTGAATAAGGGCGGGTGGTATTGAAGAACCTTGCTTTTTCCATTTTCCATTTATACACATCAAATGCATGAAAGCCGGGGTCGAAGCCTGCGGTAAAATTGGGAGTAAACAATAATGATTTAGTGGCATTGCCGTTATTTCCCAAATAAATATGGGTGGACGGAATTGGATAAAGCCGGGTAAAATCACTAATGACAGTATCCAGTTTATAACTCCGGGTGGAATCGAGGTAACGGAAACTGACCGTAATCGAATCATCATTTTTATCGCGGTGCTGCAGGCTGTCTGTATTGCCTCCGCTGCCTGATTTAACAGCTCCACCAAATTGTTTGGCCTTCTCTCCAAACTTTCTGATTACTTCTTCCTGGGCATTCGCCTGCACAGCAAAGAATAAAAGGCCGGTAAATAAGACGTATATAAATTTGGCTGTCAGAAAAATGATGTTTAATCAGGTAATCAAATTTGTTGCAAAATAAGGTGGCAAAGGTATACCCTGCGTATTAAAACTGTTAATAAAGTACGGCACAGGCTTTAAAATCAAAAAATAGCAGTCTCTTACTAATTGTACCGGTAAAAATCACAAAGAGTCTCATCGCATAAAAGCTTTTGCAACAATGGGTCTTTCAGCACATCCATATAATCCATCCATTGTCCCCGGGCTTTCCGGTTGGGGCCATACATTTTTATTTTCCGGTACACCAACCGTATGCCCTGGCTATAATCCACCCACCAGTTTATATGCCCTGTATACAAGGGTTGAATGGGTTTGCCATCCAGTTTATGCCATCCATAAATGGCTACCCGGCCGCCTCTTTTATCGTTGTATATTTTTGCACTGAGCACCACATCTTTCTTTATCCCGGCAATAAGCCCTTTCCTCCCTTTTCGCAGCCCTTCAATAATCAGGTGATGTTGCCACATGATCGGCGTACTATCCCTTAACGCATACATCGGCACCGGTTCCAGTTTTATGCTTGCAGCACTGTATATATCATCCACCATTTTTTTGGTGGGCAAAAAACAATGCAGGCTGTCTGCAATTTGCTGTGCCGCCATTGGCGTAATATTTACCCTGGCCCAGTCCTGGTCAGTACCAATACTGAGATAGTCAGGCGACACATAATAAGTCCCTTTTATTTCTTTACCTGTTGAAGAATCAATTATTGAAACATTAACTGCGACAAACTTCTTCAGAAAGCCCGGCATATTTCCCGACAGGATTTCTTTTGCTGCCAATGAATCCCTTGCTTTCCATTGCATGGCTGCCGCTTTTTCGTAAAACCCGGTTCCTGTCATCGCATTACTATTTACCGGCATTTGTATTTTTATTACCGGCCGGCATGATGCAAAAAGCAGACAACAAATGAATAAAAAACGCAGCATGTATGAAAGGTATAACATAAGTTTTAACGGCCAACTCCCCGGCTTATCCGGTTTATAAGTCCCGATGGCTGCTTTCCCTAAAAAATTACCTGAAATTTTAAAACTCCTGCACCCCGGCACGACAACTGTTATCTGTACTCTATTAACTATCATCCCTTTCCCTATCTTCGCAGAAAATTTTCTGTAATGAATCTTCATGAATACCAGGCAAAGGAATTATTAAAAAAATATAATGTGCCGGTGCAGGAAGGATATGCCTGCACCACTGTACAGGAAGCTGAGGAAGCTTACCGCCAGATCAAAACACAAACCGGAAGCAAATTTGCCATTGTAAAAGCACAAATACATGCCGGAGGCCGCGGCAAAGGAACCATTAAAGAAAATGGTATCAACGGTGTGAAAGTGGCCAAATCACTGGAAGACATCCAGGAATTTGCCACCAAAATACTGGGCGGCACTTTAGTAACCGTGCAGACAGGCGCTGCCGGAAAAGTGGTTAATAAAATATTTGTAGCCTCAGATATGTATTATGATGGCCCTACAGAAAGAAAGGAGTTTTATCTCTCTATACTGCTGGACCGCACCAAAGGACAGAATGTGATTATGTACAGTACCGAAGGTGGAATGAATATTGAAGATGTGGCGCATGATACTCCGGAGAAAATCTTTAAAGAATGGGTACATCCTGCCGGTGGCCTGCAGGGTTTCCAGGCAAGAAAGATTGCCTTCAATTTAGGATTGACAGGCGAAGCTTTTAAGAACTGCATCAAGTTTGTCACCAATTTGTACAATGCGTATGTGGGATTGGATTGTTCCATGCTGGAAATTAATCCGCTCTTTAAAGCATCTGATAATAAAATAATTGCTGTGGATTGCAAAATGGGGCTGGATGAAAACTCCCTGATGCGACATGCAGACCTTGCTTCATTAAGAGATGTAACAGAAGAAGACCCTACTGAAGTGGAGGCGGGTAAGCACAACCTGAATTTTGTAAAACTGGATGGCAATGTAGGCTGCATGGTAAATGGTGCCGGATTGGCCATGGCCACAATGGACATGATCAAACTGAGCGGTGGTGAGCCGGCCAATTTCCTGGATGTGGGTGGCTCGGCCAATGCCCAAACCGTAGAAGCAGGATTCAAAATCATTTTAAAAGATCCGGGTGTAAAAGCCATTCTTATCAACATCTTTGGCGGTATTGTTCGTTGCGACCGGGTGGCACAAGGCGTGATAGATGCCTATAAAAACCTGGGCAATATTAATATCCCCATTATTGTTCGTTTACAGGGTACCAATGCTGTAGAAGCCAAGAAATTGATTGATGAAAGCGGGTTGAAAGTAGAGTCTGCAATTCTGCTGAGCGAAGCTGCAGATTTAGTAAAAAAAGCCGTGGCATAAATGCATAGAGACAAGGCATGCGTAGAGACAAGGCATGCGTAGAGACAAGGCATGCCTTGTCTCTATAACAATTATAAAATATTAACCACCAAATCCCTTCCAAAATCGGAAGGGATTTTTTTATGCATAAATTCAAAAACAAATACCGTATCCCCTCAGCCCGCCTTGCCAGTTGGAATTATGGCTGGCCCGGATCCTATTTTATTACCATTTGTACCAAAAACAGAAAACATCTTTTTGGTGAAATTATCAATCATGAAATGTATTTAAATGATGTTGGAATAATTGCCGACAAATGCTGGGCAGAAATTCCGGATCATTTTCAGCATACCACGCTGGGTGAATTTGTAATAATGCCCAATCATGTACATGGGATTATTATTATTGATACGGACGGGGCGGACGTAGAGACAGGGCATGCCCTGTCTCTACCGCGGACGTCGCGGACGCCCGGGACGCCGCATTTCCGTTTTCAAAATCCGGGGAAAAATACCATTTCGGCAATGGTGGGATCATTTAAATCGGCGGTAACGAAATTATCCCGGCCCATGAATAAAAATTTCGGGTGGCAAACCCGTTTTCATGACCATATCATCCGCAGCCATGAGGAATATTTGCGCATCTCGAATTACATATTGAATAATCCTGCGAACTGGAACGCTGATAAATTCAATAAATAATGTTTCAGACCATCGATTAGAAATAATCTCACAATGAACAGGACAAGCGGAATTATTATTATCAATTATATTTACAGTATGAATGCAATCATCCGGCCTATAGTACCAGAAGACAATCCCATCATCGCAAAAATCATCAGGGATACATTAACCGAATTTGGCGCAAATCATCCCGGCACCGTGTATTATGACAATACCACCGATACCCTCTATGAATTATTCCAGTCCGAAACAGCCGCTTATAATATTGCGGAGATGAATGGGAAGATTGTTGGTGGTGGGGGCATTTATCCCACCGAAGGCTTACCCGCAGATACCTGTGAGTTGGTAAAAATGTATCTACTCCCCGAAGCGAGGGGTACGGGATTGGGCGGCCAGCTCATTGATCATTCCCTGGCACTGGCCAAAGCGATTGGTTATAAAAAAATATACCTGGAAACTATGCCCGAACTGAGCCAGGCACTTAAAGTATATGCCCGTTTTGGTTTTACCTACCTTGATAAGCCAATGGGCAACAGCGGTCATACTGGTTGTAAACTCTGGATGATGAAAGAACTGTAATCTGTTTTCTTCATACCTGTATCGTATCACTGCTCTTTATTTGGTATAGAGTATATCTCTATCCTAACTATGCTCTGCTGCTGCCAGTGGATTTTGTCAGAAAAAACAGAACATACCAGGTTAGTTATGCCGGTTCAATTTCATACACCGGGCTGAATAAATAAATTTTACCGGTTTTGATTTCGGTGCATTTGAATCTCTTACGCAATTGCTCCCCTTTTCGAAATACCCTTCCGTCTCTGATGCGGAATATGCTGCCCACAGGCAGTTCTTCCACTAATACGAATGCGCTATCCTTTGTATCATATTTTCGCAATATCCGTAACAGACCGTCTTCAGCACAACTGCTGGCCGCAGGATTTTTCAATGACAATATCAATTCCTTTTCCACATCTGGGGGGAAAGCTTTATGCTGTCCACCGGATCCTTCGGAAATAAATTGCTGAAGCAACTGACCAAATATTATCTTCCATTCCCGCCCATGTGCCTGCACGCTGCGACCGTATTGCTCAAACGTGAGCAGATGGGCAATCTCGTGCAGCAGGGTAACTAAAAACGAATAGTGATTGAGGTTGCCATTTACACTAATACGGTGATTGGCGTGGTGGGTGCGGTGACGGTAATCACCCAAAATGCTTTTCCGTTCTTTTGCAATAGTGAGATGTACTTTATACCGGTGCAGGTAAGTCATCACTGCCTCACCTGTACCAGGTGGCAGGTATTGCTGCAGATGATTAACTGGTACTTCTTTTTTAGGCATTCTTTTTCCCCTTCAGCAGTTTCATTAATGCCTTTGTTTCAATAGCGGTATAAATAATGTACAGCCCTGCACAGACAAATAAAGCGGGTTTGTTGACATCCTTTTTGGCGATCATAAAATATATGAATGCTGCGATGGCCACCACAAAAAATTTGATCATAAAACTTCCGTACATGGCCCTGACAAAAGCCTGCGGATTGTTTGATTTCAGCGCCCGGTTGGTAATGACGAAAGCCAGCAAACTTACAACAAATAATACGATGTTGCCGATCACCAATACTTCGTAGTTCACATCCTTTTTTGCCAGCCATGCTTTGCCTGTAATGCAAAAGGCCGTGATAAAAACGAATATGAGCAGCAACGGCCTTATTGAGTTCAATAAATTTTTATTCATCAGGTTTTTTTCTGCCGGTTTCGCTGTATAGTTTGTAAAAAATGCCCGACAATACGAGCAAAGGTAATGCACAGGCCAGCAATGGCGATGTATGCAACCATTTATCCAGCTTAAGCCCTGCAAATACGCTCAACCCGAGGGCCGCCAGCAACTGGGTGCCCAGGCTGGCATAGCGCATAAAGAATTGTTTGTTGCTAGTTGATGGCGGCTTGTGGTTCATTGTTATTCATCTCCACTACATTGGCCCCCATGTGGCATTGACCGTTGAAGGTGGCTGACGGTTCTATTTGTAATTTACCGGCATAAAGGTTACCTGTTACCACACACTCACCCCTTAACTGCAACAGCTCTTTTGAACGGATATTACCCGTTACCTTCCCCACAATATCAGCCTGGTTGCCGGAAATATCACCTTCCACCACACCGGTATTGCCGATAATGATCTTGGCAGAGCTTTTAATCTGGCCAATAACGGTGCCATCTATCCGGAGGTCGCTGTTACTGCTGATATCACCTTTTAACGTAGTGCCTGCACTTATAAGTGTGGCCCCGGTTCCATTGGAAACTGATTGATTCATGTCGGTTTTGTTTTTGGTATTAAACATAGGTTGTAAAGATTAATCGTTAGTTTCTTCGCCTTTCGGAACAGAAAGCCGGGTGGTATCAAGTACAATAGTTGTACCACTGCTTAAAGGGCCTTTTTTCAAAGCGTCATTATATTGTTCCAACTGTTTTATTTGTTTTTCTGCTTCGTCCACTTTATACTTCAACTGGCGCTGCTCAGTTACCGATTTATAGTCGGTATTGGTTCCCGGAATATAATACTTCAAAGGTGTGAAAACGATGAGGGCGACTGTCAACCCCACCAGCAGTACAAATATTGTGCTCAACATGATATAAACGCTCAGCCGCGACAATTTAAAAGTCACCACTTCTTCGTAAGTATCGTCGTTCATCACCACCAGCCGGTAACGGTTCCGCAGCCTTTTGAGGGTGGAGCCGGCATCTAATTTTAGCATAACCATGATTTAGTTGGCTAAAGGTAAGCAATGGCAGTTGCTTTTGTCAGTTCCCGCCTTCGTAATATTGGGCGGGAAAATTACCTATTTTCGCCTGGTTATTAATTTATTATGAATAAAAAACTGTTACTTTTCACCGGCAAAGATTTTTTGCTGTTCCAAAACAGGAAAATGTAAAAAATTTGGGACTTATTTTATACTAAAATATTTGAATTTCAGTTAATAAGACTTTAGATTGCGACGATAAATGCGACTTAACAGATATACCATTACTATAGCTTTTGCCCTTATCCTCCTCCAGCTTGCTATCCCCTCTTTTGGACAGTTGGGGATATCTTTTGATATTAAAAAGCCAAAGGAATACGATGAAAGGGTGCTCCGCTCCGAAAAATCAGACCAGAAGAAATTTACACTTCCCAAACGTTTTATTCAAAATACAGTTACCCATTATAACTACTATTATAATGCCAATGTGAAATTGAATGAGGTACTGGAAAGGGCCAAGACCTCTTTTATTGATGATTATGCCCAATTACTCCCCTTTTACAACTATTCACTGGATGTAACAGCAGGCGACTCCATTCAACTGGATTCCATTACCTATAAATCATCCAGCGGTATTGCACTGCACGACCTTAGAAATGACTGGGTGGATAATCTGTATCTGCTTTGGGGCGCTTCATTTTACCTGCAGAAAAAATTTGATTCGGCTTACCTGATGTTCCAGTTCATCAACTATGCTTTTGCACCTAAAGAAAAAGACGGGTATTACAAAACCATCGGCAGCAGTAAAGATGGCAATTCAGCTTTCAGTATTTCCACCAAAGAAAAAAACAGTTTACCTAAAAAAATATTTTCTGAACCGCCAAGCCGCAATGATGCCTTTATCTGGCAGATCAGGAACCACCTGGCACAGGATGAAATGGCCGAAGCAGCCAGTCTTATTGTAGCGTTAAAGGCAGATCCCCAGTTTCCAAAACGCTTACAGAATGACCTGCACGAAGTACAGGCTTATTGGTTTTACAAACAAAATATCTGGGACAGTGCTGCCAGTCACCTGAAACAGGCCCTCAGCAATGCCACCAACAAACAGGAACAGGCCCGCTGGGAATACCTTGCCGGACAATTATATGAACTGAGCGGGCAATACAGGGAATCCGAAAAATATTATTCAAAAGTAATCAGCCATACCACAGACCCTATCCTGGATATCTATGCCCGGCTTTCTACCATACGGGTAAATAAAGACGAAGGTGAAAAGAGCATTCAAAAAAATGTGGCCGAGCTGATAAAGATGGCCAAAAAAGATAAATATGAGGAATACCGGGATATTATCTATTACATGGCTGCACAAATGCAGATTGAAGGAAACAATGTGGAAGATGCCATCGCCCTCCTGAAAAAAAGTACACAGTTTGCCAGCAATAATGCGGCACAGCGAAATAAAGCCTTCCTGCAACTGGCTGAACTTACCTATTCCCGCCGGCAATACCGTCAGTCATATAATTTTTATGATAGCCTGAAAATGGATGACCCTTCCTTAAAAAATCCGGAAGAAATTGCCGCAAGAAAAAAATCGTTGGGCATACTGGCCACTAACCTGGAGATTTGGGAAAGACAGGACAGCCTGCAGCGGATTGCTGCCTTACCGGAAGATGAACGCCGGGAGTTTGTAAAAAAAATTGCCAGGCAGCTCCGCAAAGCACAGGGATTAAAGGATGAAGGTATCCCCGGTGCCGCTAATCCTATCATTACCCCTACCATTTTCCCTGCTAATAATAATGCAGCAAAAGGCGAATGGTATTTTTATAATGCATCCAATCGCACCCGCGGGTTAAATGAATTTAAATCCAGGTGGGGCAACAGGCCCAATATTGATAACTGGCGCAGAAGTGCCAGCATCACAGCCGGTATACAGGCCAATAACCAGCAAACACTAAATACCGAAAGAGGTAATTCCCAACAGGGCAGCAGTGAGATTACCTTCGATGGATTATATGCAAACCTCCCGTTAACGCCGGAGCAACTGAAAAAATCAAACGATTCCATACAAAGCGCCCTGTTTGCATTGGGCAAAGTATATATCCAGGAAATTGAAGATTGTAAAGCCGGTACTGAAACACTGGAACAATTGCGAAGCCGCTTCAATGACTTCACCCCCATGGATGAAGTGCTGTTTAATTTATACTACTGTTATAATAAGAATGGGGAAACAGCCAAAGCAGCTGCGATTAAAAAAATAATGACGGAAAAATTTGGTGCCAGTAATTTCACCACTATCGTTGCCACCGGCAAAAACCCTGAATCGAAAACAGCAAATACTGATGCCACCAAAACTTACGAAGGCATCTATGATCTTTTTATCGAAGGAAAATTTGCACAGGCCATAGCCGAAAAGAAAATAGCTGACAGTAAGTATGGTAATAACTACTGGACACCCCAATTACTGTACATAGAAGCTGTCTATTATATCAAACAAAGGGAAGACAGTACCGCAGTATCCATTCTCAATTCTATCATCTCACAATTTGCAGGTACTCCACTGGCTGCTAAAGCCGCCAACCTGTTGCAGGTACTGGGCCGCCGGGCACAGATAGAAGAAGAGTTGAGAAATATGGTGGTAACCCGTGCTTCTGATTCAACAGCCGGTAAAACAATTAACCCGCCGGTGGCTAATAACCCATTGACCGATACGGCCGGCAAAAAAACAAACCCTCTTGTAACCACTAATCCTCCAATACCGGCACTACCAGATACGGCCACCAAAAAGCCGCCGGTAATAACAAACAATACAGCTTTTACTAATTCGCCCAATGAGCCGCACTATGTAATGCTCATATTGAATAAGGTAGACCCTGTATTTTCCAATGAAGCAAAGAATGCCTTTAACCGGTACAACAGGGAAACGTACTATAATAAAACTTATTCCCTCGATCTTTTTGAATTGGATGCCGATAACCGCCTTTTACTAACTGCCCCTTTTACCAATGCGGCGGATGCCATAGCTTATATTGACAAAGCCAAACCCAAAACCGCCTCTGAGATTATTCCATGGCTTAAAGGTGGAAAATACAGCTATGCGATATTAACGAATGCAAATTTTGACCTGCTGAAAGGCAACAAGAATATTGAAGCGTACAAAACGTTTTTAAACCAGTATTTCCCGGGCAAATTTTAATGAAAGATAGTGCTGAAATAATCCTGCCGGCAGGGTTATTTTGGGAAAAAATTAATCCTGGCCCATTCTTTACCGCATGGTTATTGCTTAATTTCGGTTTCAGTTACTGATATGCTGTATTGCATCACCACAACCATCTTTCAACTATGAAAAAAGCTGTTCGTATTTTCTGGCGCATATTTATTGGCGGCCTGTCGGTTTTTATCTTGCTGCTGCTGCTTGCCAATTTTGGTGTATTTGGTAAAATGCCTTCCCTGAAAGACCTGGAAAACCCCTCCATTCTGCAGGCTACTGAAGTGTATGCAGAAGATGGCACCCTGATGGGAAAGTACTACCGGGAAAACGGCAACCGCAGTGTGGTAAAATACAAAGACATTTCCCCGCATATCATCAATGCGCTGATAGCTACAGAAGACAAACGTTTTTATTCCCATTCCGGGGTAGACATGAAGGGAACCCTTCGTGCCATCTTCACTGCCGGAACACAAGGTGGCGGCAGTACCCTTACCCAGCAACTGGCCAAAGCCCTGCTGGACCAGGGAAGGGTGAGTGGCGTAAAACGAATGCTGGAAAAATTAAAAGAATGGATCATAGCTGTAAAACTTGAAAAGAATTTTACGAAGGAAGAAATCGTAGCGCTGTACCTGAACACAGTTCCTTACTCTGATAATGTGTTTGGCATCCGTAATGCTTCACGTACTTTTTTTCAAAAAGAACCAGACCGTCTGACGGTGGATGAAGCGGCACTGCTGGTGGGTATGATCAACGGACCTGGATTATACAATCCGCGGAGAAACCCGAAACTGGCTATGGACCGTCGCAACCTGGTAATAAGCCGGATGCAGGAAAATGGAAATATAACAGCGGTAGAAGCCACCCGGTTAAAAGCCACCCCCATTAAGCTTAATTACCGCAAAATGGATGAAAACACCGGTTATGCCCCTTATTTCCGGGAAGTATTGAAAGCTGATGTAAGGGAAGTATTAAAAAATCTAAAGAAACCAAACGGCGGCAGCTATGATATTTATGATGATGGATTGAA
This sequence comes from Chitinophagaceae bacterium, assembly GCA_031441485.1. GTDB lineage: Bacteria > Bacteroidota > Bacteroidia > Chitinophagales > Chitinophagaceae > JJ008. Next base: position 20,853 of record JANOEQ010000016.1, read on the forward strand.
AGTGTACACCACCATCAACCTGCAGATGCAGCAATATGCAGAAGAAGGAATGGCACAACAGATGGCAATGCTGCAACAGGGTATAAATGCCAGGAGCGATATGAAAAGCGGTTCTATATGGAAGGGGCATGAAAATGTATTAGAAAAAGCGGCCAAAGAATCTGACCGCTGGAAAAACGGAGTGGAAGATGGATTGACCGATAAAGAGATCAGGGCCAGCTTTGATGTAAAAGTGCGCATGAAAGTTTTTTCGTGGAATGCAAGAAGGGAAAGGGATACAGTGATGACACCGATTGATTCCATCAAATATCACCTGCAGATGGAACAGGCCGGTTTTATGGCGGTGGACCCTATAACCGGGGAAGTGAAAGCCTGGGTAGGCGGTATACATTTTAAGACGTATAAGAATGACCATATTAATCTGAAAACAAAAAGGCAGGTGGGTTCAACCATCAAGCCATTTTTATATACACAAGCAATGGAAGAAAGGGGCTTTACTCCAGAAACGGAATGTGAAAACGTAGCACAGCTCTTTACGGGATCGGGATGGGTGCCTGCGGGAAGAAAATGCGGAGGCGGTTCCATGTCAATGGCCAATGCACTGGCTTTTTCAAAAAACTGTGCTACTGCCTACATAATGAAACAGGTGGGGCCACGGCAATTTGTTGATTTTCTCGGCCGTATTGGTATTCCCACTTCACTAAACCCATATCCTTCCATTTGTCTCGGCACCTGTGATCTTTCTATGTATGAAATGCTCTGGGGCTATACCATTTTTGCCGGCCGTGGGTTTTCCACCAAACCTTACAGTATTAACCGGATTGAAGACCGCAACGGCAATGTGATAAAAAGATTTGATTACAGTGCAAACCGTAAAGAAGCCATCAGCGAAGTAACCGCATATACCATGGCGCACATGATGCAGGGAACGGTGGATAAAGGTACGGCCCGCGGCCTGCGGACAAGGGTTGGCGCTTCTGAAATGGGTGGTAAAACAGGAACCACAGATGACAATGCCGATGCCTGGTTTATGGGTTATACCCCGCAATTGCTGGCTGGCTCCTGGGTGGGCTTTGAATATACTTTTATGCGCAACCTGGGTGATGGTAACAGGATTGCCCGTCCAATTACAGAATATTTTTTCAAAAAAGTATTGGCTGATAAAAAATTGGGCATTGAGAAAGATGCAAAATTTGTAAAGCCTGCCGAATTAGAAAATGAAATCAACAGCGCTGATATCATGATCAGTGATTCTGACCCGGTTCCTGAAGCAGAAGGCGTGGACCAGGGAGTGGGCAATGAAAATGATTACGATGAAATGGGCGGTGGTGATTCGCTGGGGCCGGAATCGAAGGACTACCAGGATGATAATACAGATAAAAAACAACCACCGGCAGTAACCCCTAAAAAAGATACGATTCCAAAAGTACCGGCAAAGAAAAATGATGAACCCGCTAAAGCAATTGGTTCACTGGTGGAAGACCCAAAGAAGAAAAAAAATAATTAAGAACACCTTGCTTAAAATATTGGTTAAAGAAGCTGTCTCAGAAGTCAGGACATCACGTAAAAACGCAACAGTGCAAAGTATGCTGTAATTGAAAATCAAGCGTTGCGATTTTGCGTCTTTGCGAGAAAATATTATTGAGTCAGCCTCCTTTTTCTTCTATCTTTCCCATACCACCGGTTATTAATTCCGGTACTAACCAAATCAAACAGCATGCAGTACATTGCCATAGCGCTGGCGCCGGGAATTGCCATTTGCATTTATATTTTATACAAGGATATTTACAACCGGGAACCCCGCCTCAACCTTTTTGTAAGTTTCATTCTCGGTTGCCTGGCCATTATTCCGGCCCTCATTTTTGAAACGGCGTTTGGCAATGGCGTGGAAAGCTCCCTGGCCGGCGTTGCTATTTTTTCCTATGGTATTGTCGCTTTCAGTGAAGAGTTCAGCAAGTTTCTCGGGCTGCGTTTTTATAGTTACCGGCAAAAAAGTTTTGATGAGCCACTGGACGGTATTGTATACAGCGTGATGGTAAGTATGGGCTTTGCCACTATTGAAAACCTGATGTATGTATTGAACTATGCTGAAGTGGGAAAAGGTTTGGAAGTGGGCATTCAGCGAATGTTTCTGAGTGTACCGGCCCATGCTTCTTTTGGCGTGGTAATGGGCTACTTTGCGGGTAAAGCAAAATTTGACAGTCGCAAAAGTTTCTTTTTACTGCTTACAGGCCTGCTGATCGCTATCTTTTTTCATGGCACATTTGATTTTTTCTTATTCATTCCCAAGTATGTAAACATGGGGTATAATGGAAGCGAAGCGCTGCTGGCAGGTGGGGCCATTGGTTCCTATATTATTTGCGTTATACTTAGCCGCAAAATGATACGGTGGCACAAAATCATTTCAAAACAACAATCTGAAGATAAAAACAATTATGTATAATATCCGCAATGCTTCAGTGGAAGATATACCACTGATAAGGGAACTGACCAATAAAGTATGGCCGCAAACCTATGCTGTCATTTTATCTGCTGCACAGATTGAGTATATGCTGGAAATGATGTACAGCAAGCAATCACTGCAGAAACAAATTAGCGGCGGTGCAGAATTTATCATTGTGTATGAAGATGGGGTAGCTGTTGGTTTTGCTTCCTACCAGGAAATAAAACCGGCTGTGTACAAACTGCATAAGCTGTATGTACTTCCTTCACAACAGGGCAAAGGAACCGGACGTTATGTGATAGGCCATATCCTGCAAACAATAAAAGAAAAAGGAGCTGCTACCTTACAATTGCAGGTAAACAAGCATAACAAAGCGAAAGATTTTTATGAAAAAAACGGGTTCACCGTACTGGAAGAAATCAAACTTGATATCGGAGGTGGATATATAATGGATGATTATGTGATGGAAAAAAAAGTTTGACCTGTTATTATTGTTTCAGCACCCCTTTACAATCGAGGTATTTTATAGGGTCTACCGGTGTTTCAAATTCATACATGATTAATTCTATCCTTCCGCTTGAACTTATATAACCCAGGGGTTGTCCGATCTTTACCACATCATTGCGGCGTACCAGTAATTTATCAAGCCCGGTATACCAAAAATAATAATCCTTGCCATTCAGTTTTACAAAAAGCACTACCCCATACTTCGATTCATCGGTAAACTCGGTATTGGTCACCCTTCCCGTACCCACCGATTTTACCACGGTATCCGGAATACTCTGCAGCACTACGCAAAGATCGGGCTGATCATAATGTATCGCATTTTTAGGAGGGGGCACCACGGTGGCTTCATTGAGCGGGCAAAACAAACGGATGCTGTCTTTTTGGGCAAAAAGGGCAGAAGATAATAAAAGAAACAAACAAAACGCAACCAATCCTTTCATACAATATGAATTTATACTATCAGACGCTAAGATGATGACATAACCGGATTAGTTCCGGTGCATACTTAATTTTTTGGCCATGTCGGCACTCATGCCTTCAGCAGAAATACCATAGCCGCTAACCAGCATCCCCTTCAAACCATCATTAGATTCTATCGCATATACAATAGCTTCGTCAGATGGGTCTGTGTTACCTTCAAAACGGTAAAATTCCACAATCCTGAAATCCTTCACATCAAACCTGGCGGTATTACATACCAGGCAATTTTCTTCAAGGTTAAAGTCCATGGTAAACCCTCTGGCCTTCAAGCCATTTACTGCTTCAGATAATGTATCGTAACTAACCATTGTCCTGCTTTGTTTCGGCCTTAAAGTTATTCCTAATTGTTTAAAAATCACAGTCAAAAAGGACTAATCCGCTTATCATGACTGTATTATGATAAACAAGTATGGCCGGGACAAAATGTGTAAAATAACTACCTCTAAATACAGGTCTGCAGCGTTTTATAAAAGTATATAGTTTACATTTGCACCGCTTCGCCGAAAGCTTCGGCGGACAAGCCGTCTAAAAAAATAAAAAGCGATAAAAATGTCTACAGTAACTAAATCAATTGATTTCAGCCTGCCCTATAAAGTGGCAGATATTTCCCTGGCAGAATGGGGCCGCAAAGAAATAAGATTAGCCGAAGCAGAAATGCCGGGCCTGATGAGTATCCGCAAAGAATATGGCCCATCTCAACCACTAAAAGGTGCAAGAGTAGCCGGTTGCCTGCACATGACTATTCAAACTGCCGTATTAATTGAAACCCTGGCAGCCCTTGGTGCTGAAGTAAAATGGAGTTCCTGCAATATCTTCTCCACACAAGATCATGCCGCCGCCGCTATTGCTGCTGCTGGTATTGGCGTATTTGCCTGGAAAGGGCAATCGCAGGAAGAAGCCGATTGGTGTATTGAACAAACGCTGTTCTTTGGCGGCCAGAACAAGCCGCTGAATATGATACTGGATGATGGTGGCGACCTGACCAATATGGTACTCGACACTTATCCTGAACTGATACAGCATGTAAAAGGTATTTCTGAAGAAACCACTACCGGTGTACACCGCTTGTATGAAAGAGTGGCCAAAGGAACATTACCGATGCCTGCTATTAATGTGAATGATTCTGTTACCAAATCTAAATTCGATAACAAATACGGATGTAAGGAATCATTAGTAGATTCTATCCGCCGTGCCACAGATGTAATGCTGGCTGGTAAAATAGCCGTAGTGGGTGGATATGGTGATGTGGGCAAGGGTTCCGCTGCTTCATTAGCAGGGGCCGGTTGCCGGGTTATCGTTACCGAGATAGATCCTATCTGTGCCTTACAGGCAGCGATGGATGGTTTTGAAGTAAAGAAAATGATTGACGCTGTAAAAGAAGCTGATATTGTTGTTACGGCAAGCGGTTGCCGCGACCTGATCCGTGGCGAGCATTTCAAACTGATGAAAGACAAAGTGATCGTATGTAATATCGGCCACTTCGATATTGAAATTGATATTGCCTGGCTGAACACCAACTATGGTGATACCAAAGATACCATCAAACCACAGGTAGACATCTATAATGTAGACGGTCATGATGTGATCATTCTGGCAGAAGGCCGCCTCGTGAACCTGGGTTGTGCCACCGGCCACCCTTCTTTTGTAATGAGCAACTCCTTCTCTAACCAAACACTGGCACAGATAGAACTGTGGCAGAACAATAGCAAATACGAAAACAAAGTATACGTATTACCCAAGCACCTGGATGAGAAAGTAGCCCGCCTGCACCTATCCAAAATTGGTGTGGTATTAGATGAGCTTACGGATGCACAAGCCGAATATCTTGGTATTGGTAAAGAAGGTCCTTTTAAATCTGAACAGTACCGGTATTAATGAACAGATAGCAAATAAATGTAAAAGCCGCTTCCTGATGGAAGCGGCTTTTTAATATGAAAACTATTACTGGCAGATCATTGATGCTGCAAATCACAGAGAGTGGCCGGTTGATTAAAACTTCGATCCAAGGTAATGCGGTAACATGGCCCTCCAGGTATTCCAGTCGTGCGGCCATTCCTGTCCCCACACATCCAGTTCGTAGCAAATGCCTTTATCATAGAGTACTTTGGCAAACCGTCCGCTTGCTCCCGGATCTTCATACGAGCCGCTGCCGGTAAGGATATGTATATGACTGCTTCTTCTTATCTGCTCCAGTATACCATGGTCGGTAAGATTTTGCATATAATGCCAGGGACTGTTGAAGTACGCATCATCATCAAAATAGCCTTTGGTATACTCTGATAAATCATATACACCACTCATTGCAATTACCCCGTTGACCAGGTCGGGCCTTTTCAGAAAGAGGTTCATACTGTGCAGGGCGCCAAAGGAAGCACCACAGGTGATTATGGGGGTTTCGGGACTGGTATTGGTTTTTATAAAAGGTATTACCTCTTCAAACACATAATTGTTCCATTGTTGCTGGCGGATAGATTTTTGCCTGGGGTCCATATCATTATTCAGCCAGCTTTCATTATTAATACTGTCTATCGAAAAGACCCTTACTTTGCCCGCATCAATAAAAGGGGCCAGGTGGTCCATCAGTTGAAACCGTTCATATTCCAGGTAGTCGGCTGCCGCCGTGGGTACCAGTAACAGGGCAAACCCATAGTCGCCATACGCAGCAATAGGCATTTCTTTGTTCAGTGAAGGGCTGAACCACGATGCTAATTCTTTTTTCATAAAGAAGTATTTGGTTTTTAATAATTACCTGTAATGAGGTATTTCTTTACGAATATAATTTTAAAAACCATTCCACCGCCTGCTACACCAAAATACCGGCCCATCTTATTTTTAAAAAAAGGGGTAAAAATCTGCAAATTTTCTTGGCAAATCACCGGGGTATTAGTACTTTACACTTTAGTTTTTTATGAAACCGCTTTCCTAACCATTCCCACTCCCTCTCCAGGTATATAAGTCCTGGGATTTTACAATTTATTATTAACCTGTTCAGGACCAATAAACCGGCAGTTACCGCTTTATTACAGTTTTTATTATTGAAAAACCCAAAATATGTACAGTACCCTCATCCGTATCATTATTATTGACGACCATGCCGTAGTTCGAAAGTCATGGAAAAAATTGCTGGAAAGCAACCCCAGTCTTAAAGTAGTCGCAGACTTCGAAGTAAGTGACAGTACTGTTGAAAAAGTAGCGGAACTGCAACCGGATATTGTCCTCGTAGATTTTAACCGGAAGCCTGATAATGGACTGGCATTTACCAAAAGGATTCTTGCTGCTATACCTGCTCTTAAAATCATCTGCCTTTCGGTAAAAAAAAAGGTCAGCTTTGTTGAAAAAATGATGGCCGCAGGAACAAAGGGCTATCTCACCAAAACATCTTCTTTAAGAGAAATACAAACCTGCATCCTAGAAGTGAATAAAGGCGAATCTTATATCTGTGAAGATGTAAAAAAGCATATTTCCCCGGTGGCATAGTTTTCTCTTATTGTTGCCTTCGCTTTCTACCCAAAACCCGGTAAATTTGCGGCCTTACCTGTACCGGCAGCCATTTTATCAGGCTATAGCAAAAAACAGGAAGAGAAGCCGCATGGAACTGAGCAAAAACTTTGATCACAGCACCGCAGAACAAAAATGGTATCAGCATTGGCTGGATAAAAATTATTTTCACAGCGAGCCCGATGGCAGGGAGCCATACACTGTGGTTATTCCGCCACCCAATGTAACGGGTGTGCTTCACATGGGGCATTGCCTGAATAATACCATACAGGATATTCTTGTACGCAGGGCGAGGATGCAGGGAAAAAATGCCTGCTGGGTACCGGGTACCGATCATGCTTCCATTGCCACTGAAGCCAAAGTAGTGCAGATGCTCCGTGAAAGAGGCATCGCCAAATCCGCACTGAGCCGGGAAGAATTTCTCCAATATGCCTGGGAATGGAAAGAGAAATACGGAGGCATCATTCTGCAACAACTGAAGAAGATGGGCTGCAGTCTCGATTGGCAACGCACCTGTTTTACCATGGATGATGAGTATTATAAATCTGTGATCAGCGTATTTATTGACTTGTATAATAAAGGGCATATCTACCGCGGCAAACGGATGATCAACTGGGATGTGAAAGCAAAAACAGCTCTCAGCGATGAAGAAGTTATCCGAAAAGAAACAAGGCAAAAATTATATCATATCCGTTATGCAATAGAAGGTACAGACCGGCATATTGTAATTGCCACTGTAAGGCCGGAAACCATAATGGGTGATACCGCCATTTGTGTACATCCAACTGATGAACGCTACAAAGACCTGCATGGGAAATTTGCCGTTGTACCACTCATTAACCGCCGGATACCCATCATTACCGATGACTACGTAACCATGGACTTTGGTACAGGTGCATTGAAAGTAACGCCGGCACATGATATGAATGATAACCAGCTGGGGCAAAAGCATAACCTGGAAGTGGTGGACATTCTGAATGAAGACGGTACATTAAATGAAGAGGCGCAGATACTTGTGGGCGAAGACCGCTTTGAAGCAAGAAAAAAGATTGTCATTTTACTGGAAGAAGCACAGCTGCTGGAAAAAACAGAAGACTATACCAGTGAAGTAGGATATTCTGAAAGAACAGATGTTGTTGTGGAACCCCGGTTATCATTGCAATGGTGGGTGGATATGAAAAAAATAAGCGGCCCTGCATTGGCAGCGGTAATGGATGATGAAATAAAATTTTATCCTGCCAAATTTAAAAACCTGTACCGCCACTGGATGGAGAACATCAAAGACTGGTGCATTTCAAGACAGCTCTGGTGGGGGCACCGGATACCAGCATGGTATGATGGGGAGGGACGGTTTGCAGTGGCGGCTACTGAAGAAGAGGCTAAGAAAATATTCAATACAAAATATACAACAGACAATGTTCAATTAACACAGGACGAAGATTGCCTGGATACCTGGTTTTCCAGCTGGCTCTGGCCATTTGAAGTATTTAAAGGATACAGTAATCCGGGTAATAAAGATATCAGCTACTACTACCCTGGCAATACCTTAGTTACGGCGCCTGAAATCATATTCTTCTGGGTGGCACGTATGATAATGGCAGGATTTGAATACAAGGGACAAAAACCATTTAATGAAGTATACTTTACAGGCATCGTAAGAGATAAGCAGGGAAGAAAAATGAGTAAGAGCCTCGGCAATTCACCTGACCTTATTGAAATGATTGAAAAAGACGGTGCCGATGCCGTTCGCTTTGGCATCATGATCTCCTCTCCTGCCGGTAATGACCTGATGTGGGAACAGGCCGGTAATGAGCAGGGACGGTTCTTCATCAATAAAATGTGGAATGCGCTGAGGCTGGTGAAGATGTGGGAAGGGAAGCAGTTGGCAGTTGACAGTGAGCATTCAACAGCACAGAACTTCGCTGTTCAATGGTTTGAAAGCCGCCTGCATGAAGTAAGGGAAGAACTGGATTACCAATTCAAAGACTTCCGGCTGAGTGAATCCTTAAAAACAATTTACTCACTGATATGGGATGATTTCTGCAGCTGGTACCTGGAATGGGTGAAGCCTGGTTTTGAACAGCCAATAGAAAAAGCAGTGTATGATAAAACGGTTGACTTCTTTGAACAATTGATGCAGTTACTACACCCCTTTATGCCTTTTATTACCGAAGAAATCTATCACCAGCTGAATGAAAGGACAGATGATCTTACGGTAAAACAATATTCAGCAAAAATTACTCCAGATAAAAACATCTTGGATAAAGCCCGGATACTGAAAGAAGACATTACGGCCATCAGGGATATACGTAAAAAGAATGAAATTAAAAATGCGGAGAATCTTCGATTTATGGGAAACCCTCCTGCGCAGTTTTTTTATGGTAATAATCAACCTGCGTTAAGGCTTCTGGAAAAGCAAACTAATACTTTGTATCATGAACCAAAGAATGATGAAAATATAGTGGAGTATTCTAAAAATGAGATCATAGCTGTCTCAGCTGACAGAACTTTTTTTATTCATGTTGAAAAAGAAATTGATAAGACCGCCCAAAAAGAGCAACTGCAAAAAGACCTTGATTACCTGAAAGGGTTCCTTATCTCCGTAGAAAAAAAGCTGGGCAATGAACGCTTCGTGCAGAATGCCAAACCAGAAGTAATAGAAAGTGAAAGAAAGAAAAAATCAGATGCTGAAGCTAAAATCAAGATGATTGAAGGAAGTTTAGCTACATTGTAATAATGGTAGATTAGTTCATTGGTTTATCAGGATCGTGCTATCAGGAGGTTTTCTTAGCAGTGTTAAATTTCCGACAGAACAGGGTTATTGGTTTATTGGTTTATTGGTTAATCAGGATCGTGCTATTGGAGGTTTTCTCAAATAATTTACGCCCCCTAATTAACTAATTAACCAGTTAACACACCCTACCTCGGTATAATACTCACCGGTAAAATAAATTCAAATCGGGTTCCTTTAAAACCGTCAAACTGGTCCTGGTCCAGCAGGCGGCTGATCCGGAAACCGAATGTAAGCGGATGCTGGTTCCACCATTTAGTATCCACAAATAATTCTCCGCCCACACTCCGCTGGTCACGGGTTTGCGTTTTATCCCTTGAATATACTTTGGTAAAATCATAAAAAAGATTGGCCCTTACCCGCTGCAGGTAGAGGATATTGCCAAAGCCCCAGTCAGGATAAAAAAGAGGTAAATGATAATTGGCCGCCAAATTCCACATACGGGTAAAATAACGGCCGGTATAGCCTCTTGAATAGGCAAAGCGGTTGCCAAAAGTTAACTGGCGCAGCGTATCTATTTCCTGGAATGCCCCGGTAAGCAACAGATTGTGCGATTCCAAAACACCCGGCAGGTATACGGAGCCGCTGGTAATAAACTGGCGGGCTGAATATTTTGTAATGGTATGTCTGAAACTCGAAAAGAAAGAATATGCAAACCGCGGATAAAAATGCTGCACGGCCCGTTGCACCTGCTGGGTCCAGGATATGCTATGCTGTAAATAACTCACCGACGTATTTCCAATAGAATCTTTAAAGAAATCCTTATTAAATTCATTTCGCAGCACATAAAAACTGCTGATATTAAAATTCCGGAATGTTTTCCCCTTTACCGTATTCAGCGGGATGCTCAGTCCGATGCGGTTATCTAACTGGTCCCAATGCCTCACTTTATTGCCGGTAACACCCTGCCGGTCAAATGTAAATTCTGTGCCAAGGTTCAGGTAAGGAAACCATCTTCCATACACAGCATTAAAACCAACAGCGCTGTTCTTATCATTCTGGTTGTAGGAATAATACAGTTCCGTTGACAACGTATTCAGTACATTTTCGCCGTATACGGAATACGTAAAAATCGGGTCTTCATAATTTGGTCTCCAGCTGTGAAGATTCAGCAAGCGGGTGCGTTTTCGGTAATCACTTACCGGGAAGTTTCTTTGCTGTACTTTACTCAGCAGTATATCGCCTGTTTCGCTGCCGGCACCCACCGCAAATTTTGAGGTAAGTGATTCAGCAGCAGCTGCAGCTATCTCATTCCACTGCACAGATTTCACGTCTGTCTGTTTCAGCTGGTACCCTTCTGCGGTAAAGGCTGACCAGGTAATTTTTCCATCTCCGGCATTTACAAAATAATTGCCGAGAGGGCCGTTACTGATCTTATATATTTTTTTATCTGACAACCTTAAAGCAAACACATCATCATTACCGCCATAGTTGGCCGTAAAATAAATGATGCCGTTATTTACACAGGGGTATCCGGCCACATTAAATGATGGTGGTGTTATCCTTACCGTATTGCCCGTACTTATTTCGGCAATGGCCAGTGCCATTTTACCATCCCGCAACCGAACGGCTGTCACCAGGTTATCTTCATCAATAAATTTAGGGTCTGTAAAAAGGCTGATCTCCGCTGCATGTATTTTCTGCATCACATTACCATCCTGTACATTCAGGATATGCAGTTCGCTGCTGCCATTCGCAGCTACCTGTACCGCCGCCACTTTTGAACCATCGGCTGAAATATCAGGGGTAAAGTATTTTGATTTAGAAGTAAGGGCCTGTTGCGTACCCGTTTTTACATCAAGTATCTTTATCACCGTATAATCCTTCCATCCCCAGCGGGCATCCCTTTCATAAGCTGCATATATAATTTTTCCATTGCGGTAGCTGTATTGTTCATCAGTGGATATATCCCGTATCCTTAATTTATGTTCGCCATTTTTATCCTTAATAAAAAAAGCGGGACGTTGCCGGTAACTGGTCTTCAGGTAAAGTAATGAATCGGCTCCGGCCTGATAAGGAAAATAATAGTTGGTTACATATTTTTTCTTTACGGGAAATACATATTCATCCCTGGAAACAGATACACGGGCAATATCTTTTTTGTAAAAAGCAAAAGCTTCCTCTCTGAATGTTATATAATCAACCCCGGCATATTTTTTAATTGCTGTTTGAAACGGGTATGCCAATCCCTTATAGGCGCTGGCATCGGCAGTTACTTTTGCCCAGAAATCAGGCCCGTATTTTATCCTGCCATAATTTACCAGCAGGTATCCCAGGTGATAATGATTCGGCACATAGTCTTTTAATGAACCATTGCGCAGTTTCATCCAGCTGTATTTTTTGCCGGCCTGCCACAAAGATGGATACGCATTCAGGAAAAAAGGCAGTCGCCCCCTGCCCTGGTTGGTCAATACCGTTTCATTGTACACCGCATCGCCTTCATAAAACCAGTCGGGTATAGATGCATTGATAGCGAGGGAATATCCTTCTTCACCAAATAAAAACTGCATTAATTTACTAATGCCGTTATTAAAATTATTGAACTGCTGCACATGGCGGTATTCATGTACGGCCAGTTGATCGGACCAGCCAATACTGCCACTCTGAAAATTTTCAGTGGGCGGGGTAAGGTAAAATTCGCTTCTGAAGGGGCCCAAACCCACATAGCCATTGGCAATAGTGGTTTGGTTTTGCAAAACGATATTGATCTTTTTGAGTTTATTACCCAGTGAAATGGATTGGGAACCGGCTGCGCTATTACCGGCCAGGTAATGAATGATAGAAGCCACCCTGTTTGCCTGGCTATCCAATCCCACGGGAAAGATAATTCTTGCCGTATCAGTATTCAGTTGTTTCCATTTATGGGAAGGCGGATGTCCGCCAAATTCCTGTGCCAGTAAAAAAACGGGTAACAGGCCAAGGCCGGACAGTAAAAAAAACTTTCGCATGCAGTGATAATTTTACGGGAAGTTACGGTTATCGTTTCAATCATTTGGTGACAGGCCAGTTTGTATCTTTGCTGCATGGCAGAAGATTTAGTAATCCTTGAAGGAAATAAAGCAGCACAATATGAATCATTGATTCCCCAGATCAAAGCATTGCTGGAAGGTGAACCCGATACAGTGGCAAATATGGCGAATGTGGTCGGTGCACTAAAGGAGCAATTCAAATGGTTTTGGGTGGGCTTTTATATAATTAAACCGGCCTTAAAATTGACCGGTGATGAAGTGACTGAATTGGTGCTGGGCCCCTTCCAGGGACCGGTGGCCTGTACCCGTATAAAAAAAGGCAGGGGTGTATGCGGTACCAGTTGGGCCACCTCCAGCACTCTTATAGTACCGGATGTGGAAAAATTTCCCGGTCATATTAGCTGCAGTGGTTTATCCAAATCAGAAATAGTGGTGCCTGTTTTCAATAATGGAGAGGTAACAGGTGTACTGGATGTGGATAGTGATGAATATGACCAGTTTGATGATATGGATAAATTGTACCTGGAGCAAATTGTACAGCTTCTTCAACAATAGCGGGATGCGCCAAACAATTTCAATCAAAGTGAGCGGCAGGGTGCAAGGTGTATTTTTCAGGCAAAGCGCTAAAGAGCAGGCGTTGGGTTTGCGAATAAACGGCACCGTTAAAAATTTACCGGATGGCGCTGTCCGGCTTATTGCCACCGGAACTGCCGGTCAATTAGCTTTATTAATAAAATGGTGTAAAAAAGGCCCTTCGGGGGCGCAGGTTACGAATATAATTGTTGAAGACTGTTCTTTTCAGGAGTTTTCCGGTTTCAAGATTGAACGGTAAGCAATAGTTGTAACCGGGGTGTTTACACGGATAATGACAGAATGCTTTGAAAATCCGGCTCTTCTGCTTAAATTAGTTGTGTTATCCTGCCTTACTGAGAACTGCAAGCCTTTTACAAATCTTTAAAACCAACAGTTATGAAAAAAAAAATCGCTTCCCGAAAGAGCAGCTTATTAGCAAGACTTCTCCTTTTTATTGCATTGCCTTCCCTTATCAGTATTAGTTCATGCAAAGACGGTGAACCCGCTAATGGCGACGGAAACAAAGTGTTTACAGTAAACTGTGTAACACTTTCCAGGCAGCAGGTGCAAACATGGGTGGCTAACGGATGGACAAGACCAGATAGTGCTACAAGAATAAAGCAGTTGCTGCTGCAATTTTACAGCAGCAATCCGGCCATGTTAAACAGCAATATGGACCTCCTGGTATATCCTGCGATAAACAGTTCAAATATTTATACAAAAGGTGAACAGGTAATGGCAATTGATACTGCCTGTAAGGGTCTGAAAATAACAGGGCCGGTCATCTTTGGAAATAACATGGCCAATTTTGACAGCCTGAAAATAGTAAACCCGGATGGCACATTAAAAAAATTTGATTTTATCCGGTTTGTCCCAAGACTATATTCAAAAGACACGAGGTATATTTGTTTTTCGATAGAGGTGGTAATAGATGGCAGAGTGGATGAAGTATTTGGTGATGGAAGTTTGCCCTGCCCTCCATATTGCTGCCCTCCCGATTGCTGGTATGAGGAGGAAAAAAAATAACTAACCGCTGATGCTTGAAATTGCAGAGTATTTAAGACGATGGGCAGAGGTATGGCCTTTGCTGATACCCCTGTCCATCTTTTTGCTGTACAGACCTCTTGATAAAAAACTGAAGCCTATTATCATCTACTCGTTAATTACTTTCTTTTTAATGCTGGCAGCCACTATTCAGCATCAGTTTGCCAGGGATCTGCCATCAAATCTCAGGAATAACGGCATCTTTTATAATCTCCACTCAATTATCAGGACACTCTTTATCGGCTGGTTTATATACCAGGTGAAACAGGTAAAGCAGCATACTTTTCTGAAATACGTTTTCATGATTTATTGCCTGTTTGTATTGGTATACCTTTATCGCTTTGGCAACCTGCTGAATTATGATATAATTTTATTTACTGCCGAAAGCGTGGTATTGTTAATAATCAGCCTGACATTTTTCCTCAGCTCCATTATGGATGACGAAGTGGAGCTTTCCGGAAAGGACCCTGTTTTCATTGTTTGTACGGGCATAAGTTTCTACGAAGCGATTAATTTTTTCATTACCCTTTTCATCTTTCCGCTTTATAACAGTAACCATTCACTTGGCTTTTTAACAATGAAAATATTCCAGTGCTCCTTTATTGTCCTTTGCATTTTCCTGGGTGCAGCATTATACCGCAGCAGGCAGAAAATAAAGGATCGCCAATATAATCTTTCACTGCCTGCACCTGACTAGCGCAGGCAGCCTGCATAAATTAATATCCCATGTTTCTCAATATTATTCGCCATACATTTATTAATTTCATAAAGCGGGCTTAATGCAGCAATACAAACAGTATGCTTTTAAATATATCCAATAACGTAGGCTTACTCGTAATCTTAGGCATTGTTGTAATGCTTATGCTGATGGCGGGAGTATTACTGGCTGTTTTCTTAAGCCAGCGCAAAAAGAGCCAGCACAGAAAGACACTGGGAAAAATAAAGGAGCAACAACAGAACCTGCTGATAGAAGCCGCAATAAGAAGCGAAGAAACAGAGCGTCACCGCATAGCCGAAACCCTGCATGATGAAGTGGGCGCCATTCTTTCCTCCGCCAAACTTCACCTGCTCGGTATTAAGGCCACCGCACTGGACGAAAGAGATCAGCAACTGCATGAAAAAGGCAGGAATATGCTGAACGAAGTAATCCAGAAAGTAAGAGGCATATCGCACAATCTGCATTCTAATATTCTAAAAGAGTTTGGATTAAATGAAGCTATCCGTGATTTTGTACAGAAAACCGTGAATGGCACCGCCATTGTAGCCGAAACCGAACTGGATGATACATACAACCCGGAAAATAATGAGGATGATATCAGCGCCTACCGGATGTTGCAGGAACTGGTAAACAATATTTTAAAATATGCAAATGCCACCCGTATCCATATCAGCTCTTCATTAAAGAATAATGAACTGGACCTGGTTATTTTTCACAATGGCGAAGGTCTTACACAACAGCAGTTTGAAGAACTTAGTTTTCGTAAGGAAGGATTGGGATTAAAAAATATCAGGAACCGGGTGATACTGCTGAAAGGAAAGATACAGTTCCGCAAAGACAGCGATGGTTACCGTATTACTATACATGTACCTGTAAAAGCGCTGCCAAATGCCTGAAATAAAAATCGCTATAGCAGATGATTATACCATCTTCCGCGATGGCCTGAAAGTGGGCTTGCTGGCAGATGAAAACCTGGCAGTGATACTGGAAGCAGATAACGGCGAAGAGTTATTAAAAGGAATGCAGGCATATATGCCCGATGTAATTATCATGGACCTGAAAATGCCTGTGATGGACGGAATGAAAGCGACCAAACTGGTAAGAGAAAAATATCCCTTAGTAAAAGTGCTTGTAGTAAGCATGTATGATGATGATAAATTTATTACCCACCTGCTGGAAACAGGAGCAAACGGGTATTTGCTGAAAAATGCCGAGCCCGAAGAGATACTAATGGCCGTATATGCTGTGCACGAAAACGGTTATTACTTTAATGACCATGTAAATAGAACCCTGCTGAAAAAATTAGTAACCACTAATGCATTATATCCTGTTTTTAAACCCGGTATAATGCTTACACAAGAAGAAGAACAGGCACTTAAACTTATCTGTGCAGATAATGCAACCACCGATATGTCAGAAGAAACCCGCCGGCATCTATTTAAAAAAATCGGCGTGAGAAATAATGCGGGACTAGTTATGTATGCGGTGAAGAATGGGATAGTTGGTTAATTGGTTTATTGGTTAATTGGTTAATTGGCAGGCAGTTTGATTAACTTATAGGTTTATTGAAGTGCAGGCTTACTGTTTTACAGGGTATTGGTTAATCAGGTTATTAGCAAAAAAAAGCTTACTCCGTACAATAAGTACACCCTCAATAAACCAATTAACTAATAAACCAATTCATTAGTTGATTGCTTATTCGGGGCTTGCCTTACTATGAAGGGACTATTTCAGATTATCAAACATATCCTTCGTCATGGCGGCCAGGTCAAATTCTTCTTTCCATCCCCAGTCATTTCTTGCCACCCTGTCATCAATGCTTTGGGGCCAGCTGTCTGCAATAGCCTGCCGGTAATCAGGTTTATAGCTTACCGTAAAATCAGGGAGATGCTTTTTTATTTCCGCCGCAATCTCTTTGGGCGAAAAACTCATACCGGATACATTATAGGAAGTCCGGATTTTGATGCTGCTTGCCGGCGCTTCCATCAATTCAATAGTGGCCCGAATGGCATCAGGCATATACATCATCGGCAGATAGGTGTCTTCTTTTAAAAAACATTCATACTTTTTCTCTTCCAGGGCTTCATGGAATATCTCCACTGCATAATCTGTAGTGCCTCCGCCAGGTGCTGATTTATAGGAGATCAATCCCGGGTACCGGATGCTCCGCACATCCACTCCAAAACGGTGAAAGAAATAGTTACACCAGAACTCACCGGCATATTTGCTGATACCATACACGGTAACAGGTTCTATGATTGTTTGCTGCGGGCAATTCTGCCTGGGTGATGTAGGCCCGAATACTGCAATAGAAGAAGGCCAGTACACTTTATGCAGTTTTTCTTCCCGGGCAATGTCAAGCACATTCAGCAGGCCTGTCATATTCAGGTTCCATGCCAGCCCTGGGTTCTTTTCTCCTGTGGCAGATAATATTGCCGCCAGTAAATATATCTGGGTAATATTTTGCCTTATCACCTGCACATGCAGCATTTCCTTATTCATTACATCTAAACTTACATAAGGGCCTGTGCCTTCTAATAAAGGGTTTTGCTCTCTTAAATCACTGGCCACCAC
Organism: Chitinophagaceae bacterium; assembly: GCA_031441485.1. Lineage (GTDB taxonomy): Bacteria > Bacteroidota > Bacteroidia > Chitinophagales > Chitinophagaceae > JJ008. The sequence goes on from JANOEQ010000016.1 coordinate 38,450, forward strand.
ATTGGCATTTCCATACATCTTACGCAGGGCCAGGGTAAGCTCCACTCCTATTTGCCCGGAGGCGCCGATGACGAGTATTTTGTCTTTTTGCATACAATCAGCAGATTATTGCCAAATATAATGAGAAAAAAATCTTTTCATTCTTTCCTGCAGCTAACCCGATTCTGTTAATGGCTCATTCCAGCTTTAAATGGTTTCCTGAAAGAAAGAGATTTGAGAAAATCTTTCGTCATGAGATCATTCACACTTCCCCTCTTCGTTAGTTTGCTATTGGTAATGCTGACCAGCACAATGGGCTTTGCACAAAATCTCGGTATTGGCACCAACACCCCCCGTGCAAAACTAGATATTGCAGCAGCTAATCCGGCCATACCTACCAACCAGGAGGGTATTTTGATACCAAGGATAAATGTTTTTCCGGTAACAGCCCCCACTGTTAACCAAAACGGAATGATGGTTTTTTTAACTACTACGGCTGGTACAAATTTACCCGGATTTTATTATTGGGATAATGCTGCACTAAGCTGGAAAGGCGTAAGTGCCAATACCGGCTGGGGATTAACCGGAAATGCAGGTACAAATGCAGCTACAAATTTCATAGGCACTACAGATAATAACGATGTTATTTTAAAAAGATCTAACACACGGGCAGGCAGAATAGGATTGAACAATACTTCTTTTGGTGTAGGTGCCTTGAATCCCTTAACCTCTGGCATCCGTAACACATCCATGGGAGACAGTTCTCTTTTTGCAAATACAACTGGCTATTCCAATACCGCCACTGGATCTAAATCACTTTTTTCAAATACAACAGGTTCGGGAAATACCGCCAACGGAGACAGCGCCCTATTTAATAATACTACTGGAAGTGGCAATACAGCTTCTGGAAAATTCAGCCTTTTTTCTAACACCTCCGGAGGAGGTAACACTGCCTATGGATTCGATGTATTGCGCAATAACTTAAACGGGCTTTTTAACACTGCGATCGGTTATGGATCGCTATATTACAATACTAATGGCGGATACAATACCGCCAGCGGAATAACAGCGTTATTCTCGAATACCGACGGAGCCTTTAACACGGCCACCGGCGCCAGGGCTCTTTATACAAATACTTCCGGAGATTATAATTCAGCACATGGCATGGAAGCCCTTTACTTCAATACTACTGGAAACAGTAATGTCGCCGATGGCTATGCCGCGCTAAGAAATAACCTTTCTGGAAGTTCCAATACCGCCAATGGAGTCCTATCCCTTTATTCCAACACAGCAGGTTTTAGTAATACGGCCAATGGAATTTCAGCACTTTTTTCCAACACAACCGGAAATCGAAATACCGCAACAGGTGATAGTGCGCTCTACAATAATACAACTGAAAGTGGTAACACGGCCATCGGCAGCAAAGCCCTATTTAGCAACACAAGCGGATTTAGCAATACGGCAAGTGGATATAATGCGCTTTATAGCAACATAAGTGGCCGCTTTAATACTGCCAATGGATATGCTGCGCTTTCCAGCAACACAGATGGAGGAGGGAACACTGCTATGGGAAATTTTGCACTTTACGCCAACACCAGTGGACGCCTTAATACTGCTATTGGAACTGACGCACTTTCTAACAACATAGACGGATATAGCAACACAGCCACAGGATTCAGGGCCCTGTACGCAAACACAACCGGATTTAGAAATACTGCCACAGGAGATAGTGCCCTTATTTCCAACACAAGCGGATTTAATAATACTGCCACTGGAGTTGCAGCGCTTCGTTTTAATACTACAGGCGATTATAATACTGCCACAGGAGATAGTGCACTTTATTCCAATACAACTGCAAGTAGTAATACTGCCAATGGAAGCAGGGCACTTTTTTCTAACACAACAGGAAGCAATAATACAGCAAATGGAGTTAGATCCCTTTATAGTAATATAGGGGGA
>JANOEQ010000017.1:0-29502 GCA_031441485.1 Chitinophagaceae bacterium
GGGAAAGCCCGATATCGTTCTCCCCAAATACCACACCGTTATCTTTATACACGGGTGCTTCTGGCATGGCCATGCCCGCTGCAAATACTATAAAGTACCCAAAACAAGAACCGACTGGTGGCTGAATAAAATAAACACCAATAAAACCAATGACGCAAAGGCGGTGAAGGTGCTGAAGAAGGAGGGGTGGAAAATTATTACCATTTGGGAATGCCAGTTGAAGACCGCTAAACTTGATAAGACCCTCTCTTCCCTGTTGAAAAAACTTTTTCTGAGTTAACTTTGAACATCGATTAATTAAAAATGCTTACAATAAACGAAGCTAGAGATAATAGAATAGCAATGATGGTGTACAGTCTCGTTTCTTTAGCCTCTTTTCTTGCTTCCTGAAGATTATCATATTCAAGAAGCTGCATATAACATTCAGGTTTCAGGTAAAACTTTTCACTATGATGTGGTGGATATTCAGAAGTTCCCTTTGAAAAAAATACAGTATAAAAATAATAAAATAAAATAGTGCTGTTAGTTGTTACACTATGACCATTTTTATTGAGGTAGTCGATAAGTTTTTCAATTGTCATTCCGTCCTCAAGAAAACTCTTACCGCAACGCAGCATTGTTATATAAATATCTTCCTTTTTCATAAATACTTTACTGAAGAAATACATTTTCTCTGTGATACTGAAGAAATTCCTGATTAGGCATAAAACGGGTTGGTTTTTTGATCTCTTGCCCCCTATAAGAAATAAAATACTTATTAATAAATTCGTCTTTTCCCTTTTTTAATAATTCTGACGAAAGGATAATTTCTAAATCCTGTGATAGGGTTAGCAAACCTTTGTCAAACGCCTTGTCGTGAAGCGCATTTAGGCATAAACCATTTTCTGGATTAGCGGCATTCTTCAAATCTTTTGACCAGGGTTTTATATGACTGGCAACCAGCAAGCTATTTACTGAAAGACCCGTTATACAGCACTTACTCTGATAAGAGAGCTTAACTGTGTCACTGAAAAACTTATGATTGATTCTGATTTTTACCAACGCTTCTCTTTCTTTTCCTTCCCGTGGCAAATCTGCAGTTTCAATATTGCTGACTCTTTCAATACTGATTTTTTTCTTTTCGGCAATAATTTTATCGGCTGTGTAAGCAAGTTCATCCCAGTTACCATAGAATTCATTCCATACCGGTTCTTCGGCTTTGCTGCCTTTACTCATTCCTTTTATTCCACGTTGTTTTAAAGCTGGATCTAGTCTTGCAAAATTAACCAGCTTGAAAGCTGCTGCTGAAGGAGTACGGCCAACAAGTTGTGCGAGTTCTATTACCTCAGGTTTAGTATATTTTATTTTTGAAAATGGGATTTTGGTGCAATACCAATATAAAGCAAGAATTAATTCTTCTCTCAGCCAATTATTATTTGACATTTTTTTCAGCTTTATATTCTTCTTTTCCTTCTTTTATATTCCAAGGTGATATTCCTGTTCTAAAAAAATATGATGCAAATTTTCCAAGAATTTCATTTGTTAGTTCTTCACTCAGAGATATTTCTCTATGATATGATTCAAGAATTTCTGTTTTCGGTTTCATGAAAAACCTAGAGAGGGCAACCTTACCACCTTGGTAAACTGGTGAGGCTGGTAAATATCTATCGTATCCAGAAACTGTTGGGTCCCCAGTTAAGAGTTTCTCAATTTTGTCTGTCTTCATTCCTTCCGGCTTTACACCGACTAAAAAAGCACAAACCAAATATTCCTCACATCTTATTGCATTACAGCGAGGCATTAGAATAAATATTCGTTCATCGCTATCATTTCGCTTAAATATATCGCCAGTCCAAATTTGAATTTGATTATTAATTCTTTGAATATAATGTTCAGTAATTCCAACAAACTCCTCCTTAACATTTCCATCAGAATCAACTTCGGGGGATAACATTTCAGAAAGCAAGGATCTTACTGCAATTCTTTTAAAAACTCTTATTACTCTGCTTGAGAATTCGGCTTCTCCTGTCGTAGATTGAATTAGTTTTATAATATTAATTATTTGATCATTATTATTGAATTGTTGAACGAATGCGTTATGTAATTCTTTGTGTAATTCAGTTTCTAAAAGTCCTCCAGGAGAAAACACATCAATAAACCCGGAATCAAGGAATAGTTTTATTTTATCAAATATTATCTGGATGCTTTCATCTTTGGATAGTTTGAAAACGGTTCCAAACCCTTCGAACTCCCCTTGTAATATATCTAAATGCCCACTATATATGAAAATTGGCAGATTATATTTTGCAAACCCTTCTCTAACAAAGTCTAGAAATTCGGGATTTCGGGCTAATTCTTCTTCGGATGCTTTGTCACCTACTAAATCAAAAATAATCGACTTTATTTTTCCCGAATGATTATTTACTGCTACTTTAAACTCTGAGATATTTAGACAGCCTATATATTCTAAATCTATTTCTAAGTCTTTAAATAGTCTTTGGTAATCTTCTAAAAATCTTTTTTCATTTTCAAGATGTATGATTACGCCCTTACTCATTTTTTGATTTTTTAATAATGAATGCCGGCCCATTCTTTCTGTTTTCAGCAGAAATTTCCCAGCCATTCCGGCTAAGAATACTTTGAGTAAATGCTAACCCGAGACCAGTAGCGTTTTTTTCCTGCCTAGTAGTAACCCCATAATCAAAAATGTAATCGAGCATCTCTTCATTAATGAAGGGGCCAGAATTACTTATTACAAGCTTACCCTTTTCGATATGTAATCTTATCTCTCCTTTTCTCTCGGATTTCTTTATCCAATATACAGCATTGTTAATAATATTGAGAAAAGCTATCCACAAAGCATATTCAAAATCATCAATCTCATAGGTCTTTAATCTTTCGTCAGCAACTATAGTTATGTTATGATCCTTTAAATCAGTTTTATAGAGGTTACATACTTTACGAAAAGTGTTGTAGGGTACGAATATTTTTTTCCTGCTTCTTCCAATGGCTGGCTGTAGCGATTGTCTAAGTTCTACAAGTACGTCAGTTGCATAGTGGAGTGAGTTTATATCAGAAATGAAACTATCTAGAGTTTCCTGTTGTATTTTTTTCTTCTTTAAATCCAGAGAAGATTTTGTAGTCCGAAGCCCTGATATTGGTTGAGCCATTTCATGGTAAATCAATTCGATTCCACTACCTAAAGAAGCTAGTCTTTCAGAAAAAGATAGCGACTCTTCAAGATTGTCCATTGAAGTAGTCACTTCATTCATAAACTTTTCTGAATAACGTACTAATTGACTGCTTGCGTCATAGTCATTTAGCTTCTCAAGAAATCCCTCAAAATCAGGTCTTTGGTGCTTGCTTGTAGGTATTCTTCCTAAACCGTGAAGTAATCTGTAATTGTATCTTTTTTTCCCCAGGGTAGAGAAAATTGCTGTTAAAGTGTTTTTTACCTGTAAAAAAGCAGTGTTCTCGAGAAATCCCTCTCGGTTCGTTTTTTCTTCCAGAGTATCATTTTCAGGAGAATAGAAAAAAACATAGCCTAATATTTGATTTGTATTTACATTCTGTCCTGGATTTTGAACCCGAGCTTTAGAAAGCTCAATCCAATCCTCTACCTCTTCTCCATAAGGCTTTACTCCAAATCCATTTTTGGATATTCGTAAACCCTGAAATTGCTTAAATGTCCTTCTGAAATTTGCCGCGGTACCAACCTTAGATAATCGTGCAAGTTTTTCTAAATTATCTTTTTCGCCAACATCATATACACGTATATCAAAAAAATACTCACCGGTTTCAGGTTTTTCATCGTCATCAAAAAGCTCTTTTTGAGAATTTATTGTTTCTCCGGAAATGTCTTCATTAGTAAGTTCAAATTTTTCTTCACGGACATCAGTTTCTAGTCGTTTATATGAAAGAAACCCAGCCACATTCCCATCATTTGAAACTTTACCATATACACGATAATCATACACTGATTGAATTGGTATTGGGTCAATATTTAGCCACTCTATTTTATTTTGCTCTTGACCTGGTAAAAGATTCGTTCCATACTTTATTGAAAATTTACTTGCGTCACTTGCTATTGCCTTTTTAGTTTTAATAATTCTTTTTTTCTCTAATTCCTTTTGAATTTCAGCATTTAAATTGAGAGGGGTTATCAGAGTTGCCAGTGCCTTATAGAATTCTGTATTTTTATATGGCTCTATGGCTTCTTCTGGGATTTCGATCTGTTTATAATCTTTACGAAGTATTTTTAGAACAGAATCATCCAAAGATTCTATAATAATCAATGTCCCATTTTTAAATGATTGCAAACCATTGCTTTTGAGAAAGTCAATCATTTCTTTGTTTTCGAGCCCGTTTCTTTCCTTAATACTTTCTTTTTCAATGAATAGGTCTAGATAGCTAGATGTTTTGTCTCCAGGAAAGTTTATTTCTGCCAATAGTTTTTCTTCTTTAAATACCTCTCTATTTATAGTAATCCAATTGTAGGTTTTTTCCTTTTCTTTTTTGGATATAACATTTATTCTTTTACCCAAAGCCATGGAAGCCAATCTCCCAATACCCTTACTCCCAAGAAGACTTCTTTTATATACGTCACTTTTTGCAATTCCCTTTCGCTTTGAACTAACAGATGGCTTTAACCAATCACCAAAAAGCGTATAATAATCCATTCCATTCCCATCATCAAATATTATTGCAAACGTTTTTTTTTGGTCTTTTGAATAGTGGAAATAAACTCTACACAGCAGAGCATCTGCATCATACCCATTTTTTATCAGCTCGTTTATTGCTGTACTTGGGTGACCTATCAATTCTTCGCCCATTTGAATGATTGACATAGCCCCTGGTAGAAATGAATGCCTTTTAGTTTTTAGTTTTTTATCCATTAAGCTCCTTCTTAATTTTTTTGGCTACTTTTTCAGCCATTAATGGCGGAACTGCATTTCCAATTTGTCTAAATGCTGGCGTTCTTACCTTTTTCGGGTTTATTCCTTCAAAAAAGTAATCATCAGGGAAAGACTGAATACGGGCAGCTTCTCTTACTGAAATAGAACGTAACTGCGTTGTTGAGGGGTAAATGAAGTGGTGTCCATCTTTAGACAGGTGTGCTATTACGGTGTGTGGTTTTTTACCCACGACCTTAAATCGGTCTAAGAAATCAGTTGTATTTTTTTGTGTTCTTTTCTCAACGGGAATTTCGTTGTTTTTTAAAAGCTTTCCTTCCTTTTCAAGCTTTTCTACTGCTAATTTATAAATTGAAAGGTCTTTTTCATTATGAGGCCTTGTGATATGCTGGCTAATAAAATCAACACAGTTTCTAATACCCGTCTTACTCAAATATTCATTTATCGGGCATACATATTTCATATATTGATCACTCTGATTGGGATTCAGGGGTGGTAAGTCTGAGAAAATATCATCTCTAGTCCAGGAATGATTGATCTTTTTGAATTCAGGGTAAGAAAAGTCAACATCTTTTCTCCATCCAATAATTATTAACCGTTCTCTGTTTTGAACAACTCCAAAATCAAAGGAATTAACAGAAGCACTATCCAGATTGTACCCAATCCTTCTGAAGTATTTTTTGAGATTTTTAAAGTGTTTGCCCTTACCGGCAGTTTTTATACCCGGTACATTTTCGAAAACAAAAATCTTAGGTCTGTATCGCTTTAGAAACTTCCCATATTCTTTGTAAAGAAAATTCCGCTCATCATTTTTTACTCTGCTGTTTAATGCAGCTCTTCCGATATATGAGTATGCCTGGCATGGCGGACCGCCAACAATAAGGTCAACAGTTTGGTCTGCTTTAAGAGTATCTATTTTCCCAAAAATTGATTTGTTGTTTTTTCCACCAATGGAGCTATTGATTACCGATGAAAGTTCTTTTTCTGGTATGTATGAATATAACTTCTCTCTCGAAATTTCACCTTTCAGATAACTGTAGTAAATATCTTTTTTCCCGGTACGTTTCAGATAATAAAAAGCCACCCTTGTTTTTAAAGTAAAACAAGCAGCCTGGTCTTTTTCTACGTGGGCAATCGGGTTAAATCCTGCTTTTTTGAATCCTTCGGATAAACCCCCAGCCCCGGCAAACAGGTCAATAAAATTCATGACCCGCTAAAATATAAACTTTTTCTCCGAATTAGTTGGTTGACAAGTTATTATTTTTATTTTCCGGCCCATAAAAATACAAAAACTTGGGTTTACACTTAGTGAAAGCTACTTTTTAAACTATCTCCCAAATAAAACTCCCCTACTGCACCCCAGCCCTAAAATCAACCGTTCCAAAATCTCCGCCGACACATTTCGCCCCCCGCTCCCCAAATCACTTACATACGCACTGTACCCTTAAACCCCGTTGACTTCAATACCATAAAGGCCCACCTTTGCCCCAAACCACCACCATGAAAACGATACATTCCATAGATCAATTAAAAAAAGAAGCTATTTCTAAGGAGGATACAGGAGTAGCCGAATTTTTTATATTACTCAGCGGAGGCATAATAAGTTCCAAACGCATTATCTATTACCCGGATACAGACCAGTTTGATATATACAATAAGATTGATGACAGCTTTCAGGATAATCTGACAGAAGAAGAACTGGACAGCAATACTAATATTGTGCAGGCTATAGCACGGGGGGCTTTTTATAAATATTAAACTGAATAGTGAAAACCGCTACCCTATGAAAAAAAACTATAGAAAGCAACTCGAACAAAGAGGGCTTCTGGCAGTTCAGCATATCCGCAGGGAAACACTGGAACAGGGCCATCCTTTTATGATCAATACTGACAAGTTGCCCAATGGCCAGTGTTACCTGGAATTTCCCGATGGTACAATACAGGTATTTACCATTTGCCCCATTCACAATGATTTCAAATTGGTAAGGGAACTAACCCCGCAAGAACAATCTTCAGTTAGGAAAAAACTGTTGCTTATTTCCTGATAGGGTATGCTGATAAGCGAACCCGCCTTTGCCAAGGCTATGGCGGGTAGGCAGAACCCCGAATGGGGCGTTCCTCCTACCGTCTCACCTTTTCACTTTACGGCCTCACCCCTTCACTTTACATTTATATTGAAGACTCTACACCCCCTCTCCGAAGGAAGAGGGGAATCGAACCTCATGTACATTGGAATATAAATCTGAGAGGCTTCAAGTATGCTTATTCAGGCAATGCTTAAAAGCAATAACCATAAACACAAGCAGAATCTTGAATAGTTGCGATTGATGCGTTCGGAGTGTCACCACCTCTCTCCATTCGGAGAGGGGAATCGGAGTTTTATAATAGCAGAGTAGTTGTTGGGGTGAGGCCGGGAAAGAGAGCCTCATGTACATTGGAATATAAATCTGAGAGGCTTCAAGTATGCTTGTTCACGTAATGCTTAAAAGCAATAACCATAAACATAAGCAGAACCTTGAATAGTTGCGATTGATGCGTTCGGAGTGTCACCAACCCCTTTTCCTTCGAAGAGGGGGATCAGGGTCTTACAATAACAGAGTAGTTGTTGGGGTGAGGCCGGGGTAAGGCCGGGGTGGTATCCGTTGTGACTTATAAATTTTGTTGAGGCGGCCTATTGGATTACAATCCTTAAAAACATTTTTGGGGTGCATTTAAAATTGTCGCAGCTATAACCCACCCCGTCCCAATTTTTTTTATACAAAATGTCTTTGCCCCTCCCGGGAGGCTACCGTTAGGACACATCTTATGTTTTTCTTGCCAGTTCCCAACCTTGGTATATGGCATTAAATTTATCTGCTCCTTTTTTTAACAAAATAGGCCCGGGTGGTCTTTTGCTGTCATAATTTTTCCAACCACCTAATCTTGCTATTATCCATGTAGCCCATGACAAACACGCCGGATTATTTTTATTTTTACTCTTTTCACTATCTCCTTCCATTTCTTTATTTACTCCTTCCAGGCATTTGATTTCCTGATCGTTGAAAACCTCTTTAACAGGCTGGCTCTTCTCATTGCCTGCTGCTAAATAAAGTTGCATCACCCGCAAAGCAGCATTTAATGCTATTACAGTCAATTTACGTATTGCCCAGCCCGTTTCCAGCTCACTCGATTCTATCCTAAACCCCTTTTGTTTTAGCAACCTGTGTAATTGTTCAATATACCATCGCAACCTGTATTTCTTAATAATTACCAGGGCTTCTGCATAGCAACTAACTGCATGTGTCGTGAGTATCCGCCAACATATACCTTTGGCGCCATGAGGTACATCTTTCTCTTTTACTTCTACCGCATATAATTTGATGACTGAAGCTAATCCTGTTTTATTCAGGCCCGCTGGTCTTTTTATATCTGCCTCACAGTATCTTACTTCCACTTTTACCCTGCGCTTTTCAATATCCTTGCGGATGTCTTTTACTAATTCAATTTCATATTCACCAGCTATGTCCTGACCCGCTAATTTTTCAAACAACTTTCCCCCTTCTGACAGTCTTCGGTTTTCCCGGCTACGAATAAGTAAATGAACGTTTCCCCCAGGTGGCATACGGGCAAACTGTTCATAAATATCACCTTCCCGGTCTTCAATAAAAGTGATACTGTCAGCTTGTTTTAACTGCTCCCTGCTGTTAGCACATGCCTTTAACCATTTGTTGGATTCCTTTTCTTCTATTGGCAAATTTTTATACCCCCGTATTTCTTTATCCGCCTTGTCTTCTTCTCTATGCCATAACTGGATGTCTGAAAAACCTAAAATCGTTTCAGTTTCAGCATCCAGAACTAAACTACTATGCATAAAAAAACCAAGATCCTTATTATTGCCTGTCAACCCTATGCCGGTCCCCCGTTTCAATCGATTACGATGATTGTCAAGATTCATCTCAGAGGTGTCTTGTATTACCAAAACATGCCTGGCACTACATAAATAACTGCTCCTTTCAACTAAGCTGTCTATGAGATCCTTCTCTTTTACCTTCTCATTCGCCAAAAACCTATACGCACCTTTTTGTTCAGCTTCAGTACCCGTTATCTCATGGATACTACTCGTTCGTCCAAAATATAACAGGGCTGACAACTGATTTGCACGGCGCTCCAATCGCTTGTCTCCAAATTTTCCCCCGTAGCTCTCTTTTTGACTAATATTCATCCCTTTTTTACCCCCAAAATTAATGCTATTTGTGTCCTAACGGTAGCTCCACTCGGAGAGGGGAAGAGGAGTATTACAATAACAAAATAGTTGTTGGGGTGAGGCCGGGGTAAAGTTGGGGTGAGGCCGATAGCACAAATACAAAAAAAGAAACAAATCTGGCCAGTTGCATTTGTTTAATCCCCAATAAATAAATCTGCCCCTGTTTATTTTTTATACCATACTGATATAGCCGTCCTCACCCGTTCTGATACATATTTAGTAAACTATTCCTGCTTAATCTTGCATTCTTTACACTACAGACAAATGGAAATAAGAATTATACCGTATCAGAAAGAACATCATGCGGCCTTTAAACAACTGAATCTTGAATGGCTGGATCATTATAACCTTACAGAGAGCCTTGACCTGATGATACTGAACGACCCCGAAGGAACAATAATCAGCAAAGGCGGATTTATCTGGATGGCTGAAACCAATGGAACAATTGTTGGCTCTGCCGGGCTTATGAAAGAACATGAAGGGGTGTATGAACTGGTGAAAATGGCGGTCACCGCCGGCTATCAGGGCAAAGGTATCAGCCGGCTGCTTATAGACACCTGTTTGGCCAAAGCAAAAGAAATTGGCGCCACCAAAGTCACCCTGTATTCCAATCATCAGCTCACCAGGGCTGTCGGGTTATATGAAAAATATGGTTTCCGCCATGTCCCCCTTGTAGATTCACCGCTGGAAACAGCCGACATAAGGATGGAATTAATCCTTTAAATTTGGGGCATGGGCAAAACAATCATATCCGTTAAAAACCTGGTCAAAAACTACGGCCAGTTCCAGGCTGTAAAAGGCATTTCTTTTGAAGTGATGGAAGGGGAGATATTTGGATTGCTCGGTCCCAATGGTGCCGGTAAGTCCACCACCCTCGAAATTATTGAAACCCTTCGGGAAAAAACGAGTGGTGAGATAACCGTTGATGGTCTGAACCTTGACAAAAGCCCCCATGAGATCAAAAAAATAATCGGGGTGCAACTGCAGACAAGCGGTTATTATCCCGGCCTGAACCTGTTGCAGCTTATCGAGCTTTTTTGCGGACTGTATAACCGTAAGATCAATCCTATGGAATTGCTGGAAATGGTGAACCTGAAAGATAAAGCCAAAGCAAAAGTAAAAGAGCTGAGCGGTGGACAGAAACAACGGTTCTCTGTAGCCACCACATTGATCAATCAACCAAGGATCATCTTCCTGGATGAACCCACTACAGGACTTGATCCCCAGGCCCGGAGAAGTTTATGGGAATTGATAAAAGATATCAGGCAAAGAGGGACCACTGTTATCATTACCACGCATTATATGGATGAAGCAGAATACCTGTGCGACCGGGTGGCCATTATTGACAAAGGAGAAATTGTGGCGCTGGATTCACCGGACAAACTGATTGATGAACTGGTGGAAAGTGGTTTTGAAAGGCCAAAGAGTATGAAACTTGCCAATCTCGAAGATGTTTTTATTAAAAGGACGGGGCATTCGATAGAAGAGGTGTAAATGAACAGATGAACAGATGAACAAACGAACAGACGAACAGGGAATGATGAATTAAGAAGTGAAGAAATCCCTTGCTGTCAGAGTCTTACTTCCTTGTTCAGCCTTCCTTGCTCATCTGTTCGATATTCTCATGGGTGGGGTATGAATGTCCTGGTAACAGTATTTTACAAACAGTTAATATTTTAAAATACCCGGAGTCTAAAGCCCCTTTAGGGCAATGTCATTTAGTTAAGGAATGGAGTACACCTAAAAAAACGACTTGCCCCAGAGGGGCAGAATGTTGGTAACGCCGGGTGAAACCCGGCAATAGAAAAGGTAGAATATGCCGAACCCTGAAAGGGTTCAACAGCGACAAAGAACGAATAAACTTTGTGAACTCTGCCGCTGGTAAGAAATAGCAGTCTTAACTAAATGACATTGCCCTTTAGGGGGTTTGGGGTCAACAAACTAAAAGAATATATGCAAGGAAAAATTGAAGCACAGAAAACGGCTGGAGCCGCATTTATGGCAGAGAATATTTCGAAAGACGGGGTAAAAGAATTACCCGGCGGTATACAGTACGAAGTTATTAAAGAAGGTACCGGAGCGCAACCACTGGTGACTGACACAGTGAAAGCACATTATAAAGGAACATTGCTGGATGGAAAAGAGTTTGATAACTCTTTCAAAAGAGGTCAGCCTTTTTCTGCACCGCTAAGAGCCCTTATCAAAGGCTGGCAGGTGGCATTGCCAATGATGAAAGAAGGAAGTCATTGGCGCTTGTGGATACCATCCGACCTGGCTTATGGCGACAGGGGCGCAGGCAGCAATATCCCCGGAGGCGCCACCCTCATTTTCGAAGTGGAATTATTGGAAATTGTAAAATAAAAATAGCAGCGTATGCCAACTGTAGCTATTGATCCCCGCTATCCCATTGGGCAGTATGAGCCTCAGCCTTTTTCTATCGAACAAAAAATAGAATGGCTGGCTGATATAAAATTTCTGCCCTTGCAAATTGAGAGTGCCGTGCTGAACCTGGATGAAGCGCAGCTGCACACCCCTTACCGAGAAGGCGGATGGACCGTTCATCAACTGGTGCATCATGTGGCCGACAGCCATATAAATGCCTATATCCGTTTCAAGCTGGGCCTTACTGAAGATAATCCCACCATCAAGCCCTATGATGAAAATCAATGGGCACAGTTGCATGATGTAATAAAACTGCCCATTAATATATCCATCACCATCCTGCATGCAGTACATGCACGTTTGTTTGAGGCGCTGAAATATGCAAAAGACGATGATTGGAACAACCGCACTGTTTTTCATCCGGAACATAAGAAAACAATGCGGCTGTGGTACCTGCTGGGTATGTATGCCTGGCATGGCCGTCACCATGTGGCACATATTACTTCATTACGGGAAAGAATGAAATGGTAAACGATCAGTCAGTCACAGATGATGATATGAAATGGAAAACCCTTTCCTCGGAATATTTATTCAACGACCGCTGGTTTAAAGTGCGCCGGGAGAAATGTGAAACACCTGCTGGCAAAATCGTTGATCCCTACTATGTGTATGATTTTTCCACCTGGGTAGGTGCATTGGCTATTACAGAAGATGGCAAAGTAATCATGATACGTCAATACCGTCATGCATTGGGTGAAACCTGTGTTGAAATACCCGGCGGCTGTGTGGATGATACAGATATAACTGCAGAAGAGGCCATTGCCAGGGAATTATTGGAAGAAACCGGTTATGCTTTTTCTTCATATAACTACCTGGGCCGTATTTCACCCAACCCTTCCACCAACAGCAACCTGCTGCACATGTACCTGGCCACGGGCGGCAAAAAAATTGCGGAGCAAAAATTAGATGAGAATGAAGAAATAGAAGTGGAGTTGCTGAGTATTGATGAAGTAAAGCAACTGCTGAATGAAAATAAGATCGTACAGGCCATGCATGTAAGTTGTATACTTTATGCTTTTAATAAATTGGGAATAATTACTTTTTAGGAAAAAGTAATTGCTTCATAAATTCAGTACAGCATTGACGTTTTACTTTTTTGTCTTGACACAAAAAAGTAACAAAAAAAGTCAAGGCTTCGAAAAAATGGCTAAAAATTACTTCGTAAATCTAAACCCGGCGAACTCGCCGCAAGAGTTATTTATTTCGAAGATACTGTTGGCTCAAACAACGCCGGCTTTTAACGGTTTACTACGTAATTTTCTTAACGCCATTTTTTCGAGGCCAGCGTTCCTGCAGCTTTGTGAATGTTCTGCCTAATCCTATATTTTTAAATTAAACTAATGCGAATGTTTGGGAAAAAGAAAAAAACTTCGGAAGAAATGCTGGCGAATACCGTTCCTATCCCCACTAATGCAGCAGATAAAAGATATTCAGCATTGTTCAGCATGGACGGGCAACCGGGCAAACCAACAGATAATTTAATTTCTTTAGGGCTTACATGCGCTAAAGATGCTTTCACCATTGACCTGGGTGATATTTCATCCCGGATAAAAAACAGGCAAACCGATTATATCAATATTTACCCCGGGGAACATTATAAATTACTCGCTTCCATTGTAAAGAACCTGCAACCATCAATAGTGATTGAATTAGGAACACATCTTGGCTATTCAAGTTTGTGTATGAAAAAATTTCTGCCTGCAGGTGGAAGTATCCACACTTTTGATATTATTCCCTGGAATGGGTTTGAAGACACCATCCTTACACCCGGAGATTTTGATGCAGGATTAATTCAACATACAGATGACCTTACGAGCCGGGAAAATGTAACGAAGCATCAATCATTACTTGAAGAAGCAGATATTGTTTTTATGGATGCCCTAAAAGACGGAAAACAGGAATATCTTTTCCTGGAACATTTTTCCCGGATAAAATTCAGGAAAAAATGCCTTTTCATTTTTGATGATATCCGCTTATGGAACATGCTTGATATCTGGTACAATATGGATAAACCAAAACTGGATATGACTTCTTTTGGTCACTGGTCAGGCACCGGGCTGGTAGAATGGGGCCGGGTATGATAAAGGCCTTTTATTGATGGCACAGCATAACTTAACTATGATAAGGCAGATTCTTACATACCGTTCTATTTTTGCCGCTCTTTCAGGCATCATTTTTTTTACTGCTGCCGTATCTGCTCAGCTCCCGGCTGCCGGTACCGTGCAAACAATTCAATGCAGCAATGACAGCAACAGCCGGTACAGTCTTTATCTTCCCCAGGGATATATTTCCGGAAAAAGATACGACCTGATCATCTTTCTGGATCCCTCGGCAAGAGGTGATGTGCCTGTGCAAAAATACCAGAACACGGCAGATGAAACCGGTGTGGTGCTTGCAGGATCATTTGACAGTAAAAATTTTGATCTTTCCTCTGCGGAAAAAGCTATTCCCGCAATAATCACTGACATACAAAAAAGAAATTCCATTGGTCCTTCACAAATATGGTTAGCCGGGTTTTCCGGGGGGTCAAGAATGGCTTCGTCTTATGCAGGCACCTATAATGGCATCAATGGGGTAATTGCCTGCGGGGCCGGTTTTGCCCAAGGAGACCAGGGAACGGGTAACGATTTTATTAATCCTGCAAGGATAATACCCTATGTGGGGATTGTGGGCAACAGGGATATGAATTTTGAAGAAATGGTGGGTGTAAAAGAACAATTATCAGCCAGTAAGCATAAAAACCTGCTGCTCCTTTTTGAGGGAGAGCATGAATGGCCGCCTGCCGGCAGCTTAGGTGTGGCGATACAATGGCTTCAGCAATTTTCCAGTGCCGCTGCAAGTAAGGGTGGAGAAAATCTTGCTGCACAATTAATCAATGAGTACACAAGATTCAATGCAACCGGCACTGTTTATTACAGCTGGCTGCAGGCACAGGCATACCTCAAACTGCCTGTTGTAGCCGCCACGGCTGATTCATTGATACGGGTAATGGAAGCCCAACGGAACTTTGGCCGGGAGAAAGAAAACTTTGAAACGGTGCTGGATGAGGAAAGAAATTTTATGGACCAGTTCTCCATTCTTTTTCAGCAGGCTATTTATGCAGCTGATATAAGGGTGGATAATGCAGCGCTGTGGAAACCCAAAATAGCATTTATCAGTGAACTTAAAAATGATAAGAATGCCTGCAAAAAATTATCCGGACAACGTGTATACGATTTTGGCTGGCGCCTTTGTTCAGAACAATATTCCTGGTTGATGCAATCAAGCTTATTTAAACAAGCCTACTGTTCTGCCTATATACTTTCTTTTTTTGAAGGGCTGCCCAACAATCCTGAATACATGATGGCAAGAGCTGCCGCTGGATTTTCAGATAAAGCACTTTGCCTGGCACATTTAAAAAAGGCGGTTAAAAAAGGAGGGCTTGCAAAAGAAAGAGTAATGAAGGATAACCTTATCAATAGCCAGGTGGATGCCAATACTATAGAGAAATTATTCGGCAATTAACTTCCTTCAGCAGGGGCACTAGAACTATTAGACCTCCTGTAAGTTTCTTCTTAATCGGAATGTCTTTATACCCTAAATACCCCTGTAAGTTTCTTCTTAATCGGAATGTCTTTATTCCCTAAAGGGGGCAATGAAACCCTGTTATTGCAGCCTGTGATTTTCTTCTTAATCGGAATAAAGAAACTTACACTATCAGAAAACTTACAGGGGGTATCCGCCGCAAAACAGAAATCTTAGAAGCTGTTTGAATTAACTGAGCATCAAAAGACCCTGCATAATCAATATATGCATAAGGTAATTTTAAAATCAAAAGGCATTCACTTCGCCCACAAGAAACACACTGCCACATACCAGCATCATATCAGTTGGGCGTGCCTTTGCCATCGCTGCGTGCAGGGCTTTGTTTACTTCCGGGAATGTGCTGCCATTTAATCCAATTTTAGCGGCTATTGCCAGCAATTCCTCTTCCGGTAAGGCTCTCGGTATTTGGGCCCTGGTAAAATAATATATTGCATGTACGGGTAATAATGAAAGCACATTGTCCACATCTTTATCTTTTACCATACCTATTACTATATGCAATTCATTATGCGGGGTCAGTTCAATTTGCCGCAGCACCTGGGTAATACCATCCGTATTATGCGCCACATCCAGCACCACCAGCGGTTGTTCATGAATGATTTCCCATCGTCCGTGCAGCCCGGTTAATTTCCGGGTATGCAACAGGGCAGCCTGAATTATCCGGGTAGTAATATTCCAGCCCTTTTGCTGCAGTTGGGAACAGGCTTCCAATACCGTTAGCAGGTTTTTGATTTGATAGATCCCGGGCAAATCCAGCTTGTAAACTGTATGGTCAGTATGATGCTCCTCTGCTACTTCCACTACCAATGCATGATATTCCCAATGCCAGTCAACAGCCTGTCTTTTATGTGATGCCACAACAAGGGGTGCATTTTTTTCGTTGGCAGCTTGCTCAAATACAGGCAATGTTTCGGCCAATACTTCACCAATGATAACAGGTACCCCCGCTTTGATGATACCGGCTTTTTCAAAAGCAATTTTTTCCAGTGTATCGCCCAATAAATTGATATGGTCCCAGCCGATATTGGTAATGACACATAATTCCGGGTTAATGATATTTGTACTGTCTAACCGGCCTCCGAGACCTGTTTCTATAATGGCAATATCCACCTGCTGTTCAGCAAAATAACTAAAGGCCATTGCCACGGTTATTTCAAAAAAACTGGGTTGTATTTCTTCTATTAATGGCTTTATTTTCTCCGTAAAATCAATGATAAATGTTTCACTGATCATTTCTCCATCCACTTTTATTCTTTCCCTGAAATCTTTGAGGTGCGGGGAAGTGTACAAACCTGTCTTATATCCCGCTGTTTGTAAAACAGCAGCCAGTATATGGCTGGTGGAACCCTTGCCATTGGTGCCGGCAATATGGATAGTTTTAAAATGCTGTTGCGGATTATCCAATGAATCACAGAGCCTGATAGTATTGGTAAGATCGGCCTTGTAGGCAGCAGCCCCTATGCGGCTGAACATCGGCAGACGGGAGAACAGATAGTCAATTGTTTGCTGATAATTCATGTACGGCAAATGTACGCTATGGTGCAAATGAAAACCCACTCCTGCAGCCAGGAGTGGGTTTATCAGCATTTTATTTTTATCAGTTCACCGTAAAATTAAATCGCACCGTTACCATTGATTCATGGTCTGATTTATCAAACTTGATATTCTGCAGGTAACGCATGATCGCTTCTTTATAAGCATTGCCGGAGTTGGATGAACCTTTGGCAATATTGACAAAGCGGCCTGTACCTTCGGGTGATACATTTACATTGGCATAGATAGTGGCTTTATCCAGGTCGCCATCAAAAGAATAGCTGCGTACGATCTTCCTGTCGCCATTGGTTACTTTGGGACCATTACCACCGCCACTGCCCGATCCGTTACCACCACCATTACCAGTGCCATTGCCTCCGCCTGTACCGCTTCCATTTCCCACACCACTGCCGGTACCACGTCCGCCGGCCCTGTCATAATCTTCAGCAGCGCCACCACCACGGCCAGTACCGGTTGTTGTTTTACCTAATACGGCTTTTGGTCTTGGAGGTGCTGGTGTTTCAATTACTTTAGGTTCTGTTTTTGCGATGGATGTATTGGTAATAGCTGTTGCTTTAGGTTTAACCACCGTAGGTTTAGGTACCGTAACTGCTTCCTTTGTATTGTCATCATCCACTTCTTTGGCATCCTGGTTTTCTCCGGGTACCGGTGTGGCAGGAGGGGCTATACCGGCTGTGCCGATAGCCTGTACAGGATTACCACCACCGCCACCACCATCTTCTTTAGTTTCTGGAAGCGGGGGATCAGGAGGCAGGTTCAATTCCACTTCAATACCGGGTTCCTGCACTATTCTTTCAATAGAGGGCAGGTCCCATTTTAAGAGGAACATCAGCAGTATCATTAAAGCCGCAAAACCAGCCGTGATCATTGTGGCTTCGTTTCTGTGCTTCGCTTCCAGGGTTGCAGACATGGCGTAAGTGTTATTCATACAAATTTACAGTTTGGTAATTTCAGGCGCTAGTCATTGTTGTTCACACCTGTTACTAACGATGCAAATGGCGTGCAACTTGTATTTATAAAATGTTAAGATTCAGGAAAAGGGGATTGATTGCTCTTTAAAGCGAAAAAATCGCTGATTTATTGTTTATGCCGCCAGTTGGCAAGTAAAATTCCTGCAAATACAAATGCCATACTCACTATATGTATCCAGGTAAATTCTTCGTGCAGGATAATGGCGGCTTCTATGCTGCTGAAAACGGGTATCAGGTTTCCAAATAATGCGGTTCGGCCGGCCCCCAATTTTCCGATGGCTATATTCCAGATCAAAAAACAGATAACTGAAGCACCCAGCCCCAGGTAAAAAATAGCGCCGATCAGTTTTACATTCCATGCTACAGCTGGATATACTGTCAACTCCCAGGCATAAAAAGGTGCCACGAGTATTGTACCCAATACAAATATTACAAAGAGGAAATTAACAGGAGATAAGTCGGCCGGTTTTTTCTTTACCATCGTATTATACACGGCAAAGCAAAATGCAGCTAATAATACCCACAAATCGCCGGTGCCAAAATGTAAATGCACGAGGTTTTGAATATTCCCTTTGGCCAGCAGAAAAAGTACACCGGTAATGCAAAGGGCCATGCCGGCCATTTTCATCCAGCCTATTTTTTCTTTTAAAAATATACGGGCAAAAATAATTGACAGGATAGGGGAGGTGGTGGTGCCGATCAATGCCAGGTTAATGGCAGAAGTGTAATGGGCGCCGATGTATACAAACGTGTTGAATAAGGAAATGCCCATCAATGCGATCCAGAATAAATAATGCCAGGATTGTTTTACTGTTTTCCATTCGGTACTGAAACGGTTGATGGCAAATGGAAGAATAAAAACACTGGCCGTAAGCCAGCGGTAAAAATTGAGAGAGATGGGCGGGATTTCTTTATTCACCCCTTTTGCTACAATAAAATTACCCGACCAGATAATAGTGGCAAGGATGGCCAGCCCGATACCGGTATAAATATTTTTTTCTTTGAGCAATGAACTTATTAATTATTAATGAATTGCAGGCGAAGATAACCGGATCAACGGTTTATTTACCAAAGAAAAAGAAAGCTGGTGAGGAAAATGCACCTTTATTTCTTTAACTTTCATAAAAGCGCAGTTATGAGAAAAAGCCACATCTTCTCTGTACTCTCTTTATTCCTGCTTATACCCGCATCAATAACCTGGGCCCAAACCATAAGTTCACAAAAGGGATTAACCACCGCTGTCTTTTCAACAGCCAATGGAAACATTAGAGTCAATATGCCGGATGATATACGGCAGGGGGATGCAATTTCGGGGACAATAATTGCTGAACCAAACGGCAATAATGCAAGGCAGCTTGAAAAAAATCTTGTTGAACTTGTAAAATACACTTTCAGTATTGATGGAAATAAATACGCTGTTACTGACAAACCTGCTACGTTTAATTGGCTGGTCCACCAGGACAGGCAGCTTACTGTTCCTCTTGAATTATTATATATAACCGGTACAAAGGCCCATGAATTAACAATGCAGATAAAGCCGGTGGGAAATAATAAACCGGGTTCATATAATTGCGTTATCCCCTCTCATGCACTGACTGCAGCGCCTATGAGAATTACCGGCAACTTTGATGGCGATTTGAGCACTACAAAATGTTTGCTGAATAATCAGCCAATGGATATTCTTGCTGAATCACCCCGTCAATGCGTAGTACAGTTTCCACAAAATGCGCAAGGCCCGGGTACTGTGCAGGTGAATGAAAATGGAGAATCAAAATGTGAACGAAATATTTCCGGAGTGGATATGCAGGTTACCACTGGTAAGCTGAACCTGCGAAAAGGGGAGAATACCTATATTGATGTGAAAGTAACTGGCTTACAAAACCTTCCTGATAAAGCATTACTTACCATTACCAACATGACTCCCGGTGTGGTTGCCATAACCAACGGAAACCTGCAGGTGATCCCGATCTGGCCACCTGCTGACAGTGCAGGAGGAACATTCTCTTTGCATTGTCCCGCAGTGAGTATTACCACTGGAAATTTTTCAGTGAATATCAATCTTGATCTGCCCCAACCGGGTGAAGAAACTACTCCGGCCACTGAAGTGCCACCCGGTTACACTAAAAAATCCTGCCAGTGTGGTGCATCCGTAACTGTTTCAAAAACGGGAAATGGTTTTAAAGCAGAATCTGCACCTGAATGTAAAGGAGTGTACGGTGTTGGGATCAATACGTTTACTGTTTGTTCGGTACTGTCAACAGCTTATAAATGGACGATAAAGTCAGGTCAGGAAAATGTGGAACTGATTGGAAAGACCGATGGGCCGAACATCAATGTAAGACCAAAAAATAACGATGGTTATTCTGTTTGTGTTACAGTAACTGTTACCTGTATAGATGGAACTGTTTGTACGGCTTCCACCTGTACCGACCAATCAGGAAAAACAGTGACCACACCCGAGGTTCCCCAAAATCCGCCAAACAGCGGCAGGTGCCTTTGTGCTGCCAGTTGTGAAGTAATTGCAGGCGTTTCAGTTGGACTCATATCCGATTTCTCCGGTAAGATCAATGCAAGCTGTACTGGTTCATCAGGTTCGGGTAATACAAGGGTTCAATGTGCTGTAGGGCCAATTACCTATAAATGGAAGATTGGCGAAAGCGGCAAGGATGTGGCTGAAATTGACGGAAAGAGTGATGGCGGTACAGTAAAAGTGAAACGGAAAAAAGACGGCCCCTATAATTTATACCTGGGCGGAACAGTGACCTGCAGTGATGGTACTGTTTGTGAATTTATCTGCAGTGCAGAAATTCCTTTTATTCCTTCAACAAATGAAAAAGTCTGTCTGCCGGATGTAAAAGAAAAGGCTGAACCGAAAATGGTGGGTGGACTTAAAAGCAAGCAAACGGGTACAGCCGGCAGCAGCACTATCTTCCGTGATGACTTCATTGTTCTGGAAGCGGAGGGTTCTGATATTGACCTGGTAACATTTTTATGCAATCCCAAATTACCCTGCCCTGATTCCCGCAGTGAAAAAACAATTCCGGTAGCAGGTAAAGTGAGATTTGAATGGGAGATTACAGCCGGTGAAGGAAGGTTTGTAAAACTGGGCTGTGGCTCAGAAGATGAAAAGAAAGACAAGGGGGAGCATGTTGTTTTTCAACCGCCATATATACCATTACCTGTAAAGAATGCAGATACTGTTTTTACTGCAACAATTGTTTTATCAATAATAGATGATGGTTCGCCGGCAGCAGACGGAACTGTTACAAAAACAATAACTATAAAAACTACAAGAAAGAAATTAGTACCGGATAAGTATACAATAGATATAACAGGTGGGGCAGCAGACAAACTTGCTGTACCGGCGCTTCCTGCTGTTTCAGGGACATGCGAACTTGTGGGTCCCGCCTGGAAAGCAGGTGACAATCTCGCTGTGCCTGTGATAACATTGCCTGCGGTGGCTGATGCTGATAAAATGGTGTTGGGACAATGGCTTGTTTTGAAAACGCAGGATCAATCGGACCCCGATGATATTGGTTTTAACTGCAGCTCTGCCAATTGTTCCAGTTCAGGAGGTGGCAGGTCATATCCCGATAATATTCTTTGGGAATGGACAATCGTATCAGGCGGTGGAAAATTTGTATTGAGTGGTAATGGGCAGTATGTTGTGTATGAAGCGCCAATGGAAATGCCAAAAGGAAAAGAAGTGATTGAAGTAAAAATAAAAGTAAAAGTGATGAACCCTTCCGGTGTAAGGCATGATCCGGATAAATTATCCAAAGAGTTCACCATATACATTTATCAGCCGGGTGTAAGACTCAGCCATCCGGGTATAAAATGGTTGCCGGAAGAAAACAACAGCCTGGAACTTAAATCGGAATTAATGTACAAAGACCGGGGATGGAAACCTGCCCTTGCGCACATGTGCCGTATTCATTATTTTGAATTGCTGAATGTAAGTGAAGAAAAAGGAGTATGCCTGAATAACCCCGTTCCTAAGGAAGCCGACCAATGCCGGGATTTGCAATTGAAGAATGAAAAAGATCATGAAGCATTTGATGATGCAAAAGGCACCGGTAAATGTGATAAGAAGGAATTGTACCAGCAATCCAGAACAAAACGGCCGGAAAAAGAATATACTATCACTGTCTATTCGAGAGATTTTGGCGCTTATGGTTTGCTGCGAAGTTTTGCGAATGTAAATAAGAAGACCAGCCTGGAAGGTAAGCCTGTTTATATTTCTATATCCGTGAAGAAAACAGATGTGGCACATCCGGATGGGCGCATTAAGAAAACAGAGTATGCCGATAACCGTGTTACTATTCCGTATGATATAGATGAAAACCATATTGCCGACGGGGGATGGATAACCCAGGGCGGCGTAATAGTTCCTGATCCGGTCAAAAACAATGATGACGAAGATGACAAGCCTGTTGGTGATGGATTTAAAGGTGACGGCCTTTCTGCTTATGAAGAATACAGGGGTTTCAGGATTGTTGATGGTGGCGCTGTTAGCCATCTCCGAACCAATTACAAGCTAAAAGATATTTTTGTGCAAAATGAGGACAACCTGCATTTGAAACTTTACGGAGGAGTAAGCGGTCTGCAGGTGCATGAAATAAATAAAGACCAGTATGTGGATGATAAAAAAAGAGTGGTAAATCAGAATTCCAATCCTGCTACACATATTGTTGACCAGATGGGCCTTCACCTTGTTGATAAAGTAAGCCATTCATCATTATTGGGAATAGCCTATTCCATGACTGGTCATCCCGCCATTCCCAACCGGGAAATTGAAATCAGGATTTACTCAGGTAAAATAGCTGAAGTATGCAAGAAAAGGGGGCTTGCAGCTAAATTGGCTGAAAAGATTGAAGCTGTAGTGGCACATGAACTGTTGCATGGTAATAATGTATGCCATCACGGCGAGCAGAACCCGGAAGTGGAAAAGTCATTTAACCTGGTGCATGGCCTGCGAAGCGGGAATGTGGATTGTGTAATGCGCTATGATAATGTCGGCGACATTGTTAAAGGATTTGATCCGGAAAAGATAGGTTCAGGTCTTTGTGACAGTTCTGCTGGTACAGGGTATAATGCCGCTGGAAAGGTATTTGGAGATGCGGCAACCGGGCGGGGCAATTGCAAAGGGCAGATAAGAGTTTCGGGAAAAGGCAATCCGCCAAAACCATGTGGTAACAGGTAGTAGTAACTCAGGTTGAACCACATACCGGGATAGATATATAGGAATACACACACAGGCCTCCTGATAATTGACACTATGTTTGTATTTCCTTATGATTACTATGGCCTATGTGGTGCAAAAAGAACAAAGGACAAATGCTTTTCCTGAACCACATAGGAGGATAGGTGCATAGGAATACACACATAGGCTTCCTGATAATTGACACTATGTTTGTATTCCTTATGATTACTATGTCATATATGGTTCAAAAAAACTAAGGATAAATGTTTTTCCTGAACCACATAGGAGGATAGGTGCATAGGAATACACACATAGGCTTCCTGATAATTGACACTATGTTTGTATCCCTTATGATTACTATGGCCTATGTGGTGCAAAAAAAGCAAAGGACAAATGCTTTTCCTAAACCACATTGGAGGATAGATAAATAGGAATACACACATAGACTTTTCCAAATAACGGATACTATGGGGCAATTAACTTCGAAAGCTATTCTAAAATAAAATTGAATCACTACCCGGTAACCGGTAATGTGTAACCATCAAAAAAGCCAGTTATGAAAAAAGTATCAGCTTATAATTTATTTTCTTTACTGCTTTTGTTTTTTGCTTTTAAAGTACCGGCGCAACAAACAATGGCCATTAATTTGAAGATCAACCTGGAAAAAGAGGCTACTGTCTTTCATGATGAGCCGGTACTGTTTCATATTTCTGTTAGCAATAAAAGCGCACAGGCAGATGAGCGGTGGAACCAGGCAGGCGAACAACGTCTGGAAGAAATAACTGAACTGCTGAAGCTGGGAAAAATAAAACAAGAAGAGTATGACAAAGAAAAAATTTCTATTGACAGGTACAGGCGGAATACAGAATCCATCGTATTAGGTTCGGAATCCTCCTCCTGGACCAATTCAGTAAGCTGGAAAGTAATGAATACTGCCAACCGGAATTATGTAACGCTGCCGGCAAAGCTGATGAAAAGACCGGAAACAGATGGTAAAGCATTGCTGGATGCAGCAGGCTATTATATGGCAGTGTATGGTATTTCTCCCGGAGCGTTGAAACCATTTGCGGCAGGAACATATACTGTCGAATTTTTCATTAATAATATTCCCTCCAACGCTGTATTGCTGGTAATAGAAAACGGGATGATGAGTGAGGCCATGGCTGCCGGGGAACCGGCATTGCTTCGTTTCAGCCAATATTACTGGCATGAGGAAAACGGAGAAAAAGTAATGGAATATGCGAACAAAGCGTTATTGAAAAACCCGGCTTCACTGGATGCGCTATCATTGCTGGGAGATGGGAAAGTGATGCAGAAATCATATTTGCCGGCACTGGAGACGTATAAAAAAGCAGTGGCTGAATATTATAAACAAAATGGCAGCGGTGCTGAGCCTCCGGAATACTTATTGAATATGATTGAATTTGTAAAAAAGGAATTGGGAAATTAAAATGTATTCTCCGTGTCTCAGTGCCTCAGTGGCAAAATGTATTCTCTGAAGCAAAATGTATTCTCCGTAGTAAAATGTATTCTCTGTGTCTCTATGGCAATCAATGGGCGAAGTCCATTTCAAACTTTCCTTTGATGCGTTCTATCGGCGGATTGAAGTATCCATATTTAAGACCGGGAAATTCTTCCCGTATCAGTTGCTGCAGTTGGTTTACACCAAGACATTCACCTGTATCCGCCACGCCAATTTTTCCGAGGTACCAGTCAGGATCAATATTAAAATTCCTCCACTGTATCATCTTCAGGCCAGTTTCTTTAATTAGTTTTCTCAATGCTTCATATTCAGCCACTGAATCTGTCATGCCCGGAAAAACAAAATAATTGATGGAGGTCCAGCCTCCGAAGGAGTTTACCACTTTCAGGCTTTCCACAATGTCATCGAAGTCGTAGTTATTGGGCCGGTAATAAGGCATATAGATTTCACGCCTTGCGGAGTTGGTGCTTACCCTGATCGAATCCAATCCTGCTTCGCATAATATTTTCACCGCATCGGGTTTGGATCCATTGGTATTGATATTGATGCTTCCTTTTGCAGTATGCTTTCTTATTTCAATAACAGCATCCCGAATTGTTTCCCACATTAATAAAGGTTCGCCTTCGCAGCCCTGTCCGAAACTGATGATAGGGAAGGGGGCTGATTCCAAATGGGGTACAGTAAACTCCACTATTTCTTCCGGAGTGGGTTTAAAGGTGAGCCTGTCCTGTGTGGAAACGATGGGCTCTTCATCGGGCTGCAAAGAAATACAACCTACACAATTGGCATTACAGGCAGGAGAAACAGGAACGGGACATTCCCACCTGCCCAATGAAAAATTGCGGGCAGCGGGACATTGATAGGTCAATGCACAATTATTGGTGAGATGATCCACCAGGCGATTATGCGGGTAATGTTTCAACAAATCTTTTACACCCGCTTCCACTTTCGTTTGATCGTAGCCGGCACAGTCCTGCCGGATATCGGTCTCAATGCGGGTGGCAGGTACATAAAATTTTTCATTCAGCCATCCGGCAGCGGTATAGCAAAATAAGGGAAGTATGGGTGCATCCGGTGCTGTTTCATAAGCGGACAAATAAAACCCGGTATGGGCAGGAGGGATAAAAGCTGCCACGGCCCATCCTTTATCACAGAGACGCATTTCGCCGGTGAGTACATCAATGCCAATACCCCTGCGGCCGGGCAGTTCGTAAAGGGAGCCGCCATCGGGTAATTCAATCCATTCATCTTCCGGAATGGGCACCGCATCCCAGCCCGTGCGGCCGGTTACATATAATGAAGTGTCTTCAAAAATAGTTCCCTTGCCATCGGAATAGAGGATGTATGGTGATTGGGTTAGAGACATAAAGGTCAAATTGGTCAGATAAGTCAAATTAATCAGTTGCCTTCCTTCTTCAATTGCTGACGGCAAAAGTCGTTAAATTCCTGCTCATTTACAGTATTCTTGTTTTCTTCAAGCGCCTGCTGAATAAATTTATTGTTTTTGAAATCAATGGTCAGCAAACCGTCTTTGAGCAGTACATTATTTACCTGCTGCCAATGGATGGTGCGAACAGGAAACGAAGGATATTTTATTTTCCCGGCAGACACCTGTACTATTGGTTCTTGTTTGGAAAAATGATATAGTGCGGCCAGTAAAACCAGCAGCATACCCAGCCACCAAAAGCCCATCAGTATCCAATAAAATGAAGTGAAAAGTGCGGCAAATAAAAAGTAATATTCCTTTTTTACTTTTTTGGATGAATTGAAATAGACGGTTATTGCTGTTAGCAATGACAGGGTGGATATCCAGCCAGTGCCTTTTTCTAACTGACTTTTGCCAGTAATAAAAAGCGTTATGATTATGCCGGCTGTATTCAGCAAAAAAATGAAAATGGCAAACCGGTCGTACAACCTGTATTTTTCATTCTTTAATGTAATATCAAACTGCATGTGGAATAGGCACTTAAATGAACAGATGAACAGATGAACAGACGAACAGACGAACGGATGAACAAGGAAGTAAGATGGGAATTTCTTCACTTCTTCATTCGATATTCCTTGTTCGTCTGTTCATCTGTTCTACCCTGCGACAGTGGTGTTGCTTGTTACCAGTAAATTACAGAGTTTGAAAAGTACCCTGGCGCCCACATTAGAGTTCCAGTCGGTATCGCTGATGCCCACTTCACTCAGGTCGAACCCAACGATCTTGCGGCCGCTTTCCAATACTTTTTTGAAAATATAAAATACTTCTTCTGCTTCAAACCCGCCGGGTACCGGTGTGCCGGTATGCGGGCAAAGCTTTCTGTCAAGCCCGTCTATATCAAAACTGATATAAACTTTTTGAGGCAGTTTGCTCACGATCTCCTCTGCAATATTTTTCCAGCTATCTCCTTCAAACTGGCGGGTCTTTATTTCTTTATCAAAATAGGTGATCACTTTGAAACTACTGTTCTTTATATACTCCCATTCTACGGGGCTGTAATCTCTTACTCCCACCTGCACTAACCTTGCCAATTGTGGTATCTCTTTCAGTGCATTGTACATGATGCCGGCATGTGAATAGTTAAAGCCTTCGTAGGTATCACGCAGATCGCAATGCGCATCTATCTGCAGCACCCCGAAATCCCCGTGTTTTTCACCAATGGCTTTCATGTATCCAAGAGGAGAACTGTGGTCGCCACCGAGTATGCCTACCAGTTTATCTTTATCAAGCAATGCTTTTGTCTGTTCGTATACCCATTCATTCAAAAACTTTCCGCCTTCATTTACTTCTTTCAGTGCTTTGCACATGAACTGGTTGGCAGATACATCGTCACCTTTCGAAATATAGTCAATGTATAATTCAGCTTCTTTGCGCAGGTAGTCGCTTTTCATCAGTATTTTTTTATCGCAGGGGCGCATATAAAAACCCTGCTTCCATGCTTCGGGCATTTCCTGGTCAAACAGGTCTACCTGGTAGCTTGCTTTAAGAATGGCTTCGGGGGCCCTGGCGGTTCCTGATCCATAACTTACCGTTACTTCCCAGGGAATGGGTACAATGATCAGCAGTGCATCGGTTTCATTAGTAGGCAGGCCAAAAATATTATTGTTGGGATTGCTTACGCTGTTAGGGTCATAGTTCGATAGGTCGAGCATATAAATAAATTGAAAAGCGGTGCAAGGTATAGCATTTTTGATTACAAATGCCATCAATAATTGAAGCAAAAAGGGTTGGCCACGAATTACACTAATTACACGAATAAGTACAATTAAATACAAATGGACGCCTTCGGCGATTCATTCTCTCTTGTTTGCTGCTAAAAAGGGTTAGCCACGAATTACACTAATTGCACCAATAAATACATTTCAGGCATTTGTATTTATTTTTTCGTGCCATTCGTGCAATTATTGGCAAAAAAGGAAAGCTGCGTCAGCAGCTCTTATTTGTATTCAATCATTGTATTTTTCGTGCCATTCGTGCAATTATTGGCAAAAAAGGAAAGCTGCGTCAGCAGCTCTTATTTGTATTCAATCATTGTATTTTTCGTGCCATTCGTGCAATTAGTGGCAAAAAAGGAAAGCTGCGTCAGCAGCTCTTATTTGTATTCAATCATTGTATTTTTCGTGTCATTCGTGCAATTAGTGGCAAAAAAAAGAGCTGCGCCAGCAGCTCCGTATAAAAAATTTGATTGGTGTCATCAATTATTTCCGGCTCAGATTCCGCAGGTGGTGTACATGGGAGGCCACGGCCAGTCTCATTTTTGGATATTCAATATAGGGCATGCCAAAATCCTGGCAGGCCTTTTTAATGATGCGGCTGATTGCAGGGTAATGCACATGAGATACACGGGGAAACAGGTGATGTTCTACCTGGAAATTCAGCCCTCCAACCCACCAGGAAATTAATTTATTGCGGGTGGCAAAATTGGCTGTTGTCTTTAATTGATGTACGGCCCACTCGTCTTCCATTTTTCCTGTTTCAACATTAGCCTGCGGAAAATGTGTTTGCTCCACGGTATGTGCCAGCTGAAAAACAATACTGAGTACAAAGCCGGCAAACATGCCATAAATAAGAAAGCCGATCACCCAGGTGGAGAATCCCACTGTGTAAATAGGGACCGCCATAAAGATAAAGGCATGCAGCATTTTAAAACCCCAAAAGGAAAGATGCTGCCCGATAGTCATTTTCTGCAATGGGGTGGGGCCGATTTTACCGGAAAAATATTTTTTATAATCTGTAAAGAAAACCCACCAGATATAAAGTAAGGAGTATGCTGCCCAAAAGTACCAATGCTGAAAGCGATGGATCTTATAATACTTCTGTGTTTCGCAAAGACGGAGCAAAGGCTTGGCTTCAATATCATCATCTATCCCTTCTATATTGGTGTAGGTGTGGTGGATGATATTATGCTTGTTTCGCCACATGAAATTATTGGCGCCTAAAAAATTGAGTGACAGGCCGGCCAGTTCATTCAGCCATTTATACCGGCTGAAGCTTCCGTGCATTCCATCATGCATTATATTAAAACCGATAGCTGCGGTAAGGCCACCCAGTACAATACATTCAGTAATTGCCAGCCATACTGCAGGGGTATAAAACACCAGGTGTATATAGACTGCAAGGAAACTGACCAGGAGGATAATTGCCTTGGAATATAAATTTATATTGCCGGTAGATGCTTTTCCGGCCTGTGCGAAGTATTCACTTATTCTTCTTTTTAATTCGCCGTGAAAAGACTGTGATGCATTGGAGAATTTTGGGCTTGCCATAGTTAACGTGTTTCTGGAAGCGAAGGTAGTCTATAAGTGGCAAAGGACAGGGGAAAATTGCAGCAAACGATTGTGGTATACGAACAACTGTTGTTTTGTTTAATCTTTTGGTAAAATGGGTGTTATATCGAACAATCAGCGATACCCCCGTTTGGACCACAACTTGTCCCGGCCATCCATAGTACATAGATAACATAGGAATACACACAACTTGTCCCGTCTACTGTGCTATCGTGCGGACACATCTTTTAGCAGAACCTTTTTTTAGCACACGGATGACACGGGTTGGACGGATTAACATAGATTATTAATAAAAAGCTGTCCATACTTTGTAATACGGCTGAAATTCAGAGGATCAATACGGATTTATGCTGCTTC
>JANOEQ010000018.1:0-68463 GCA_031441485.1 Chitinophagaceae bacterium
GGGGGTACAGGGATGCACCAATAGCCATGCACTATTAAAGTGACGGCATATCAATTACAATTACTAAATCATATCAGGAAAACGCAATGGAGAACATGCAACCGTTTTCGGACTATATCAGGCGGTGCATGGCAGGAAGAAGAACTTTCAGTAACCTTTAAGAATGGTTGAAAATTAAAATCGGGAACAGGGGTAATTACAGCCGGGGCAGGAATATTAGTGATGAAGGCTGCTGTTGCTGCTTTCTGGTGGTCCGCTTTTAGTTTAAAATGTTTGTGTTCATCCTTGCAACAGCCGGTTTTATCTTCTTTCATGCCGCATCTGCCACATTCCTCATTCTCGCTATGCCACAAACTCCAACCAACCAATTCGTCCATACAGTAGTGTAGATGTACAGTAGCACCCATAGTGGCAGAACCATAGATGAGCATTAATAATATGACTACTGTTTTCTTCATTTTGTCAAAGGTAGGATGATTCCGGGAAAGGTAGTTTACAGAATTTTAAAGAAAATTTACAGAGTAATGACATTTTTGCACTATTTACAGCAATCCTTCTTTCTTAAAAAGATTGCTTTGAAGATTTTCCAAAAAAATTGCCCTATTGTTTTTACTATAGTCATTACAGCATCGCCAATAACATAATTACACTCATTACAATCATCAACCCATCTTCAATAATTGTTACCGTACTCATGGGTAGATTAAACACATCACCAAGACAAGCACATTTTATTTTACGTTTATTCATTATACTTTGTAAAACTCCAATGATGCTCACAGTCATTACCACAAAGGTAATAGAATTGGTAAGCACGGGATGGAACCCTATGAGAAAAGCGATACCTAAAGCCAGTTCTGTAAACGCATATACATAGCCCCAGCCACTCCACTTTTTTGCCACCACATCATACATGCTGTAACTCTCAGCAAAACCTTTCAGGTTTAATAGTTTGAAAAAAGAAAAGACCAGAAAGAATCCTGCCATAAAATGATTCATCCACCGCATCCAGACAAATTCTCCGTGCATCCATTCTACCAGTAAAGTAATGCCGGTAATGTAGCCGAATATTAAAAGAATAGGCTTGTAAGTGGCAATCCATGATTTTGTTTCTTCTTCAACAGGAACATGAGCAACAGTATGTTGCTGGTGTTGGTCTTCTGATAATTGGTATTTAGGGTAGTCTTTTAATGCCGCTTTTAAATCATCCGTTGCAATATGCTTTTCCATATCAATCTCAGCTTTGCCTTTTGCTAAATCAATATTTATATTTTTAACTCCTGCAACTTTTGAAAGTAGCCCCTGCACTTTTGCCTGGCAGCCGCCACAGGTCATTCCGCTTATATTGTATGTATGTGTCATAGTATTTTTTTATGACACAAAGTTCCGTCAACAATGCAGCGAAAATGTTATAGAATTATGGAAAATTGTTATGCCTGTTTGCGATTGACATCATCTAACGGGTGGCGAAGGCGACTGCCCATTTTCTTAAAATGGCTGGGTGTTAAGCCAGTAACCTTTTTGAACTGTGCAGAAAGGTGTGCCACACTGCTATAGCCTAATTGATAGGAAATTTCACTGAGGTTTAATTCTCCATATACCAGCAACTCCTTTACTTTCTCAATCTTTTGCAGAATAAAAAAATGCTCTATGGTAATGCCTTCCACTTCGGAGTATAAACGGGAGATGTAGCTATACTCTTTATTCAATGCCTTACTTAAAAAATTGGTGATGCTGAAATGCTCTTCCACTTCGCCTGACTGTACTTTTTTTATCAGCAGGTTCTTTATCTTTTCTATTTGCTTTTGCTTCTGGTTGTCTAACAATTCAAAGCCTAATTTGGTCAATCTTTCATTCAGACTTTGTATTTGTTTATCAGTTGCAGGTTTTGATAATTCAACTTCGCCCATGCTTACCAGTGCGGGGAGTAGCTTTAGCTTTTCCAGTTCCTGCTTTACTACAATTATGCAGCGGTTACAAACCATATTTTTGATATAGAGCTTCATTTTCATTTTAAAAGTACGCTGAAGTTGTACCGAAAAAAATTCTTGCATTCAGTATATTTTTTTTGAAATCAAATTTCTTACGTAATTTAATGCCAATTTCTTTGGTACATGTCGCTGGTGAGTCATTGTGGTGAATTGATGAACTTTCGGCTTTTTAATTATTTGATTTTAAGTCATTTATACAGGTTGGGTGGCATCCTGTCTTCCCGACAAGCACTAATTCAAAAAAGTGCAAGTGGCCGCAAATCTCTGGTTTGCGGCCTTTGTTTTCCCCATAGAATTCAAATAACTACAAAGCGATTCATCTTTCTGGTGAGTTCACTGGTGAGTTCATTTTCACCATAACTGCCAGTTAATTTTGAATTTGTGTATTGCATCAATCACTTATTCAGAGTTTTCGGGTGAGTGATTTCCAGCATATAATAGTACTGAGGAGCAAGATTTTTTAATTAAAAATTGTGTGTTATGGAAAGTACTAACAACTTTAGTGTGCGTTTCATTATGCGACACTCCACAAGCAAATTATCAGGTGCATTAATTTATGCAAGGATTACTATTGGCAAAAAGAGAATTGAAATCTCTTTAAACAAAACTATTGAGCCTTCTCTTTGGGGTGCTGGAAAACAAATTGCGAAAGGAAGTAAAGAACTGGTCAACAGGATTAATCCTTTCCTCGACGAAGCAAGGTTAAAGCTGATTGACTGTTACCGGCAATAAAAGGAAGAGAAAGCTTTAATTAATCCTTATGCCAGTAAGCGGCTTTATGTAGGAGACGATGAAGGCCAATCCACCCTCATGTCCCTAATTCGTTACCATGAAACCAGTTCCAGGATATTGCTGTCGAAAGGAACGATGAAAAATTATGGTGCAACGGAAAAGTATATCCAAAAGTTTCTTCAATACAAATACCGGGTAGATGATATACGGTTGATTAACCTGAATTATCAATTCATTACACAGTTTGAACTTTTCCTAAGAACCACTACTCCGCTTAATGAAAGTAACCCACTTGCTAACAATGGGGTGATGAAGCACAAGGAACGGTTAAGGAAAATTGTGACAATAGGCTTCAAACTTGAATGGATACCCAACCTGGGTGAAAAATACTTCACTGATTTTCAATTATCCGATGAAAGTCAATATTGGGAAACAGGTGATGAAAAAATTGCGGGAGAAAATTTTAAACTGTATGATGATCTTTTGGATAAAGTAAGTAATGCTTTTGAAAATTTTCCCATTAAGGACGACGAAACTATTCAAGCTTACTTTGAAGGAGTATTGAGATGGGTACACCGGAAGTGAAAGTTGAGAGTAAGTAAATGACACAAAATAGGCGACGTTTTACAAGAATTTATGATGTTGACCTGCAATTATTACCCGTCCATAATATTGATTATCAGTGCTTTAGAAGATGTAAAATAATGTTGCTTGAACATATCATTAACTGGATTTTTTGATAGTAATGTTGCCTTAAAGTTACATTGTTTTATTGAAAATAATATGTACATTTGTAGTGTATAAGTTATATTAATCCATATAAATCCCATTAACGATACTTATGAATAACATTAATTGGTATGCAATGAGTGACCCGGCTATAATAAATGAACTGGGTAGGCAGCTAAAGACGCTGCGGTTGCAAAAAAATATAACTCAGGAAGAAATGGCCCAAAAAACCGGGCTTAACAGAATCACTATTGGAGAAACAGAAAAAGGCCGCCCTCCATCCTTACTAACTTTCATTCAATTATTAAGGGCGCTGGATAAGCTTGATCTGTTAAATGAGTTTATGTCGGCACCTGCAATAAGCCCCATACAAATGGCCAAACTACAGACGAAAACACGCAAAAGAGCTTCTTCAATAAATCCTTCACCACCTAAGAAAAAGAGCACATGGTAGTAGCAAGAGTAAATATATGGGGTCAGTTTGCCGGAGCAGTATTATGGGATGAGGTAACTCAGGCAGGAAGCTTTGAGTTTGATGAAGCATTTATTAAAACAGGGCTTGACTTATCACCTATCAGGATGCCTTTGGAAGAATTACAAAAAGGCAAACGGATCTTTTCCTTTCCCGGATTACCCAAACAAACTTATCATGGATTGCCGGGGCTTCTGGCTGATTCATTGCCCGATAGATTTGGAAACGAATTAATAAATGCCTGGCTAGCCCGGCAGGGCCGGACACCGGAAAGCATGAACCCGGTGGAAAGGTTATGTTATATTGGCAAAAGAGGAATGGGCGCAATGGAATTTGAGCCAGCAACACCTGGTCCCGGTGATACTTCGATTACTATTGAGATTGATGAACTGGTTAAATTAGCCAAAGAGGCGATGGAAGTAAAAAAAGAATTGGACACCAGCATTGATGATAAAGATGGCCTGATGAATATTATCCGGGTCGGTACATCTGCAGGCGGAGCCAGGGCAAAAGCAGTTATAGCTTATAATGAAAAAACAAAAGAAATCCGGTCGGGACAATTAGAGATTCCCAAGGGGTTTACACATTGGCTGTTGAAACTGGACGGAGTGACCAATGATAAATTGGGCGACCCTAAAGGTTACGGAAGAATCGAATATGGTTATTATAAAATGGCATTGGCCTGTGGTATTAAAATGATGGAATCAAAATTAATGGAAGAGAATGGCCGGGCTCATTTTATGACACGACGTTTCGATAGACTTTCCGGCAATGAGAAATTACACATGCAGACACTTTGTGGTCTTGCCCATTATGATTATAACCAACCCACGACTTATAGTTACGAACAAGCTTTCCAGGTTATGAGAGATCTGCGATTGGAGCATACTGATGCGCAGCAATTATTCAGAAGAATGGTATTTAATGTTATTGCTATGAATAATGACGACCACACGAAGAATATTTCCTTCCTAATGGATAAAGAAGGGAACTGGAAATTATCACCCGCTTACGATGTTACCTATGCTTTTGATCCAACTAATTTATGGTTAGCACAGCATCAGTTATCCATTAATGGTAAAAGAAAGGATATTACTGTGGACGATATTTTGACTATAGCCAAAGAAATATCTTTAAAAAAAGGCAAAGACATCATAGAAGAAATAGCAACAGGGGTAAGCGGTTGGGAAGGGTTTGCAAACGAAGCCGGAATTCCTGTAAAGCAAATGGAAGATATTGGGAAGTTACATTTAACAGAAATCACGACTGCTTAAGATTCCAGAAATAGCCTCGACAGGGCTACCGTAAATATTGGGAACCAACTCAATTACTAAAAAAACGTAAACGAAACCGTAAACTGGGTTATTCTTTGGCTTGTTAACGCTTGTCAAATACTCTATGGTAAAGATACAAAAACAATACATTACCTATTGCTAAGTTAAGTTTCTTAAATTTAAAATTGCCTATGCACTTTATTAAAATCGTGTTTGATATTTTCAAGAAGTCTTGAGATTTTACCATTGCTTATATAATGATATGGAGTTGACCGGACTTTGCTGGGTACTTAAATAGTGCAAAAATCCGTGTATAGAAAATCGAAGGGTAGTTATGTATCAGCAGGGCATTTTTTCCCCCATAGCATTCAAATAACTACAAAGCGATTC
Organism: Chitinophagaceae bacterium; assembly: GCA_031441485.1. Classification (GTDB taxonomy): domain Bacteria; phylum Bacteroidota; class Bacteroidia; order Chitinophagales; family Chitinophagaceae; genus JJ008. Next base: position 5,589 of record JANOEQ010000018.1, read on the forward strand.
ATCTGTCAGGTGAACCAGAAAGGGAGTCAATTCACCCATAATTTTGAATTAGTGTTATCTGGATAACACCTGTTCATATTATTCGGTTGTAACCTGCCACAAGCGAAAAATGTACGGAGGATCGTGATTTTTCAGCTAAAAAACTGTGTATAATGAAAAGTACAACCAATTTCTGTGTGCGTTTTACTATAGGACACTCCAAAAACAAATTATCAGGTGCCTTAATCTATGAGATTTATAAGCACTAAAAAAAATTCTACATATCTATTAGGTAAATTTCTAATAAAATTTACGAAACTTTTCTCCATTTTTGCTATGAACTTTTATAAATGGATAGTAATCTTCAATTAACTATTTTTAATGACAACACAAGAGGTCGCTAACCGGTTGGTTGCTTACGTACGCAACGGGCAGATTGAAAAAGCACAGGAAGAATTATATGCCGAGGATATTGTTTGTATTGAACCTTTAAAGACAATCACACAACAATTTACAAAAGGAAAAAAGAATGTGATCGAAAAAAGAAAACAGTTTGCCGCAATGATCAAAGAGCTGCATAGCAGAACCTGTTCAGATCCTGTGGTGTCAGGCCGTTTTTTTACTGTCTCTATGTCTGTTGATACTACTTTGAAGGGGTTTGGCAGAAAATGCTTCAGACAGATAGGCATATATGAAGTAAAGGCCGGAAAAATTGTGAACGAGCAATTTTTGTATTAATATAATAAAAGCCGTTACACTCTGTTAGACTTATTCAATAAGAATATACAGGCTTATGTTCGGATATTTACAAATAAGCATTAAATTATAAAGTGCGACTTCGTGTAGTAAAAATTCTACAAATTTTGTATTTGCATTCTTAAGCATTCTGCAAGAATTATTCAGACATTTGGCGAAATCCTTTTCTCAACTGAACAGGAATAAGCAACGTACTGCCAGGCATCCGTAGCATAACATTATACTATATTTTTCTGACAGAAATGTTATTAAAGCAGCGAATTTTATTCTTTAATATAGAAGGTTATACGGGCTTATAAAATGAATAGTAAGAAAATAAATAACGCCATGTGTATTTAACAAAAGCGGAATACCCCGACACAGCGCTTAATTCTGAAGGTAGGGATCAAACCAAAATCTGCATCATGAAAACGATAATTCAAATTCTGTTACTAAGCCTGACAATGCTTGCTTGTTCCAAGTCTTCGAATGACTCATTGCAGTCAGAGAAGAAACCAGAACAGGTGGTTAAAAATGCCAGAGGAATAAGTTACACGATAAGTAGCAGAAGCCCATTTAGAATTAGCTCTGACCAGCTCAAAGAAGTTGACCTGGTTTTGAACGGGAAGCAAACTTATGGCTATATTTTGAAAGACCCAGAGGATTCAAATTCCCTTGTTTCGAGTTTAGCCGAACCTTCATGCGGTACCATGACCACAGGGTATTTTTTTTGTGGGAACTGTCTAGTTTATGGAACATTACATATTAGTTGCAGTGGTGTATACCTGTTTCATCCATGTGGCTTTAATTGTATTGGATTTGATGATATTTGCCCTCCACCGGGTGGAGGAATTGCCAGAACAATAAAGTAATGTTTTACTGTGAGCAAAGATTTTCTTTCTGTCATAAAATTGATACAATGAAATATAATAAAAAGGGAATGCTGCTTGTGTTTTTTTCGGGGTTAATTACTTTTTGTAATGGGCAAACATCTGCAGATTTTAACCCTGATACGATTGTGGATATATCAAATTCGGATTACATAAAATCAGGAAATAGAATCAACAATGCGGCTTTGTCTGACTATATAAAAGCTACAACAATGGTGATCATTAACAGGAAGAAGTATGAAAACATGAACGTTGTAGCTCAGCTTGATAAGTATAAAGATGAAATTAAGCGCATTGAAATAATCACTGATGCGGACAAGATGGCAAAGTATACCAAACTTTATTTCATTAAAAAAATTCTCCTGTTTAAAGTAAAGCGGGCATTAGCAAAAAAAATAGCAATGAATAACAGGCGGTCTTGATTATGTAAAGCGAACAGCCCCTGATTTTATAAGCCTTTTGCAGGATTTTTTTACATAGCCTTCCAATGCGAAACAGCGGAAGCACTTTGCGATATACTATGTGATATTGTAACCCGCAAAATTTTCATATCCAGCCTCAGGCCTGCTTTTCGTACATACATTGCATCCCAATAATACCGCAGCACAACACTTTCATAATCACAGGTGGGGCCATGGCACCCATTTATCTGTGCCCAGCCGGTAATACCGGGCCTTACCAGATGGCGGAACGAATAGGAAGATATGACAAAGGAAAAACGGATACAGTCTGCCACCATATGCGGCCGGGGGCCAATCACACTCATATCGCCCAGCAATACATTAAAAAATTGTGGCAGCTCATCAATATTGGTGCGGCGGAGAAAATGGCCCACTTTGGTAATACGTTCATCATTTTCTTCTGCTGGTACTTCATCCGCTTCATCATTCACGACCATCGAACGGAATTTATAGCAATAAAACGGAACGCCACTTCTTCCAATTCTTTTTTGACGGAAAAAAACAGGTCCGCGGGAATTGAATTTTATGAGTACAGCCACTACCGGGATTAGCCAGCTCAGTACCAGCACTATCACCACCAGCGAAAAGAAGAGATCAAAGCCCCTTTTGGCCACCAAAAATTTTTTATGCCTGGCAACGAAACTGCGGATGATGCCGTTTTGATGTGCGTGCTGCCATTTAAGGACAGGAAATGTTTGAACGGCGGTATTTTTTGAAATAGAATTCAAATGGAGGCTTGTTGTTTAATGAACCTGATAATTAATCGGCTTCTTCAATAAAAAGGTTGCCCAATTTTATGATACAGGATTATTTGCATAGCGCTGTACCGGAGAATGATGAAAAAGCTCAGTCCCTGGCTATGGTTGAGGAGGAAGCGCTTAAAACCCTCAGCTACTTTGATATTTTTCATTATCCGCTCACAAGGGAAGAAGTGAAAACGTTTCTGGGGATGACATTGACTGCCAATTTACTGGATACTGTACTTGCCGAATTACTCAGGAAGAAAAGTATTTTCCAGCATGAAATTTTTTATTCCATACAAAATAACCCCCTGCTGGTGTACCGCAGAAAGCAAGGCAATGAAAGGGCGGCACATATACTCAAAAAAGCAAATGCTATTGGCCGCTTTTTATACCAATTCCCCTTTGTAAGGGCTGTAGGAATATCCGGCTCCCTGTCCAAAAATTTTGCTGATGATAAAGCAGATATTGATTTTTTTATCATCACAAGTGCCAACCGGTTGTGGATTGCCCGAACGCTGATGCATATATACAAGAAATTTACCTATCTGACGGGACGGCAGCATTTTTACTGTATGAATTATTATTTGGATGAACAGGCTTACTTATTGGCTGAGAAAAATATTTTTACTGCTATCGAATTAAAAACCCTGCTGCCAGTATCTGGCAATAAGGGGTTACAGGCTTTTTGGGCTGCTAACGAATGGGCCAATGAATGGCTTCCCGGCTGCGCATACCGGATACAGGCTGACGCAGACCCCCGGCAGTCATGGATGAAGAAATTGGGCGAATGGTTATTGTCTGGAAAAATATCCAACTGGCTGGATGATTACCTGCTTACTATTACCACCCGGCGTTGGAACAGGAAAGAAAAGCGGGGTGCCCGGAATAATAAAGGGCTGACCATGGGCCTCATCACCGATAAGCATTTTGCAAAATCCAACGCAGGAGACTTCCAGGGCAAAGTGCTGTCTGCCTACCAAAGCAAGGTAGCGGCTGTTTTAGAAAAATTATGATTGCCTTCTACAAGTGAGATCGCCACTGAGACACAGAGGCACAGAGAATACTGTTTAGCCGGAAGCACAGATAATAAATTTCTGTGTTTCAGTGTCTCAGTGGCAAACCTGTATTCTTCTGTAACGTAATAATATAATAATCACCAATAACTTTCCAGGGCCATTTACTTTTCCACCTGTTTTCTTTTTTTTCCAATGAGTGAAAAAGAACGGGATGCTTTACCGCAAAATTTTCAATATAAGAAGGAGGTACAATCGTACAGAGGCCCTCCAGGCTTTTTACTGAAAATGAATTTTTTAAGCGCCGCCGAATGAATGCGGGATTATAATACCAGCAACGGAAGTGCGCCCCTTCTATATGTGCACGGGTTCCTTTGCGACCAGAAAAGCGGCGGAAAGCGGTTTTGAATTTCCCTTTAAACAACAATAGAAATTCCCAGAGGCAAAATTTGGGAAGCACCACCAACGTTACAAAGCCTCCCGGTCTTAGCAGAAACTGAAAAGAATCCAGCACCTTTTCCAAACGGCCAGTACAATTTAGTCCCGCAAAGTTGGAGAAGATATAATCATACGGCCCTTGATTTTGTAAAGTGTCGAGTTCTGTAAAGGAACATAGTTCATAACTCACTTTGTCCTCAAGTTGCCGCTCTTTTATTTTATTAGTCAGCACTGCCTGCATACCTGAAGAAATATCCGTGGTATGTACCTGGTGATTTTTCCCTGCAAAATACACGGCATCTTCCCCGGTACCGGCATTCAGTTCCAGCACTTGCGATTGGGGGAGTATAAATTGTTCAACATGATCCCTTACCCGCTTTCTTTTGTACTGAATGATAGTGTCTGCATTATACAGTCCATCAAATACAGGTGCCTGTTTACTAAAAGCAGCGGCTGCTTTTTCTTCTCCTTTATATGTAGAAAAAGAACTCATGGTGCTGGTGTTTCCAGTTGCTGCAGCTTTTGTTTGGCAAGCCATGCCGCCGGGGAATAGTATATTAATGATAAAGCCTTTTTGATAGTACTGAAACGTAAGGCAGAAGGGCTTCGTAAAAGATTTTTAATTGTATCCAGTGCCAGGTGTTTCCGGTAGCATTTATGAACATAACCATGCAGTTGTTTGTAAAACGCAGGGGCATAAGTATTCCGAAACATAAGTGCCATTTCATCAGAATCTGTCCAGTTGGCTTTACCCTGCAACTGTGCTTTTACTTTTTCATAAAAAAGGGTGCCCGGCAATGGATAAGAAACCGAAATGCCTATTTCATACGGCAACAGGTTGTTGATCATGTCAATCGTTTTGACGATATCTTTTTTCGTTTCCCCGGGATAACCAAACTGGATAAAAAAGGAGGGGTGAATATTGTTTTTCTTCAGTATTTGGGTGGCTTCCACTATTTGTTCCACCCGTGTACCTTTATCCATGGCATCCAGTATTTTTTGTGAACCACTTTCAGCACCCATCCAGATGTTTTCACAACCGGCCCTTGCCAGGTCGCGGATATAATCTTCCTGCAATAATAAATCGGCCCTTGCCTGTATCTTGAATTTGAATTGCAATTGTTCCTTTTCCAGCAGGTTGGCAAACTCATGCACCCAGCCTGGTTTTAAACCAAAGATGTCATCACAATACCAGATATGGTCGAAATCGAATTTTTCTTTCAGCAATTTTAATTCAGTCACCACATTTTGCGGCGACCGTGTATTATACCGGTTGCCATAGATGGGCTTGGCACACCAGTTACATTTGAATGGACAGCCCCTTGTAGTAGCCATGTTCAGGGAGAAATAACCTTTTGTTTTCAACCATATTTTACGGTAAGGTTCTATGTCTATAATATCCCATGCAGGAAAAGGAAGTTCATCCAGTTCTTTCATTACATTTCTCCGCATTGTTTTTATAAGTGCCCCCTGCTGATAATAGGCCAGGCCGGGTATGGATAAAAAATCGCATGGTGTACCGGTTGTATCCAGCAATTTAATAAGTTCCGCCAGTGTTTGCTCTGCTTCGCCCAATAGTACAAAGTCAGCGCCTTCGTGTAAGTATTGCTCAAAATGATCGGTGGCATCGGAACTTGATACAATTACTTTGCATCCATCTTGTTTGGCAAATTTGATCATTTCAAATGCTGCTTCCCGCATATTGGTAAGGCACATCTTGGTGAGGTAGTTGAACCCGTCATCATAAATTACAAAATAATCGGGATGCTCTTTTTGCAGAGGCAGTATCACTTCTTCGGGGCCATAAGAAAACATGGTGTCAAGCAGCGAAACCTGGTATCCCTTTTGCCGCAGCAGCGATGCTGCATACAAAGTACCCAGGGGGGGATAAGGTTGCCCCGTGGCCCATTGCTTTGGGTCGAAGCGCATAAAATAGGAATGTGAAAAAAGAATCTTACTCATGTTATTTATTCAGGGTCAAATTACTTTAGTTCCGGGAGAAAGGTTAAGATAACATACACATTTTATGCAGGTATTGTTATTGTCCATGTCGAGTTCTTTGCGGAAACGGATGCTTGTAACACTGTTTAAAATTTCATCCAGCGGCTGCTCTTTTACAGAACCCAGGGGTGCATGAAAAAAGCAGGGCCTTACCGTTCCATCTGCTTCCACCACCGCCGATACCCAGGGTGCATTGCATTTTTTATACGGGAAAGGGACCTGCCCATAAATCGCCGCATAATAAGCGGGTATCTTTCTCAGTTTATCCGGACTTTCGGCAATAACCCCCTGTTTAAAGTCTATTTTATTATCAGCAATTATTTTTTCCAATATATTTTTTAATTCTTCCAGTTCCCCTTCATCAGGTAATATCTCATGCTGGCGCTGTTCGCTCCATAATACTTCCCGGTTGAAAGCATGACTGCTGACATCGGCCGGTAAAAAACTGATTTGGTCAAGCCCCATTTTTTTGGCAACATCAATAATGGCCGGCCAGTGCCGGAAATTGAGCCGGTGAATAACCGTTCGGGCCGTAATGGGGAAACGGGGCGACAATTTTTTTATATGTTGTACACCTTCCTGCAATTTTTGAAAAGCACTTGGAATATTGCGGATGGAATTATGTGTGGCTTCATCCCCGTCTAAGGAAACGATGATATGAGAAACATGTTTTATCAATGCTTCAGCATGCTGCTTCAATGTAAGCCCTGTTGACAGCAATACAATGCTGATTCCCTCTTCCTGCAACAGTTCGCAAAATCGGAAGAAATTGGGATTTAGTAATGCTTCACCACCTGACATTAATACCTGCTGTGTACCAAGTTTTTTGAGGGAACCAAGCAGGCCTTTAATATCTTCCTCCGTCAATTGTTTCAGGTTTTTATTATCCTTCCATATATCACACATTACACAGCGGCAGTTGCAGGCGCTGTGGGGCATCAATATCACAATGGGCAGGGCGCTGATGCGGTCTGTTTGAAGTGTTCGGTATCTTTTAAAAGTATGATATATTGATTGTGTACTGCTCATGATTTCGTTGCCCCTGGCTTGAGGCAGATCCAGGGAAAAGGATTTTTATTTTTTGAAAAATAATAAGAAAGTGAAACCGGGTTGTACAACAGTTCATAGTTGAATGCCTGCAGACTGTTCCAGGTATGATGATGATAATGCGGGGCCATATCCGGGAAACCAATGCCGGTGTAATAATCGGCTGTTCTTTTTTGCGCAGCTATTACATCTTTTTCTTTATAAAACGGCGAATCGAGTATATGCAATTCACCACCCGGTTTTAATAGAGATAGAGTCGCCCTGATAATCTCCTCCAGGGAAGGGAAATACTGGATACTGGCGGCAAAAATGATACAATCAAAATACATTTCTTTAAATAAACCCGAGCGAATATCACGCTGGATAAAATGCAGGTTGGGCGTGGAACTGAAAACAGTTGCGGCCTGTTGTAATTCCAAAAGATTAATATCACTGCCAATCACTTTACTTCCCCATACTGATGATAATTGCTTTGACAGCCAGCCATTGCCACAGCCCACTTCTAATAACTGCAGCGGCTGATTTTTTTTTTGCAGCCATTGTACCAGCTTAGCTGCCGATTTTTTCCGGAACAGCCATTCCCGGTAATGCGGATGATCAACAGGCACATCGGGTAAATTCAATACAGCCTCATTGCTGTACACCCGCTGTTCTTTTTGACGCAGGGTTATATAGGTCAATTCAAAATACTGATCTGTTTCCGAATTCTCCGGAATGGTGATATTGGCTGGTATGGTAATCCCGTGAGTAAGCATAGTATCAGAAGCCCTGTATTTCCGGCTGACGGTACCTCCATAAGCGGTGTAATAATTTTATCTCATAAGGAAACCGGTAGAAATTTGTTTTATAGCGAAGGCCCGATACAAATTTTATCATATTTCTTTTTATAGTATTGAGCCGGATATCTGACACCGTGGGATAGTAGCCGTTCAGCACAGTCTCAAAGTCCCTTATTTTACTGATCATCTCCGGGGTAAGCCAGGGCGTCAATGGATTTTTGCGGAGATCAAATCTTTCCCATTGGGGAGTTACCCAGTCTTCCAGTGTTTGAGGAAAGGTAAAGCCTGTTTCTTTTACAGCGTTGAATAATTCAGACCCTTCCGTAGGTACAGGGCTGTAGGTGTACATTACAATCTCAGTTCTCGGATTTACAGCTTTTACTTTTTTAATAAAGTTGATATCAAATTCAATTTGCTCCATTACTTTTTCAGGTGTGGGGGCAGGTGTACCCAGCACAAAGGAGTATTCAGGGATAATATCGAATTTTTTCAGCCGTTCTGCAAAGCGGATGATCTGTTCCCCGGTTTGTGTACCACCTTTATCCAATTGTTTTAGTACCGCATCGTTTCCACTTTCAGCGCCAAAAAAAATAATGCGGCAACCTGCTTCACGGATAAGTGCCAGTGATGCATCACTGAATTTATCCATCGTATCTATCCTGGCCATGCCCCACCAGTTCATCTTTTCCGGTTTGATAAGCTGCGAAAATTCAACCGACCTTTTCTCCGAAACAAAAAAATTATTATCGTGAAATTCAATTGCATTGGCACCCCAATTGTCTTTGATATATTTTACATCGTTATACACATGCTGCGCCGATTTTGCTTTCCATCTTGCTTCATAAGTGGGTACTACAGCACAAAAGGAACAGGTAAATGGGCAGCCAATACTGGAATGATAGGCCAGTGTTTTGCTGCCCAGATAGGTTTTGCCCAAATAGTGCTTATCTATCGCATAAATTTTATTTAGTTTATCATAGGGTAACGGAGGCAGGCCGTCTTGTTCGATCAGGTCCTGTTTTGCATTTTTTATCACCGCATCATTGGATCGGTATACCAGGTTTTTAATCAGCTCATAGGGTTTATTATTTTCCAGTGCGTCCAGTAATTGGGGAAATGCATGATCACCCGGACCATTGATCACAAAATCCACATATCCTGATTGAAGTACGATCTTGTAATGACTGGTGGGGAAATAACCTCCCCAGATGATAAAGGTGCCGGGAAAATCGGTTTTAATTTTTTTGGAAAAAGGGATGGCCTGTTTGGTTTGCGGACCGGGCATTACGGTAATGCCGATATACCGGTAGTCGCCGGTTTGCAACAGAGAGGCTATTTTTTTCCAGGGGTCTGCTTCGCAATTGCCGTCCACAATGGTCCAGTCAAAAATACCGTCCACCGAAGCGGCAATATTCATAATTGCGTTCGGCACCCGGTGTTTTGCATTCGCACTTTTGGGGTTAAACAGCAAAACCTTGTTCATACAAAAGTAAAACGAAATATAATAGTGCCCGGTTGCCTTTAAACTTATGGCTAATCATTATTTTTGGCAGTGGGGGAATCTTATTTCAGAATGCCTTTCGCGGCTGCCTGAACCACATAGAAGGATAGGTATATAGAAATACACACATAGGAAAGGTAATGTGTATTCCTGTCTCCTCTATGCCATATATGATTCAATCGGGGAGGCTGTGCATATTTTATAGCATATCATTTTCAACCACATGTCGCTTATTTCAAGACTAAAACACGTTTTATTCCGGCAGCAGGAGCAGGATCCACGCAGTGCCTACGACCTCTGGGCTTCGGCCTATGATAACCAACCTGGCAACCTGATGCTGGACCTGGATGAAACTGTGTTTGCCGGCCTGCTGGCTGATACGGACATACAGGGGAAAATTGTGGCAGATATTGGTTGCGGCACGGGACGGCATTGGAAAAAACTATTCGACGGGCAGCCTTTGCGCCTGGTAGGGTATGATGTATCTGCCGGCATGCTGGCTAAACTGAAAGAAAAATTTCCAGCGGCTGACACATATATACTACAGGACGAGCTGTTGCCGGATCTGGCCGATGCATCCTGTGATCTGCTTGTCTCTACATTAGCCGTAGCCCATATCAGCAATATCGAAAAAGCATTAAAGGAGTGGGACCGGGTGCTGAAGCAGGGAGGGGAAGTAATCATTACAGAAAATCATCCGCAGGCCCTGGCCAGGGGCGGCAAAAGAACATTTAAGTATAATGGGAAAACCGTTGCAGTAAAAAATTATATACATACCATCGAAAAGATAAGGGAGCTGACGGGGCAACTCGGCTGGAAGGAACTGAAATATACACAACGGATAATTGACGATTCTGTGAAAGGATATTATGAACAGCAAAATGCATTGGCCCTTTTTGAGGCCTATTATCATGTTCCCATTATTTACGGCATCCATTTAAAAAAGACCAATGATCCTGTATGATGTTTGTTTATACGGGCTGGCTGACAGAAAGCATATCCATATCAAAGGATCTGTTATACAAAAAATATGTTCCAGCCGTGATGAGCTGGATAAACTACCAGCCGAAATACGACTGGAACTGAATGGAGCTACGGTACTGCCGGGGTTTATCAATTCACATGATCATCTTGATTTTAATTCTTATCCTCAACTGGGTAATAGGATATATGCGAACTATACCGAATGGGGAAAAGATATTCATGCGGTAAATGCTTCGATTATCAATGCAGTTCAAAAAATACCGCAAGCCTTACGTATACAATGGGGGTTGTATAAAAACCTGCTCAACGGTTTCACCACAGTGGTCAATCATGGTAAAAAATTGCCGGTCAATGATAAACTGGTAAATGTATTCCAGGATTGTTATCCGCTGCATTCACCGGCATTTGAAAAACACTGGTCATTAAAATTGAATTATCCCTTCCGATACAAAAAACCTTTTGTAATGCATATTGGTGAGGGAACAGATACTGCGGCCCATGCCGAAGTGGATGCAGTAAGAAAGAGAAACTATTTCAACCGAAAAATAGTGGCCGTACATGGGGTGGCAATGGATGCAGTACAGGCTGCGGCTTTTGAAGGATTAGTATGGTGCCCGGCTTCTAATTATTTTTTATTGGGAAAAACGGCTGCAATTGATCAGTTGAAACAAAAAACAAACATTGTATTTGGTACTGATTCCACCCTTACTTCTTCATGGAAGGCAGCGGCACATTTTGGTGCAGCACTTCAATCCGGAATGGTGAATGAAAAAGAATTGCTGGATATGCTTACTGCTGCGCCTGCCCGCTTATGGAGAATGGCCGACAGGGGCTGCATCAAAGAAGGAATGAGAGCGGATATACTGATAATGAAACCTGGTAACCATACCTTTTCCAAAATACCTGAAGAAATGCAGTTGGTAATAAATGGCGGAGAGATCAGGACTATGTCGGCGAAAATATTTTCAACATTAAAATCAGCAATAAAAACGGGGCTTGATAAAATTGCCATTGCCGGGAGTATATTTTTTGTAAAGCCTGGTATTATAAAACTGGCGAAGGAGATACGTTCTTTTTACCCGGATGCTTATATGCCATTTGAATTGCTGGATGAAAATAAATGAGACGGCAACTATTCAATACAACCCACCTCCTCAAATCCCGCATAAAGGGATTGCCAACGGATATGTCAATGGCTGTTGGACAGGGACAGGATTTTATTAAGCAAGCAAGGGGCAGCCGTATACTGGTGTATCATGGTGTTTGCCTGCATCATCACCTGCGGTTCAATACGCTGTTTATAAAGCTGAAAACATTTGAAAAGCAACTCCGCCTGTATAAAAAATATTTTAATATCGTTTCACTGAATGATTATTATGAGCAACGGTTTAGCAACGATAAATTCAATATCTGCCTTAGTTTTGATGACGGCTTTGCCAATAATCATAAATATGTTTTGCCTTTATTAGAACAATACCAGGTGCCGGCAGCTTTCTTTGTAACAGGCATCAGGGAAACAGGGTATGATATTTTATGGAATGATATGCTGGCCATTGCTTATAAGTACGGGGCTTCAAAATTTATTTTCCGGAATGATGAGTTTATCAGGGGGAGGGACAGCCGATATGTATCTTCCTCTTCGGGCCTTTTGCTGGCGGATATCCTGCGTCATGGCGATTTCAATGATAAAGCTGAGATGATAGGCCAATTGAGCCGGTATAAAAAAAAGGCCCCGGAAGATTATTGGTTGCAAATGACAAAAGATCAAATCAGGGAAATGTCAAACAGCAAATGGGTTACCATCGGAAGCCACAGCCATTATCATAATGATCTTGCAAAACTTCCCGCGGCGGCAGTAAAAGAAGATATTACTAAATCGAAACAATTTTTGGAAAATATCACGGGGAAAAAAATAACATCTCTTGCATTTCCTTATGGATCTTATACACCGGAAGTAATAGATACAGCTAAACAGGCAGGCTTCATACAACTGCTGGCAACGGAATTTATTTTTCCCGGGGATGTTAAAGAAGCAACTTTACGGGAAAGGCTTACGATAAACCCTTTTATCTCTGCAAACAATCAACTATATGCCCATATCAGGGGAGACTATAAATAGTACAGCAGATCAATACAAGGTTACCCGTTTGCACAAAGATAATCTTGGCGACCTGGCATTGCTTCATACAGCAGTGTATGGCAGGTTGCCTGTTGCGGATCATTTTCCCAAAAAGTATAATACGGCTTATACCGGGCTGGAATATGTTGGTTTCATTGCTTATAACGCCGATAAAATTCCTGTTGCGTTTTATGGGGTCATTCCCTGCTTTATTGAGTATAACGGGCAACCATTATTAGCTGCACAATCGGCAGATACCATGACACACCCGCAGCACCGGTTTAAGGGAATGTTTGTGGAACTTTCCAATAAGACATTTGATCTGTGCCGGGAATTGGGTATACGACTTGTCTTTGGTTTTCCCAACGAGAACTCTTATCATGGCGCAGTGAATAAATTGGGATGGAAAATGACAGAAGCAATGGCATATTTTGTAATTAATATTCAAACAATACCACTGTCCTTCCTTTCCACTAAAGCAGGATGGCTCAGGCGGCTTTATAAAAGCTACAGCCTCTTCATCCTGAAAAGGAAATTATTACCTGAAAAAGGCGTTGCCAATTCAGCAATGACTGAAGGATTTGCCGGTATATGCAGAAGTAAAGAATTTCTTTTTTATAAAACATACAGCGATTCTTTGGTAATGGGCTTTGCCGGGGCGAAAGTGTGGGCCAGTATAAAACAGGGAATATGGATAGGGGATATGGAAAATGTTTCCGATAAAAATTTCAATACAGTAATCACCAGCTTGAAAAGAACAGCCAGGTGGCTTGGGATAAAACAAATTCAGTTTCACTGCAGCCCGGGAACGGAATTGTACCGGTTGTTTGCGGCACATTTTACGGCAGCGATTTCTTATCCAGTATTATTCCAGGATTTTGGTTCATCCATTCCCCTGGGAAAAATAAAATTCACTTTCTCTGATATTGATATTTTTTAATCATGAAACTTGTATTTACCAGCTATGTTAAATCTCCGGAGTATGACCAGCCTCAGCGCTGGCTGAAACGGATTGAAGGATATATTGGAATACTGGAGAGTTTAAATAATGATCATACTGTTATTAGTATTGAGCGGATTAATTACCAGGGAGAGTACAGTCAAAACGGGGTGTATTATTATTTCATTCCACAGAAAAAAAAGACAAACTTATTTCCTTTCAAACAGCATCGCCTGGTAAAGGCGCTTAAGCCAGACGTTGTTTTTGTCAATGGCCTTATTTTCCCTTTACAGGTAATACAACTGCGGATGAAGCTTGGAAAATCTGTTAAGATAATCGGACTGCATCATGCAGAAAAACCCTTTACCGGGTTAAAGAAATACCTGCAGCAGTGGGCCGACAAATGTTTTGATGCATATTGTTTCACTTCAGTCGAGTTTGGAACGACATGGATAAGTAATGGAAATCTGTCTGATGAGAAAAAGGTGCATGAAGTAATGGAAGTATCATCTTCCTTTACTCCCATCGAAAGGGACCTGGCAAAGGCCAGATCGCAGGCAGAAGGCTCCCCGGTCTATTTGTGGGTGGGCAGGTTAAATGCAAATAAAGATCCATTAACTGTTGTCAGCGCATTTCTTCAATTTAGTAAGCTGCATCCGTTGGCAAAGCTGTATATGATTTTTCAAACGGAAGAATTACTCAGTGAAATAAAAAAATTATTTCAACAATATCCCGAAGAGGCCAAAAATATAATTTTGGCAGGGCGGATCGCTCATGAAGAATTGGCTTATTGGTATAATAGTGTTGACTTTATTATCTCAGGCTCCCATTATGAAGGCAGCGGAACCGCAGTATGCGAAGCAATGTCCTGCGGATGTGTTCCTGTTCTTACAGATATTGCCTCCTTTCGTATGATGACAGGCCGGGGAAAGTGCGGCCTGCTGTATGAACCCGCTGATGAAGCGGCATTGCTGGAAGTTTTGCAGCAATCAACCCAAATAGATATGCGTGCAGAAAGAGCCAAAGTGCTTACTCAGTTCAGAGAATTCCTTTCGTATGAGGCTATCGGCAAAAAAATTCAGGAAATAATTATTTCGCTGTATCAAAAAAAGCCATAAAGGACTTTGCACAGTTCTCAACCAGGTATTCAAAATGATCAGGTCGGGAGGCCGGGGAAGAATGAAGCAATTTGTCTGCTTTTTCCTGCATCTCACCGGGGGTTGCAGCTATATACCAGTTATTGATTTCTTTTTTTACGGGTTGTACAAAACTGATAACTGATGCGCCTGCATAAATGGCTTCCAGCATTACCACACCAAAGCCTTCGTATTGGGATGGGTGCAGTAAAACTTTTGATTGCTGCATCAGCTTTAATATTTCTGGATGGGGCAATTGTCCTGTCAGCTGGATATTATTAGCAAGGCCCAGTGATGCAGCCCGTTGCTGCAATTTTTTTCTTTCTGGTCCATCTCCGCAAAGCAGGGCCCGTACAGCCGGGAATTCTTTTTTAATAGCGGCAACGATTTCAATAAAAATATTGAATTGTTTTAAAGGAATTAAAGAACCTACTGCAAGCAGGTCAATTGGCCTGTCTGATGATAAATGGGAAAAGAGAGAAGTATCAATGCCGGGAGGAATGATATGTGCCGGACGGATGCCATAATTTTTTTCAAACGAGTCCTGGATAAAATCCGAGAGTGCCACCAGTTCCTGCGCACCTGGTTTTATTCGATTGTAGTACCGGTTTCCTTTTTTCGCATCCTGTCCAAGCAGCCAGCAATAATGTTTCAATTGATGCCGGTCTGCAAATTTCTTTCCCACAAAAGCACATTCTCCCAGCCAAAAACTGATGATGCCTTTGATCTGGTATTTTGCATGCAGGTGATTCAATTCTTTTTTTACCTGCTGCCAGCATAACCATCTTTGAAATCCGCCACGGTTTTTTCCACCAAAACTTTTTACCGCAATTCCGTTCCATGAATAATCTGCCCTCCGGTAAGGGTATTGAAAACTCAACACAATAATTTGCAGGGCCGGATAATTTTCTTTTATCTTTTTTATAAACTGTTGCTGAAGTGGCAGGCAGGTAGTATCCGATTCATTGGATGGAAAACCGGGCGTAAGAATAACCAATGTGCCAGGCTTATTTGTCACCGGCTGCTGATTTTTTTTCTGTACCAATTGAATAATTCAACAATGGGGATGTCGATTTTTGTTTACTCTTTTGCATCCGGTATAGTTTGATGTACTTTAAAAATACCTGGTGTGCTGTATTTACAGCGATGGTAAAGCCGTCAAGCCCGTCTAAAAAACCGAGACGGAGAAAATAGCCGTTGAAAAAAGCCCATGTTGGGCGGATAAGCATTTTAAACCAGGAACTTCGCAGGCCATTGGCATACAATGCTGCTGCGGAAATTGAACTCATCCTGTTTAGCTGCCAAACCAGGTCTTCTGGTGTTTTAAATGAATAATGCAGGATATCCCCCTTCAATTTAACAATAGTAAATCCCGGCTGTACGGTTATCTTATCATGGGGGTTTAAACCAGACCAACTGGCAATACGCCTGTCGAACAATCTTACTTTTTTATCTGGGTACCAAAGGCCATGGCGAATAAAATGCCCGCAATAATTAGTACAGCGGTTCATTTGGTAAGCCCTTTGCGAAAATGTTTTCCTGGCCTCAAGTATGGAAGCTATTAATGTATCATCCAGTTCCTCATCTGCATCCAGGCTAAGGATATAATGAGAGGATGCCAGTTGTATGGCATAATTTTTTTGGCCAATATAACCTCTGAATTTTTCCTGGTGTACCACTGCTCCTAAATTGCGGGCAATGGCCGCCGTTTGGTCTGTGGAAAAGGAATCAAGTACAATAATTTCATCGGCTACTTTCTTCAACGATTCTATGCATCGGCCGATATTGGCTTCTTCATTGAAAGTGATGATGACCGCTGATAAAGATTGCATAAGAGATTAAATGTAATGGTAGAATCGTTATTTCCGGATAAAACGTTGGCTGCAATCAGTCTTGAGCATAAAATAAAGGGAAAAAAGTAAAAATCAGTATGCCATATTGTGTTTCCAGGATGGATTCGGTACCGCAGTAAAGTACGAGTAACAGAATCGTAAAGCTCATTGCCTGTTTCTTTTTTTGCCAGGCCAAACGCAGCAGGGCAAAACAGATGCAAACAAAGAGCAGCGCACCGGGTATCCCGTTTTTTAAAAGCGATTCGAGCAATTGGTTATGGGTATTGTACAACAGGTAGCCTTTATCGGCAGTACCGGGTATACCCCCGTACATGGTTTTCGAAATATATTTTTTGACCAAAAAGGGTTGGGCATTACCGGCACCCACTCCTGTCCACCAACTTTTATTTTCATTTAGTATTTCGGGTACCAGTTTCCACTGCAGCAACCTGAATTGAAGGCCGTTAAAATAATCTGCCCTTCGAAAACTGTCCTGTTCAATCAGTGTAATATTTCCCTGTAAAATTTCGGTAAATCGATTACTTACCGGGTTGCGGGTGGTAAAAAGTAATAGCCCGGCTGCAAGTATTATACTGGCAAAACCGGCTGTCACTATTTTATTACGGTGCATAGACCTGCCTGTTGTAAGAAGATAATAGAGAAGGTAAACGCCAAAAAATGTAATGACCAGTTTGGAAGACAACAGCACCAGGAAAATAGTTAGAAAAACAATCATGCAAAACTGAATGGCCGGGGGAAAGAGATATTCCTTTTTTTTGGCAGCATCCAATAAATTGAGCAGGCCAAAAAAAACGAGCAGGGAGAAGTAGACCGCATGCTGTTTCAATGGATGCACCAGCGGGTGATAAAAGAAATGAAAACTGTCGTGGGTATAGATATAATGGTGCAGGGCCAGACCTAAACATATCAGGCAGGCTGCTATAAGGAGAATACTGTAAACAAACAGCAGCTTTTTCCTGTTTGCCTTTACAAAGCCAGTTGTGCAGCATATTGCCAGCGGTGTTAATACCAGCCCTGTCTTCAATTGTATCTGCCGCCATCCGTCAGGCATATTGTTACTTATTGATTGGGAGACAAGCAGGAACAAAAAGTAAATAAGGCAGGCCGCAACAAAAAAATTTTTACTGCTCTTATTGATGAATGGGCCTCCCTGCTGCCGGTTGAAAAAAACACCCAGCAATACCAAAAGTCCCGTACTCATACTGCTGACAGCCCTGAAAGAAAAAATAAGTCCTGTAAAAAAGATGATATACCCTGCAAATAACAGGTGATGCAGAAGGGATGTTTCTTTCGGCGGCTGGTTCATGCAAAATCAGTTAGAAAATGAAGGATACCCGGATTACCGATTTTTTTTTCGTTGTGCCAGTTTTCGGTTGATACTATAAACCATTGCCCCGGCCCATGCCAGGCAACAAAAAGCTACGGCACCCATCAACAGCCATGGAATTAATTTAGGCCCATCTGGTTTATTGAATTTACTAAAGCTTTGCAATACCTGTACGGCATTGGTAAATTGAAGGCTTTCCTTAAATCCTAACAATTTTTCATTCATTTCAATTAACTGCCGGTTGCTGCTGGATCCATCTACAATAAGTGAAGAAGTACTGCGTCCGTTTCCGCTAATAATATTCTCCATTATCTTTTTTGTGGAATCCAGGCGATTAATCTCAATCGTAGTTTTTGTAATAAGCTCCTGCAGCGTGGCCCGTTTTGCTTCCAGCCTTTCCTTAATGTATTCGCTGTTTTCAAATCCATATACCAGGGCGGACTGCAGGCTGTCGAGCAGGTTATTATTGGTAACTAATACATCAATGGTAAATCCATTGGGATTGGCAGGGGTGAATGCCTGCTGGATTTCTTTAGCTTTCAGTTGTTTTACTCCATACAGTATGTTTTCGGGGCAATTAAGTAAAACCGACAGGCTCTTGTATTCTTTTTGTTTCAGGAGGCTGTTCCAGTTATTTACGATCTGAAGCTGTTCGGGATTGGTCAATACAAATGAATGGACTACAAGGCGGGATTGATAGGTTTTAGGAATGGAACGGTAGAACCAAAAGCCCATAGCAAGGCCAAGGACCAGGGCCGCTATGAATAACCGGCCAAATTTTTTAAAAAAAACGATAACCCTTTCTAATAATAAAAGCAGGTCGATATCTTCCGGGGGTGCTGTCGTATTTTTTATACCTGCTGACATAATTGACTTTTGATGAAAATAGTAAATTTTATTAAAAGTAAGGTTTTCCCCGGCGGCATATACGGACACGGCAATTTATGCAGGAATTGCCGGTTAATTATCGTATGCATAACCAACGTGGTTGCTTACTACCGATAAAAAACCCGGCGTATACTATGATTGCCGTTATTGCCTTCTTATCTTCGTCAACAGCTATGCCTACCGCCAGCCGACATCATTTATTGACAAATTTTTTTTCTCTGGGCTTTGTTCAGGTAATTAATTCCCTGTTGCAACTGCTCGTTATACCTTTTGTTATTGCCAGGATTGGGGTGGAAAATTTTGGCGTGGTGGCAGTAGCGCAGGGTATTATGTTTTACCTGGCTACGTTTGCTGACTATGGTTTCAATCAAACGGGTACCCGTGAAGTTTCTATAAATCGAAATGATATTGCGGCAGTATCTGCTATTTATTTCCGGGTGCTTTATTCTAAAGCACTTCTTTGTGGTGCTGCTGTTATCATTTTCCTGCTGATTGCTTTAGTGTTTCCATTTATACAGCGCCATTTCTTACTTTATTGTATGGCATTTATGTTTGTGCCGGGCCAGGCTTCTATACCAGTATGGTTTTTTCAGGGTATGGAGCGGATGCAACTACTGGCAGCAGTTACCCTGTTTTCACGCATGGTGTTCGTAGGCCTGGTGCTTTTTTTTATAAAAGGCCCCGGTGATAGCCCGCTGTTTATTTTTTTTATGGGAGCTGGTAATCTTTTGGCAGGTATCATAAGTATGATATTAGCCTCACACCTGTTCCGGCTGGTGTATAAAAAGGTCACATGGCCTGAAATAGTTTCTTCGCTGAAAGGCGGATGGCCAATTACTGCCACTAATTTGTCGATGAATATTATACAATACGGTAATATTTTTATTCTCCGGTTGTTTACTAATGACCTGGTAGCCGGTTATTATGGGGTAGCGGAAAAAATCTATTTTGCGATAAAGCAGGTACTCGTTATTTTTTCCCAGGCGGTGTACCCCAAAGTATGCCAGTTAGCAGAAGCAGGTACCAGGCAGATCCTTTTATTTTTCAAGCGGATCTTTATTCCCTTTTTTTTATTGATTATTATGGGAAGTATTGCAGTAGCTATCATGTCCCCTTTTATTTTGCAAATTTTCATGAAGGATAATAATGCGGAAGCTGTATTTATATTGCGTATGTTTTGTATTATCCTTCCTGTTATATGTTTAAACATACCCGGTACATTGTCATTACTGGCGCTTGACCGTAAAAAGAGTTATTTTACTATTTATACGTCTGCTGTTTTGTTGTCTATTGTTGCCAATATTGTTTTGGCAAAGCTTTACCAGGTAGCCGGAACGATAGCAGCAATTTTTATTACAGAAATATATATAACAGTTGGTGTATCCCTGGCCTTGCGGCGATTTGCCGGTAAGGGCCGGTAAACAATGTATAATGCACGCAAAAAAAGTTTATATAATTATTGTTAATTACCAAAACTGGGAAGACACACGGGACTGTATCAGTTCTGTGCTGGCATCTTCTTATCAAAGTTTTACGATATTGGTGGTGGATAATAATTCTGGTAATAATTCGCTGCAGCAGCTGGATGAAGAGTTTGGGCATGCAGGAGATACCAGGCTGGTTAGCAGCAGGGCGTTTGCAGGTTTGTATAATGAAGGACCATTGTCCAAAATTGTTTTTATTCAAAATGAAAAAAATGAAGGCTTTGGGGCAGCCAATAACCTGGTATTGCAGTATGTACAGCAGGCGGAAGCATATCTATGGTTGTTGAACCCGGATATGATAATGGCCCCTGATACCTTGCAGGAGTTAGTGACTTTTGCAGCGCAACAGTCTGTCAATAAAATAATTGGCGCAGTTGTAAAGTCGTGTTATCAAAAGAGCTCAGTTCTTTTTTATGGGGGTGGACGGATAAATTTCAATACGGGTACAGTGAAGATGATTAAAAACCCGGGTGCGTCTCAGCAACTGGATTATATTTCAGGAGCAAGCCTGTTTACACATTGTTCTGTTTTTAAGAAAACGGGGATATTGCCGGATAATTATTTTTTGTACTGGGAAGAGACAGATTGGTGTTACAGCGCAAGGCAAAATGGCATTGACCTGGTGGTTTGTCCCACTGCTGTTTGCTTTGATAAAATCAGTACGGTTATTGGCAAAGGCTTCCTGGCCCATTATTATTACACCCGTAATGGTTTATTTTTTATTGCAAAATTCAGGAAAGATAAAATCAACAGGGTGCTATTTGCGGCAGGCCTGCGGTGGTTGAAAAGAATTTTTTTATTGCAATGGGGCCAGGCCCGTGGTGTGGGCAGGGGCATTTTAGATTATCTTAGAAACAAATATCACGCAATTGAATGATCGTTTACATGGCGGAGGGCCGGCATTACCGGCCAAACAGATATACCTGCATGCTGTACAGGCGGGATTGCTGATTGCGCTGGTATACTTTTTTTGCAATACCGTGGGCCTGCCAGTGGGACTTACTTATACCACTTTGCTGGCGCCGTTTTTATATATGTGGGTATTGAATAAAAGAAAGAAGGATGTTCTTTTGCCGTTCCTCTTTTTATTGCAGCCCTTTATTTTTGCACATCTTTTTGTAGTGGAGGCCAGTGTACAAAAATATGCTGTTACAATGCTGAATATACTGGCAATATATATATTCGGACAGGCATTTTATACATGGCTGATGGGATGGGCGGATAAGGAAAAGGTATTTGGCAAATTGTTGCTTATTAACACCCTGCTCTGTTTTATAGCTTTAATTTTTTATTTTACACCCTTCTATTCACTATTCTGGATACAGCAAACCTTAACGGATAACGTGGATCAGTTCCGCCGGTTGAAAATGTTTACCTATGAAGCTTCCTATTACGCCATGGTGTTTGTGCCCTTATTTTTATTTTATTTTATACGGTACGTGTTGCGGATGACGACTGTGCATACTGGCTGGTTGCTGCTCATGCTTTTTCTTCCATTGGTACTCTCATTTTCTCTGGGTGTTATTATGTGCCTTGCAGCATCAGGGTTGGTTACCTTCTTTATTCATTTTCGGTCTTTACATACAAAGCGAAGAGTGGTTAACGGGTTTATCAGTTTCGTTTTTATCTCCGTAATAATGTTTGCAATAGGGATTATTTTTTTCCGGGAAAATCCTTTATTCCTTCGGTTAGAGAATATATTTTCCGGAAATGATACTTCGGCAACAGGCAGAACGGGAGATGCGTTTGTATTGGCCCAAAAAATTCTGGAGAAAAATAATTTCTATTGGGGGATAGGCCCAGGACAGTTGAATTTCGCCGGTAGCGATATTATTCGGGGATATTACCTGTATCATCATACCACACCTGTTGCCATTCCAAATGCGGCAGCAGAGACGTTAGTACTTTTTGGTTGGGTTGGGTTGTGTGCCAGGTTGCTGATACAGATATTTCTTTTCTTTTTTACCAGGGTCTGGGCAAACTATTACCGGCTGTTGCTTTTTGTATTTATATTCCTTTACCAGTTCATGGGGAGTTATATTACCAATGTGGCTGAGTATGTGATATGGGTACTGGCTTTTACGAATGCGTTTCCGGAATTGAATGTTTGCAAAAAAGAGGCGATAACTACTTCCGGGGAGTAGCGGGATTGTTTTTTTCAACCACAGCCTTTTGCATCAATTCTTCATAGCTGTTAATTATTTTTTTGTGCGGATAAATTGTTTCAATTCGCTGCAGGTTAATTGCTTTTCTTTGTGCTTGTTGTCCGGTATCTGCTTTTGCCAGCATAAGTTTTGTTACGTCTGAACTTGTAGAAAAATAATCTGCCTCCTGTTGCAGAATGGCTTTGTTAAAAATATTGTCATGAGCTGCCATAGTGCAACCGCAGGCCATAGCTTCCAGCAGCGAAGGATTAGTGCCGCCCACTGAATGGCCATGAAAATAAAGCGAGGAATAATAGCGGAGATTATTCAGTAGTGCCTGATCGTATTGGGCGCCTGTATATATGATGCCGGGATTTTTGTAACGGGAGAAAATATATTTTCCATAGCTATTGCCCATATTTCCAATAACAAGCAGGGGAGAGGCAGATGTTGCTTCCAGGTATCCCTTGATGATCATTTCAATATTGTTCTCCGGTTCCATACGTGCAATTACCAAAAAATAATTACCGGCTGTGAGTTTAAAATCTGCTAAGAGTCCGGGATCAGGATTGGTAAAAACCGTGGCACCATACGGAATATAGATTGCTTTTTTATTATAGCGTTTCAGAAGATGATCTTGTATTGCCAATGAATCAGCTATTAATATGCCCGCATTTTTAGCTGCAAGTGATTCCGACCATTTGAGAAAACGTTTTGTAAGCCAGTTGTATTTGCTCCTCTTCCATTCCAGGCCATCCATATTCATCATGTGAATAGTGTTTTTTGGCCAGCGGCGATGCCAGACAGCATCGCTTGTGTAACCGAGATGAAGCAGGATATCGAAATTCCTTTTGCCCGCATCAGCAAAGCAGTTCTTGTCGTATAAAAACTGGCCGGCTGTTCCCCATTTATGTTCGGGATCTTTGCAATGGATCAGTTTTACTCCATTCCATTCCGGTTGTTGATACGAATGTGTATGGGAGCAATAGACATATACTTCATGGCCTTTTTCCACTAATCCTTCTGACAGATATTGGGCAAATTGTTCAAAACCGCCATACTGGTTGGGAATGCCGCGGGTGCCAATGATTCCAATATTAAGCTTTTTCAATGGCTGATAATTTTTGTGTACACTGATGCGGTAATAGCGGCAGCTCTTTGCCAGGTATATTGTTCAGTAATTTTTTTTGCAAGTTGTTCATTATCCTTTCCGGCCGAGGCCTTTCTTATAGCGGCTAATATCGAAGTGGTGTTTCCGGGATCGCAGTAAAATGCATGCTCTCCAAAATAATCACGGGTATATCCTTTATCCGTTATTACAATATTACACCCGGTAGCGGCAGCTTCCAGCGATGACAGCCCGCAGGTTTCAAACCAACTGGGCAATACATGCACACCGGCTGTTTGATAGTATTGTACCAATTGTGCCTGCGGCAGGCGATTTATGAACTGTATATTTTGTGCTGCAGTTTGCCTGCATTCATTGTAATAGCCCTGTTGATTAGGTGCAGCGGCCCCTATGAGCAGCAGGTTAAACTCAGAATCATTTAACGCCCTGATCAAATTCAGTTGATTTTTTATTCCTTCTATCCTCGCAATACACAGCACAAGCTGAGGGTTACGTTTTACCGTCTCATTCTGTTGAAACAAAAAAGTATCAACACCATTTGGTACAATTGTGAAAGGTTTTTTTATTCCATACAGCTTTTCAAGGGCTGTCATTTCTGCAGATGAATTGGGTAATATATGACTGGCCTTTTGTAAAATTTCAAGGATACCTTTATGCTGTCCTTTCAGCAGGTACCGTTTATCAGCCAATTTGTCTTTGCCAAATATCCATCTGCCGACTGTTTTAATATATTCGTTGGCGGAGGGGGAGAATTGTCTCAGCATAAATCCGCTTATGCCTTTCCGGTAGTACCTGTCATATTCGCTGTAATCAATTAATACAGGAGTAATAACAAAAGGGATGAGTGCATTTTTGGTATGATGAAGTAAATCTGCGGGACGTGTAATATTAAAAAAATGCAGCAGGTCGTATTGCGAATAGTTTACTGGGGCGTTGGCGGATAAAATGTCCGTCTGTACGCCAATTTGCTGCAGGTGCCGTACTGTTTGTTCAATTTGTATAGTATCGCCGCCAGGAACGGAATGCAGTGTTGATCTTGTGATAAATGCTATTCTCATGGAGGTGACAGCGCCGTTGTTTTTCTTAATTTGCCGGGTTTACTTTTCCTATCGCGGTAAAGATAGTGCAGGTGGCTTTTTTCCTGTTTTATTTTAGGGAAACCCTGAAAAAATGCAAATCTGTTGATTAGTATTTAAAACGTTCTTTCATATAGGTTACAAAATATTCCTTTTTCCTCCGGGACACCTCCAGTTCTTTTCCATTGCTCATCACTACTATGCCACCTTCACCTTTTTGATACTCTTTTAAAAGCTGGATATTTATCAGGAACGATTTGTGGATACGTACAAATGAAGTGTCCTGCAGCAGCAGGAACAGATCAATCAACTGCTGAAAATGGTAAGTCGGCAGCAATAACAAATGACACAAAAGAGTGGAGGGTAAAAAAAGGGCCGGAAATATTTCCGGTCTCTTTGAATTTAGTTAGTGAGGTGCTTATCCCATATTATGAAACACTTTCTGCACACTTGTCATCCGGGGCTTTAGCGGAGACGGATCATCATCCTGCTCCGGCTTTTCAATCAGTCTACTCACATCAGCCGCCTGCTCATCATTTAATGGCAAGCCGGTGGAAGGAATCCATTCCGGTTCGGCGCTGAAGCACTGATCTTTCAGAACTTTTACATATATCAGTCAAATGATTTTTTTTTGGGTTTAAAGACTTCTGCTGTTTTTTTGAGAGAACAGATTACCGGATTATACTTTAAATGCTAAATTCGGGGTATGCAAAGCGCAGCATTACGTTGTAACATATCTATGTGGTTGTATTTTTTTTGCCTTACTGTTGCTGCCCAACAGCAAATGGGGCCTTACATGGCGTATGGTCCGGAAGCAAAATATTTTTCAAACCTGAATTACAGTGTGTTCCAGTCGAAGAATGGCTATTTGTGGTTTGGCACCTCCAGCGGATTGGTAAGGTTTGACGGGAAACGATATAAAAATTATTTTGCTGATTATACAAATCCCAACTCACCATCCGACAATTCCATTTTTGATATTGCTGAGGATAAGAACAACGATCTTTGGTTTGCGGGTTTTGAGCATGGTGTCACAAAATATAACCAGCATAGCGGGAAGTTTACAAAATACCCGGCTTTATCAAAAGATAATAACCCTTATTACGGGATCCGCAGGATAGTGAACGATGCAGAAGGGAACCTGTGGTTTGCCACTGCAGGACGTGGCATGGCTAAATACGATTTTGCAAAAGATACATTTAATTTTTATTATCCAAACCCGGATAAACCCAAAGATGGTACAACAAACAATTACAATCAGGTAATGGATATTGTACAAGACAAAACCGATAAAAATATTTTATGGGTGGGTACCTTTGACGGGCTTTTTTCATTTGATAAATCCAATAATAAATTTACATTTTATTCTTCGGGGGCAATCCCTTTAATTTTTTTCCCCTTTATGGACATCAACGATATGGAACCTGATAAGAATGGATTATTGTGGTTGGGTACTTATGGAGACGGGTTACAATGTTTTAACATAAAAACAAAAAAATACATCCCCCAAACACCAAAAAAAATTGCACCCATTGTTTATGACCTCAAAATGATAAACGACAGCATCTTGTATGCAGCCTGCCTGGATGCCGGGCTTTTCCAACTCAATATTAATACAGGGCTAACTGCCAATATTAACCCTCCAAGGAATACGGCCGATTCTACAGCAAAGTCACCCAGCATGCAGAAAGTTTCTGTTACGGATGAGGCAGGTGTTTTTATTGGAGGTAATCAGTATGTGTATCAACAGCACCCTGATTATGTGCGGTTGAAAAAAACAATACGTTATCCTGATGCAGATAAAGTCAATGCTCATCTTACAGGACTTATTTGGGATGAAAAACGAAAACAGTATTGGGTCACAACGGATGCCTACAGCGGATTATATGTATTAGACAAAGATATTCTCAACTTAAAACCGCTTTCATTTGACCACACAGCCAGCCAGGCTAACCGTTATTTTTATGACTTGTCCATTGATGCGTTAAACAGGGTGTGGGTGTTACAATACTTTTACGGAATATATCTTTGGAATGAAGAAAAGAAAATATTTTTAAAACCAAATAAGAATATTCCGTTGCCCGGTTCTGTAATAAGTAATATCAGGCATCTTAAACATGACAAGCAGGGGAATATCTGGATGATGAGCGGGAACGACTTTATTTACTGGCATATCCGGGATAATAAGATTGAAACATTTCCCTTACCACCGAACACTATCTTCAGGGGTAAATATTCGATGACGAACAGCGAAATGATAGTGGACCCGGATGATAATGCATGGCTGCTAACCAAAAACGGAATGTTTCACTGCGTGAGACAGAAAAAAAAGGTAGATCATATTTTTAAAACAGGCAATACAATAAATGACTTATCCTCTACGATCGTATTAACGGGTGCATTTAATAAATACAACGATCTATGGATCACAAGTGGCAGTGGGATTCAGGTGATAAACCGAAAAGATTATTCTTTACTCGACAACCATAACATTGATGATGGGTTGCCTTCAATGATTATCAGAAGCATTAATACTGACACGATGGGACGGGTTTGGGCAGGCACTACTTCCGGCCTTGGTCTGTTTAATCCCCGGAACAAAACCTGGCGACTCTTTAACCGCTTTGATGGAATGGAAAGAGATTACCTGGATGGAATGGTTACAATAACAGGCAATAACAAAATTGTTATTCACCAGGAGAATGGCTTTCTAATAAGAGATTTAAATGAGTTGATTCCTGAAAGCAAGGCGCCCATCTTGCATATTACGTCTATATTGATAAACAATAAGGCTCGGCAGGATAGTGTTTTGCCCGAATTTATCAAGGAATTGGTGTTGCCACATGATCAAAATAATATTGACATTGAATTTGCTGCGATGGATTGGGTATATCCGTTTAAAACGTTTTATTATTACAGTATTGAAGGAGTATCTTCAGATAATGAACTTACCGTCAACCAGGATTGTAAGATCAGCCTGGTTGGTTTGCAACCTGGTAAATATGTATTGCATATAAAAGCACTAAGCGGAAATGGTGTGTATTCAAGAGAGATCATTTTCCCTATTACCATAAAACCTCCTTTTTGGAAAACCTGGTGGTTTATCTCCTGTTGCTTTCTTGCCCTGAGTTTATTGTTATATGCACTTTATCGTTACCGTATCAATCGGTATGTGGAAATGCAAAAGGTTCGGAACAGTATCAGCCGTGATCTGCATGATGAGATTGGCGCTACTCTCAGCAGTGTAAATATGTTAAGTGCGGTAGCATTGATTAAAGCAGGAAGTACAAATGAGGCTGCCCCCATCATTCAGCAAATAAAAGATTCAGTGCAGCAGGCCGGCGAGAGTATGGATGATATTGTATGGAGTGTAAACCCTGTCCATGATCTGGCAGCAGATACCTTTGCCCGGATAAGAAAGTATGTATCAGAAATGGCAGAGGCAAAAGCAGTAAACTGCATTATTGAAATAGATGACCCCGGCCCTTCATTAAAATTGCCAATGGAACTGCGGCGGGATATATATATGGTGTGTAAAGAGGCGGTAAACAATGCGCTGAAATACTCTGAATGTACAGATATTAAATTGAACATTAGTTTAACTAATAGCCAGTTACACATAGTAGTTGCCGACAACGGCAAGGGGTTTGACACAGGTGTTTTACAAAATACGGAACGAAACGGAATCCGAAATATGAAGCACCGTATCGAGAAACATAAAGGACTTTTTAAGGTGATATCAGAAAAGGGTAAGCAAACTACTATTACCTGTAAAATTCCTTTGTAAGTAACTGCCTCTAACCGGCCAAACTGGCTATTACACAAAGATGTAATCCCTTTTGGGTAATAAACAAATTACCTTCGTACAATATGCCAGTATCTGTAGTTATATACGAGGATAATGAATTGTTAAGGCACTCTATCGAACTTTTGTTGAAAACTAATAAAGAGTTTACAATAGCAGGTTCATTTGCTGATTGCAATAAGGTAAAGCAGCAAATGGGTGATTTGCATCCGCAACTGGTTATCATGGATATTGATATGCCTGGTATGACGGGTACAGATGGGGTGGCAGTAATAAAGGAAATTAACCCGGGGATTTTGGTGGTTATGCATACGGTGTTTGAGGATGAAAATAAGCTGTTTGAAGCTCTCTGCGCCGGTGCAAACGGCTATCTCCTCAAGAAAACATCACCCGAGAAATTTATCGAATACCTGTATGAAGTACTGGATGGTGGAGCGCCCATGAGCCCGGGCATTGCCAAAAAAGTAATGAATGTTTTTTCTCAAAAAAATAAAACCACACCCCAGTTTAATATCAGCAGCCGGGAAGTTGATTTATTGAACCTGCTTGCTAAAGGATATTCCTACAAACAAATTGCTGTATCATTGGCAATTTCTATAAATACAGTCCGCAAGCATTGCCAGAATATTTACAATAAATTGCATGTAAACTGCGGTACCGAAGCCGTGGTAAAAGCCCTGAAGTACAAGATAATGGATTTGTAATTCCAGTCTTTCATCCACTCTATTACACAAAGATGTAATTGACCTGTATTAGCCGTTTTTATACCTTGCCTTAAATCATAAGCAGCATGAAAAGGCATTTATACCTCCTCGGCCTGTTATTTTTCCCTTGTTTAATAAAAGCACAGAATGTGGGTATTGGAACTACAGCGCCAACAGAAAAATTGGAAGTAAAGAACCCATTAAGAAGTACCTTGAAAATTAGTGCAGGCAGTTTAGCAGATACTACCCAGCTTATTTTAAGTAATAGCGGTTCAACTGCTGGATTTTATACAGACTTTTCAATAAAAAGTGTAAGGGAAGAGGGGTTGTTTTTTTCGTCAAGATCAGATTTTCCCACCTATAATTCCGCCAATTCATTGGTAATACGGCCCCAGGGAAATGTTGGTATTGGTACAAATCTTCCTGCTTACCGATTCCAGGTAAATGAAAGCGTTTCTGCGAATGGGTATATGAATATAACGAATACTACTACCGGGAGCAGCGGAACGGATGGTTTATTAATTGGGCTTACGGGAAATTCAGCCACACTTACAAATCTTGAAAATGGCAGCCTGCAGTTAGGTACTAATAATCTTACCCGGGTTACGATTGATGCAACAGGAAATGTAGGCATTGGAAATTCATTTCCTGTATTTAAGTTAGAAGTAAACGGAGATATTAATACAACGGGCTTACTGAGATTGAATGGAGCCACTGGTGCTGCTGGCCAGGTGCTTACGTCCAACGGAGCAGCAGACCCAACCTGGGCAAATGCTTCGTTTGGCAATAACGTACGGTTTGCTGTTTCATTTACAGGTGATCTGAGTGCTTTGCCCATTGTGAATACATATACAACTATTTATAACCTTAGCCCTCCTGACATTTCTATAGGGGTGAATAGTATTACAATAAACAAATCCGGGCTTTATCATGTAGAAGGTTATTCAAGAGTCACTGCTGGTAGCAGTACTACCCCCTCACTTCTGTTTGCTATCATTTCTATGAACTATGACGGGATTATTATTGACTATGCGGAAGGTGACCCACTTTATCTTACTACATCTGGGTGCTGTACCTACAAACGTACTTTTCATTTTTCACAAGATATTTATCTCACGGCACCTGCCGTTATTTCTCCCGAGGCTTCCATTGTTTCAAATATCACTATGGTACCAAGACTTTTTAGCGGGAAGATCACAGCATATTTAATTAATGAGTAAATCACAATCGTCAGAATATGCAATTGCCCGGTATTTTTAAAATAGAATTTTATGACAAATAATTCTGGAACGAAAAAGATAAAAACTTCCTGTAAAGCATATTAATAATAAATCTTTAAAAATAATCATTATGAAAAAGCTAATTCTTCTCTCCGCAGTAAGCTGTATCGGGTTTATCCAACTCACCGCTCAAATTCCCGATAAAACAAAAACTAACCGGATAGATACCGCCGCTATAAAACCTGTTGCAAAATATCCAATAAAAGATGGTCCCGTAGCGGAAATGAAAGTTAGAAATAACTGCTGCACAGTAAATCCTCTTACACTCACCCCTTGCACACAAAGTTTATTGCAATCATTTAAAAACTTAACTACTGTTACAGGTGTAAGCAATTGCCACCCGAGGCTGAACTTTCCCAGCGTAAGCTTTGCAATGCCGGAAAATTGTTTCGCCTACCAAACTACCTCAGCCAGTATGGTAACGTACAGTAGTTTTTATATTCCTGAAAGTAAAGACTACCCCGGACTGGGTTCAGAATTCAGGGTAATATGGGGTAGCAGTCCAGGTAATTTTTCTTACTATGGAGCCTGTCCACCCAACCCGATTATTTTCCCGCATCCCGGGGGAGCCACAGAAAACCATGTATTTGGAGCAAAGCTGATAAAGCAAAGCGATTACAAAGCTTTTGCAGGTCCGGTTAAAGACTACAATACAATGGCTGCAGTACCATCTTTAGTCATTTCAGATATTCAGATTTTAGCTGTGTATATGGAAGAGAATGGCGGCTATATCAGTACTACTGAGGCGGGTCCTTATAGCAACCTTTACTCTTCTAAAGGAATAGTTGTAAGCATAAAACAAAGAAGTGGCCCCAATGTACTATGCTATATCATTAATAATTACGATGGGGCTGGTACAATTACCTGGAAAGAAAATAACCCGGCTTGTGGGAGATGACAAAGGGGTGTAAATAAAGTGTGGTGATTAGATAAAGAGAGTTTAGAAGTCGTAAGTTTTAAAAGCATTTGCATTCTAAAATAAAATATTTGTATGAAAAAATTACTTTTGTGTTTTACAATTCTGATGGTGAGCTGCCTCAATTTAATTTCTCAATCTATTCAGCCTTTACAACCTGATATCCGTTGGGGCGGAAGAACAGTATCCATTACTGTTCATCCCGTTACCACCAATGAGGTAATTGCCGCTTCTGCTTCCGGGGGCCTTTTTAAGAGTACAGATGGAGGCACAAGCTGGCGTCACCTGGATAATTTACCTGTGTTCGATATGATGGACGTTAAGTACAACCCGATTTTTCACAACAAAGTAATTGCTACCTGCCTTGCCGATACAGATACTTCTCACAAAATGGGTATCTGGTTAAGTAATGACAGGGGAGAAACCTGGAGCCAGATAGATGGTTTAGTTCCTTCTCCATCTGCAAGAGACAGGTCAAGATTTCCAAAAAGGTATTCTGCTTACGGCATTAGTTTCGACAGGAACGGAGTAGCCTATGTTGGAACTGATTATGGTGTGGCAGTTGGTATGTCCTCTCATTCCCGGTGGGAACATGTAATCCATGATAACACAATTCCAGTAAGTCCGGGTAAATTGCAAAATGCAGTGTACTCAGTTCATTCATTTGGTTCAGGCAAACTTGTTATTGGTGCTAAAAGCGGTGTATATTATTGCAATGATATGTACCTTGGGGTGCCATTCCGGAAATCAACAACAGGAGTTGGTTTCTCAGATCAAAATGTACATGGGATAGCCCAATCACCATATTATGAAAAGGATATTTTTATTACTCCCAACCTCGACACCCTGCTGTATTCAGGTGATACAGCCCGAAATTTTACAGGGCATTCAATGCCATGGCCTGCTGGCCGGGTTTCGAGAACGCCGTTGGTAGTTATTACTCGAAGTTCGGAAAGGGATATGGTTGATGTGTATGTACACAAAGTAGCACTGGCAAGAAAAAGATACCATAAAGACAGGCTTACTGATTTTAGTGCGGATTGGCAAAGAATGAATGTAGCACATGACGACATTTCGTCTGGTGCTGTCGTTGATAACAGTTTGCTTTATGTTACTGGTGACGGAGGCGTTTTTAAAAAAAGCAGTGATACCTGGAACTGCGTTGGTATGGGCCGGGGCGGATATAATGCTTTACAGATAAACCAGGCATGGGGCCAAAGAATTGTAAGACCGGGATCTGGTGAACCGGTTAAAACAGATTATTATATTGGCACACAGGATAATGTTATGTGGTCTTCGTCCGACGGAGGGATTACATGGCCTTATGAAGGTGGAATCGAGGGTGGTGGGTTTGACGGCCCCAGGGTTATATCCGACCCATCTTTAAAATCGGTAGTAAGTGTTAATAACAGTAGTGGTTGGAACCAGTTTAGCCGGTCTAATTTTACAGATTTAGTGGAATGGCAGGATCCCGGACAGCCCCGTGGCAATCCAAAGTATGTCGGTTCCAGTAGCTATTTACAAACTTTTACTGATACTCTTTCCGGTGACATCCGAATAATGAATACTTTTTCAAATGGAAGGACCTGGTTTGAAATAAGCCGTATCAGTGGGTATCGTTTATGGCAGGGAGAAAAAACTGATACTGATCCTGAATTTACTATGTACCTGCCTTATGCAAGACAATTGCCATTTACTAATGAATTTTCAAATGTCGGGCTCTTGCGCCTGCAGAAAAAAAATGTTCCTCCATTCAAGGTAGTTTATAGTCTGACCAATATGGATAATGTGAGAAGCATGGGTAGTTTAATGGTGTATGCAAACGACTTTGCCTGGCCTGCGGTGTATGGATTTGATAACAATGATAGCCGTAAATTGCTGGCGCCTGATGTAGAAAACAAAGTGATGAAGTGGAGTTTCGATGGCGGCCAAACATGGAAGGCCGATTATGTTTTAACCGGCCTTATCACAGAGAATGACCGTTATGTCTTCTTCGAACCGGGTAACTTTTCTGTCTATACGGTCAGTTTCAATCCATCTGACAGCAGGCAGATCGCTATTGGCACTAAACAATCAGGCATTATTTATTCTTCAGACGGGGGAATGAGCTGGTGCCGGATCCCTGGTTCCAAACAGATCCCGAAAATTACTTCCATCTGGTGGGATTTTGATGGAACCGCTTTGGTAAGCAGCTACGGTCGTGGTTTATGGCGGTTTAATCCGGCTTTATACCGGCCTGGTAAGTCGGAATGTGTTTCCAATCTTATAATTATCAATCCAAAAAATCTTGTAAAACCAATCTCGGATTTTCCGCTTGACGGCAACTATACCTTGCCAACTGCAGAAACAAGGGTGCTGCCAGCTATGATGAAACCTGATTATGTGCCAATGCTTGATCCTGATGTTACGATGCCGGTAGCCAGTATAATTACAAGCACAACCCGTGCAGGTGAGATGGTAGTAGGAGCAAGCGGCAGTATCACCATCGCCGGGTATGGCTTTTCAGCTTCCTCGTCAACCAGTTTGGAATTAAATGGCCAGATTCTGGTAAAAAGTATACCGGTGAACAAAGATGGAACAATAAAATATCCAATGATATTTAAACGATCACCGGGTATTTACAAACTTGAAATTATTCAGTTTGTAAATAAAAAACGAATAGCAACACCAGTGCATGTAAAAGTTCCATTTACTGATAAAGCTCCGGGCAATTAATTGAAGAATAATCAGGGGTGAGTAAGCTGAATTAAATGAACATTGAAAAAAATATACAACAGCCAACGAACTGAATGCCTTTCCAGGAATAAATATTGAAAGAAGCCGCCATAATTAAGCAGGCCAATATAAAAATTTAGCGAATGTTATTTTAGTGCCAGAAGTTTTATCCCATATATGGGTAAAACTTCTGGTTCTTTAATCTGTCATAACTTTCGCCATTGTTAATAGTTGGCAAATAAATTGGCGAAGGTGAGTTCATCACCCCATATTATGAAACACTTTCTGCACATCATCATCCTGCTCCAGCTTCTCAATCAGCTTACTTACATCGGCAGCCTGCTCATCATTTAGCGGTACAGTGGTGGAAGGTATCCATTCCAATTCGGCGCTGATAGGAGTGATGCCTTTATCTTCCAGGGCTTTTTGCATATTACCAAAATCGGTAAAGCCGCAACGCACCACTAGGATGTCTTCTCCATTTTCACCAGTGCCTTCACCCAGTTCTTCCAGGCCAAAATCAATCAACTCCAGTTCCATGTCTTCTGCATTCAATCCTTCAGGCTTCAATTTGAATACTCCCATTTTTTTAAACTGGAAAGCCACACTACCGCTGTTGCCCATAGCACCATGTCCTTTGGTAAAACATGATTTTACATTCGCCACGGTCCGTACATGATTATCTGTTGCTGTTTCTACCAAAATGGCTACACCATGCGGTGCGTAACCTTCATACAGAATCTCATCATAGTTGACTAATTCTTTGCCCTGGGCTCTTTTGATTGCAGCTTCTACCCGGTCTTTCGGCATACCCACACTGCGGGCATTTTGAAAACAGCGGCGAAGAGCGGCATTGTCTTTGGGATCGGCGCCACCTGCTTTTACAGCAATAATTATCTCTTTACCAATACGGGTAAAGTTCTTTGCCATCTTATCCCAGCGGGCAAACATCGAGGCTTTGCGTACTTCAAAAATTCTTCCCATGGTTATTGATACTTAGTTGATTAGTTAGTTGTGTGAAAAGGGCCTGTCTGCCAACCCCGGCATCTCCATTAAAATTTCGTTGAATAAATTAACGGCGACGGATGCAAATGTAAGGCAATGAAGCAAAAATTGTATTCTGACATAACAATTGCCGGTCGTATCCGGGCAGTAAGGCTTGATGAGTTTACCCCAAAAAAGTCTATGTAAATATGGGCTGCCACTCCATATTTACATAGACAGGGCTGTAAACCAGACCTGGAGGGTATTTGGGGCTATGCATAAAATGAAAAACCGCCCTGGTAAAAGGGCGGTTTCTATACTTAGTCTCATTATTTCAGCTTTTATTTATCTTCAGCCCTGCCCAGTTTACTGGCATAAAGCGCTGTATGAACAACAGCAAAACCGAGAGAAATATAAAGTAAGGTTCTGTCAGCATCAAAGCCAACTGTATTTTGATGCAAAAGCCCCACCACCACTAAAAGAGCAGAAAGAGCTATGCCAGTGTACCTGGCCAATTTCATTCCTTTTCTGCTGCTTGTACCATTACCCAAATGGCTGTTTTTAGCGCCATATACCAGGTAAATATCCAGACCTATCAGCATCCATACCAATAAACGGATCCAGGTATCCATTGGCAGGAACACCATCATGAATAAACAAGTGGCAATACCCAGAATGGGAACTAACGGCACCATCGGTGTTTTAAAAGCTCTTGGCAACTCCGGCATTTTCTTGCGCATTACCCATACCCCGATACAAACCAGGATAAAGGCGAATAATGTTCCGATACTGGTCATCTCACCAACCACTCTTGCCGGTACAAATGCAGCAAATGCGCTTACAAACAACATGAATAAGAAATTATTTTTTGCAGGTGTCTGTGTCTTGGGATTTACTGCAGAGAAAATTTTGGGGATCAACCCATCCTTACTCATACTATAGAATACACGGCTCTGTCCCATCAGCATCACTAATATTACTGATGCATAACCAAACAGGATGGCCACAACGATTGCCCTGTTCAGCCAGGGATAATCGGGTGTGATAACACCTGCTGCATTGGCAGTACCCATGTGATCAATGGCCACAGCTACGGGTGCAATACCGTCTTTACCTGCAAAAGTGGTATAATTGGTTACACCTGTCATTACGTGAGCAAAGAGTATATATAATATGGTACAGATCAGCAGTGAACCAAGGATACCGATAGGCATATCTTTTTTAGGATTCTTGGCTTCCTGTGCGGCCGTACTTACTGCATCAAACCCGATATAGGCAAAGAATACAATGGCTGCCGCCCGAATGATACCGCTGAAGCCAAAGTCGCCGAAATTGCCTGTATTATCAGGGATGTAAGGGTTATAGTTAGCCGTATTGATATATTTCCATCCCAGGAAAATGAAGGTAAGTACTACGGCTATTTTTACCACTACGATTATACTGTTTACAAAGGCGCTTTCTTTGGTTCCCCTGATCAGCAGCAAACTCATTAATACAATAATGAATACTGCCGGCAAATTAATGATGCCGCCATCCCATGGACCGGAAATTAATTCCGATGGCAATGTAATGCCAAACCCATCCAGAAATTTAACGAGATAACGGCTCCAGCTAATTCCCACCGTTGCCGCACCTACCGCATATTCCAGCACCAGGTCCCAGCCAATGATCCAAGCCATAAATTCACCCATCGTAGCATACGAGTAAGTATAAGCACTTCCAGCAACAGGAATCATGGAGGCAAACTCTGCATAACACAGACCTGCGAAAAGACAACCCAAACCTGCCACTACAAATGAAATGGTGATTGCCGGACCAGCATGATTAGCCGCTGCCATACCCGTAATGGAAAATAAACCTGCACCAATGATGGCACCGATTCCTAATGCAATCAGGCCTTTTGCACCAAGGGTTCTTTTCAGCGTATGGGTTCCGGTCTCGGATGCTTCATTCATTAAAGCATCCATCGGTTTTCTGACAAATAAACTCATAAGTTGGTTTTTATTTAATGACTAAGTTAAGAAACGTAAAAGACTTTTATTGTTTATTAGTTTTTTGACGGGATACAGCAAAATAATAAAGCGGAATACCCATCAGCACAATGATTAATCCCGGCCAGGTAAATTCCGGTTTGTAAATGATCAGCAGAATACAGAAGGCCAATCCCATAATAATATATAGTGCCGGCAATACAGGATAGCCAAATGCCTTATATGGCCGTTCTGCATCCGGCCTTTTTTTGCGCAAAATAAAAATACCCGCAATGGTGAGAACATAGAACAGCACCACCACAAATGATATCATATCCAGCAACTGGCCATATTTACCACTAAGGCACCACAGGCTGGCCACTATACATTGTACCCAAAGCGCTACAGCCGGTACAGCATTCTTATTCAGTTCACCTGTTTTTCTAAAAAATAATCCATCTTTTGCCATAGTATGATATACCCTGGCGCCAGCAAGTATCAACCCATTATTGCAGCCAAAAGTGGAAACCATTATTAAGAAAGCAATTAATGTAGTGCCAAAAGAAGGGAAGATTTTATTGGCTGCTGCCACCGCCACCCGGTCGTCTGTAGGAAATGCCAGTTCGTTAAGCGGCATTACATTCAGGTACATCAGGTTGGCAGATACATAAATAACAGTAACGATCAGCGTGCCTAAAAATAAACTCATCCCGATATTTCGTTTGGGGTTTTTCATTTCGCCGGCAATGAACGTAACATTATTCCAGGCATCACTGCTGAATATGGAACCTACCATGGCTGCAGCGATGGCCCCCATCAAAGCAGAGCCGCCAATACCGATCCAGTTGCCATTAGAAATAAAATTTCCGGTTGCATCCTTTTCCACCTGCATGGCAGTAAAACCTGTTTTCCAGTTTTCTGCCCAATAACTATCTTTTACCAGGATAAAACCAAAAACGATAAGGCCGAATAAGGCCAGAAGCTTGGCAGAAGTAAATAATGTTTGAATAAATTTCCCCTCCTTCACGCCGCGGGAATTGACATAAGTAAGCAAACAAATGATGGCGATGGCTACCAATTGTCCGGAATGAATTTTTATAAAACCAAGGTCTGCTAACAGGTAGTTATTTCCCAGCTCAGGTACGAGGTAAGCCAGAAATTTGGAGAAGGCCACACCTACTGCAGCTATGGTGGCTGTTTGTATTACCGCAAAAAAACTCCAGCCGTAGAGGAAACCCATCAGCGGGTTATACGCTTCTTTAAGATACACGTATTGTCCACCTGCTTTTGGAAACATTCCGCTTAGTTCACCATAGCTTAATGCGGCAGTCAGTGTCATAAAACCGGTGATAACCCAAACGGCGATCAGCCAGCCGGCGCTGCCAGTATACCGGGTAATGTCTGCACTTACAATAAATATACCTGAGCCAATCATGGAGCCGGCAACAATCATTGTGCCGTCAAATAAGCCAAGGGTGGGTTTGAAAGAAGCTGTTTGTTCGGCCATAAAATTGATTTGGTTGTCCGGCAGTTTGTGGGTTAGTATCTGGAAAAATAGTGATTTCTTTAAAAAAAGGCTAAAAGATTTACCAACGGTGGCGCTTTACTTCAAATACGCTGTATTTTCTCAATATAGGTGCATTCCAAATTTCCGCAACATCAATCTTTCCGGACTTTCAGACAAAGCATTGTGTAACTGTAAAACAGGGCAGTTTCGCCCTGTGGGCAGAGGCCAAAAGCGACAATTTGAAATACACCTCTCCATATTTGGAACGAAACCTTTAGTTTTGAAGCCTTACTATTAGAAATATGAACAAACGAAACGCCGGCTTGCTTGCCTTGCTTATTTTTACGGGGGCAGCTATTTTGCATTTCATTCAGGGACAGGGATGGTCCTCTTTTTCTAATGAGGTACTGATGACGATGCGCTGGGTTGTTGTGGGCAGCCTGGTACTTTATGCTATTTATAAAAAATCGTTGACCACCTGGATTTTAGTGGCAATGGCTATAGGTGTCGAGATCGGCGTGGATTTTCCGAAGGGTTCGCAAGACTTTAAATTTTTAAGTACCATTTTCCTCCGGTTGGTTAAAACGATTGTTGCGCCTTTGCTTTTCGCCACATTAGTCGTAGGTATTGCCAGCCATTCGAATTTGAAGCAGGTAGGGAGAATGGGTTGGAAATCGCTTTTATACTTTGAAGTAGTAACTACAATAGCATTGATTATTGGTTTAGCCGCCATTAACTTATCAGGGGCGGGAAAAGGTATCAATATCCCCCAGGAGTTGTTAAAAGAACTGCCCAGGTCTTCTGAACGTCAACTGCAGACAAAAGTCATCACGATACTTGATAGCGCCGGTGTACAAATGCCAGCCGGGTTGTTGAACAAATTGCCGGACACACCGCCGAAAGGCTGGCAAGATCATATCATTGATATTTTTCCTGAAAATATTATCAAGTCTGTCTATGAAGGTAATGTGCTGCCGATAGTCTTCTTCAGTGTCATCTTCGGAATTGCACTGGCTTTATTAAATGAGAAAAAGAAAAAGCCAATGCTGGACTTTGCTGAAAGCCTGGCAGAAACAATGTTCAAATTTACCAATATTATCATGTATTTCGCTCCATTTGGTGTGGGGGCTGCTATAGCCGTGACGGTGGGGCATTTAGGAATTGATATTCTAAAAAATCTTGCCTTACTGCTTATTACGCTTTACGTGGCATTGATTATGTTTATATTACTTGTGTTGCTTCCTATTGCACTATGGGTAGCGAAGATCCCGATAAGAAAATTTGTTCAGGCAATAAGGGAGCCGGTTTCTATTGCCTTTGCTACAACCAGCTCCGACTCTGCCTTGCCAAAGGCATTGGAGAATATGGAAAAATTTGGTGTGCCAAGAAAGATCGTTTCATTCGTAATTCCAACCGGTTACACGTTTAACCTGGATGGAACTACCTTATACTTATCATTGGCTTCCGTATTTGTGGCCCAGGCTGCCGGTATCCATTTATCTTTTGGTGAACAGCTGATAATTGGTCTTACCCTTATGTTAACGAGTAAAGGAGTAGCGGCAGTACCAAGGGCTTCGCTCGTAATACTAATTGCTACAGCAGCCACTTTTCATTTTCCGCTATGGCCTATCATGGCCATTTACGGTATTGATGAACTAATGGATATGGCCCGTACATCGGTAAATGTAATTGGTAACACTTTAGCCAGTTGTGTAATAGCCCGCTGGGAAGGGGAATTTGATGATGAAAAAGCACTGGCTTTTAATGAAAAAGAGGCCGATGCAATTATTGAACATTAATTAATGCTGTGATCTTATGGAACTATTTTTACTGGATGCTTTTCACTGGACGAACTTATTACAGCCCCAGTGGTATGTAGAAAACGGAGGGCTTTGGTTATTATTATTTGTAGTGTTTGCCGAAACAGGTTTATTTGTGGGTTTCTTTTTACCAGGGGATTCACTGTTGTTTGTAACAGGAATATTTGCCCATGAAATAACCACAAAAAGCGGCGAGATAAAGCCCGGTCTGGGCTATCAGGTCTTACAATATTTTGGATTTAATTATCCTTATTCCTACTGGTTTGATCTGCTTTTATTAGTGGGCTTGATTTCTGTTTGTGGCATACTTGGCAATGCAGTTGGCTATTGGACCGGCCGTAAAGCAGGCCCTGCTATGTACAACTGGCGGGACAGGTTCCTTTTCAAAAAAAGATATTTGCACCAGGCACATGATTTTTATGAAAAACATGGTGGCCTTGCTGTGATTGGGGCCAGGTTCCTCCCCTTTATCAGAACTTTTGCCCCTATAGTTGCCGGGATTGTAAAAATGGACCAGAAAAAATTTCACTTCTTTAATGTAGTGGGTTGTATAGCCTGGGTAACCACCATGGTGCTGGGAGGGTTTTTTCTTCAAAAATGGATATTCAGCCAGTTCGGATTCGACCTCAAAGAACACCTGGAAATAATTGTGCTGGGCATTGTACTGGTAACCACTGCACCCGTAATTATTAAAATGATAACAGGTAAGAAAAAGCAAAGCGGTACACCTACCGATGCACCTCAAGCATAGGCTATGAATAAAAAACAATACGGCATTTTATCTATTCCCGTTATTGTAGCGGCCCTTGGTTACTTTGTGGATATCTATGATTTGCTGTTGTTTACTATTGTAAAAAAAACAAGCATGCTGGCTGTAGGCGCTACGGAAGCCACTATGCTGGCAGACAGTACAAAGGTTATCAACTGGCAGATGGTGGGCCTGCTGCTGGGTGGAATTATCTGGGGTGTACTGGGCGATAAGAAAGGAAGATTATCTGTTTTGTTTGGTTCCATTATTCTTTATTCCATTGCCAATTTTATTACCGGTTTCGTTTATACGGTGCAGGACTATGCCACCTGCAGGTTTATAGCTGGTTTGGGACTGGCGGGAGAATTAGGGGCCGGCATTACATTAGTAAGTGAGTTGCTGCCAAAAAACAAAAGAGGGATCGGCACCTCTCTTGTTGCGGGTATTGGTTTATTTGGGGCAGTAGCTGCCTATTTCACCTTTCAAATTACAGAAGATTGGCGGTTATGTTATAAAATAGGGGGAGTACTCGGTATACTATTATTATTTCTGAGGGTATCTGTTGCGGAATCAGGTATGTTTAAACAGGCGAAGCAACAACAGGTATCAAGAGGAAATTTCTTCCTTTTCTTTACTAATGCAAAGCGGTTTAAAAAATATATATTGGCAATCTTAATCGGCCTGCCCACCTGGTATGTAATTGGAATATTAGTGAATCAGAGCGACAGGTTTGGTAAACAGATGTTTGGCAGTGTAACGATTGATTCAGGCAGGGCCATTATGTTTGCTTATGTTGCTATTGCCATCGGCGATATCCTGATTGGGTTGGTAAGCCAGTATTTTAAAAGCCGCAAAAAAGCTCTTTTGCTTTTTTACATCATGTGCATCATTTCTCTTTTTGTATTCTACAGCTCCTGGAATAACAGCGATACAAGAATGTATATCATTTGTATGGCACTTGGTTTCAGTACCGGCTTTTGGGCCATATTTGTAACCATGGGTGCAGAACAATTTGGTACCAATCTGCGGGCAACTGCTGCCACCACCATTCCCAATATGGTTCGGGGGGCGCTGCCATTAATTAATATGCTGTTTCTGGGTTTATTTCAAAAAACCTGGGGAATGAGTTTGATCCAGAGCGGTATTGTAACCGGAATTATTGTTATGGTTGTTACACTGATCGCCTTTTATTTTACAGAAGAAACATTTCATAAAGACCTTAACTATACCGAACCCGAGGATATATTGCCTTAAACTTTAGTGTGCCTAAATTTTTAATCATACGGTTTTCCTCCATTGGTGACATTGTACTCACCACTCCCGTTATCCGCTGTCTGAAAAAACAGGCACCGGATGCAGAAGTGCATTTCCTGGTAAAAAATTCCTTTCGTTCCGTGGTGGAACATAATCCCTATATCGATAAGATACATGTGCTGGCCCATAGCTGGGAACTGATGATAGAAGAATTGAAAAGCGAAAAGTATGATTATATAATTGACCTGCACAATAATACAAAAACGCTCCGGGTAAAAAATGCATTGTCCAAACGGCCCGGCGGCACAAAAAAATCATTCTCCTTTTATAAACTCAATATCCAGAAATATTTTTACACAGCTTTCAAAATAAATATGCTGCCCAGGCTGCATATCGTGGACCGATATCTGAAAACAGTAGAATCCTTTGGTGTAAAAAATGACGGAGCAGGACTGGATTATTTTATAGCAAACGAAGAAGAAACAAAATTGAAAGATATACCCGCCTCACATCATGCAGGATATATTGCCTGTGTTATCGGGGCCGCACATGGCACCAAGCAATGGCCCGTGCATAAGTGGAAGGAGTTTTGTAAACAGATGAATCATCCCGTAATCCTGTTGGGTGGTCCGGAAGATATTGTGAAGGGGGAAGAGATAGCAGCTGTGGATACGGTGAAAGTGTATAATGCCTGCGGAAAATTTAAACTGAATGAAAGCGCCGACCTGGTGCGTAAGGCCAGGCTCGTTATCAGCAATGACACCGGTCTGATGCATATAGCTGCTGCTT
Source organism: Chitinophagaceae bacterium (assembly GCA_031441485.1). Lineage (GTDB taxonomy): Bacteria > Bacteroidota > Bacteroidia > Chitinophagales > Chitinophagaceae > JJ008. The sequence continues at coordinate 48,748 of JANOEQ010000018.1, forward strand.
ATAAAAAACAGATCATTTCACTCTGGGGAAATACTGTTCCATCTTTTGGTATGACTCCTTATTATGGCTATACGCCAGTATCGGATGTAATTGTACAGATAAACAAACTCTGGTGCCGCCCCTGCAGTAAAATAGGATACGACAAATGCCCGCTCGGACATTTCAAATGCATGGAGAAAATACAAGTAACAGAAGTACTGGAAAGAGCCAGGCAAAGACTATAACAAGCTGTGCCTGTTATACCTTGCCCGCCTCTTTTTGTAAGCCTCTTTTTTTCAAATTAATTTCTTAAAAAAAGAAAAGGAAAAGAATTGCAAAAACAACAGCGAAGCCGGAAATAATAAGGCCTGCCTGCACGTCTTCATTTGCAAGACTGAGTCTAATTTTTTTCATAACCTGATTTTTTAGTTTTCAAATAGATTTCGTAACCAGGTTTTCAAGGAAGCTGGGAGTCGGGTATTCGGAAAGGATTGGAAAGAATTTGAGAGGTAGTACAAATGTAAAATCAATTTTCAGATTTGCAAATGAATAGGCCTTCAATTTTATAGATTTTATTAAGTTTATGATTAGATATCGGAAAACTACGATAGCATTGCATCATATTGCCTGAGTTGGATTAGTTATATTAAGAAAACAATGAATCTTAAATTAGTAATATTACTATTTTCGCATTTCATATTGCTCCATGTAAGCGGACAGAACAACAGCAGGATTGACTCTTTCTTTTGCAACGGAGATATAAAGGTTACTATTGACAGGCCCATTGATTTGCATCCCCGGGGAGAAACTATTATCTGCTTCTATGCACTGCCCAATGGCAACAGCACAGCACAAACAATGGGTAAAAAAATGGGACCGGGAGATGACTGGCATTTTGATATCCAGCATATCAGGGCGCAAACAATTTTTATCCGTCAGGAATTAAAAAGAAAAAATTTTATTGTTATCTACCTGGAGAATCAATATAAAAGCTGGCCTGCATGGAAACAAAAACACCAGGATTATAAAATTCGCCTGCCACTGCTGACTGATTCGCTGGCAGCATCAATAACCACTCATCAGAAAAGTATTTATCTGAACGGCCATAGTGGTGGTGGCAGTTTTATTTTTGGCTGCCTCGCCGGGGTACAGGAGATACCCTCTTATATAAAACGTATAAGTTTTCTTGACAGTGACTATGGATACGACAGCAGTTACTTCCCCAAATTGAAAAACTGGCTGACAAATGTAAAAGGCGCAGCGTTAAATGTATTTGCTTATAACGACAGTGCGGCCCTGTACAATGGCAAACCAGTGGTATCAGCCACCGGCGGCACATGGTACCGTTCTCATCTTTTGCTGCAGCACCTGCAAAATGAAATGGACTTCCGGTTGATGAATACAGACAGCATCACCGTGTATAAAAGTAATGATGAACGGGTACAGTTTTTTTTTAAACAAAACACCAACCGGGGCATCTATCATACTCAGCAGGTGGAACTGAACGGGTTTATCCATTCTATTTTGTGCGGCACAAAAAAAGATTCCCGGAGATACAACTATTATAGCAAAAGAGCTTACGCTGCCTTAATAAAGTAACAGTTAAAAATCATAATCAATACCAGTTCCAAAAGTATAGGTGGTGCGGGGTGCTGTACCCGCCGGAAAACGGTCGTGCAGGTAATTCCATTTTACAGAAAGGCTGAAATGCTTTGTAGCTTTTACTTTTAAAGACACCTGGTTTAATATCCGGTAATCACTCAATTTTTTTAACAATGGTTGAAAAAAAGTGGTGCTGATGATTTCCATATTCTCCTTGGGAGTATAGGTAAAAGAAACATAACTGCTGTTTCGCAGATCGATGTGGGATATAGCAGGAGCGGTTCTTTCTTTTTCCCGTTCATACATAAAAAGAGTGGCAGCATATAACCTGAAGACAGCATTTTTAATTATCCGGAAGCGGGGGCCGGTACCCACCAGTACCCGGGAATCAATTTGTGTAATGATGTTATTCTGAAACTGGCTAAAAATTTCCCATCGCAGCCAGTTATTTATTTTTCGGTTGTAGCGTAAATGGGCAAACCCATTTGAAATGAATTTATTATTGCCTGCTTTTAAAAAATTGTAATTACCCAGTATCAGCCAGAGACCTTTATCATTGCTTGTTTTATATTGCAAATGCGCTTCGAGGTCGGCGCCAAATATCTTTTGGGTATTTTGTGTAAGATTGACGGCTGCACCTGTACCACCCATCCATCCCACCGTATCAGATTGCATCCGGGCATTTTCAATATTTACAATTTGTGCCGGCAACAGGAAGGGCAGCAGAAAAAAAGTTAGAATAATGCCAGGCAGTATAATTTTTTTCATAGCACACGGCATTACATAAAATCTGATTGAAATAAAACGGGGAATAATTTTTTCAGCCGATCCTGTTTGCGCTTATCAAGGCCGTCAAACGTTTTCCGGTATTTCTGCAGGCTCACTTCTGTAAGGGCTTTTTTTTGCCCTTCCTTTATTTCTTTGATTATAACGGTGATTACCATTTCAGGCACATTACCGCCAGCCGGTTTAAGTGTAATGGCATCGTGCATCTGGCCGGTCCCCAAATAACTTTTAAAGAGCCGTTCCTGGATATAAGGGGCCAGGTGATCGGCATCCACTGTATCACGGTTTACGGTTACAATACCTGTTTCTGTAACTGTAACAAGCAATATTTTATTTCCGGGGTAATTTACGCCGCTCTGTGGCCCTGTGTGATACAGGGTAGTGAGTAGTAAAAGCAGGAACTCCATATACTGGTGTGTTAATGGTTGCCCTGTAAGATAATAAGAAAATCATTGCAGTTCACTCAGTTCCAGCCAGCGAAGTTCTTTTTCATCCAGCACCCTGGTCAGTTCCCCTATTCGTATGGAAAGCTGCTGCAGTTCTTCAAAGGGGGTGTTGCCATTATTCAGTTTTTCTGTTACCAGTTCTTTTTCCCGGGTAAGTTCGGCCATTTCCTTTTCGATGAGTTCAAATTCTCTTTTCTCTTTAAAGGTCGGCTGGCGCTTTTGCAGTGGCAAAGGTGGGGGCTGATTATTCTGCACTTTTTCAGCCGCCACTTTTATGGCCAGCGGAGATTGTTCGTCAGCCATTGCTTCCCTGTATTGAGAATAATTGCCGGGAAAATCCCTGATTACACCATTGCCTTCAAAAACAAACAGATGGTCCACCAGCCTGTCCATAAAATAACGGTCATGTGATACGATCAGCAAACAGCCTGGAAATTCACTTAAAAAATTCTCCAGCACTCCCAGGGTTGGCAGGTCCAGGTCATTCGTGGGTTCATCTAATATCAGGAAGTTGGGGTTTCTGAATAGTATGGATAGCAGGTGGAGCCTTCTTCTTTCACCTCCGCTCAGTTTACTGATGTAAGTGTATTGCTTATCCGGATCAAATAGAAATAATTGAAGAAACTGGGCAGCGCTTAAAGAACCGCCACTGGCCAGTGGAAAATGTTCAGCAATATCCTTTACATATTCAATTACCCGCATATCCTCTTTAACCACCAGGCCCTGTTGGGAGTAATTGCCAAAGATCACCGTGTCACCAATATTTACTTTGCCGCTGTCCGGTTTTTCTATACCCTGCAGTATATTAATAAAGGTGGATTTGCCCGTACCATTTTTCCCGGCTACACCTATCCGTTCGCCTTTTTTAAAAGTGTAGTCAAATCCTTTTAACAATATTTTTTCGCCATAGCTTTTATTTAATTTCTTCAGCTCCGCAATCTTTCCTCCCAGGCGGTTCATCTTCATATCCAGTTGCAATTGCTCATCCACGATTTGTTGTTTAGCCTTTTTTTCCACCACATAAAAGTTATCCTGGCGGCTCTTGCTTTTAGTGGTGCGGGCCTTGGGTTGTTTGCGCATCCATTCCAACTCACGGCGATAGGTGTTTTTGGCCTTATCAATACTGGCCATATCACTTTCTATACGGGCTGTTTTTTTTTCCAGGTAATTCTGATAGTCGCCTTTGTGTACATAGATATTACTTCCTTCCATCTCCCAAATTTCATTACAGGCCGCGTCCAGGAAATAACGGTCGTGGGTTACAAGAAGGAGTGTTATTTTTTCTTTATCGAAATAATGTTCCAGCCATTCCACCATTTCCACATCCAGGTGATTGGTAGGTTCATCCATTATCAGCAGCACATGCTTATGTTCAAACCCGATATCAATTAATGTTTTGGCAAGGGCCACCCTTTTACGCTGGCCACCACTCAGTTTACTTACGGGTTGCTGCAGGTGGTGGATATTCAGCTTGTCCAGCACCTGTTTTACTTTCGCATCAAAATCCCAGGCACCCAGATCATCCATTTTAATGATGGCATTGCTCAGTTTTTCCGGGTCCCCATCTTCCTCCAGCAATTCATATTCCTTGATGGCATTGATGATAGGATGATTGTGAAAAAAGATATTGTCGAGTACCGATTTTTCTTCGGCAAAGGAAGGCTCCTGCTCCAGCAGCACCACGTCCACATCTTTGCTGATCCACACTTTGCCTTCGTCAGCAGTTTCCTTGCCGGCCAGTATTCTTAATAAAGTGGATTTGCCGGTACCATTGCGGGCCACCAGGGCTATTTTATCACCTTCTTCGATATTAAAAGAAATGTTGGAAAACAGGGGCTGTATGCCATAACTCTTCGTTAATCCTTCTACTGAAACATAATGCATAACCGCAAATATACTGATTAGAATGCCGAACAAAGGAACAGATGAACAAGGAATAATGAATGATGAAGGGGCGTACTTCGATATTCAACTGTTCCTTGCTCATCTGTTCGATATTCGTCCCCTCCTTAGCGCCCCACCAAAAATATCAGCAGGCACAACAGGATGGTTATAATAATTGTAAGGACAAGCGTATATGTTTCCCTTCTGTTCTTTTTCGAATGCAGGTGAACAAAATTTGCGATTTCAGCTACAGCCGGAGGATCATCCGCCGCCAGTTTCTCCAATTGGGTAATGATCGCTTCCGTATATGACAGTGGCAGCGGTTTCATGGCCCGCAATATTATGGAGCAAATATGCAGGATTGTATCCACTTCTTTAAAAGTATGCAGCTGCTGGATGGTACTGTTGGGTATTAAACCGAGGATAAATTCTTTCAGGCCCTCTTTGTCCATCCGGAATACATCCAGTTTGGAAACATACCGTTCCAGTTCCAGCGCCTGTTTCAGCACATTCACGGGGGTAATGATGTCCTGTGTTTTTCTTTTACCAATGCTTTGGTAGTACCATCGTTGCTGCAGATAATATTCCTTTTTGGCCGGATCGTTCAACACTTCGTAGGCTTCTTTTATTTCAGCAAATTGGGCTGTTGTCAGGGGATCATTGTTGTTTTTATCGGGGTGATAGAGCAATGCCAGTTTCCGGTATGCTCTTTTAATTTCCGGCAGGGTGGAGCCAGGTGTTATTTTCAGGATGGTATAATAATCTTTTAAGTGCATCAGGCGGTGACGAAGATAAGTTTCATCGCATAAAAAATAAAGGGAATTTGCAAGGCATTTACAAGCTCATGACCATGTATGGATTTCAAATTGTCGCTTTTGGCCCCAGCCCGAAGGGCGGCAAAGTCTTTTTATACGACTATTCAGTATTTTGTCTGCGGGCCCTGAAAGATTTAAGTTGCGACAATTTGAAATGCACCCATGACCATGTATGCCATCGTTTTGAATGAAATAGGAGTAACTTTAGGATATAGAAATTATAAACAATTTTAAAATAAATGGATATGAAAAAAAATAGCAGCAGCCGGAGAGAATTTATCAAAAGCAGTGGTATGGCCGGACTTGCAGCGGGATTAACGTTAACCTCACTGCCCTCACTGGCAAATGGATTTGAGAACAGAAATACAAATCATTCACATTGGGGTGCCGAAGAAATTCCTTATGGTCAGCAACCGTTGCCTTATTCCTATTCAGCCCTGGAACCGGTAATAGATGCCATGACCATGGAAATACATTATTCCAAACATGCGGCCGCTTATGCCAAAAATCTGGCCGATGCGGCCACAGCAGAAAAAGTGGATACGGCGAAGATGCCTCTTACGGCACTGTTGAAAAAAATATCTAAGTATTCTGTCAAAATGCGCAACAACGGCGGCGGTCATTATAATCATGAATTTTTCTGGAAGAGTATGAAGAGTCCTTCGGAAAACAATACACCGCAAACAGGTATGATGGATGCATTAGTAAGGGACCTGGGATCTTTTGATGCATTCAAAACGCAATTCGCCGATGCCGGTAAAAACAGGTTTGGCAGTGGTTGGGCCTGGCTGGTAATGAATGCGGATAAAAAATTGATAATAGGATCAACCCCTAATCAGGATAATCCATTGATGGGTATAAGTGAGTTAAAAGGAACGCCATTGCTGGCACTGGATGTATGGGAACATGCCTATTACCTGAAGTACCAGAATAAACGGGCAGATTATATTGGTGCCTGGTGGAAATTGGTGAATTGGGAGTTGGTACAAAAAAGATATGATGCAGTTTAACAGAAGCGAATAGACAATGTTGCAAGTTATTTGAGAGGCTGTCTAAAAAGTCCGGGACAGCCTCTTTTTTATTTTAACATCTGGTACAATATTTTGCTAAAACCATGTCTCCTCTCTTTTATCACAACCCTTATGGCATAATTATAGCGTCATAGTTTAGCGTAATAATAGAAGAAAACCACTTTATAATTTTCCCAATGAATCTATTTATTACAAAAAAAAGTATGACCATGAAACGAAACTTGAAAATGGCTGTCATTGCATGTATACTGGTGCTTGGCAGCTCTCTTCGAAACACGGCCTCCGCCCAGTATGACCAGTATGATTCCGACAGGGAGGTCTCTTATCAAACATTTTATGATGAACTGAGTCCTTATGGCCGCTGGGTGGATAACCCTGATTATGGTTATGTGTGGGTGCCTGACGCAGGCGATGATTTTCGTCCTTACAGTTCCAAGGGACACTGGGTATGGACTGAAAATTATGAATGGATGTGGGTATCCGATTACGACTGGGGATGGGCACCTTTTCACTATGGCCGTTGGGAAGAAGATTCTTACTATGGCTGGTTCTGGGTACCGGGTTATGAATGGTCTTCGGCCTGGGTAGCCTGGAGAGATGGTGGCGATTACTACGGTTGGGCACCTATAAGACCGGGTATCAACATCAGCATCAATTTCAATATTGGCGGGTATTCACCTCCCGATAATTATTGGTGCTTTGCCCCGCGTCAATATATAACCTCACCCCGCATTTTTGATTATTGTGTGGACCGGAGACGGAATGTAACCATCATACATCAAACAATAATTATCAATAATAATTATAATTATGGCGGAAGCTATGGATTCAGATGTGGCCCGCGCCGTTATGATGCGGAAAGATATTGCGGAAGAATAAACCCGGTCCGGTTTCGCGAAAGCTACAATCCCGGCAGAACATCTTACCGGAACAATGAAGTAAATGTATATCGCCCCAATGTTCGTCGTGATGATAACAGAACTAATTCTCCCCGTCAGTTTGAGCGCTTCGACAGAAGCAATGGACAGTTCCGCAATGGCCGGTCAGATGATGGCTTCAGAAGAAATAATGATGGCAGAAGGGATAATGCATCTAATAACGGCGGTGGCATAAACAGACCTGATGACCGCCGTGGCAGAAATGATAATGCACCTTTCAGAAGGACTGAAGATGACAGAAGAAGTAATGACGGAAATAATGGTGGTAACATAAACAGGCCAGGCGACCGTCGTGAAAGGACTGATAATCCTCCTTTCAGAAGACCCGAAGATATTCGTCAGCCGGCCAATAATGGCGGAGACAATAATATCTATCGCAGAAGAATGGAACGTACGGATAATAATCAACCACCTCAACCGGAAAGAAGAATGTCACGTCCGGAAGACAGGAGAGAACCTAATGGTCCGGGTGCTGCTGACAGCCGCCGTTTTGAAAGAAGAAATGGTAATGGCGGTAATACCAATGTACCCAACAGGGAATCAATCAGGCAGCCAGGAGAAAGAACAGATAATAATGGTAACGGCCCACAACGACAACCCGCACAGCAGCCCATGGAAAGAAGGCAGGAATCCAGGCCTCAGCCACAACAACAGCCCCGGCAGTTTGAAAGACGCAGTGATGATGGAGGCAACAGGCAGCCTGCAGGTAATTCCGATAATAGGGGAAATGGTGGTGGGGGAAGAGGCAGAAGATTTTAAATAAGAAGGTATAAGTATAGCCCTGAAAATAAAAAAGACCCGGTTTTGAGACCAGGTCTTTTTGTTGGCTGAATTATCTTGTAAAATTTCTTAGTTAGTCTTTTTTACATTCACTGCATTCATACCTTTTTTGCCTTCCTGCAGTTCAAACTGAACTCTGTCACCTTCAGCTACCTGGTCGATAAGGCCACTGGCGTGAACAAAAGTTTCTTTGTTAGAATCATCATGCTTAATGAAGCCGAAGCCTTTTTCAGAATTGAAAAACTTAACGGTTCCCTGATTTTTGTCGCTCATTGTATTTTGTATTATTGATTAATGGCGTTAAAGGTATGGTTTATAAGTGGATTGACCGAAATGAAATTGCAGCAGCGTTTTGTTAATGTCTCTTCATAAGTTGGCGGATGGCAGCTAAATGGCTAAGCAGCACCACCATTACGATAAAAGAGGGGAGCCATGTAAAGGGAAAAAACAAAACGGCGATATTGGGCTGATCAAAGCCAAGTTGCTGAAAAGAAAAGGGGGCCGACAGCACAGCGTGAATAACAATATTGAGCAATAAGCCCAGGCAAATAAAATTCCAGGCAAGCAATAACCGGCGGTTTTTCACCTGGTTTCCATTAAAACAAATAAAGTAAATGACCGGTGCAGTGATACCGGCGAGGATATCAAAGTTTTTGCCGGCAAAAGTCATTAGTTCCGGTACCGCTTTATGGGCTGTCAGCCAGTAGAGGGTTAATTCTACTGGTATGCGAACAATATGAACGAGGGTCAATTGTCGTATTGTAAGACCATCAATAAAGGCATTCCCTTTTTTGGTGATGAATAAGGCTGCAATAAAAATGAGGGCAGGGGCTACAGCCAGTGTAAATGCGGGCGGCATGCCTGATGTATCAGCAAAAAAACCATACCAGGCCAGAAAGCCTGTTATGATCAGCCAGCCTGTAATAATAAGCGATGGAACAAGTTTGTTTTTTACAGCCTGTATAAATAGCTGGTAGGTCAGCACAACAGCCACCAGGAAAGTTATGACAAGGTAAGAAGGTAAACCGGTGAGCATGATTTTTAATAATAGTTTAATGCAGCAGTGCCTGTCAGGAAGCACTTGAATATTGATTATTGCATATTTAGTGTTGAGTATTCTTAAATTGAAATATTCAATTATCAATAATCAATATTCAGGTAAAGAGCTCCAACGGGGAAAGTAGCTTAGCTGATAAAGAAAATTCAGACAAAATATTTATTTATCAGAAAATCCTGCGAAAGCAGGAGTTTCTCTTTATTATTCATAATCAGGCTTCCACTACCATATAACTCTCCATTGGTTCACAAGTACAAATGAGGTTTCTGTCGCCATGTGTATTGTTCACTCTTGCCACCGAAGGCCAGAATTTATTTTGTGTTACATAGTACAACGGGAAGGCGGCTTCCTGGCGGGTATAGCTGTGTTTCCATTCATCAGCTGTTACCACCTGCTGGGTATGCGGGGCATTTTTCAATGCATTATCTTTTTTATCAACCCGTCCTTCTTCGATAGCTTTTATTTCTTCCCGAATGGAAAGCAATGCATCACAAAAACGATCCAGTTCGGCTTTGTCTTCACTTTCCGTAGGTTCTATCATTATAGTGCCCGGTACCGGGAAGCTCATCGTCGGTGCATGAAATCCATAATCGATAAGCCGCTTGGCCACATCTTCTGCTTCCACTTCTGCTGATTTTTTAAATGGCCGCAGGTCTACAATAAATTCATGGGCACACTGCCCGTTATGATTGGTATAGAGAATATCATAAGCGCCATCTAATCTTGCCCTCATATAGTTGGCATTGAGTATCGCATATTCAGTAGCAGCTTTCACGCCTTCATGTCCCAGCATACGGATATAGCCATAAGAAATTAAAAGGATGCTGGCGGAACCATAAGGAGCGGCAGAGACAGCACCAGTCTGAACTGACACAGTCTGACGGTCTCCGTCTGACTGTGCATTCGTCAGACCGGGACGGTCTCCGTCTGACTGTGCATTCGTCAGACCGGGACGGCCTCCGTCTGACTGTGCATTCGTCAGACCGGGATGGCCTCCGTCTGACTGCGCATTCGTCAGACCGGGATGGCCTCCGTCTGACTGTGCATTCGTCAGACCGGGATGGCCTCCGTCTGACTGTGCATTCGTCAGACCGGGACGGTCAGACGAATGGCCCGGCAAATGTTTCGCCAAATGCGCTTTCACACAAATCGGTCCCATGCCGGGGCCACCACCACCATGTGGAATAGCAAATGTTTTATGCAGGTTCAGGTGGCAAACATCAGCACCGATCAATCCGGGAGCTGTTAATCCCACCTGCGCATTCATATTAGCACCATCCATATATACTTGCCCGCCGTGCCGGTGAATGATATCAGTAATTTCTTTTACTGTTTCTTCATACACTCCATAAGTACTTGGATAGGTAATCATAATACCGGCAAGATCATTACTGTATTGGGCGGATTTGGCTTTTAAATCATCTACATCTATATAACCATTGTCCAATGCTTTTACCACTACCACTTTCATACCGGCCATTACTGCAGAGGCAGGATTGGTGCCATGTGCAGAAATAGGGATGAGCATGACCTTACGGTGATGATCGCCATTCGCTTCATGAAAAGATTTGATAGTAAGCAGTCCTGCATATTCGCCCTGGGCGCCGCTGTTGGGCTGCAGGCTGCATGCATCAAAGGCTGTGATCTCACAGAGATACTTGCCCAGTTCATCAATGATATATTTATATCCTTCTGCCTGGTCAGCCGGGGCAAAGGGATGTATTTTACTCCAGTGTGCCCAGCTAAGCGGCATCATTTCGGAGGCGGCATTCAGTTTCATGGTACAGGAGCCGAGAGAGATCATTGATGTATTCAGTGAGAGGTCTTTATTCTCCAGTTGTTTAATATAACGCATCATCTGGCTTTCGCTGTGATGGGTGTTGAACACCGGGTGCGAAAGAAAAGTTGTGGTGCGGGTTAAGCCAGCAGGAATATGGTCAAGTGAAGCATCATGATACATATCAAATGCCACCGGGTCTTTATCATTTTCAAAACAATTTATCAGGTCAAATAAATCTGATATGCCGGTAGTTTCATCAATAGAAATACCAATATGCTTTGCATCAATATAGCGGAGGTTGATGCGTTGTCTCTCCGCTTTCTCCCGTATAGCGGCGGTATTGTTGGTTTTAACAGTGATAGTGTCAAAGAAATTTTCAGAAACCAGTTCAAACCCGCGGTGTTTGACAGCCTCAGCGGTGGTCTGTGTCAATAGTGCAATTCGTTTTGCAATATTCCTGAGCCCATCGGGGCCGTGGTATACGGCATACATAGCAGCCATATTGGCCAGTAATGCCTGGGCTGTACAAATATTGGAAGTGGCTTTTTCTCTTTTAATATGTTGTTCCCTTGTTTGAAGGGCCATGCGCAGCGCCCTGTTGCCCTGCGCATCTATGCTGATACCGATGATACGTCCGGGTATGCTTCTTTTAAAATCATCTTTGGCGGCGAAGAAAGCAGCATGCGGCCCGCCGTATCCCAACGGCACACCAAAACGTTGTGCGGATCCTACAGCTGCATCGGCACCCAATTCTCCGGGAGGTGTTAATAATGTAAGGGCTAACAGATCAGTAGCCATTACAACAAAGGCACCGGCTGCATGTACATTGTTTATAAAATTCCTGTAGTCTTCTACAGACCCTTTATCATTTGGATATTGAACAATTGCGCCAAAATAAGTGGCATCAATAGCAGCAGTAGCATAATCGCCTTCCACTATTTCAATGCCTACGGGTACTGCTCTTGTTACCAGTACATCCTTTGTTTGCGGAAAGATAGCAGCATCCACAAAAAACTTCGGCCTGTCTATATGGTCCTGTTTGTTCAGGGAATTAAAAAACATCGTCATGGCTTCAGCAGCTGCTGTAGCCTCATCCAGTAATGAGGCATTGGCAATAGGCAGTGCCGTTATATCGCTTACCATGGTTTGGTAGTTTAATAAACTTTCCAGGCGGCCTTGTGAAATTTCGGCCTGGTAAGGAGTGTATTGGGTGTACCAGCCCGGGTTTTCAAACACATTCCTCAGTATCACCGAAGGAATGATGGTATCATAATAGCCCTGGCCTATATAATTGGCAAACACTTTATTTTTCTGCGAAATCTCATTAATATGTTTCAGGTATTCATGCTCACTCATGGCCGATGGTATGTCCGGCGAATGTTTCATACGAATTGCCGGCGGCACTGTATTACTGATCAGCTCTTCAATACTGCCGGCACCAATTTTTTTCAGCATTTTTTGAGTGTCTGCTTCATTGGGTCCGATGTGACGGGAAATGAATTCGGTTGATTGTTGTTCGAAAAGGGTCATAGTAATGGGGTCAAAAGGGTCAAATAATAAGTGAGTCAGATTGGTCAAATGAAATTACGGTATTGCTGATTTGACTAATATAACCTTTATGGCTGCTATCTTTTAGCGGGGCAAAGTTACGTGAGAGAAGCCATAAAAAAGGGGCTTTGTTGAAGCTGGGGATAAGGGATGCATCTGAAACTAAAAACCGGTATTCACAACAAATAAATTTGCTTACTGAATCTTATTTTCCTCCTCCATCCGGCGAAGTTCCTGGCTGGTATGTTTGCTGCCGTCATGACTCCAGCCGGGGGGCCCAAGCAGGTATTTCAAACGCTGTTTAAATGTCAGGCCTTTTATTGCAAGGTCGGTACCGATACTTTTCCATTCATGGAATACGATGTTGAAGGCATCTTCACTTTCCAGTTTTTTAGTAAGGCCGTATTTGATGGGTTGATATTGTTCTGCCGGTAATTCCCGTTGAAATGTGCCAAACAGTTTATCCCAGATGATCAGGAACATGCCCAGGTTCTTATCCAGATATTTGGGATTGGAACCATGATGCACCCGGTGGTGTGAAGGGGTAACAAAAAGATATTCGAGCCATCCGGTTTTTTTTATTTTTTCAGTATGTACCAGTATGCCCCAAGTTTGTGTAGCAGCATAGATGAATGCAATATCAATGGGGCTGAAGCCGCAAAGTGCAAGGGGAATAAAAAATATAAACCTGTACAAGGGCTCCAGTACGGAAGAGCGAAAGCCAACAGTAAGATTGAATTTGGAAGAAGAGTGATGCGTAACATGTGCGAGCCAGAATAACCGGCACACATGATCTGTGCGGTGCAACCAGTAATACATAAAATCTTCGAAAACGACCAGGGCAATCCAGTAGACCCAGGGATTTTGTATAGGGGCCATCAGCCGGTTGTTATAAAAGAAAGAAAGGATGATACCTATATATATGGCACGAAAGAGCAGATCAAGCCCCCCGTTGAGCAGCATCAGGTAAATATTTTGAAGGGTGTCCTTCCATGAATAAGTGTCCTGCTTACGGAGATGACTTAAAAAAAGCTCCAGTCCGATCACAATAATATAGATCGGGGTGGTAATAAGTATCAGTAATTGCTCCCTGGCGGTTCCCATCCGGTGGCAAAAATAGCGGAAAGTCAGTAAGTCGGTAAGTCAGAACAAAGATTCCTTACGTATAAGGAAGAGCTTCCTGCCCCGGCTTGATTCAATTCAGGGCTATTCTTGTCGTATCTTGCGGCATGTCTAAAGACCTGTTAGTCAACTGGGAAAAGAAATCTGGCGAAAGAGTGAAAGAGTATAAGAAGTTCTTACACCGGGCCAATAAGAATAAAACGCTGAGGCAATTGCCCGCCCTGAATGAAGAAGCATTTGAAAAAATAGATTGCCTGCAATGTGCCAATTGCTGCAAGAATTATTCTCCCCGGTTTACCCCGCCGGATATCAAACGCATTAGTAAATACCTGGACATGAAAGAAGGGGATTTCAAAGACAAGTACCTTAAAGAGGATGATGATGGCGATAATGTAGCAAAAACAAAACCGTGTCCTTTCCTGGGGGATGATAATTACTGCAGTATCTACGAAGTGCGTCCAACGGATTGCGTCCGCTTTCCGTATATGGAAGATGATTTTATGCTGAAGCGCCAGCCCATGGTGTTAAAGAATATCAGCTTTTGCCCGATAACGTATTATGTGATTGAGAAATTGATTGAGGTGGAAAGGGGGAAAGTGTAGTTTTAGCAGGAAATTCTATTGATTTAACCAATTCTTTAATTGATTAATTCTTTCGTTATTATTGTTCTTCAAATATTCAATTAATTTTTCAAAGCCCGGTAAGCGGAGGTTAATCACATCGTGTAACTGATTAGGCTTTTCAGGCAGGCCGAACTTGGAGATGTCAATTTTTGCAACCTTGCATAGATCAATAATCCAGTCTTCCAGCTTTACTTTAAGAACCAATACGATATTTTCTTTTTTGTCGGTATATTTTTTTATCCCGAATCTTTCTTCAACAAATATCAGGTTCCTTTCATATTCAGTTTTAGCGCTTTCCGGATCTTCATCAACCATTGCTATCTCACGAATAGCAGTTTTCAATTTATGAAACACTCTTGATTTTCCAGTATGATGGGTTACCATTTTTTTTGTAATGCCTAATATTTTCACAAGGGTTTCGTCAGGAAGGCATTCCACATGCACTTTGGTCATTAATCTAAGATTTGATTAAAATTGAAAAACACATCAGAGTTAAAATCCAGCACTTTTTCTATTTGGGTTTTATTCAAAACCTGCACTTCTGTTTTGTAGTCTTTCATCTGTACAATACTGACATTTAAGTGTTCGGTGTCTGATTTTTCAATCAGGCTGAGTAATAAATACGGATTATGTGTTGTTATAAAGAATTGATTTGTTTCGTCCAGGGCAATTCTTTCAGCTAAAAATTTTGTGTAAAAGGGGAAAGTATTGCTTTCTGGTTCATCAAAAAGCAATACTGAATTAATATTACTTTTAATGGCAATGGTATAAAATACCACACGTTGTAATGTCTCAGAGATAGAAAAATAAGGGTAACTGTAAATTTCGCCATCAATTAGTTTACTTACTGCCAGGTCATTTTCAGATGGCTTTAAAGTAAGCGTTAAATTTTTTGATTGAAAAAATTCGGATACCCATTTTTTGTATTCAGCATTTGCAAGCAATAGCCCTGGTAAATTCTCCCCGAATGGAACCGACAAATGGGGCGTATAGCCCTGTAGAAAAGAGTGGAGCCTTTTATATTCGTAGAAGCGTACATTGGTTTCTTCTAAAGGCCCATGGTCGATTACTTTACCCTCATGCGATAATTTGATTGGTTTTTTAGGATCAATTAATTTATTAAGAAAAAAATGGAACTCATTTTCCGGGATTTTATTTTCACGAATTGCATAAAATAATTCACTTTTATTTTCATTGGTTTTTACCTCAATTGGCTCATTGATATTAAAATCATAAAACAAATCGCCAATATTTTTATATCGGAAAATATCCTTGTTAAGTGAGCTCCCTATTGCATTTTGGCTTTGTAATGCTAAGGCTTCAATAATATTACTTTTGCCGCCATTCGGCTCTCCAATAAAGACATTTAGTTTTTTACACGGAATTTGCAGCTCTTTGATAGATTTAAAATTCTTAATAGTAATTTCATTAATCATAGCTCAAAGTTAAATTTTTGCCCTAAATCCTCACCTATTATTTTTTAGTTACTTACATAGCAGTACGGGTGAAATAAAGAACCATACCTTTCATGCATTATATAAGAATCGTCTATTTCCCGCTCAACTCATCCCACGCCGCTCCCAATGGCCTTTCAATACCATCACCCTTCCATTGATCAGCACCGGGAATTATTTTTGTTTTCAATACCTCCTCCTTTGTTTTACCGGCTTTTTTTTCGCCCTCAACAAATTTCAGCACATTGCCAAGGTAATCGCCAAAAGCTTTCAGGTCATCGGCTTTACCGGTTACTTCATAGCCTGTACCTGCATGGCCGTACACAAACCGGGTATTGCTGTCAAATGTTGCAATCCCTTTATTTAATACATCTATCCAGCTTTTTATATTAGCACCGGCACCGCGGTCTACATAAGGATGACGGCGGTTGAAAACCAGGTCGCCGCAATGCACAATATTGGCATGCTGAAAATGCACAAAGCTATCACCATTGGTATGGGCTGCACCAAAGTAATGGAGACAGATTTTTTCTTTGCCCGCTTTTTCGCACCAGGTATCGGTATAAGTCTGGTCGGGATACAATTGTTTGTCTTCATTTTTATTTTTTATCGCTGAAGTTTCCTGGTTGATCTTTGAATTGGCATGGGCGAGCACATGTTCCACTATTCCTTTGAAGGCAATATTCCCGGATGAATGATCGCCATGGTGGTGCGTATTGATCAGGAGCCTGAAAGGGTTTTCACTTTTCTTTTTCAGTTCATCAATGAGATGTTTGCTCTGGTCGGGGAATTGTGAATCCACCACTACGATTCCCTTTTTGGATAAAAGAAAAGCAATGGTGCCACCCCTCTCAGTAAAAATGCCCAGCTCTTTGGTAAGCATGGTTATTTTCCAGGGATCTTCAAAAAAAGAAGCTAAGAGATTTTTATTGGCTAATGTTAGCGCACCAAAAGTAAGTGCAGTGTTTTGGATGAATGAGCGG
The DNA here is from genome assembly GCA_031441485.1 of Chitinophagaceae bacterium. Taxonomy (GTDB): domain Bacteria; phylum Bacteroidota; class Bacteroidia; order Chitinophagales; family Chitinophagaceae; genus JJ008. The sequence goes on from JANOEQ010000018.1 coordinate 65,576, forward strand.
CGATGCATGGAGGAAATTTGAGGGTTAATGTTTGAAATTACTGAAAATTCAATTAGCGATTATCATAGAATTAGTAACGTTTGTGAATGTAGGAAATAAAAATGTATTGACCGTTATACCCACCCCTTTTGGAGTTTTCTTTATTATAAAATACTCCAGCTTCTTCAGGGATGGGAAAGTCTGAAAGTTCTATAACGACAACTAGTGTTAAGTTAAGTTTCTTATGTCGTAAAATATTTTCCCACAAAGGCCACTAAGAACACAAAGAAAAATGGCTTTGTGTTCTTAGTGGGATATGCGCTAGTTTACGGATAACATAACACTAGTAAAGCAATATCGAATTAAGGGCTCTTCCCCTCTTGGGAGGGGTGCATTTAAGGTTACTTAAAACTATGAGAAACCGGGGTGGGTTGTTCAGCAGAGAACCGAACGATGAAGAGTGCGACGCAAGGGACGATGCCATGAAAAACTACAGCCTGTTTACATATAAAATTTCAGTATGTAAGCTGGCAAAAAAATCAAACTAATGCGTAAGCAAGCTATACAAGTAAAAAAGAATTGTTGTCCTAAACCTCCCATCGGTGACAGGGGCTTAATACTCAAACTTCCTCAATCCCGGCGCTTTAATCCAGGTTACAATAACAACGATCAGCGTCATACAACCGCCAAAAACAACAGACGGCGTAACACCCATAAGCCGGGCAGCCAGGCCACTTTCAAACTGGCCAAGTTCATTGCTGGAATTAATAAACATAGACCCAACACTGCTTACCCGGCCACGCATGTGGTCAGGGGTTTTTAATTGCATTACCGTTCCCCTCACCACTACACTCACGCCATCCATCATGCCGGCAATAAGCAGGGCGGCAAAAGAAAGCAGGTACCAGCGTGACACAGCAAAGAGGATAATACAAATACCAAAACCAGCCACTGCCAGGAATAATTTCTTTCCCTGCGCTTTTTTCATCGGGAAAATAGTTAGCAGTATAACAATGAAAATAGCGCCAATGTCAATAGCGGCATTCAACCAGCCAAAGCCCATAGGCCCTGCTTTCAGAATATCTTTTGCATAAACAGGCACCATCGCCACAGCGCCACCAAAAAGCACTGCAAACATATCCATTGAAAAAGTAGCCAGTATTTCTTTTGTTTTAAAAACAAACCGTATTCCTTCCTTCATACTCTCCCATGTTTTCTTTTCGCCCGATTGTGGCACCGGCGGCTTAGGTTTTAGTTGTGTAATTATAAAAAATGCGATGACTAATAAGGCGCATATTGTAATGAGTGTGTTGGTGGTGCCGATCATGGCAATAAGAATACCGCCCATAGCATGGCCGGTAACAGAGGCAGCCAGCCAGCTGCCCTGGTTCCAGGTGGTGGCATTTTGCAAATACTGCCGTGGTACAGTGGCGGCAAGTGTGGCGGAAAAAGCGGGACCGGTAAAAGAGCGGATAATTCCAGTACAAAATATTACAGCATATATACCAATCGCAATCGAATGCTTACTGTAGTTAGTATGGATATAGGATGTGGAGAAAAACAATAATACAGCAGCAGCACAGGTATAAAAAAATACACCCAGCAGCAATATCTTTCTTTTTTCACGCTGATCTATTACATGACCGGCATACAGGGCCATTGAAATGGCGGGAATAACTTCAGAAAGCCCAACAAGCCCAATGGCAAAAGGATCACCGGTAAGTTCATATACCCACCATGCCACAAGGGTACCCATCATCCTCAGCGCCATGATAAAAGTAAAACGGCCGAGCATCAGGTTTTTAAATTCCGGAATGCGGACTGCTGCAAGGGGGTCGTTGGTTATTTGAATGACAGGGGAGTTACTGTCCATAATTGTGGCGCAAAGATAGCGAATGAATATCGAACAGAGGAACGGAGGAACAGGTGAATATTGAACAGATTAACAAGGAACAGATGAATATCGAAGTACGCCCCTTCATCATTCCCTGTTCATCTGTTCGTCTGTTCCTTGTTCATCTGTTCCTCTGTTCCTTGTTCATCTGTTCCTCTGTTCCTTGTTCATCTGTTCCTCTGTTCCTTGTTCATCTGTTCCTCTGTTCCTTGTTCGTCTGTTCCTCTGTTCATCTCTTCCTCTGTTCCTTATTCTCACGGCAGTGTGAGGTAATGCTGCCCGTTCTCATATTCTTTATCCAGCGCATCATAAATTACCTGCAGGTGTTTTTCATTGCCGAGGAAATCGGCATTACCGGCATCTACAAACAGGGTTTTAATATTATGCTGTTTGATATAGTGGGTATAGGTTTCCTGTATGTTGAACAGGTAATCATCAGGTATATTCTGTTCATAGGTACGGTTACGCTTCTTAATATTCACCTGCAGTTTACTAACGGGTGCATGCAGGTAAATAAGAATATCCGGCTGTACCAATTGCTGGTGTATGATATCAAATAACCGTTGGTACAGCCGAAACTCATCATCCGGCAAAGTTACTTTGGCAAAGAGCAGGCATTTAGTAAATAAATAATCGGAAATGGTCAGATTCTGAAACATATCCTTTTGCTGCAACAGGTCTTTCTGTTGCTTAAAACGTTCGGCCATAAAAAAAAGCTCCAGCGGAAAAGCATACTGACCGGGGTTTTCATAAAATTTGGGTAGAAAAGGGTTGTCTGCAAATTCTTCCAGTATCAGCCGGGCATTATAATGCTTGCTCAGCAGGTGGGCCAGTGTGGTTTTACCGACACCGATATTTCCTTCTATGGTGATGAAATTGTACTTCATGCAGTCAATGGTCAATGGTCAATGGTCAATGGTCAATGGTCAATGGTCAATGGTCAATGGTCAATGGTCAATGGTCAATGGTCAATGGTCAATGGTCAATGGTCAATGGTCAATGGTCAATGGTCAAT
>JANOEQ010000019.1:0-55087 GCA_031441485.1 Chitinophagaceae bacterium
GAGTATTGATACAAATGAAAAGATCATCTACCTGACTTTTGATGACGGACCGCATCCCATTGCCACCCCTTTTGTACTGGACAAATTAAAGAAGTATAACGCAAAAGCCACTTTTTTTTGTATTGGCAAGAATGTAATGGCATATCCTGACATTTATAAAAAAATACTGAAAGAAGGCCACCGGGTTGGCAATCATACCCAATGTCATCTCAACGGATGGAAAACAGACACCGATTCCTACCTGACCGATGTAGCCGAAGCTGCAAAGCATATTGACAGTAACCTATTCCGCCCACCCTACGGCAGGATAAAAAGTGCTCAGGCCAAAAAGATGAAAGACTGCACTATTGTCATGTGGGATGTACTCAGCGGCGATTTTGATGAGTCTTTATCAAAAGAAAAATGCCTCTCCAATGTAATAACCGGCCATACAAAACCCGGCTCCATCATCGTCTTTCACGACAGCCAGAAGGCCTTTCCCCGGCTTAGCTATGCCTTGCCTGCAACCTTAGATTTTTTTGCAAAGTCAGGGTATACATTTAACAGCATCAAGTAAAACATGAAATTAAGAAATAAGATATGAAGCCCTCCCGGACAAAGCGGAGTGATGGGGATTATCCTTGTACGCAAACTCGGATTTAATAAGAAATGATAAAATTGTGGGGTTTAAAACCCCCTTTTGGGGGTTTGGTGGTGCCAAAAAGTTAGGGCCTGGGTAGAAACCCTGGCCCGTTTTTAATCCGTACCCTATGAAAACTGGTTTAAAGGTATAATATTTTTTTAATTACGGCAAAGTAATTTGATGAGGAATTCCATTAATTGTTACTACGGCCAGGTTGTCGCAGGCTCCGTTGCCAAAATCCAGGTCTGCAACCCATGGGCTTCCTACAACAATATTGATCCGCACAGTTCTTACAATTCCTTTTACGATCCAACGACAGGTAAAGCGTTTTATCAGCGGTTCCCTGATGTTTGATTCCCAGCCTACCAGCAGGTTACCCCTTTTTACACGACCGCGGGAATTACCTTCAATTTTAAGGATATCATCCAATGGGGTGGGCGTACTCAGCCCTTCTATTTGGGTGATATATTTTACACTGTTCCATTCTACAAAATTGCCGCCTGGCTTGGTCAGTTTTCCATCAATTACCTCAACTTTAAAACGGCGGTTAAATACGTTATTCACAGCCACACTTACATTCGAAATTTTATGTATACCTTCCACTTTCACGCTGTCTACATAGAAGCCGTCAAATGTGGTGGTAGCCATTGAGCCGGGTACAAGCAGGCGGCCAGTATAGGTAGTTATCACTTTCCCTTTTCTGAAATGCCCGTCAGGGGCGGTACAGCCTGTAGTTCCGAAGTCTAAAACAACCCGAACTGGGAACAAATCAGGAGGGTTTAAACGGGTAATAGTAACTGTGGGACAAGCATTGATACGGCCGAAAACACCGGTACCGCCGATGCCCACTTCATCATTTACGCCCATAGCATCATCAAAAACCCCATTGTATACCACATCCGCTTCTGCATCGGCTTCGCCGGAAGCCTGGGAAGCGGCCTGTTGCTGCTCTTCGTCACTACCGTTTTGACTATTCTCTTTCTGACAGGAAGTAATGAATAATGCAGTCAATGCAAAAAAAAGCGTGGTCAGTGTTGCGGATTTAAAACTCAGTTTCATAAGTTATTTTTTAATTGATTTTGTTTGAGAATTAGCGGGTGTAAGAAGGTATTTATTAGTCAAAGTTTAACGCTTTCTTACGTTTTTTTATGCAATTTTACAGGTTAAAAACAAGTGATAATGAATTTGATAGACACACATTCCCACATTTATACAAAAGAATTTGATTCCGACCGGCAATTAATGCTGGAAAGAGCTGGTAGAGAGGGAGTTGGGAAGATATTTCTGCCGGCTATTGACAGCCAAAGCCATGCAAAAATGCTGCAACTGGAAGCCGAAAACCCGGAGTGTTGTATCAGCATGATGGGGGTGCACCCCTGTTCGGTAAAAGAAAACTATCGGGATGAGCTGAAAATAGCCAGGGATTTTCTCAAAAAAAGACCATTTAGCGCAGTAGGGGAGATCGGGCTGGATTTTTACTGGGATAAGACGTTTGCCAACGAGCAATACATTGCTTTTAATGAGCAGGTGGAATGGGCCTTGGAATTTGATATACCCATAGCTATCCATTCCAGAAATTCTACAGATGAGTGTATACAGGTGGTGGCCAGCCATCAAAAAGGGAAGCTCAGGGGGGTATTCCATTGTTTTTCCGGCAATACCGAACAGGCATTAAAAGTTATAGATATGGGGTTTTACCTGGGAATAGGGGGGGTGCTTACTTTCAAAAACTCTGGATTGGATAAGGTGATGGAACGAATTGGCCTGGAGCAGGTGGTACTGGAAACGGATGCACCCTACCTGGCACCGGTGCCTTTCAGGGGCAAACGCAATGAACCCTCTTACCTGAAATATGTGGTGGAAAAATTGAGTGCTCTCAAAAATATACCGGTTGAGGAAGTGACGGCGATAACGACGGGGAATGCGGAAAGGCTGTTTGGGGAATATGCATTACAAAATTAAAATAAAGTGTTATTTAATTTAATATACTTGCTGCCCTATGCAAATAATTAATAAGTATTCAAAACAGGATTTATGAAGTAAGGGGTGAACGGGTAATGCTGGACTTTGATTTAGTGGCACTGTATGAAGTGGAAACAAAGATTTTAAATCAGGCTGTAAAACGAAATACTAAAAGATTTCCCTCCGATTTTATGTTTCGGCTTACCATTTCAGAATGGCAGGCTATCCGGTCACAATTTGTTACCGCATCTCAGTCAAAAAGAAATAAGGATACTACTCCTTATGCTTTTACGGAACAGGGAGCGGCCATGCTAAGTGGTATCCTAAACAGCAATAAGGCAATAAATATGAATATTGCCATAATGCAGGCTTTTGCGGAAGTAAGAAAAGTACTCTTAAAACAAACTGGTTTAAAAGAGCAATTGAAAGAAATAAAAGGGTTGCTGGGTGATCATAATATACAGCTAAATCAGCTTTATGATGCCATGGAAAACCTGCTGGATGAAAAGGCAATACAAAGAAAATGGGAAGAGAGGGAAAGTGCATATAATGAAGGAGAAATTTGTCAATTGGTATAAAAAAAGTCCCAGGTCATCCGGGACTAAATTCTTTATTTGAAACAAGCTGGGGATTACACATCCAGCTTTGCATACTTCGCATGACTTTCTATAAATGCCCGCCGTGGCGCCACTTCATCGCCCATCAGCATACTGAAAATGCGGTCGGCTTCGGCAGCGCTTTCAATGGTTACCTGCTTTAATGTACGGGTGGCCGGGTTCATAGTTGTTTCCCAAAGCTGGTCGGCATTCATTTCTCCCAAACCTTTGTAGCGTTGAATATTTACTGAATCATCTTTGCCACCGCCTATTTTTTCGATCAAAGCTTTGCGTTGCGGCTCATTATAAGCATAAGCCTGTTCTTTTCCTTTCTTGATCAGGTACAGCGGTGGTTGGGCAATATATACATAACCCTGCTCCACCAGCGCTGTCATATAGCGATAGATAAAAGTCAGGATCAGTGTGGCGATATGCGAACCGTCCACATCAGCATCCGTCATGATGATGAGTTTGTGATAGCGGAGTTTGGCAATGTCTAATGCCTTTGGGTCTTCAATAGTTCCCATTTTTACACCCAGGGCGGTAAACATATTTCTTATCTCCTCATTATCGTAGATCTTATGTTCCATCGCTTTTTCCACGTTAAGTATCTTACCTCTTAATGGAAGGATGGCCTGGAAACTTCTGTCGCGGCCCTGCTTGGCAGTACCACCGGCAGAATCTCCCTCTACCAGGTATAATTCACAACGGTGCGGGTCACGGTCAGAACAATCGGCCAGCTTACCCGGCAGTCCTCCACCTGTTAATACTGATTTGCGTTGTACCAATTCCCTTGCTTTTCTTGCAGCAGCTCTTGCCTGTGCAGCCAGTATTACTTTGGAGACTATATTCTTCGCTTCCCTGGGATTTTCTTCTAAATAAGCTTCTAATACTTTGGAAACGGTGGAATCCACCACTCCCATTACTTCATTGTTGCCGAGTTTGGTTTTGGTTTGTCCTTCAAATTGTGGCTCGGGCACTTTTACTGAAATGATGGCGCTTAATCCTTCTCTGAAATCATCCCCTTCAATTTCCACCTTAGCTTTTTCAAACAAACCATTTTTATCGCCATAGCTTTTGAATACCCTCGTTAATGCACGGCGAAAACCGGAAACGTGTGTTCCACCTTCAATGGTATTGATATTATTGACGTAGGAATAAATATGTTCGCTGTAACTGTTATTGTAACTGAGGGCCACTTCCACTACTACATTGGTGGTATCATCTTTGCCTTCTACATATATTACTTTTGGAATAAGCGTGATGCGGCCGGCATTACTGTCCAGCATTTCTACAAATTCTACAATTCCCCCTTCACTGTAAAAAACAGTGGTATAGGCGGAACCGTCATCTTCTTTTTCGCGGAGGTCTGTTAAAATGATACGAACGCCACGATTGAGGTAGGACAATTCACGCAACCGGCTTTCAAGAATATCTTTATTGTAAACAGATGTAATGAAGATGCTGTCATCGGGCCAGAAATGAACTTTGGTACCTGTTTTATCGCTTGTGCCTGTTTCCCGTACAGGATATTGCGGTACGCCGATCTTGTATTCCTGTTCAAATGTTTTTCCATCCCGGTTTACGGTTACCAGTAATAATTTACTCAATGCGTTTACGCAACTCACTCCCACACCATGCAAACCTCCGGATACTTTGTAAGAACCTTTATCAAATTTACCACCGGCATGCAGCACAGTCATTACCACTTCCAGTGCCGAACGTTTTTCCTTGGTGTGCATGGCAGTGGGGATACCCCGGCCATCATCTTCCACCGAAATGGAATTATCCTCATGTATGGTAACGGAAATGTTTTTACAATAGCCTGCCAATGCTTCATCAATAGAGTTGTCCACCACTTCGTATACCAGGTGGTGCAAACCTTTTACACTAATGTCGCCAATATACATGGCCGGACGCTTACGAACGGCTTCCAACCCTTCTAAAACCTGGATACTGTCTGCACTGTAACCGGCCGAAATTGCGGCTGCTTTTTCTTTAGCTTCTGTGGTCATAAATATGATAAAAAACGGTCGTTAGAAATGAAAAAATGAATACCTGCGAATGTACGAATTTTAGCCCTGCTAACCCGGATTTTCAGCCTCTTTTTTGGGTTTGCTTTTGGAGTGTGTGGGTACCCCTGCGTATTGTGTGTTTATGCAAATGGCATCATACCCTAAAGGGAGAATGTAAGCGTGCTGACTTGCAGAGTTGGAAGTCTTATATGAATTTAAGTTGCGTAGCCTTTTGCAATAACAGGGTTTTATAGCTCCCTTCAGGGAATAAGATATTCCGATTAAGACGAAACTTACAGGGGTTATCGCTTCACAATCTGTGCCACCAGGTCTGCTTCAGCACAAACTTTATTCCCCACATAAGTAGTGCCTTTCATTTCACAGATACCACGGCGGATAGGGGCGGAGAGTTCCATTTTCAATATCAGTGTATCACCCGGCCGTACCATGTTTTTAAATTTGCAATTGTCGATCTTTAAAAAGTAAGTATCATATTGTCCTTCGCCGCTCAGATTGATAGCGAGTATGCCCCCGCATTGTGCCAGTGCTTCTATCTGCAGCACACCGGGCATTACGGGGTTGCCCGGAAAATGTCCCTGGAAAAACCATTCGTTGAAGGTTACATTCTTTATACCTACAATATGCGCATCGCTAAGTTCAATGATCTTATCCACCAGTGCAAAGGGATACCGGTGCGGCAGTGTTTTTTCTATAAACTGCAGGTCATACACCGGTGGCTGGTTAGGATTATAAACAGGAACGCCTTTGGTGTGTTTATTTTTTTTGATATACTGTTTTATCTTTTTGGCAAATTCCACATTGGTGCTGTGCCCGGGGCGGTTGGCTATAATGCGTCCTTTGATGGGATAACCGATAAGGGCCAGGTCGCCAATTACATCCAGCAATTTATGCCGGGCCGGTTCATTGGGAAAGCGTAATTCAAGATTGTTAAGGTATCCTTCGCTTTTTACTTCTATTTTATCTTTCCTGAAAATTTTCTTCAGCCGGTCCATTTCTTTATCATCCACGGGTTTGTCTACAATAACGATAGCATTGTTTACATCCCCGCCTTTGATAAGATTATTATCCAGCAGCATTTCCAGTTCATGCAGAAAACAGAAAGTGCGGCAGGGGGCTATTTGCTCCCTGAATTCCCTGATATTTTTAAGGCCTGCATGTTGTGTGCCCAAAACAGGCGAGTTGAAATCAATCAATGTGGTTACCTGGTAATCCATCGCCGGCATGGCCACCATCTCCACTCTTTTTGATTCATCATAATAATAAATATTTTCATCAATGCTGTACCACACTTTAGCAGCATCCTGTTCCGCCACACCGGCTTCTGCAATTAACTCCACAAAGGGTTCAGAACTTCCATCCATGATAGGCATTTCCGGTCCGTTTATTTCAAGCAGGCAATTATCTACGCCCATGCCTACCAGTGCAGCCAGTACATGCTCCACCGTACTTACTTTGGCCCCATTGGCTTCCAGGGTAGTACCGCGGCTTACATCCGTTACAAGGTCGCAGTCGGCCTTGATGATCGGTTGGTTTGGCATATCTATCCGCTGAAACTGGTAGCCAAAGCCGGGTGCGGCAGGTTTCAGGGTAAGGTCGGCCAATACCCCGGTATGTAAACCTGTGCCTGAAATACTGACAGCTGTTTTAAGAGTATGCTGTTTATTGGAATTGAAATTTGAATCCATTAAGAGTTGTTTTTGCTTCTTTAAGATTAGGACGGGCAAAGATAACAATTCAGGTAAAAGGAGGATAATTAATAGATGATTTAGCTTTTTAGAGGGTTTGGCTATGGAAGTGTTTTTTGGCTGAGAGATTAAAGAGGAAAAAGAGAGAAAGAGAAATACACTCGCACAGAGGAAAAAGAGAGAAAGAGAAAAGGCATGTATGGTGGCAGAGAACACAATGCATCGCCCAGAGGAAAAAGAGAGAAAGAGAAATACACTCGCACAGAGGGAAAAGAGAGAAAGAGAAAAGGCATTATACAGCCTGAAACCTAAACCCTGTATTTCTCTTTTTCTCCTTCATCTCTGTGCGAGCTGTATTTTGTATTCCACTTTTTCTCCTTCATCTCTGTGCGAACTGTATTTTTTGTATTTCTCTCAAATAATCCGGTAGTTTCTGTATTCAAAAGGCCGTATGCCGGTTAGTTTTTCAAATCGGTAGGAAAGCCGGTCTTTGAACGAAAAATTCTTTTTGGAGGTGTCAAAATTTACCTGCCAGTTTTTTTCAGTTATTCGTTGCTGCATTACGGCCGGGTGCGTTTGTTTAAATAAAGCAAGGGAATCAACGTCCTTAAAAAAATTAAAACGCTCCTCTTCCTTTAATTCAGGAACAGCATAATCCTGCCCGTTCCATAAACCATAAAAATTGCTCAGCTTTTCTAATTGTTTATGCGGATGCCTTACCCAGCCATAGTGGTAAACTGAGGCATCAACTGGTTTTACCCGCAGTTTTTTATTTTCTTTTGTCCGGAAGCCCTGTGCATCCCTGTAAGAAACAATATGGCCTGTATTGCGGATCATTCTTATTTCATGGCTGTACCAGCGCCGGGAGTCGCCCACATAATCATAGGTGCCATAAAAATGATGATAAGAAAAGAGAAGTCCCTCCACGGTTTTATCAGTCTTATATTTTTCCGCAGCCTTTACTATTGCATCCAGATCTTTTTCATGCACCACTTCATCTGCCTGCAGGTAAAAGGCCCAATCGCTATTGGGGCTTACCTGTGCCAGCGCTTTGTCTGTTTCCACCGCCAGTACCTGTCCGCCTTCTTTTATGGACTCATCCCATACTGAATGATGGATCTTTATTTTAGGTGAATTAATTGATTCAATCAGTTGCAATGTAGCATCGTCACTATTGCCAATGCTTACAATAAATTCATCTACAATAGGGAGAATGGAAGTAATGGAGGCCACCACAGGATAGTCGAATTTAACAGCATTGCGGACAAAAGTGAAGCCGGAGATTTTCATGTACAGCTGGAAATTAGTGCAATATTAAGATACTTTCTCCGCCATCAATTGCTTTATCATTGCTTCCAGTTCCTGTATTCTTTTTTCCAGCTCAGGCAGGTTGCGTGCCATAGACTGGCTGCGGATGGCTTTATTATAATCATAGGCCGGAGAACCGGTTACTGCCATGCCGGGAGTTTTCAATGATTTGCCCAAACCTGCCTGCGCATTAATCCTGGATCCATCTGCCACCTGCAGGTGTCCTGCCAGGCCGGCTTGTCCGCCAATCATTACGCCATTGCCGATTTTTGTACTTCCGCTAATGCCTGCCTGCGCCGCTATTACTGTACTGTGGCCCACTTCCACATTATGTGCTATTTGAATAAGGTTATCCAGTTTTGCTCCGCTCTTTATCAGGGTGGAACCAATAGTGGCCCTGTCAATAGTGGCATTGGCGCCCACTTCCACATTATCTTCTATTACTACATTTCCTATCTGCGGTACTTTTTTTAAACTGCCATTTGCCTGCGGGGCAAAGCCAAATCCATCGCTGCCAATTACTGTGCCGGCATGAATGGTAACATCATTGCCCACTTTGCAATCATGATAAATTTTTACACCGGGATGAATGACAGTGTTATTACCAATTACCACATTATCTCCAATATAGGCATTGGGATAAATTTTTGTGTTGTTGCCAACTATTACATTATCTCCGAGGTAAGCAAAAGCACCAATGAAAACATTCTCTCCATAAGTGACAGTGTTTGCCATGTAAACAGGTGATTGAATACCGGTAAGTTGCTGCTGTACTATCTCCTGGTATTTGCTGAGCAGGGTGGCAAATGCGGAATAGGCATCCGGCACACGGATAAGCGTGGCCGCAACAGGTTGTTTTAATTCCTGTACTTCATTGATAATAATAACAGAAGCCCCTGTAGTGTATAAATAGTCTTCGTATTTGGGATTTGCTAAAAAGGTAAGCTGCCCTGCTTTTGCTTCTTCAATTTTTCCAAAAGACGAAACAGGGGCGTTGGGGTCGCCTTCTATTTTGCCACTTACTATTAATGCAATTTGTGCAGCCGGAAAAATCATAACAATTACAGTTTCAGATTTAATGTTTATAGGACTATATATTATATTCTCAAATCCTGTACAGCACTGGCTTTTTATCTTTTTGTCTTGACACAAAAAAATAAAAAAAAGGTCAAGGCTCCGGAAAAATGACTAAAAATTATGAAATAAGCCTGACCCCGGCGAACTCGGCGCCAGAATCTTTTACTTTTCAGATACTGCCGGCTTTTACGGATTATTTCATAATTTTCTTAACGTCATTTTTCCGGGGCCGGCGTTACAGCAACTTTGAGAATATTCTAACTAATCCTAACTGTGTAAGATTATTGCTATTCTTGAGAAACTTGTAATCTTACATTCATGAGTCGAAAAGCAGGCTGTTAAACATTAAACCCTCCAGTAACAAATGTAATGTTTTTTAACGGCGCCGTTCAGGTTATGCTGAATCAGCGCATTGTCTACTTTGGAAATATCTTTTATGGCCCCGTCCTTGAATAAAATATTGATTCGTTCATCGCCCGGATTATAAGTGGTATTACTTTCTTCTCCGGTAAATACAAAGTATCCTGCTTCTTTTTCACTGATACTTAACGACAGACAGGCCTCTTTTATTTTTTCTACTATCAGCGATTCATCAAAAGGTTCAGCCTGCAGTTTGACTTTTAGCAATTTTCGTTCCACTAAGCTACGGGAAAGCAAGCTTAATATTTTGTCGGGATGGTTGCACCAGTTTTTAATGGTGGCCATCATATCATGATCGTCAAGGCGGCAAAAGGTTTCCAAATGCTGTTCAATAAAGGAAGGGGCAATGGATTTTATTGCCCCGGACTCTGTATTGGCTCCATTTTCGGGTGTGGCGTTGCATCCGGCAGATAAAAAGAAAGCCAGTTCTGGTGTGGCGGCATCCACTTGCCGGCCTTTGCCAATTAATTCTTTTGCCCTTCGGATAATTTTTATCAGCATCTTTTCGGCACCCAGCACAGTTTTGTGCAGGTATACCTGCCAGTACATCAGGCGGCGGGATACCAGGAATTTTTCGATAGAATACACTGCTTTTTCCTCCACCAGTAATTCCCCATTTACCACTGTCAGCATTTTAAGGATACGATCGTACCCGATCACCCCTTCAGCCACACCGGTAAAAAAACTGTCACGGTTCAGATAATCCAGCCGGTCCACATCCAACTGGCCGGATACCAGTTGATGCAAAAATTTCTTAGGGTATTTGTTGGTAAAAATAGAGATAGCTGTGTTTAATTGCCCGTTCATTTCCTCATTTATTTTGTGCATCAGCAACAGCGAAATAGTTTCATGATGCACATCTTTGATCAATTCATTTTCAAGTGCATGAGAAAAGGGGCCATGCCCAATATCATGCAGCAGGATAGCCGCTTTGGCGCCCAATTCTTCATCAGGGGTTATTTCCACTCCTTTACTTTTCAATTCACCCAGGGCAGTACACATTAAATGGTAAGCCCCCAGTGAATGGTGCAGCCTGGAATGAACAGCCCCCGGATATACTAAGTGGGCAAATGCCATCTGGTGAATATTCCGCAGGCGCTGGTACCAGGGATGAGAAATTAACTTTAATATCAACGGGTGGTCAATTGTAATAAAACCATATACCGGGTCGTTGATGATTTTTCGGACAGTGGGCATTGTTGGGTTTTTGTTAAAGACCTGCAAAGGGCAGAAGACAAATGTACAAAGGGCAGGATTAAAAAGCTATTTTTGAAAGATGGGTACTAGTTTACTAGTTTATTAGTTAATTAGTTAATCAGGGGATTTTCCTATTTACTTAGTTTTCCTTGTGAAGGTAGAATTTCACATAAATCAATAAAAAAAACTCCGTTTAACCGGAATACCAATAAACCAATAAACGAATAAACCAAGATCATGGCAGTAGCAAAAATTATCTGGGTGGATGACGAAATAGAAAGCCTTCAATCACAAAAAATGTTTTTGGAGAATAAGGGATATGAGGTGCAGACTTTTACCAACGGCTTTGATGCTATTGATTATGTAAAAGAAAACCAGGTGGATGTAGTGCTGATAGATGAAAGCATGCCGGGAATAACCGGGCTGGAGACACTGGCCAAAATAAAGGAAATCAATCAATCCTTACCAGTAGTACTGATTACAAAAAATGAAACGGAAAACCTGATGGATGAAGCCATCGGCTCGCAGATCAGTGATTACCTGATAAAACCCGTAAACCCCAACCAGGTATGGCTGAGCCTGAAAAAAATAATTGATAACCGCCGGCTGGTGGCTGAAAAAACCACCACCGCTTACCAGCAGCAGTTCCGGCATTTATTTACGGCCCTCAACAGTAATCCCGATTACAACGAATGGATGGACATCTACCGCAAGCTGGTGTATTGGGAACTGGAAATGCAAAAGAGTGACAGTCCTGAAATGCAGGAAATACTCCAAAACCAGAAAAGCGAAGCCAATACCGAGTTTTTCAAATTTGTTTCAAGAAACTACACCAGTTGGGTATCCCCCAAAAGTACTGACGGTCCGGTAATGAGCCATACGCTTTTAAAATCCAAAGTGCTGCCGCATCTGGAAAAGGGCACGCCATTGTTTTTTTTATTGATTGATAATTTACGGTTCGATCAGTGGAAAGCCATACAGCCCATTTTTGCAGAGAGCTTCCGTATACTGGAAGAAGAAAGTTTTTACAGCATTTTACCAACTGCTACCCAATATTGCCGCAATGCCATCTTTGCAGGTATGATGCCGGTGGATATTGAAAAACAATTTCCGCTGCAATGGAAAAATGATGAGGAGGAAGGTGGCAAGAACCTGCATGAAGAAGAATTTCTGAGGGCCCAGTTGAAAAAAAATGGCAAGAATGATTTGCGTGTATCGTATACCAAAGTGGTGAATAACCAGGCGGGGCACGACCTGATGAATAATATCCATAACCTGCTGAACAATGATTTGAATGTGATCGTTTACAATTTTGTGGACATGCTCAGCCATGCCCGTACAGAAATGGAAGTACTGAAAGAACTGGCCGGCGATGAAATGAGTTATCGCAGCATTACGGCCAGTTGGTTCGAACATTCACCACTGCACCAGGCATTGAAAAAAATTGCTGATAAAAATATAAAGATCGTACTGGCTACCGACCACGGCAGTGTGCGGGTAAAAACGCCGTACAAAGTGGTGGGCGATAAGCAAACTACCACCAACCTGCGTTACAAGCATGGCCGTAACCTGAATTATGAGCCGAAGGAAGTACTTGCTTTTCGTGACCCCAGGGATGTGGGATTGCCGGTACCCAGTATCAACTCTTCCTTCATCTTTGCCAAGGAAGACAGTTTTCTTTGCTACCCCAATAATTACAACTATTATGTAAATTATTACCGCAACACCTTTCAGCATGGCGGGGTAAGCCTGGAGGAAATGATAGTACCGGTAATAAAAATGCAGAGTAAATAATCGTTATTTTATCTTTTTCAAAATAATCTCTTCAGCCATCAATGAATGCATCCGGTTAAAAAAATCCCGTATGCCGGGATATTCTTCTTTTGAAAAAATGGCCCGTTTTACTTCAAAAATCTGCGACATATAAATGGCTTCCTTGTCAGCAGAATAAGTGAGTTTATAAAAGAAGCTGGAGTCCGGGGCCCTGATCGTCATGTTTTTGGGCAGGTGGTCTACCTGGAAAGATGCCGGGAAATGGATCTGCATAGTAAGTACAATCATCTGGTTGCATCCGAAATCAATTTCTGTATTTCTTTTGTCAGCAAAAAAAGGGTTTTTGTTTTTTGCTGCAAGTACCTGCGGGTCTATAAAATAATAGTTGTCGGTGTTCTGCGGCTCATACGTAAAGTCTATAGTTTCAAAAAGCGGCTCAGCGGGGTTTTCAGGGTTTTCAAGTTTGGTTGAAACAATTTTTAGCCCGGCAGGCCGCAGGTCCAAAAATTTTTCGCTTCCCGAATTTTCATTTTGCAGGGCTGTATCAAGTTTGTAGGCCTTTGCATAATCAAAATACTGAATACCGGCGTTGCCTTCCAGTTTTCCATTTTCCGTAACATCTGCATACACATCAATGCTCTGTTTCAGCAGAGGTCTGTTATCCACTATTGTTACCCATTGTACACTGTCGGGACTCAGTATCAGGGCTTCCCTGTTCAGAATATTCAATGGCGGGTTGTTGTATAACTGGTGCTTGATGCTGGCATCCAGTAAATAAAATTTTGTGGAATCAAGGGCCAGTACATCCACTCCGTTCAATTGTCCCAGGTTCGGGAAGTCCCTTCTTACTTTTCCGTTGCTGCGGGTGCTTACCAGCACGGGCATGCATTTTACATCGGCCTGTTCCAGCAGGTTCAGCAGGATACAGTTGATTTCTGAGGATGTGGCGTCTTTGTTGTTCCAGGCTTCTTTGAGGCTATCGGCTTCCAGTGTTTGTTCCGGTTTGTTTGGGAATCTTTTTTTTACTTCTTCGTATAAAAAGGAGATACGTTCTTCCACGGATTTTTTTTTGCGGGCGGAATCAATGATACTTTCTGTGCCGGGTATTTTTGCTCTCACTTCCTGTTCAAAAAACCTTGAGTTTAACAGGCTATTGCCAGCAGTTTTCCAGGCCAGTTCATTATAGCTCTTATTGACGGAAGTGAAATTCACTCCGGCCGCATAAAGGCCAAAAGATACCCTTACCAGGTAATCGTTTATAGAACTCATATAAGGTTCTGCCTTGAAAGAGGGTATATTCTCTTTAAAATAAGTGGTTCTCCGGAACCTGTCATATTTTAACAGGTAATACTGTTGTTCTATACTGTCCACACCATAGGGCCGTTCCAATACTCTGTATTGCACAGGCGTGGTTACGGTTCTTGATGTATAGGCCACAGGTATTTCGTCCTGGATAAACCAGGGAAGCAGGTACATAAGATTGTTTTCAATAGTGGTATAGCTGTATTCTATAATGCTGCCGGGTTTCAGGTGAGGGAAAGTAAAGTTTACCATTCCTACATTTTCTGCAGCTTTTTCTTTGAAAAAATCTTTTTTGGAAAGGTATTCCACTGATACTTTCCCATTGGCCCCCAGGCTATAAACTGCTCCTTCCAGTTTTTTTATTTTGGCAAAGCCCCGTTTGCTGAGGTAGGGTATCCGGATGGTGGCATGCTTATACCCGTTTTCATTAAAAATCTTTATACGCACTTTCCTTTCGGTCTTCAACCGGCTGGTGAAGGGTGAAGTTTCAAAATCTGTTTCCTGTACATCAAATAATTTCAGGGCAGAGGCATCTGGCTCAAATGAACAGGAACTAAGTGTAAGATCGGCCACGCTGACAGAACCCTGTTCGGGCAACTTTTTTTGTGCCCGGATTCCGGCTGGTAAAACCAAAATAAGAAAAAGAAAGAATGGTTTTCTCATATTTACAAGTTGTATAAAGGGCATCTCTGAAAACCTATCTTTCATTTTGACCTCTCCTTTTCGAACTTCGTTCCTAACCTTCTCCCGCCCTTTTGGCGGAATCGGTTATCTCCGAATGAGGGGAAAGGAAGATTTTTAGAGATGCCTTAAAGTTAATTAAATACTTCCTGTGGATAAGATTTGGTAAAAACAATTCCCACCATGTTAAATTTGCACTCATGAAGTACACGCAAACCACGCTTGATAAATTGGAATCCATTCCGGAAGAAGCAGGATATGTGCTGCGCTACGAAAGGGGAACTTTTCAAAGCGGATATTGTATCCTGGAAGCCAAAAAGGTAGTGGTACTCAATAAATTTTTACAAACAGAAGGACGTATCAATATTCTGATAGACCTGATTCCTCAACTGGATATAAATCCCGATGCGCTGACCGGAGAATCCAGGAAACTGTATACCGGTATTATTTCCAAACTGGAAACAGAAGATAACGGGAATTAGTAAAGTGGTTCATTGGTTAACGCGTTAATTTTTATGGCGAATACTACACCTGAAAATCAGGCAGACCCAATTAACCAATCAACTGATTAACTTTACTCCGTGACCTGTCCCCCTCTTCAAATAACATTCCTTGGTACCGGCACCAGCAGCGGAGTGCCCATGATCGGTTGCGATTGTGAAGTTTGCACTTCAACCAACAAAAAAGATAATCGCCTCCGTTCAAGTATACTGGTACAATCCGCCAACACCACGTTGGTAGTGGATACCGGGCCGGATTTTCGCTACCAGATGCTTCGTCAGAAAGTAAAACACCTGGATGCAGTGGTATTTACTCATCCGCATAAAGACCACCTGGCCGGGTTGGATGATATACGGGCCTTTAATTTTTATACCAAACAACCCATTGATATTTATGCCGACTCCCTGACCGAAGAAGCGGTTAGAAGAGATTTTCATTATGCATTTTCTGATACCAAATATCCCGGCATACCGGAGCTTAACCTGAATACCATTACACTGGAGCCATTTGTGGTGGGTGATATACCAATTATTCCTATCCTGGTATGGCATTTAAAAATGCCGGTAATGGGATTTCGGTTTGGAAAATTTACATATATCACGGATGCTAATATTATTGAGGAAACACAGAAAGAAAAAATCAGGGGCAGTGAAGTACTGGTGCTTAATGCGCTGCGAAAACAAAAACATATCTCTCATTTCTCCCTGGAGGAAGCTGTGGCCATTGAACAGGAACTGGAGATACCAAGGGGCTATTTTACACATATCTCTCACCAGTTGGGCCGGCATGATGATATTGAGTCCGAATTGCCTGAAAATATGCACCTGGCCTGGGATGGGTTGCAACTGGATTTTACATGAAAAAAAGACCGTTTAAATAAATGAAAACTAACAACTGTTAGTTTTATTGGAATTCCTGTATATTGCACCTCCTTTAATGATAAAACAATAACGCTTGCCGGAAGGGAGGCAGGATTGCCTGCCATCATTCGAAAGCCCAAGACTGTGCCACCCTTTAACCTGGAGTGGCACAGTTATTACTAAAAACACCAACGATTATTATTTTATGAATTTTCAGACCAGCGAGCTTACACAACAGGTGGCACAAACCGCCAAAGACTTTGCACAGCAATATATCAGGCCATACGTAATGGAATGGGATGAGAGCCAGGAATTTCCCCTTCATATTTTTAAGGAAATGGGGAAGCTGGGACTGATGGGTGTGTTTGTGCCTGAAGAATATGGCGGTGCAGGACTTTCCTATTTTGAATATAAAGCCGTGATTGAAGAAATTGCCAAAGTGTGTGGTTCT
The DNA here is from genome assembly GCA_031441485.1 of Chitinophagaceae bacterium. Classification (GTDB taxonomy): domain Bacteria; phylum Bacteroidota; class Bacteroidia; order Chitinophagales; family Chitinophagaceae; genus JJ008. The sequence goes on from JANOEQ010000019.1 coordinate 16,472, forward strand.
ATAGGACTGAGTGTGGCGGCGCATAATTCACTATGTACCGGCCATGTTCTTGCATTTGGCAATGCCGGACAAAAGAAAAAATGGTTGCCCAAACTGGCCACCGCAGAATGGATTGGTGCCTGGGGACTGACAGAAGCTAACACAGGAAGTGATGCGGGCAATATGCGCTGTACGGCCGTGAAGGAAGGGGATGAGTGGATTATTAACGGAACCAAAAACTGGATCACCCATGGCAAAACCGGTGATGTGGCCGTGGTGATTTGCAGAACAGGTGAGCCGAGAGCAAAAAACAATTCCACCACTTTTGTAATAGAGAGAGGAACAGCAGGATTTAGCGCCGGTAAAAAAGAAAATAAATTGGGTATGCGTGCCAGCGAAACAGCGGAGATGGTATTTGATAATTGCCGCATACCGGATGCCAACAGGTTGGGCGAAGTGGGAGATGGATTTAAACAAGCCATGAAAATTCTTGATGGCGGAAGAATTTCCATTGCATCTCTTTCACTGGGCATTGCCAAAGGGGCTTACGAAGCAGCTTTGCAATATTCGCAGGAGCGGCACCAGTTTGATAAACCTATTTCGAGTTTCCAGGGTATTTCTTTTAAGCTGGCAGATATGGCAACAGAAATAGCAGCAGCCGACCTGCTTACTTTACAGGCCTGCGATCTGAAAGAAAGAAAACAACCAATGACCAAAGAAGCAGCCATGGCAAAATATTATGCCAGTGAAGTGGCTGTAAAAACGGCCAATGATGCAGTACAGATATTTGGCGGCTATGGGTACACCAAAGATTTTCCCGTGGAGAAATTTTATCGGGATGCTAAGCTCTGTACCATCGGGGAAGGTACCAGTGAAATTCAGAAACTGGTGATAAGCCGGGAAGTGCTGAAGTAATGATTCGGATTATTATTTTTTTAACCGAATAACAAAACGAAGGGCTTTAACCATTTTTCTGTAAGTCAAACCGCCAAACAATTTATTGTTTTTTAATATCGCAAGGGATTCTTTGTTTCCTTTTTCAGTCATTGCTATTTCATACAACATGTCCCTGATATAAACAGATTGGACAGGAAAGTAATAATTAATTTTTGTCCTTTGGAGTTCAGCAACGATATAATTATTGGTATCAGAGGCATTTACAAAATAAGATTGGTTAAAGAGATGATGATACCGGATGATATTTTTAAAATTCCCTTCAAAGTTTTGTTTTACTTCAATGGATGGGATATTACGGCCGCCCTTGCCAAGCCTTTGTTTTACTCTGATAACTGAATTGTCTGCATTTTCAAGAATAATTGAATTAGCACAACGCTGTATCCTGCGGCTGCAAATTTTTCCACCTGCTCTGCTATTTCCGGATATTGAAAAGGAGTTTCATATATCGCATTCTTTTTATGCTGGAGGCAGTATGAAATTGTGTCGGATACAGGAGTATCAGAACCGGATTGCAATTCCAGTTCATCGGGGATGATGATTGTGTAATCTAATTGCTGTAACGCTGCCAGGCTATTTTTAATCAATGTTGTTTTACCAGCTCCATTTGGGCCGCTTACTACAATAAGCCGGGCCATTTACCTGATTTTTTTTACCTGGTTTTCTATGAGCTTATCATTCTTCCAGTCGAATGTGAGTATGGCCTGATAAACCTTTCCATCCGGCAATTCTTTTTGCCATAAATTTTCAAGCGCATTCAGGCAGGTATAAAAGGGAAGGCCCTGTTGGAAATATTTTTCACGGCCAGCCTGGTGATTTTCCTGAAGGGAGGAGAAATTGTTGAGAAGTATGCTCACACCGTCAAAGGAAGGGATAATATTTTTAGCCTGCTTATCCAACAAATCAGTTTCTGCTGATACTACTGCATAAACTGTACCCGGAATGAAATCTTCGCCGGTTTCTGGAACACCTTTAACAGACAGACCTGATGTTGAATGACTCATATATATTATTTGTCCTGGTAAAAGTAGTAAATAGTGCCGGTTTGTCAAAGCAGCACAATAAAATGATTCCATTTTAGATTTTGCACAGGGTGGTGCTTTTACTCATACGAAGGTGCCAGTGAAATTCAGAAACTGGTAATAAGCCGGGAAGTTTTGAAGTAGATAATAATTTTTCAGGTAACAGATAAAAGTGAATCCTGCTTTGTGCAGGATTTATTGTGCTATATCTTTGCGGGGTGAACAGGCAGGTAAATTATATTGTTTCTGCTGTACTGACTCTTGTAGTAATGTTGGGAGTATTTAAGATGTTAACAATGATTCCTGCGGTTGATTCTGCAAAAAAGACCTACACGGTTAACCAGTATAATCCACCATCTTCTGGTGATATTTCCGGAAATAACAATATTGCAAAAGGCAAAGCTTTGTTTATGGGAAAATGTGCGTCTTGTCATAGCATTTTCAAAAATTCGACCGGCCCGTCTTTAATAGGGTTTGAAGAAAGAGGACCCTGGACAGACAGGAAAAGTATATATGCATGGATCAGGAATCCATCCGCCTTTATGAAAATAAATAAATATGCCCGGGATTTAAGAGATCAATACGGCGGTACAATGATGACAGCCTTTCCTGATATAACGGATGAGGAGATAGATGCGATTTGTGCGTATATCAATGGTTACGGGCAATTACAAAAAAGTATGCCAACAGCCTTATATTAGGCATTTAATTTGCGTTTTACTTCATAGCAGACCCTCCAACGCCCCTGAGAAGGAGTAAAATTAAATTCAGCATAATACTGTGTTTTGGAAGATGCTTTTATACAAAAGCGGAATCAGGGTTTAAGTATTGACACTATAGTCGAAAAAATTCTACAATAATTCAATAAGCATTTCTACAAAGCGAATAGAATAAATTCTATAGATTTATTTTATTTACCAATTACTTATTTTATTTATGAAAACTATTTTTTTCCTGATCGGAATCAGCGTGAGCTTGATTTCTTGTCAGCCGGAAGACCCAACTCCATATAGTCGTAAGGCGACTGGGTATATTTATGTCGGTTCAACAAATATGTTAGTGGCTCCGGGAGGAGTACGTTGCCCTACAGCAGGTAACAATTGCTGGCTTTTTTTGGAACCGGGGGATTATCCAATTTACTCAAGACAATCATTGAACGATTTTTATTCAGACTATTTTGCCAATGATATTACACATTATTTTCAAAATTATAATTGGCGCCAGGTTTTCCCGACAGGCGCTCCGATAAATGATACGGAAGTTCAGAAAATAATTAATGGACAATATGGAGTGAAAGTACTTAGCGATAGTTCAATAGTTGTTTTAAAGAATCCGTCATTGGGAATTACAGATGACAATATTCTATTTGCATTGGATAGAAATGATTTACCAGATTGATTTATGCTGTAAAGAAAAGAAGCTGTTTTAAAAATCAGAAAATCATGCAAAGACGCTATGGCGCAAAGTATAAAACAACTGAAAATCAAGCGTTGCGACTTTGTGTCTTTGCGGAAAAATTAATTTTGAACACTATTGAGACAGCCTCTTTTTTCATATCGTACTTTTAATTTTCTCAGAATTTCTTTAGCTGGAACTGTAAAGCTGTCATTTAATGACCTGTTTAAAAGTTGTATGAACCATTTTAGAACTTTGCTTTTCCCTGTATTGCTTGCTTTAATTCTTACAGCATGCAAATCTGCATGCGATTGTTATGCTGATAAAGGTATTGGAGAAAAGAAAAATAGTATGGAACAACCCTGGGTTGTACGAGAGATTAATACAGAAGGGTTAGCAGCTTTGGTGACGAAAAAAAAGTACAATGAGTTGTTCGGATTTCATCTTTTCAAAAAGGGGCAAGATTATCTCTTTGCCTTTATTTCTGCTGAAGATAGCCTGATTATTTATGACCTTGCTAATAAAAAGAAAATAGCGGAAGTTGGGTTTAAGAGAATTATTAAGGGCCGGAGTTATTACAATGCCCTTTTTGTAAATGACACACTTTACTTTGCAGATACATGGCAAAAGAGATATTACAGATTTATAATGCAGCATGATTGGGAACCCCGGCTTCTTGATTCAGCGGATATTAAAGGATATGAAAATGCTGAAAACTGTGAGCTTTATCCGCATCTTTGGGGACATGGTTTAACATATAGGTTTCCTCACCTTCTTATTCATTATGGAACTGTTAATAAAAAGAATTATGTTGATACTAAGGCTTATTTAAAAATTAATACGGTAAATAAATCTATAGAAAAAGCAGTTGATTATCCGGATTGTTATCGTTGCAGTTTTGTATATGATAACGGTGGATCTGTGATTTTCAGCGATGACGGGTCAATCGTTTGTCTGTTTAACCAATATGATCAATTGTATTTATCGGGTGATGAAAAAACTGACAGAAAATCTTTTTCACTGATACATAAGTGTGGCTATTGGACATTCGATAAAAATTCGGAGCAAAACCTTGCCTATGTCAGAAAATATGAAGCAAATGGAGAGAGGAACATGAATTTGTTTAATATCGCTGACAGCTTTTATGTGGCACTTAAGCATAATTCAAAGCCTGATATTAATTCAAAAAATCAGACATCAATATTTGTTTTTGATTCATCTTTTAATCAGATTTATTCAACGGTAATTTCTCATTCTTTATTTATGCCCGCAATTTTTAATTATAAAGAGGGGCTTCTATTTTTTAATGATTCAGTAAGTAGGGCCTATTATTATGATTTTAAGGAATAGCCTTCTTTGCCTGGCCATTTCCCTTTTTGCGGGCTGCAGTTCTGTTCAAAAGCAGATACCTGTTATCAACTTAAATCAGGGGATTGCCAATCGGATTTTTAAAGGTCAAAGCAGGGTAATTATTTTATCCTGTGTTCGCTGTGGTTGTTTTATTCAGGCATTACCGGCTGCCTATTCAAAGGATAAGTCTTTCTTCGAAAGTGTTTATTTGTTAACGGATACGACTTGCAATTCTTTAAAATTCATTAAGAACCATATCCCACAACAGGAAATTGACAGTATTAGTAATGCGATTTATAATATTGCGCTGTTTAAGAAATCAAATGTAAAGGGAGAATACAAGTTCAGAATAATTGAGACAAAAGAAAATGCGGGAATATCAGCTATTTGTAAAGACTTTTTTAAAGAGTGAATGATTTGTGTGCAGCAGGCTGTGTTTTATTAAAAAAACTGTACCCAAATCAGTTAATTTTTCTCCACTAATTCCCTTACTGCTGCCACAATTGTTTGTTTACAATCGTGCCAGGGTGTACTATTCAGCAAAACAGGTGTTGTTTCTTTTTCTGCCCTTTCAAAATCTGTTAATGATTTTAAGGGGATCATAGCATCATTATAAGGAAACTTTTCGTGATACCAGTCCAGGCCACTTGCCAGTCCATGTTTGTTTATAAGCAATGCAAGATCAAGGAAGTCTTTTTTAGCACTCCGTTTCATAGCTGCTTCCAGCTTCATGGGGAAAATATCTTTATCAGATGCAATTCTTATTCCGTCCATAATTTCAGGATCGGCGATCCATTCATCCCCCCATTTCATAAAATCCACTTTTACGTCACCCAAATGGCAGAATATTCCAAACGGCACATGTGTTATGTCTATAGCAGGAGTTTCCATAAAATAAAAACGGATACATTTTTCTACTTCATTATTGTCAAAGTCAACGGATGAGAATAAATCTATGTCTATTGACTGGCGGTGACCATATTTTAAACTGAGTGCCGTTCCGCCAACCAGAAAGAAATGATTGAATTCAGGAATTTCCATCAGCCTGTTTAAATGGGCCAGGCATGAGGATGAGACGGTATTGGTGAATAGCATGTAAATTTTTCTTTTGCAATATTTAAAAGGGCCGCGGCAAACTGAAAGGTTCTTTTGGAAAGGTACTTCTGGCTTGTCAACTCTTCCACAATCTCTTCCCTGCTATAGTATTTCAACAGGGCTTTTAGTTCTGCCAGGTGCCCCCATTCAAACACACGGGTAATAACAAAGCCTTTGTGTGCCTGCAGGTCAATATCTTCCAGCCGGGTTTCCCAAAATATCCGCTTGTTGATAAAGATTGGTAAGTCCATGAATAAATTTACAAAAAAAGGTGCAGGTAAAAAAGGATTCTGGGAGAATATAATTCAAGCTAAGTGATTGCACAGATCACTTTACTTCCTGCATCTCCACTAATTTTCTATAAAATCCATTTTGTGCCAGCAATTCATCGTGATTGCCCCTTTCCACAATCTTTCCTTTTTGTAATACGATTATTTCATCCGCATGGCGGATTGTGGAGAGGCGGTGTGCAATAACAATGCTGGTACGGTTCTGCATCATATTGTTAATGGCATCCTGCACCAGTCTTTCGCTTTCTGTATCAAGTGAGGAAGTGGCTTCGTCCAGAATAAGTATTGGCGGGTTCTTTAATAGAGCTCTTGCAATGGTAAGGCGCTGCCTTTCACCACCACTGAGTTTAGAGCCCCTGTCACCGATATTGCTGTTGTAGCCACCTTCTTTTTTGATAATAAAATCATGGGCATTGGCGATTTTGGCGGCTTCGATAATTTGTTCTTGCGTGGCCCCCTGGAAACCTAACGCAATGTTATTGGCAATGGTATCATTGAAGAGGATGGGTTCCTGTGTTACAATACTCATCAGGCTGCGCACCGAATGCAGCGAATAATCTTTGATGTTCACGCCATCTATCAATACCTCGCCACCTGTTACATCATGAAATCTCGGTACTAAATCTGCCAGTGTGGATTTACCGGCACCACTGGAGCCTACCAGGGCAATGGTTTTTCCTTTGGCCACCGTAAAGTTGATAGTGTCGAGTATCACGGCATCATCATACGAAAATTGCACATTCCTGAATTCTATTTTATCTGTAAAAGCCGGAAATTGTTTGCCATTGGGATTATCATCTACAGTAACCGGTGCTTTTAATATTTCTTCAATTCGGTTGATAGCTGCGGCGCCTTTCCGCATATTGCTGAAAGAAGTGGATAATGATTTTGCCGGGTTGATGATATTATAAAAGATAGCCAGGAAACCAAGAAAGGCTGATGCCTCCAGCAATTTATTATTTATTACTAAGCTTCCGCCATAGTACAGTACGGCTGTAAACAATAACACACCCAATACTTCAGACAAAGGTGAGGCAAGATCTCTCCGGTAAGCGATGCTGTTTTTTGCCTCCAGCAATTCTTCATTGGTTTTAAAAAACCGTAAACGTAATATTTTTTCGATATTGAATGCTTTTATCACCCGAAGGCCCCCCAGTGTTTCATCAAGGGTGGACAGTGTTTCGCCATATTTGTGGGCCACTTCTTCAGAATGTTTTTTTAAGGAGCGGGTAATACGGCCAATAACAAGTCCAAGCACCGGAATTAAAATTAGGATAAACAGTGTTAGTTGAACACTTATTGTAAACAATACAAAAAGGGTAACAATAATAGTCATCGGATCCCTTATCCATCCCTCAAGCGTTCCCACCACAGATCCTTCCACTTCTCCCACATCATTGGTCATACGGCTCATAAGGTCACCCTTTCTTTTTTCATTAAAAAACCCAATCGGCAAGCGCAGTACTTTATCATACAGATCTTCTCTTAACTGGTTTACTATTCTGTTTTTAAGTGGGTTAAGGACATAATAGGAGAGATAAAGGAATAAATTCTTCAGCAGAATAAAACTGACCATCAGCAGGCAAATAATTCCCAGCGTGGGTATTTTGCCTTTCGTGTTTTTCATAGTAGTCAGAAATTCATTAATAAACTTTATTACGGCGTTTTTACTGCCAGATGTAACACTGCCCTGGTTGCCTGTAAAAATCAATTGCAGGAACGGCATTAGCATACTTACTGAAACGATTGAAAAAACGATACTGAGTAATGTAAATAAGAAGTAAAGAATAATCTTCCCTTTATAGGCGCCGAGATACTGAAAAATCCGTGAATATTGTTTCATTAAAATTGCTTCAGGTGCAAAGCCGCAAAGTAACTAATTTTACAGCGTCTGTCGAAGTTTAATAAGCCCGGCAGCAAAAAATAACATAATTATGGAAGAAGGTAAAAGACAGAAACAAATAGCCGGGTTGCTCAATGAGGAGATGAATATCATTTTTCAACGGTTGGGGCTGGGAATGATAGACGGTGGTATGGTATCCATTTCTTCAGTAAAAGTGACCCCCGACCTGCTCGAAGCCAGGTTTTACCTTAGTTTTTTCCAGGTAAAGGAAGTGGCCGCAGCGCTCAAAAAAATTGAAGACCGCCAGCATGAGATCAAAAAAGAACTGGCCGCCAAAATAAGGCATCAACTGCGTAGCATACCGGTATTAAAGTTTTTTCAGGATGATACACTGGACCATGTTTTTAAAATGGAAGAGCTATTCAAAAAGATAGAGGAGGAAAGTCATCCCCAAAAAGGACAGGATGAATAATAAAATAATCTTACACTGCAGTACTTTAACCCGATAAACCAATAAACTATTAAACCCCTGAATTTTCTCTTCGCCTGGCGCTATTTTAAAGCTAAAAAATCCACCAATGCCATCAATATCATTGCCTGGGTAAGTATTGGGGCGATTATTTTTGGCACCACTGCCCTTATACTGGTACTGAGTGTATTTAATGGTTTTGAAGGCTTGGTCAAATCGTTATACTCTTCTTTTTATACAGATATCAAAATTTCTCCGGCTTCAGGCAAAGTGGTAAGCATTACCCCTGAACAATTGGCCAAACTGAAAGGATTGAAAGGCATTAAAATATTTTCATTAGTACTGGAAGAAAAAGCCCTGCTGCAGAATGGCGATTACCAGTCGGTGATCTATCTGAAAGGGGTGGATGAAAATTACCGCTACACTTCCGGGGTGGCCGGTCATTTGATCAATGGGGAGTATAACCTGGGTAATGAAGAAATACCAAAACTTATACTCGGCGCCGGAGTGGAAGGGGCATTGGGCATTTATGCAGACAGGAATATTTTTAGCCTGAATATATATTTACCCCGCAAAAGCACATCCGCTCAGGTAAATATGCTGGAGGATATCAGCAATGATACGATCAGTACTTCAGCTGCCTTTTTAATTCAGCAGGACTTCGACAACAAATATGGCATCACTAATATTGATTTTGTCCGTAAGGCCCTCAAGCTGGGAGATGATGAGTATAGTGGTGTGGAAATAGTGGTAACTGACCCCTCCCGTACGGATGACATAAAAAAAGAGGTACAGAAAATATTCGGTGCCAGCTACCTGGTGCAAAACAAGTATGAACAAAACCGCAGCCTGTATTCTATCATGAATGTGGAACGCTGGGTGATCTATGGCATACTCTGCCTGATACTGGTAGTGGCCGCTTTTAATATGATCGGCGCTTTGACCATGCTGGTATTGGAGAAAAAGAAAGATATCAGCGTATTACATGCTTTGGGGGCAAACCGGTCTTTTATTCAGCGTATATTTTTAAGTGAAGGGCAGTTGCTTGCATTGCTAGGTGGGGGGATTGGTATGTTACTGGCCTTTATAATTGCCTGGCTGCAGATAACATTTCACCTTATTCCGCTGGAGGGAGGCTCTTTTCTTATTTCTTATTACCCGGTAAAATTAAAATTGACAGATTTTTTATTGGTGGGTGGCACCGTTTTCATCATAGCCCTAATGGCTTCCTGGTTCCCTTCCCGTAAAGCTGCTACAGAGGAATTTTCACTGAGGAGTGAGTAGTAGGGAATATTGAACAGAAGAACAGATGAACAGATGAACAAGGAATTACGAACACCGAAGTAAGCAAAATACCAATTATTGGGAGATCAGTTCGATAATCAGCCTTCCTTCTTCTGTTCTATATTTCTAATAATCCCCCAGCGTTTCCGGCAATTGTGCCAATGCCTTAGCCAGTTGTTCATCATTAGGGGCAATACCGTGCCATTCATGTGTGCCTTCCATAAAGTCAACGCCCTTACCCATAGCTGTATGCATCAGGATGGCGATAGGTTTGCCCAGACCGGTTAATGATGTTGCTTTTTCCAGGGTGGCCACCACTTCGTCCATATCGTTGCCATTCATTTCAAGGGTTGTCCAGCCAAAAACATTGAATTTATCTCTAATATTTCCAAGCCCCAATACTTTATCAGTAGGTCCGTCAATTTGCTGTCCATTCCAGTCAATGGTAGATATTAAATTGTCCACTTTGTTGTGGGCAGCAAATAACACGGCTTCCCAAATTTGTCCCTCATCCAGTTCTCCGTCTCCATGTAATGAAAAAACAAGGTTCTTTTCTCCGTTCAGTTTTTTGGTAAGGGCAGCACCAATTGCCACACTCATGCCCTGTCCCAATGAGCCAGACGCAATTCTAACACCTGGTAAATGTTCATGTGTGGTGGGATGGCCCTGGAGCCTTGTATTTAGCTTGCGGAAACTGGCTAATTCTTTAATATCAAAATACCCTGAACGGGCCAAAACTGAATAAAAAACCGGTGATATATGGCCGTTAGACAACACAAAGACATCTTCATTCAGGGCATCCATCGAAAAAGAAGGATTATGTTTCATTACCTTGAAATATAGGGCGGTAAGAAAATCTGTACACCCTAAAGATCCACCCGGATGGCCGCTGCTGACCCCATGTACCATTCTTACTATGTCCCGTCTTACCTGTGATGCGATGGAAGTTAATTCTGACATAAGTTAGCCAATTTTTAAACTTTTTGTATCTTGCCGGTTCAAATCCGGATTGTGCTGCAAATGTGCATACTTTTTTGATACAAAATCCACCTGATAGTTATTCAACTGTTTAAATTCCGATTATCCTGCGTATTCATAATTAATTAATGCATTTTTTTATGCATTAATATTTGAAATATCATAGAAAATCAGGGTTTTAAACCTAATTTCGTGCATAATTTTAAAAGCTGCTTAGATGCTTGACGTTTTATTAACCGCTTCCGTTTCCTTTATCATTACATTTCTGGCCATTCCAGTAATACTGCAGGTGGCTGAGCAGAAAAAATTATACGATATACCCGACGAAAGAAAAGTACATACCCGCCTTGTGGCCTCATTGGGTGGTGTGGGTATTTTCGGGGGTTTTATCCTTGCTTCCCTGCTTTCTGTACAGGGATACATGAACCCGGAATTTCAATATTTTTTTGCCGCCGCAGTGGTCATTTTCTTCCTGGGCCTCAAAGACGACCTGATGATACTTTCTGCCACCAAGAAATTTATCGGACAAATCATTGCAGCTTCTATACTTATTCATCTTGGTGGTATCCGTCTCGACAGTATGTACGGACTTTTTGGTTTTGACCAGTTGCCCGAAAGTTTTGGACTGGCCTTATCTTATCTCACCATCATTGTTGTTATAAACTCATTCAATCTTATTGATGGAGTGGATGGGTTGGCTGCCAGCCTGGGTATACTTACCATGCTGGTTTTTGGTACCTATTTCTTTTCGGTAGAGTACCAGGCTTATGCTTTACTGGCTTTTTCCATGGCAGGCAGTTTAGTAGCCTTTTTAATTTTTAATCATCATCCTGCCAAAATATTTATGGGAGACTCCGGTTCGCTGATGATTGGGCTGATCAATGCAATTTTGGTGATTAAATTTATTAATGTGGCCCACACACCTTTTGTGGCTGTTCCATTAAGCGCTTCTGTAGCCATCGGTTTTGCCATCCTGATAGTTCCACTGCTGGATACGCTCCGGGTATTTGCCATTCGCATTTTAAACGGGAAATCGCCTTTTACACCAGACCGTAACCATGTGCATCACTTGCTGCTCGACAGGGGCCTTAGCCATGCAGCTGTTACTTTTACATGTGTGGGAATAAATGTTGGATTTATTATGCTGGCCTGGTTTGGCAAATCACTGGGTACCACCACACTGCTGCTGATAATGCTGACAGCGGCTTTCTCCGGGATTGCCCTCCTCTATTATTACAAAAGGCCCAGGCCAACAATGGTTATTGCAAAAAACGAGAATGGTACCACCCAATTAAAAACAAGTGCACAAGTGGTAACGCTGGCCAAGGAAGTACAGACCGCTGAAAAAAAGAATTAAACCGTCTTCAAATAAGAATTTTGCCCCGGTTATTTCCGGGGCTTTTTTTTGGATAATCCTCTTTCAGTAGATTTGCATCCCTTTCACTCCGGTTACGTCTAACAGGCAGTTTTTGGTGAGTAACCGGTAAAAAATTAATCAGAATAAAAAACAAGTACTATGGGAGAAGATATTGTATCAATTCTGGCATCAGCAGAAGACCAGATGAAAAAAGCCATCAACCACCTGGAAGGGGAGCTGACCAAAATCAGGGCCGGGAAAGCCAATCCACAAATGCTGGATAGTATAATGGTGGATTATTATGGTTCGCCAATGCCAATCAACCAGGTGGCAAATATCAGTGTGATGGATGTCCGCACACTTAGTATTCAACCCTGGGAAAAAAATATGCTTCAGCCTATCGAAAGAGCCATTATTGCAGCCAATATTGGTATCAATCCGCAGAACGATGGCGCCCTGATCAGGATTTTTCTTCCCCCGCTGACAGAGGAAAGAAGAAAGGAACTCGTGAAAAGATGCCATGGTGAAGGAGAGCATAGTAAAGTGGCCATTCGCAGCATCCGCAGGGAGGCTATTGAGCATATTAAAAAACTCCAAAAGAATGGTCTCAGTGAAGATGCGGCTAAAGATGCAGAAGCCGATATGCAGGCAAGAACAGATAAGTTTACCGCTGCGGTGGAGACACATCTTTCTTCAAAAGAAAAGGAAATAATGTCGATATAAAACGGTTGAAAACTTTTGTAAAGCAAAGCAGCATCACCCGGTGCTGCTTTCTTTTTTTATGGGCCTGTTGGCCATATACACACCCAGCAAAATAATGCCCAGGCTGATAATTTGTACCCAGCTTATTCTTTCGTGGTCAAAAAATCCCCAGGCCAGGGCCACAAAAGGAATACCGTAGGTAACCAGTGATGCAAACAGGCCGCCGGCCCTTTGTACCAGCATATAGAATAAAACAGTGGCTACAGCGCTGCCTGCCACACCCAGTCCGGCAGAGGCGATTACGGCGTGCTGTACAACTGCATTGCTGAAATCAAGCTGCAAAAAATGCTGCTGCCACAAAATGAGTGCGGTGGGAATGGTCATAAATGCCAATGACACAGTGGCCACATGAACGGGATTGAGCCCCTTCAGGTATTGCCCCACCATATTTACGTTGATACCATAGAGCAGCGTAGCCGCCAAAATAAGCAGCATATAGCCGACGTTATCAAAGCTGATCGTTTTTTGCCCCATCAGTGCCGGGGCAACAGTAAGCAATACCAGTCCGGCAAAACCAATCAGTACACCCACTATTTGCTGCGATTTTATTTTGGCTTTAAAAAAAAGGATACCAATAATCACCACACAAATTGGAGTAAGGGAATTGAGAATACCACCAAGCGAGCCATCAATTTTTGTCATGGCAATAGCAAATAAAAAGGCTGGCAGCAGGTTGCCAAATACAGCACTCAAAATAACCGTACCAATTTTTTTACGTGGAATTTTTGAAAAATGGAAAAATGCAAAGGGAACAAATATGATGCCTGCAGAAAAAATGCGTAAACCGGCAATCTGCAGGGCATTAAGCCCGGCAGAACTGTCTCTCATCAATTTGAAAGAACTGCCCCAAAGAATGCAAAGAATAATAAATATTGACCAGCGGATAAAAGCAGTACTCATAAATGGAGGGCAAAGGTCATAAAAGGAAATTAGAACAGCGTACTTTTTATTTATGACAACTGTGTGAAGTGAAACTGCTGAAACTGTATATTGCAAGACAAAAAACAATTGTATGAGTATAATAAAAGTAAAAGATATTTCCACCCGGGCGCCCAAAGACCTTGATAAGACAGCCACTAAGGGAAAAACTGAAAAAATACTGGAAGAACTGGACGAGTTGCAAAATCTTCTTTTTGCAGAATCCAAACATTCGGTGCTGGTAGTTATACAGGGCATGGATGGAAGCGGCAAAGACGGGGTGATACGAAATGTACTCGGTAATATGAACCCGCAGGGGGTAACGGTAAAATCGTACAAGGCCCCGACTGCCGAAGAATTATCGCACGATTTTTTATGGCGGATACATCACCATGCACCTGCTAAAGGAATGATACAGGTATTCAACCGGTCGCACTATGAAGATATTCTCATAACAAGGGTGCATAAATGGTGTGATGATATCACCGCCAAAAAAAGAATGAATGCCATTAATGATTTTGAAAAATTAATACAGGAGCATAACAATACCCATATTCTTAAATTTTATCTGCACATATCGCCGGAAGAGCAGCATGAAAGGCTGAGCGAACGAATGAAGGACCCGGCCAAAATGTGGAAGTACAATGAAAAAGATTTTGATGAAGCAAAACTCTGGGATGATTATATGGCTATGTATGATGACTGTTTCAATAACTGCAATAGCCCGGAATGGACAATAGTGCCTGCCGACCAGAACTGGTATAAGGAATTTATTATTGCCAGCCAGCTGTTGGATTTATTAAAAAGTCTCGACATGCAATTCCCCGGCCTGAAGAAGTAGGTGCGATTATTGTATTACGTATATTTACCCAGTTATCTGATTAGTACAAATTTTTATCACACAAAACCAATTAGTATGAGCATGATCAAAGAATTTAAGGAATTTGTTATGAAGGGCAACATAGTTGACTTGGCCGTAGCAGTTATTTTAGGTACAGCCTTTGGGGAAATTGTAACGGCCATGACAGGTAAGATATTGATGCCGGTCATAGGATCTTTTATTGGCCAGAATTTCGACTCCCTTACAGTGGTCGTTAATGGCGTGGCCATTCAGTATGGCGCTTTTATTCAGGCAGTTATTAATTTTATCCTGATTTCATTATTTGTGTTCTTGCTGATAAAAGCAATGAATGCAACAAAGAAAAAAGAAGCGGCTGCACCTGCCACCACTCCGGAAGATATCCAGTTGCTGCGTGAGATCAGGGATGCCCTGAAAAAATAATGGTGGAAAAACGGGTTCTGACTGAATACACGTTTCCCTTACTTTTGTAGGGTCCTGTTGAGGCAAAACCGCCAAAAAACAGGACTTTATTTTTTTGAACTATTAACCAGAAAAACGTGCAGCATACCTCGTACCAGATCAAATTACCGCAATTTGAAGGCCCTTTTGACCTTCTGCTTTTCTTTATTGAAAGAGACGAGCTGGATATCTATAATATTCCTATTACAGGCATTATCAACGATTTCCTCGATTATATCCACCAGAGCGGGGAGTTAAATATCGAACTCAGCAGTGAATTTATCCTGTTTATTTCCACCCTTATGCGGGTAAAAGCTAAAATGCTGCTGCCCCGCAAAGAACTGGATTCTCAGGGCAATGAGATTGACCCCCGTGAAGAGCTGGTAAATAAGATTCTGGAGTACAAGCGGTTTAAAGAAGCATCAGCCCAAATGGCCGAGATGGAAGCCCTTCGCATGCTGATAGTAAAGAGGGGAAATATTCAAAAAGAACTGTCGCAGATAGGTGAGGATACCGGTGAGGGAACAGAAATACAGAATATCACCCTGTTTAAACTGATGCGGGCTTTTGAAAAAGCCATGCAGAAATACAGCGACCGGATCAACAAACCGGTACATACCGTGGTGCAGTACAACTATACCATGGAGGACAGCCGCAACCAAATGCTTAGTCAGGCCAGAGAAAATAAAACAATGTCGTTTGAAAAGATCTTTGATAAATGTGAAAGCAGGGTGCATGCTATTTTCCTCTTTCTATCGCTGCTGGAGCTGGTACAGGGAAAATTCATGAAGATCATCATTGGAGAAGGGAAGAATAATTTTATCATTGAATACAATGAGCCGGAAAACCGGCTGGCTGAACTGGATGAAGACCCCGATGCGGCAAACCAGAATCAATCATTATAAAACACAAAAACTAACAAGTATGAAAAGATCAGCAACTGCCAACTGGAAAGGCTCCGGTAAAGAAGGTAGCGGTAAGTTGGTTACCCAATCAGGAGTCATTAAAAATAAGAATTACGATTTCAAAAGCCGCTTCGAGGATGGTACGTATACCAATCCGGAAGAATTAATTGCAGCAGCACATGCAGGATGTTTTTCTATGAAGCTGAGTTTTGTATTAGGCGCTGCCGGCCTTACCCCCAGCCGTATTGAAACAACCTGTTCCATTACCCTGGAAGGGGGCGCTATTACCGGCAGTCACCTGGTGGTAAAAGCCAAAGTGCCAAAATGCAAAGCAGCCGCTTTTGCGGAATATGCCGCAGATGCCAAAGCCAACTGCCCGGTAAGTAAATTGCTCAATACTGAAATTACCATGGATGCCAGCCTGGTAAAAAGTTTTAAAGTAACACCAGCCTGATCAATTAACGGTCAAAATATGCCAAGCCGTTGTATGTAAAGTACAGCGGCTTTTTTTTGCCAATTTGAATAATAAAATTAATTTAGCTGACGCCGTCATTATTCATAAATCCACAGCAGTACCGGTTTCTTTGAGTTGTTAATGATTGTTTTTAACTGAATCAAAAAGCCGGGTGAAACAGTAGGACAACCATTACTCTGGCAAATATCATCACTTATTTCTGTTTCCGAAACGCAACTGTGTGAATGAAGCACTACGGTTCTTTCAAACGCATTGTTGTTAGTACTGTCCAGCCCGTGCAGCTTGTAGGAATAGCCAAACTTGCCGGTATAGGAATTGCCAATTTTGTATTTACCCAGCGAAGTACAGCCACTGCCCACCACATTGCTGTATCTTCTGCCGGGCAGCCAGTATTCAAAACAATTGCCATGCGCCACCAGGCCCGCACTTAGTACAGAATCTTTCTTCAGATCATAGATAAAAAAACGGTTGTGACCGGAGGGTAATGTCATATCAATCAGGAAACAAACTTGTTGGTTAAAACCTTTTCGCTGTACAAATAATTTTGCAACCGCTCCTTTCTGCTCCAGTTTATAAGTGGCAAGCGGCGTCCCGGAAAAATTTGTTTCTTTTTTAGGAAGTATAAAGGCGTTTGTTCTTTTCCATACTGCAGAATGAGAAAACCATGAAATAGCAATAAAGGCAATGCTGGCAATGATAAGCAGGCGGACAAACTTCATGAAATAGCGGGTTTGATATATGGCTATGACACTCTCCAAACGAAAATCCATAAAAAGGATATTCTGTTTTCCGTTAAAACTTTCTGAAGATCAAAAACGCCATCCCGTATATACCTGCACCACATTGTTTCTAACATCCAGCCTTGGTACAAAGTTGGGCCAACTGCCCCCCAGCGGAGGATTTTGGTTGGTATTGCTGAAACTCAGGTTTATCCTGGCGCCAACAAAGAACCCTCCGAAAGGAAACACTTCTGCGCCACCAGCCACGCCATAATCAAACCGTTTGAAATAATCGAAGAGGCTTCCAGCCGGATTTCCGTTGGTACTGTCCACGCTTGCGTTTAATAGAAAAGCTATTTGTGCACCTGCATGCAGTTGCACTTTTTTACCAAAATTCAGCGTAATTAATTGCGGCAACAGCAGGTAATCAAGGTTTACATTGCCGGTGTTGGTATTCGTTTTGTAATCATATCCTTGCCGGGAAAGTATTATTTCTGAACGATAGCCAACTGCAGTTTTGGATTTAGGAGCAATATATCCGCCAATCATGTACCCGGTGGTATTGTTATTATTGAAACCGGGCGTGGACGTAACGTTGGCAAAATTAATTCCGGCTTTTACGCCAACTTTAATTTGAGCCGAAGCAAGTTGGGATGCAGTACTGAAAATAAGTAATGGCAATATCTTTTTCATAAAAACAATTAACTGGTGAAATGGTTTTCAATATAAAGGTAGCCTGATTTTTTTTGATTAAAACCTTACGCTGTAATTGGGTGCATTTCAAATTGTCGCTTTTGGCCCCGGCCCGAAGGGTGGTAAAGTCTTTTTATAAGACTATTCAGTATTCGGTAGTGTCTCAGCTTGAAAAAAAATGAACCACAGTATGTCATAGAACAGATAGAAATACACAGATATGCTTTTCTGTGTGGTTCAAGAGCATTTTAGAGGCAACCAATTTTCAAACTGAGACACTACCCGGTATTTTGTCTACAAGCCCCGAAAGATTTAAGTTGCGACATTTTTAAATGCACCCCTGTAATTAAAGAGAATAATGTATCAGTAATGCAAAAAGCGGAATCATTTTAGTGATTTCGCTTTTTGCAAAAGAACATGCCGCCTTTATTAACTCCGGTAATTTGCACTTCCAAAAGCCTCTCCCTTGCCCGCCTGGCAATATTGGCGGAGGCTTTCCATATACCTGCCCCAGCTGAAATTGCAGGAAGCATAAAAATCGCTTGTTTCTTTCCAGCCGGATTGTTCAAACCGTACCCGGGTTTTACCATCATTAGTATCAAGATGAAAACTGAATATATGTCCTGTCCATTCTTCAGGACCACCAACACATTCCCATATAACGGATTCGCCCGGCTTTAATTCTTTTACTTGCATATCCGGGCCGCCGAAATCACCAAAACGAAATTGAATGAGACCACCCACTTTACTATCTCCGCTAGTTGTTGCTGTCCACCAACCGCTCAGGCCCTTAATGGTTGTGAGTGCTTCAAATATTTTTTCTTTTGAAGCATTGATATGAAAGAGATGTTTTATTGATACCATGTTATTAATTTGAAAAAAGGTGAGCAGTGAATTCATTCACTGCTCACCATTGATCATTCACCATTCACATTAGTTATAACTCATTGCTTCTTTAGTAAAATATTTTTTCAGAAAAGCGATTTGACCAATGTCATAGCTTTCATGCTGAGCCAAAAAGGTAATCGTGCCGCCAAATGTAAAATCACCTATCGGGCTTTTCAGCGGGCAATCTGCTGCAAGATGTTCTTCTGTTACAGATGCCAATGCTTCTTTTAATAAATCAGAAACTTTTTGCCATTCTGCTTTTGCATCTGCCAGTGTGCCATACTTTGCAGCCGCATCAAATGGTTTAAAATTTTCAAACAAACCATCATAGGGATTTTTGGCTGCGGGTTTGCCCAGCATCGCACAGGTATTGTACCTTGCCCATACAGTATGCGCCGCCAGCCAGTTAACCGGGTTATTGTGCCCGCTGATTCTTTCTTTAGCCTGCTCTTCAGTAATACCGGCCAGTGCACTGAGGAAAAGGCGGCTGTTGAGGTTGAAGATAATTTCTGAATGATAAATTGATTTTGCCATAAAAACTGATTTTAGTTTTTGATTAATAATAGTATTGACGAATAGCAGAAAGGATATAGGACAATTTTTAGAAAATTATTTGGCCCTCATCCGGTTGTTTTTGGGGTTGTGTTCTACCTCTGCCAACCCTAATGCTTCCATCAATGGCGGAATGTACATGCCAACACGGCCACGTAAACCCTTCTTTAGCCCGTACCAGCCGCTCACAGGATTTTTTGGCGAACGCCCCCAGGCTTCCACCGTTCCTTCTTTCGCTGGTTTTTGTTCATCGGCGCTGCCCAGTTCCATCCAGTCGCCATGTTTTTTAAGCATGGAATGTAAATCATCCAGGCATTTTGCATCATAATGCAGAACCGTTTTTCCAACGGTGCATACCAAAATTTCTTTACCATCTTTCACATCTTTGTGCATGGTATAGTCTGATGTACGGGGCGGTGTTTGCAATTGCCAGGGGCTTTCTTTGGTACCCGTCCCTTTTACCTTTGTCATAATATTTATTTAAAAGTATTGAATATTAAAATAGCTGGTATGAACCAACTTCGCTGATATCCACAGCCACAGGCAGTTCTTCACACCGGTCTTTGATATCTTTTGTAAACAGGGGGAAAGCATCAGTCGTGGTTAGCGGGTTTTTCGCATCAGGTGTTTCTATGAAAGCAATATGAACAAAGGACAGGCCGTCAGGCATTACAAAACTTGCATAGCGGAGTCCCGTTGGTTGTTTTGTCTTCAATTCTTCAAATACAGAGTTAATCAGTTGTTTGTTCTCTTCAGCCCGGTCTGCTTTTACTTTGTAACGGACCATTACTCTTTTCATTTTCCGGAATTTAGGATTTTTAATTACTTTGAATGGCACAAAGCTATCTTTGTGGTGGCGATTTCGCCAAAGGCATTATTGCCAAAACCTGGTGGCATTATTGCCACTCGGGGGTTTGTTGTTGAACAAAGAAATATTTTTGACATATATGGTAATTTATTTCTGCCAGCTAAAAATCAATTATGAAAGTTGCAATACTCAATTTTGAAGGGGTGGTGGCCAGTGCAGTGGCAGGCCCGTATGATATGTTTTCTAAAATAAAGGTGATTTCAGAATCATTGCAGGTAAAGACAAAAATGGTGTTTGATGTGGATATTGTAAACAGCACCAGCCTCTTTTCGGGCCAGCCGTTCAATATGGCAGGCAATGTGATAATGAATAATAAAAAGAAATATGACCTTATACTGGTGCCGGCCATGCATATTGATTGTATTGAGGAAACATTGCAAAAGGAGGCCGGTATGATCCGGTGGATTAAAAAACAACATGCGCAGGGAGCTGATATCGCCTCTTTATGCCTGGGCGCCTTTTTGGTGGCTTCCACCGGCTTGCTGGATGGGAAAAGGGCTACCACACATTGGATGGGGGTACCTTACTTTAAGCAGCTTTTTCCTAAAGTAAAAGTAGAAGATGATAAGGTGATAATAGATGAAGGAAGGATTTATTCCAGCGGAGCGGCTTTCTCGTTTACGTCGCTGATCATTTATCTTATAGAAAAATTTTGCGGCAGGGACATGGCATTTGCAGCCGCCAAAGTGTTTATGGTTCAGGTACATGACAGCAGCCAGCATTCATTTTCTATTTTCAACCTGCAGCGCAATCATGCGGACTATGATATTGGCAGGGTACAGGATTATATTGAGAAGCATTATGATGAACTGCTGACGATTAACTGGCTGGCAGAAAGATTTAATATGTCATCAAGAACATTTATCCGCAAATTCACCAGTATTACCGGCAACACGCCATTGGAATATATTCAACGGGTAAGGGTTGAAGTAGCAAAACGATTACTGGAAAAAGGAAAGTTAACAGTAGAGCAGGTTTGCATGGAAACGGGCTATGCCGACTTTGGATTCTTTAGAAATATATTTAAACGGCTAACCGGGCTAACGCCACAGGAATACAAAAAGAAATATGGACAGATGTTTAATGAAGCAGTGGTAGGCTAAGGTTATTGGATTAAAGCTGATACATTCACTTTCCCTTTCATCATCTCCAAAACAGTTGCTTTAATGGCTTCTGCATTATACCCACACTCCCGGTACAACTCTTTCGGTGTGCCATGTTCCACCAGTCTGTCGGGGATACCCAGCATCCGCAGATCGTTTTTGTATCCGTGCCTTGCCATAAATTCCAGGATAGCGCTGCCGATACCACCTTCAATTGTACCATCTTCCACTGTGAGCAATTTTTCATATTGCTGACAGGCTTCGTGCAACAATTTTTCATCGAGGGGTTTGGCAAACCGCATATCATAATGGCCGGGGTTAAGGCCGTCATTCTTTAACTCACGGATGGCTGCAGCTGCAAAATTGCCGGGGTGCCCGAAAGACAATATCGCTATATCTGTTCCTTCTTTCAATTTTCTGCCGGTACCTATTTTTATCTCTTTCATTTCTGTCTTCCACTCACTCATTACGCCTTCACCCCTCGGATAACGGATCACAAAAGGCAGTTGTGTGGAGTCCAGTTGTGCGGTATACATCAGGCTTCTCAGTTCACTTTCATTCATTGGTGCGCTGATGATCATATTGGGAATGCAACGGAAATAAGCAATATCATAACAGCCGTGGTGCGTGGGCCCATCATCTCCCACAAGGCCGGCACGGTCAAGGCAAAGTATCACCGGCAATTTCTGAATGGCCACATCATGTACCACCTGGTCAAAAGCCCTTTGCATAAAGGAAGAGTAAATATTGCAGAATACTTTCATTCCCTGTGTGGCCATACCGGCACTCAGGGTTACCGCATGTTGCTCGGCAATACCAACATCAAAAGCCCTGTGCGGCATTTTTTCCATCATAAACTTGAGGGAAGAACCGGAAGGCATAGCGGGAGTAACACCAAATATCCGCTCGTTTTTTTCTGCTAATTCTATAATAGTATGACCAAATACATCCTGGTATTTGGGCGGCTGGGGCAGGTCAAATTTTTTCTTTTGAATTTCCCCGGTTATTTTATCAAAGAGTCCGGGGGCATGCCATTTGGTCTGGTCTTTTTCAGCAAGTGCATATCCTTTTCCTTTAGTGGTGATAATGTGCAGGATTTTGGGCCCCGGTATATTGCGGAGGTCTTTGAGTGTATCAACAAGTTTGGCCACATTATGCCCATCAATAGGACCAAAGTAGCGAAGCTTCAGGGCCTCAAACAGATTAGCGCTGCTGCTTACCATTCCTTTTAGTCCGTCGGTAAGCTTGTGTGCCATGGCCCGGCTGAATTTTTTGCCAACCGGTAATTTGCCCAGCAGTTTCCACACATCATCCTTTACTTTATTGTAGGTGGGAGAAGTGGTAATGTCGGTTAAATATTCTTTGAGGGCGCCTACATTGGGGTCAATACCCATACAGTTATCGTTAAGCACTATCAGCATATCGGTATCGGCCACCCCGGCATGGTTCATTGCTTCAAAGGCAAGTCCGGCTGTCATGGCCCCATCGCCAATTACAGCAATTACTTTTCTGTCCTTTTCACCTTTATACTTAGCCGCCATAGCCATTCCCAGTGCAGCAGAAATAGAGGTGGAGGAGTGTCCCACACCAAACGTATCATATTCACTCTCGCTTCTTTTCGGAAAACCACTGAGTCCTTTGTATTTTCTGTTGGTGGGAAAATTATCCCTTCTGCCGGTTAATATTTTGTGTCCATAAGCCTGGTGGCCCACATCCCATACCAATTGATCATAAGGGGTATGGTACACATAATGCAGGGCTGTTGTCAATTCCACCACTCCCAGGCTTGCGCCAAAATGGCCGCCATGAACGCTTACCACATCAATGATGTACTGACGCAATTCATCACATACCTGGTGCAGTTTTTCACGGGGTAGTTTTTTCAGGTCTGCCGGGGAATCAATCGTTTGCAAAAGTGGTCCGGGGGTGATTTCCATTTAGTGTATATTTATGCGGGTGTCCGCCGAAGTCCCAAACGCTTTCGGGACGAAGGCGGACACTGTAAAATTAATGTTTTCCGTTCAGCCTTTTTTACTAAAGATTACATAACAGTTATACCGGCAGAAATGTTCTGTAGCACAGCTAGTAAGGGGTTGGGAAAGGGTTTGAAAATGCCATTTGTAAAAGAGTTTCACCATTAATATATTTACGGTAATCGGCTGAGGCAGGATTGTATAGATTTGTAATATGTGGACAGGTAATTTCAGATATTGGTTATCACAGGTTATTGGTTGGGGTGGCTTTGCCCTGATCAGTGTTTTTTTCGCCTATTCCTTCGACCAGTTGAATACAAAGGGCGATGTGGAACTGGTACTGGGCCGAATTAGCCTTTTCGTGGGACTGGGGCTTATTTTAACCCACCTGATGCGAATGGTGATCATCAGTCTGAACCTGTTGCAAAAAAAATTGGAAAAGCAATTGGTGATCTTCCTCTTGGTAACTTTTGTATTTTCTGTTATCGGTGCCTTTTTTTATACTGAATTACTGGGAAATTTCAAACTGTTCAATAAAAGGGAAAAGGAATTTTTAAATAATAAGCTGCTTCTTATTGCAAGCGGGGTGTTCAATTTCTTTATTTATTTCTTTATCTGGAACCTGATTTACTTTATCTACCATTATATTACCAAAAGCCGGAAGCAGCAACTGGATACCCTGCGGCTCGAAGCATTGGTAAAGGAACTGGAACTGCAAACGATAAAGGCACATATTAATCCTCATTTTATTTTCAATTCGCTCAACAGCATCAGGGCACTGGTGGATGAAAATCCACAACGGGCAAGAAAAGCAGTAACAGAACTCAGCAATATACTTCGCAGCAGTATGCAGGTGGAAAAAGTGGAAACGGTGCCGCTGGAAAAAGAATTGAACATTGTGAAAGATTACCTGGCCCTTGAAAATATGCGTTTTGAAGACCGCCTTCGGGTGGAATATGAAATAGACGAAGATACCCTGAACCAGCCCGTGCCACCGATGATGCTGCAGACACTGGTGGAAAACGCCATCAAACATGGTATCAGCAAGCAGGTTACAGGAGGAGTGGTGAAAGTGATTTCCGATTTTACCGGTAATTTTCATGAACTGGTGGTACAAAACACAGGACAGTTAAATGGTAAAATAAATACAGAAGGATTTGGTCTTTCCAGTACTACCAACCGGCTGAGTTTATTGTATGGTGATAAAGCCGCTTTTGAAATAAAACAGATCAACGGATCAATGGTGGAAGCCAAAGTGCTGATACCGGTCGTTTGAATTTAGATGATAGCGGATAGATGACAGATGATAGATGATAGTTTGTCTGATGCAGGTATTTTTGCCAATTGGTAAGATACTTCAAACGATAGAGTAAACAAGAAATATTATAACATGAAAGCAATTATTATTGATGACGAACGTCTTGCAAGAACTGAACTAAAAAAACTTTTACAGGATTTTCCAGAAATAGAAGTAGTAGATGAAGCTGCCAACGCTGATGAAGGGATAACTAAAATTGAAAGTCAGCACCCCGACCTGATATTTCTGGACATTCAGATGCCGGGTAAAACGGGGTTTGATATGCTGGCACAATTAGAAAGGGCCCCGCAGGTTATCTTCACCACGGCTTATGATGAGTTTGCACTCAAGGCATTTGAAGTAAATGCACTGGATTACCTGTTGAAACCGGTAGAACCCAAAAGACTGGCTGATGCGATACAAAAATTGCAGTATACCGAGCATAAAGAAGTAAAACCGGAAGGGGAAAATTTCAATAACAGTATCCTGACAGAAACCGACCAGGTATTTGTAAAAGACGGCGAACGCTGCTGGTTTGTAAAACTGAATGAGATCCGTTTATTTGAAAGTGTGGGCAATTATGCCAAAGTATTTTTTGGTACCAACAAGCCGCTTATTTTGAAATCATTGAATGCACTCGAAGAACGACTGGATGAAAAAACATTCTTCAGGGCCAATCGTAAACATATTGTTAATCTGCGCATGATTGATAAGATTGAACCTTATTTCAATGGAGGTTTATTACTGGAACTCAAAGGTGGCGAGAAAATTGAAGTAAGCCGGAGGCAGACGGTGAAGTTTAAGGAAATGATGAGCCTGTAAACAGATGATAGTGAACAGATGGCAGATAATAGTGCATTTAATTCTAAGAGGTACTAAAGAAATGAAATGAAGCAAATAATGAAGTTTTTATTGACGGGGTTGTTAATGACATCAACCTCTTTTTTATGGGCGCAAAAGACAGATGCAATAATCACAGCCGGAGAAGTGGAGCGGATTGAGAAAACGCTTGCAGCTGATGATATGCGGGGCCGCAAAACCTTCACTCCTGATATTGATAAAGCGGCTGATTTTATTGCCACAGAATTTAAGAAGGCTGGTTTACTAACGTTCAATAACAGCGGCAGCTATCGGCAGGAATTTACTATGGTACGCACCAAATTCATCAGCGCCGCTGCTGTACTGGATGGTGTACCGGTGGAGCAGAAAAATATTATTGCCGTTACCTGTCAGCCGCAATTAAAGATTGATCAGCATTCGGATTACGAAAAAGCAATGATAAAAACCGGGGCCACGCTGCAGGCAGAAGCCCGGAAATTTATTCGTGCCAATAAAAATATGCTGGTGCTGGTGGATAAAAGCTTTGCCAACAGCTTTGGCAACCTGTCCAGGCTTAAGTCTTCCATGTTTAAGACAAATACCAATATAGTGTTTGTACTCACAGATACTGACCCGGCAGCCTGGTCGGTGGAAGCGGTGCATGAAATAACAGAACAAAAAATGGCCAATGTGGTGGGGGTATTGCCGGGAAAAAGCAAAAAAGAGGAGTTTGTTGTTTTTTCCGGGCACTATGATCATTTAGGTATTGGTAAGCCGGTGGATGGCGATTCTATTTACAATGGCGCCAATGATGATGCGGCCGGAACAACGGCGGTGATCATGCTGGCCAGCTATTATAAACAAATCAAAAATAATGAGCGGACAATTATATTCGCCGCTTTCACTGCGGAAGAGATCGGGGGTTTTGGTTCGCAATATTTTTCCCGCCAGCTGGATGCTGATAAGACGATGGCCATGTTCAATATTGAAATGATAGGGACTGAAAGCAAGTGGGGAAAAAATTCTGCCTATATCACGGGGTATGAAAAAACGGATATGGGTTCAATAATGGCAAAGGACCTGGAAGGAACCGGCTTTACTTTTTATCCTGACCCTTACCCAACGCAGCAATTATTTTACCGTTCAGATAATGCCACACTGGCAAGGCTGGGTGTGCCGGCACATACTATCTCCACTTCTAAAATGGATATAGAACCGCACTATCATAAGCTGACAGACCATATTGAAACACTGGATATGGAAAACATGACACAGGTGATAAAAGCCATTGCACTAAGCGCTAAAAGCATTGTGGCAGGAACTGCTACACCTGCACGGGTGAAAACAGAAGACCTGCGCTGATTTTTTTATTCCTGTAAAACATAACAGTAACAAAACACTTTTATGACTCCTTCTTTTTAGATGCAGAAGATTGTTTACCAAACTTCCATCCTGCAAAAAACTGGAACACATTATTTTTTACCTCTATTTTAGGAATAAAGGATGGTGATGTACCGGAAGAGTATGAACTGGGATCATACAGTTTGCCCAAACTGATATTTACCCTGGCTCCAATCAGTAATCCGCTTACCGGATGTATTTCCACTCCGCCACCATAACCATAATCAAACCGGTTATACAGGTTCAATATCCTGTTACCGCTGCCGCTGCCACCACCATTGCTGCTGTCTGCTGTTGCGTTGAGCAAAAAGGCCATCTGCCCACCCAACTGGATAGAAAAATATTTGGTAATGTTGATGGACATATACTGTGGCAGCATAATATAGTCAAGGTTAACATTACCTGTATTCGCAGCCGTTTTATAATTATAGCCCTGCCGGGAAAAAATCAGTTCTGTACGGGAGCTTATTATTTTTTTGGATGGCGGCGCCAGAAACACACCCGCATGAAAACCGGAGTGGCTGCTGTTATTAATGGAAGACACTTTAGTAATATTGGCGAAATTTAAGCCGGCTTTTATGCCAACCTGTGCATGCATAAAAAAAGGTGCAACCAGGATAAAAAGAGACATTAACTTTTTCATAATCTTATTTTTAAAAGGTTTAATGGTTATGTTCAATAAAAAATATAATTATCTCCCCTCTCCACAAAGTGGAGAGGGAGGGGGTGAGGTTAATCACTGCTCTTCCAGTTTATTCCAAAAGCAAAAATGGTAAATTCTTTCAGCTCCATATTCTTTACCCATACAAAGCCATATTCGCCGGCTTCTAATTGTTCGGGTAATTGCAGCTGGTAATTATCTTTTGAAATCATTTTTACGCTAAAGCTCATCAGTTTTCCTTTGGCTTCATCTTTATCATTCAGCACTCCTTCTTTGCTGTTGACAGTAACTTCTCTTTTTTGTTCTACAGGTATAAACTGGTATAGCTTGATATACGAAGTAAGGTCAATAACATCACCGCTTGTTTTAATAAAAAACACAATATCTTTTTTAGCGGTGAACCGGATTTTGGAAGATGCAGCATCCATTGACAGAAATTGTTTGGCGCCTTTCAACCCCAGCGTTTTCTTTTTGGTAATCATCAGGGCATTGGCATTTTCCAGTTTGATAAGTTTGTTACCGTCATTATCATAGTAATAAGGCTGATTAATAAACTCTGGTGTTGGCAAAATAATTTCCTGTATTATGGCTGGTTTTACCACAGGTTTTGCAACCGGTTTCTTAGCAGGCTTTGTTTGATGTTTTACAATAATGGTGTCATACTTTGCCCCTTTTTTTACTATCTGTCCCTCTGCAGGTATATAGAGGCAAAGGGAAATAATAAATGAAGGTGCCACAATAATTAAACTCTTTTTCATAACATTATTTTTGATTATGGTTATTGCCGGGTCATGGTGTCTTCATTAAAACTCATCGCAATAGTGGCCGGGCTTTGATTTGTTATATCATACTCCGTTCCCAGGAAAGCAATTTTTATTTTTCTTCCGTCGGTGTAGTTGAATGTGATGGTATAATCTTTTACTTCGTAAGTACCGGAGCCGGGTGTAAGCCCGGGGTTGATACAATCGTTGTATTCATGGTATAGAATCCTTACAGCCCCGTTATCAGTAAACCTGCCATCGGCAGTGAAGGTGATAGCAGGAATTTTTCCAAATGCTTCACTCATCACATAAGTACCATTAAACCTTGCTCCATCTACTGAAGGCAAATTGTAAAACCGATGGTCCGTCTGATTGGCGGTGATGATGAGTGTATTTCCTTCCATCCGAAGGGGAATATTCGCATAAGGCATTTTTAAAATACCTCTTCCATTACTGAATGTATAGGTTCCCCAATCTCTGCGGTTTATTTCCGGCGGTATCCGTGTATCTAATCCATCCAGCCCTTCACCCCAGAATTTAGCGCCGAAATAAGCCTGGCCATTGGATAAGAAGATGGGTGAAAAAACATTATACCGGATGCCGGATGTAGCTGATGTTTGCATGGAGATGCCCTGCCATACGCCTAAGGCGCCACCGCCATCCGTAGTACCGGGTTGTAAAGAAGCTTCACCGCCATCATCAAAATGAATGGAGAATAATAAATTGTCAATGGCGTTTTTATATTGCTGCCTGTCATCAGCATAAAAAGAAGACATGCTGCAGCTCCTGTTTATTTTCCTTGATTTTAAAACGGCTATCCGTTCAAAACGATTGTTGATTTTAATAACAAACAAATCCAATCCAAATTCGGGAGGATATTCGTTATTACCTATACGTACGCCACCGTTGCAGCGTATATACTCCCAGCCCCGGAATGATGTTTTTGCCTGTTCTTTTTTGTAATTCCCTTCTCCTATATAATTCATCTTTGTTCCATTGTACATCGCAGCGGCCTCATCAAAACTTTGCTGCAGAGCCTGTTCTAAACTGCCTGAAAAATTCAATGGCTGCATTATCTGCATAGCCAGATGTTCATCTGCCGGTAAACCCAACGGTTTAAATACCACACCATCTGAAAATATTTGATGACTCCATCCGGTGGGAGCATTGTAATTCATTAAACCAAATTTTCCTGTACTGCCGGTTGCGGGCACCGAAGTTGTATGGGTGTTATTCATAGATGGTGATTTTGTTTTATCCAAATCCATTGATGCAAATAATGCATCTACCTGTGCTGTATAAGATTCGTCATTCAACGATGTTCTTATGCTCATTGTTTTTCCAAAACCACTTGCTACTGTTAAAATAATATACAGCGCATTGCCATCTACTGTTATTGGTGCTGCAGCTGTTACCACTTCCCATCCTTCAGTATTGGTTTGTGTTTCTGTTTTAGGATTGGCTTCTGCTTTGTAAGGCGTTACTACCAACGCTGCCCACTCTCTTTCAAAATCCTTTTCCGCATCACCGGTACTGGTGGTGCTGGCAAACATGGCAATTACACAAAAGCCGCCGGTAGCAGCATTTACATTTGTAAGATTTACAACACCGGGTTTGGCTTCTTTCTTAAAATCCTTAGGTGCCTTGTAGGTTGCAATGTCAAAAGTTTCTGTTTGAGAAAATGCCAGTACGGAAATCAGAAGGCATAAAGAAAATTGTACACCGTAATTAATTAGCTTCTTCATATTGACTTGTTTTAGAATTCCATTCATGTTTACAAAATGTTGTTACCATACCATCCGGTGAAAGTTTGCGGATATAGCTGTTGTTGGAACTGCTGCGGTCTATGATGAATAAATTTCCGCTTCTGTCAAAAGCAATGCCATTTGGAGCATCAAACCGGGCCACCAACGCTTTACCATCTGCATAGCCGGGCTCGGCTGCACCTGCCGGGTTTCCCGAAAAATTAAATTTGCCTGTGCCCGCCACTGTCGTTACTTTATTATTGGTAATCTTAATAATGCGTTGCAGCCTTGAATCAGTAATATAGATGTCGCCGTTTGGGGCAATGGCGATACCGCTGGGATTGGTAAGCACAGCCGATGATACAGGCCCTTCTATATATATTGAATTAAAAACGGTTTTATCGCACTGGCCTGCAATGGTTGTAATAATACCCGAAGAGGAAATTTTTTTGATACAATGGCTTACGCTGGCATTCACATACAGGTTACCTGCTGCATCACATGCAAGGCCACGGGGATAATGTAAACGAAATACACTGTCATTCTCATTTTTTATTGTGCTTACCATACCATCTGCACTAATTTTCCGGATAACATAATACCCGCTGCTCCCCCTGTTATTGGTCCACTCATTATCCGTAACATAAATAGTTCCCTTATTATCTATGGCGATATTTTCAAGATTGACAAAGGCTGCGGTTAAGCGGTTCCCATCCATGTACCCGGAAATTTTAGTACCTGCAATGGTAGAGACAGAACCATCTGCTGTGATTTTTCTAATCTTTGTACCATCTGCCACATATAAATTATCTGCTGAATCAATGGCAATACCTTCTGTGTCGGTAAACCCGGCTTCTTTTCCTTTTCCATCTCTACCATTACGGCCACCACCGGCGAATAACTCTGCTTTTCCTTCTGGTGTAATTTTAATTATCTTACTATTCTTCCCGGTTACAAATGCATTGCCCTTGCTGTCCATTGCAATTCCGAAAGAAGCGGCAAATGCGCCGGTAAGTTTGGGGGTTTGGGCATTTGAATTAATTTTCGGCAAAAGAAAAAACAACAAAGAAAACCCAGCTAATTGTATATTCTTCATGACTGAAAGTTTATTTGTATTCAATTGTTTCCGGTTTATTGTGATACACATTATTCGAGCGGAATCACAATTATTGAAGACTGCCTCATATGTCTCGATTGGATTTCAAATCCCGAATTGTTTATCAATTTAAATTCCACAGTGTGAGTTCCCGGATTCAGTTCGACCATGAAATTAGAGATGACTGCTGAAGCCTCGGCTTGTGGTGGTCCGCAAAAGTTTGCCCCAATATAAGCTGTGGCGTTAAGGGCACCAGGAGAGTAGATTGGGTCGACAAATAATTCAAAAACTCCTTGAACGCCCTTACAATCGAAGCCACAAGGCGCGGACCCAAAAGTTATAATTGCACTAATAACCAGCCGGGATTTTTTTGTGAGAATAACACTATGATTCAGTTCGGGAATAGAAACAAAAAGATGATGTGGTACCCAGCCACCATCAGCTTCGCTCTTTTTGAAAAATGTCTGTATCCCTGTTCCCCCGGTTGATGATGGCTGATTCCAAGTCGGAGGACTACCTGCACCATTACTTGTTAATACCTGACCGGCTGTTCCTTCACTGCCATTTATTTTCAATGCCCCTGTTTGTGTGTTCATGACAAATTTCCATCCGGCACCACCCTTACCATAAAAGCCAACATGAGTATCATCTTCCATTCCGATGAAAGCAGCTTCAATGTTTGCATTGTTATTCAGCCAAAGACCTGCTGAAACCGTATTGTTTCCGCCGCTCCTGATACGCATCCTGTTGTTTATATCAAGCTGGTAGGCGGGATTGTTATTTCCTATGCCCACATTTCCAGTATTGGAATTGGAAATATTATTTCCATTACTGTTCCAGCCATTGCCTGTTCCACCAGTACCTACATTATCATCCGCAGGCGCCCAGGCGCCACCGCCCCATTTTAAAACTTGTCCAACAGCAGGAGCTGTGGTCATTATATCACGACCCAATATCTGGAATGCATTCCACATGGGTGTAGTGGCAGCAGCGCTAAATTCTGAGCCAGTAAGGGAAAGTCCAAGCCCGGCTGTATAAGTTGTTGCATTTCCCGCATTGCCCGATTCATTTGAGGGAGACCATTCCGTACCATTCCATTTTAATATCTGCCCTATTAGCGGCGGTGTATTGGATAAAGGCCTGTTCAATAGTTTAGTCACCATCGGATTAGGGTACATGCCTGCTAAATCGCCGGCAGCCTGCCCGTTGGGTGGCAATGAGGCCGGACAATTACAGGAACCAACAGGTGGATTAGTAACTGGGTCTATACTTGTGGAACCTGATGCAGATGACACTACAATATTATAAGCACAACCTTTCTGCATCAGTTGCCCGTTGATGTTTGTGATATACCATTTACCGCTGGAAGTATTGTATGCTGCCTTTGCTTCATGCGGGTTCAGCCATGAACCGGCACGGGTTTCCGGTGAGTGATTGGGGAAAATAACAAACTGTGCATTTGCTTTATTGTTGAGGACAGGATTGTCAATATAGGAGCCTTCTGCCCCGAGACTCCCCTGTGTTACCAAATGAAGGAACTGGTTGGTGCCGGGAGTTAAAAAATATTGCACTTTATAAGTCAGACCAACAGGCATCGGCGCAAAATCACAGTTAAAGATGTTCCATTTGCCTGAGTAATACCAGGCTCCGGTGGGATGCGGGTTCATTGTTTTTGTATTGCCCAACGGTGTGGCAATAATGATTGCATTGGTGTTTCCGGTAAGCCCGGGTAAATCAACCAATGCCTTGGCTGAGCTGATATTGGCAGGAGATGTTGTTAGTGTGTATTCCTGTTGGGCATTGCTGTTTACTCCTGTTATAATAAATAAATAAAGCAGAACTGTTTTAAAGTGCAGATAATTTTTCATTCTCAGAAAATATTTATTGATTTAAAAGCTTTACCCCCACCGTCAATGGATAAGTCAGTGTTTCTCCGGTACATTTATTTTTCATCTTAATACTGCAAATAATCCTTTCCATACCGGCATTAAAAAATAATGACCACTTGGCTGCTGTGCTGTTGGTATAGCCGGGTATTACACTAAGCGATGTCATATACGCTTCCTGTACTACTTCAAAATTATCAGCGCCGGCGCCAAGAATATTCAGCTGAAAGCCGTTGCCGCCATTGCTCCCGGGAAAAACATCTATAACCATTTGCCCGGAAGCGACAAAATAAATCTGGTCGGCAGTTGCCCTGCAACGGCCAGGTTTATTTTCTATTTTCTGTGCAGAAGCATTAGCGATAAAACAGGTAATAAAAAAACAAACAAATACAAGCGGCTTGAATGTTTTTACGATTTGGTTAATTGAAGGTTTCATGTTGTTTAAGTTTTATGGTTATTAAATATGATTTATTGTTTCAGTAATTTTTGAACCAGATTTTTTAGCTCATCAATTTGTTGCTGCTGTTTTTCAATTATTTTTTGCTGCTCCTGCAGGGCAGCAACAGTTAATGGAATCAGGTGGGTGTATGAGATACCCAGCTTCCCGTCTTTTTCAAATTTTTTTACAGCGTCGGGAAATACCTGTTGCAGCTCTTGTGCAATAAATCCAAATGTTATTTCATCAGTAACCTGCTCTTTCATACGATAGCTTACCGGGTTTAGCTGCATCATTTTTGAAAGCACAGGCGGCAGGGTTTGAATATCCTTTTTATAATTTTTATCTGAAATGGATACATAGTTTCCGGAAACATAATCAATATAGGATTTGTCTGTACCATTTGAGGTAAAGAATAAATGGTAAGCTCCTGCCGGGCCAATCCTCAGTTGCCAGCGATGTTCATCATTGCCGCTGCTGTTTACCCGTTGCAACGATAATGCATAGTCATTGGCGGGGGTTTGTGCAACTCTCAGCCGGGTTTGTGTGGCGCCTAAGCCCATTCCCCAATTACCGTCGCTGGTCAGGTTGGCTACAGTCTGGTTTCCATTTACCCGGAATTGAAAGCCATTTGGCGAGCTGGGTGCCGAGCTGCTGTTATAAACAATTCCTCCGCTGGCGGCATTATCCGCCTTGCCAAATAAAATACCTGTTTCATTGGCATTCGGGCTCAGAACATTTATATAAGTATTGGTATTGCTTTCAACTGCAAAAGGTGAAATCGGCGATGCATTGCCTGAACTTCCATTGGACACATGTAATTTAGAAAGGGGATTGATTGTGCCAATACCAACATTGCCATTCCCTTTTATACGCATTGTTTCTACGAATGAAGCGCTGCTGCCATAACCAAAAGCAATATCTGCTCCTGCTATATCGGTATGAATTTGTAATAACCCGCCTTGAATACCAAAGCCATAACTGTTTGTGGAATTGCTCCAAAGAGAAATTTTATCACCCAGTGCCTGAGCAAAACTTAACGGAAATGCAGTAGTATTGAGACCAATACCCACATTGCCATTCAAAAAAGTTGCTCCTTCCACATGCAGTTTTTGCAATGGAATGGAAGTGCCAATTCCTGTATTGGCATTTTTTAAAATCACCAATGCATCTGACCTTGAACTAATTCCTGTACCATTACCAATACTAAATAAGCGGTCTGCAGGATTCCAGGTGGTAGTACTGGCAGGTGTATAATCTGTATTCCATCTTCCAAAAACTGTTTCACGATCTGATTTGGCATTTATATTTTCACCCATTGCGGTTGAATAAGCCCCGCTGGCTATTGAAGAACTTCCCATTGCTGTTGAATGATCTCCACTTGCGGTTGTATACGCTCCCATTGCTGTTGAAATAAATCCACTTGCATTTGATTTGTATCCCATTGCTGTTGAAATAGATCCACTTGCAAATGTTTCTGCTCCTAAAGCTGTGGAATTATTTCCTGCTGCATCAGTAGCAAATCCCAATGCAGTGGAATAACTTCCTGCTGCAATCGTACGGCTTCCAGAAGCAAAAGAATAGTTACCAATATAATTTTGGTTCCATTGGTTACCATCAACATAACCTGCCCTGAACGCTGATTTATCTGCATACCAAATCATCCTTCTGCCTGCTCCGCTTATTGGTATATTACCCGGTGTGGCTGGTATATCGCCGGTGGCAGAAAATAATACACTGCTGTCGGACACATGCAAACGGGCAAGCGGCGAACCGGTACCGATACCAACATTGCCGGCAGGAGTAACAAACATCCGTTGATAACCATCCGGCGCTACTGTGACGGGTAAATTACTACCGGATGCCGAGCCTATTTCAATACTGTTAGGGCTTGTCCAGAAATATCCTTTGTAGACGCCATTACTATATAAAGAAAGAAATGGCTCACTGGCATCCAGCCTGGCGACTTCATTACCCGTTGAAATGATATGCAGTTTGGCTTGAGGCGTGCTGGTGCCAATACCTACATTGCCCGCAAAATATCCGTTGCCATTTATAAAGTTGGTATAAAAAACAGGGTTGCCTGCTGCGTTGCGGTATTCTAATTGTCCGCTGATGGGGGCATTATTGTTATAATACAATCCGTCCTGTGCGGCGGAATGCTGAAACAAATATTGACTGGAAGGCATATATAAGTTGGAATTTCTCCATTCAATTTTCCCCGAAACAGAATCAAACGTCATAAATTTATTTACACCTCCAATCCGCTGGTTGCCCTTTACATCTAAGGTTGCCTGAGGGGTGCTGGTACCAATGCCTGTGTTTTGTGCTGGTGCTTTTAAAGTAAGCAGGGAGATTGCTGTAATGAATAATATTTGTTTCATGCTGCCATAATTTTTTTAATGTTAAATGGAGAAGTATTAACTGATGTATCAGTAAAACTGTAATGGAGGTTATTTAATCTTTCAGCAAGTCCTGCTTTTTTTCTTTTGGCAACGGATATTAATTCACCATTGTGCAGAAACAATAAACCGGTTTTGCTGCCACTATAACTTTTTATAAAGCTGATGTTTACAAAATGGGTGCGGTGAACTCTTACGAATGAGCAAAGAACAGTTTGCTCCTGGAACCAGCGCAGCACTTTGGCAACTACCAATGTTTTACCACCTGCAAAAAAAAGTTTACTGTAATTACTGATGGACTGGATGCGGATGATATGCTGAACCGGAATGACGATTGTTCCTTTGCAGGTGGGCAATACAATAACCGGAGCTTTTGCTTCATCAGTATAGCCGGTATAATTTGTATTCAGTGTTTCCATTTTGTTTTGTTGAAATGAGGATACAATTATTGTTTCAGTAATTTTTCAACTAATTTTTTTAATTCATCAATTTGCTAATCCTTATTAATACTTTCAATTGCTCTTTTTCAATTACTGTTACTGCGGCACCACCACAATTACCAACCTGCCCGACGAAAACTCTACTGTAGCTGGCCCGAGCAGGTTAATAATAGCTGTCCTGAAAGTATAGATGCCTGGTGTTACATCAACAATTCTTAAACCTGTAGTGAGCGAATAATCAAGGCCATTAGCAATATCTCCCTCTGAATCAGGAGAGCTGCTGCCAGGAAATGTAAAACCATTCTGATAAATTTGTGTACTCAGTCTTACATGAGTAGAACTACAATTGAAACAAGAAAATGCTTTTCCATTAACATAAGCAGAAATTATAAGTTTTGCATTAGTGGTTATTGCAAGAGAAAAATCTGAAGTATTCATTCCCGGCAAAGTTGGTGCACACAAACATGGTGGCGCATTAAGATTGGTAGTTTGATTAATCTGATACATATTATTAAACAACCAGGATGATACAGAACTCCAGGATGGTGCTGCCGAACCATTGGATATTAATGTTTGGCCGGCCTGCCCTTCGCTTCCATTTATTCTCAATGCACCTGTTTGTGTATTCATTCCAAATTTCCATCCGGCACCGCCCGTGCCATAAAAGCCCACATGTGTATCATCTTCCATTCCTATAAAAGCAGCTTCAGTGTTTGCATTGTTATTCAGCCAAAGACCGGCTGAAACCGAATTATTTCCACCGCTCCTGATACGAATCCTGTTGCTAATATCAAGCTGGTAGGCAGGATTGATTGTACCAATGCCCACATTACCACTACTTAATATTCTCATTCGTTCACCACCACTACCACCCCCTGAAGTAAATGTGGTAAACTTGATTGGGTCATCTGAAAATGTGGTTAAATTTAATCCTCCATTTATGTATGCCTGTATCTTATTCCCTTCTAAAATCTGAATATTAGACCCGCCCGGAGAAAAGAGTGAGACTCCATTTACATGCAAGAGGCTAAGCGGAGTGTTTGTACCAATGCCAACGTTGCCATTTCCTTTTATACGCATTGCCTCAGTGAATGAAGCGCTGCTGCCATAGCCAAAAGCTATATCTGATGTTGCTACATCAGTATGAATTTGTAATAACCCGCTTTGAATACCAAACCCATAACTGTTGGATGAATTGCTCCAGAGAGAAATTTTATCTCCCACTGCCGGAGCAAAACTTAACGGAAATGTGGGAGTATTGAGGCCAATACCCACATTGCCATTTAAAAAAGTTGCACCTTCTACATGCAGTTTTTGCAAGGGTGTGGGAGTACCGATACCTACATTTTGAGCATGCAGTGTTTGCGATGCAGCAATAATAAAAAAGAAAAATATTTTTTTCATTTGCTGTAAATTGAGTTACCAAATATGTTGCATTACCATGAGAAGCCGCTCACCCGAAACAGTGATTCGTTCAGTTTCCCGGAAGAATCACCCGAAACTGGTATTTTAAACAGATTGTTTGATTTTGTGAAAGAGAATATCAACCTTTATAAAGAATACTATCTATGAGTTCCTTAAAATCATATTTAATTTTTGCAGGACTGCCGCTACTGTTGTTTGCAGGCAATGGTCTCCGGGCACAAAACATTCCAGATAGTTTGCTGCAGAAACTCGCTGCGTTAAACAATGATTCAGCAAAAGGAATTACCCTGCTGGAAATTGGTGAATCCATTGAACAAACAACCCCGGAGAAAAGCATGGATTATTACCGGCAGGCATTGGCATTGGGTCAGCAGATAAAAAATAACCGGGTAATATTTTCATCCTATACAGATTTGGGGATTTGCTATATCAACCTCAATAAGATGGACAGCGCCATCATGGCTTTTGAAAAAGGAATTCCTTTTGCCCGTTTATTAAAAGATACCGCAAGAGAAGCAAGGACTATAGCGAATATTGCCAATGCGTACCTGCATAAGAAAGACCGGGTAACTGCCATCGAATATTATCTAAAAGCAGCCCGGCTTTGGGAAACCTGTAACAACAAAAACTATTTAGCTATTCTATACTCCAATACAAGTGCATTATTAGATGAACAGAAAGAACATACTAAAGCTGTTGAATATGGAGAAAAAGCTGTGGCCCTGGCGCAAAAGTTAGGAGATGAGTATTCTGAAGTAGTTGCACTGGTAAATCTCTCCACTACTTACAGCTATCTAGGGCAACATGAGAAAGAATATGAACTTTTAGAAAAAGCATTGCCGCTGGCAAAAAAAAATACAGACTTAGACCATATCTCCACGGTTTATCATAACATGGGAGATTATTTTTTTAAAAAGAAAGATTATTCATCATCATTAAAAAAATACCTCGAGTCGTACAATTATGTAAAACAAATGAGCAACAAATATCATCTCTGTACGATATCAACGGCTATTGCACAAGTGTATCATAAACTTAATGAGAATGGAAAAGCGATGCAATATATTTTACTGGC
>JANOEQ010000020.1:0-29105 GCA_031441485.1 Chitinophagaceae bacterium
TGCGAAGCAGCATAAATCCGTATCTATCCTTTGAATCTCAGCCGTATTACAAAGTATTGACAGCTTTTTATAAATAATCTATGTTAATCCGTCCAACCCGTGTTATCCGTGTGCTAAAACTGTTGTGCTAAAAGATGTGTCCATACGATAGGGATGGCCGGGACAAGTTGTGGTTCAAACTGAGACATTATTCAAATTAAAACTATTTTTTCATTTGCTTCCAGGCATTGATTAGACCATTGGTAGAACTGTCATGATGCTGTACCGGTTCGATGCTTTGTAATTCCGGTAAAATCTTATTGGCTAATTGCTTTCCCAGTTCCACTCCCCACTGATCAAAACTATAAATATTCCAGATAATCCCCTGTACAAAAATCTTATGTTCATACAGTGCTATCAGTTGTCCCAGTGCAGCAGGTGTTATCTTCTTCAGCAAAAAAGAATTGGTAGGCTTATTACCTGCGAATACTTTATAGGGCAGCAATGCCGATATATCTTCATTGCCAAGCCCCGATCTTTCCAGTTCCTTTTCTGCTTCTTCTTCTGTTTTCCCGTTCATCAATGCTTCTGTTTGGGCAAAGAAATTACTGAGCAGTTTTACATGATGATCGCCTGTAGGATTATGACTTTGTGCCGGGGCAATAAAATCGCAGGGAATTAACAAGGTGCCCTGATGTATGAGTTGATAAAAAGCATGCTGTCCATTAGTGCCCGGCTCTCCCCATATTACCGGGCCGGTGGCATATTCCACGGCTTCACCATTACGGTCAATGCTTTTTCCATTACTTTCCATATTGCCCTGCTGAAAATAAGCGGCAAAGCGGTGCAGGTATTGATCGTAAGGCAAAATGGCTTCACTTTGTGCACCAAAAAAATTGGTATACCATATACCCAGCAGGGCCATCAGTACGGGGATATTTTTTTCAAAATCCGTTTCGTTAAAGTGCTTATCTGCCTGGTGGGCGCCTTTTAATAATTGTTCAAAATTTTTATATCCAATAGTAAGTGCAATGGATAATCCGATGGCACTCCAGAGAGAATATCTTCCGCCCACCCAATCCCAAAACTCAAACATGTTCTTTTTATCAATTCCAAATTTCACCACTTCCGTTTCATTGGTGGAAAGTGCTGCAAAATGTTTGGCAATATGTTTTTCGTGTTTAGCTTTTTTCAGGAACCATTCCCTGGCGGTATGGGCATTGGTCATGGTTTCCTGGGTGGTGAACGTTTTAGATGCCACCAGGAAAAGTGTTCTTTCGGGATTTATTTTCTTCAATGTTTCAGTAATATGGGTGCCATCCACATTAGATACAAAGAATGTTTCAATGTCATCCAGCCGGTAGGGGAGCAGGGCTTCTGTAACCATTTGCGGGCCCAGGTCGCTGCCACCAATACCAATATTGACGATGTATTTTATTTTTTTATCTGTGTATCCCCTGAATTTTCCAGTATGTACAGACGCACAAAAATTTTTCATTTTGCGCAATACTTTTTTTACTTCGGGCATTACGTCATTGCCAGCTGTGTAAACGGGCCTGTCAGAAAAATTGCGCAGTGCAATATGCAATACTGATCTTTTCTCCGTACTGTTAATCATATCACCATTGAACATAGCGTTCATGGCATCTTTTACCTTACACTCCCGGGCCAGTTGGAGCAGGAGCTGCATGGTTTTATCAGTAATGATATTTTTGGAAAAATCAAAGAGGGTATCTTCCAGGCCAAGAGAATATTTAGCAAAGCGATCCGCGTCATTCAGGAACAGGTCCCTTATGTGCATTGCTTTCATTTCTCCGGCATGTTGTTGCAGCAGGCGCCATGCATCAGTAGAGGTGGGGTTAATTTTCGGGAGCATATTTATTTCTATAATTCATTGAACGTACTAATTGTTTTTTCCACCATTTGCGGGGTGATGTCAAGGTGAGTAACTAACCGTATGCGATTGGGGGCAATGGCATAACCGAGAATATCCTTTTCTTTTAAGCGGGCCACCAATTCAGGTGCTGAATTACTTTCCTTCAATTCAAAAATGATAATATTGGTTTCAACCGGCAATACAAACTTTGTAAAATCTTTTCCGGCTATTGCATTAACTATCTGTTTAGCATTTGTATGGTCTTCTGTTAAGCGGTCAATATTATGTTGCAATGCATAAATACCGGCAGCTGCCAGAAAACCAGCCTGCCGCATGCCACCACCAAAAGCTTTTCGTACTCTCCGGGCTTTTTTGATAAAATCTTTTTTGCCAACAAGCAAACTGCCTACGGGACAGCCCAGACTTTTACTGAGGCAAATGGAAATACTGTCAAAGCATTCCCCATGTTGTTTAGCAGTTTCATTCATTGCCACTAAAGCATTCCAAAGTCTTGCCCCATCCAAATGGAAAGCAAGCCCTTTTTCTTTGCAAAGTGCTTGTATCTTTTTTATTTCCAGCAAATCATAGCAACTGCCGCCGCCACGGTTGGAGGTATTTTCTAAACATACCAGGCTGGTATGTGCCCGGTGCGGGTCGTCGGGATTAATAGCTGCGGCCACCTGCTCCGCCGTTATGCGGCCCCTGTTGCCATGCAATAACTTTACTGAAGCACCGGAGTTGGATGCAATACCCCCCCCTTCATATTGGTACACATGGGCGCTTTCATCACATATCACTTCATCTCCCGGTTGGGTATGGCATTTAATGGCAATCTGGTTGGTCATGGTACCCGAGGGACAAAATAGGGCAGCCTCCATACCAAACATTGCAGCAGCCATGCTTTCCAGTTCATTAATAGCCGTGTCTTCACCAAACACATCATCCCCCACTTTGGCGGTCATTACAGCCTCCAGCATACCGGGTGTTGGCCTGGTTACAGTATCAGACCGAAAATCTATAATCATGTAGTCAATTTGCTGCAAGATAATCAGTTCACTCCTGAAAAAAACCAGTTGGCGAAGCCCTGATTACTAAAACCTGCCTGTTTGTTACCTTTCCACCCTGTATGAAGGAACCTGGTATACTTTTTTACTCCATCCTCATTTTATGCTCTCTGGTATTGGCGCTGATTGGTCTTTACCTGCTGGCCAATTTCGGGCGTTTGCTCCGTGGTACTTTCAAGAATGAAGTGGTAAGAAAAAATGCAATAGCCTGGCTTGTAATATTCTGTATTTCATTAGCCATGTCTCCGTTGAATGGG
This sequence comes from Chitinophagaceae bacterium, assembly GCA_031441485.1. Lineage (GTDB taxonomy): Bacteria > Bacteroidota > Bacteroidia > Chitinophagales > Chitinophagaceae > JJ008. Next base: position 3,177 of record JANOEQ010000020.1, read on the forward strand.
GGCTTTTTTCTCCTCGTGGATAAGCATGGAATAATGGGAATGTTTTTATACCATTTTATATCAACAACCGCTAATACGGTACTGGTGTATAATATCGCCCGCTTTGTATCCGAATACTCCCAAAAAAAAGGGATGTCATTTTTCAGGCGTATCGTATATATCATTCTTACCATTATAGTCATGTCGCTGCTGGTGAATGTTCCTTTTGCCTATGCGATGACCGGTTATAATACCCAATACCTGAAATATTCGATCATCTCTACTATTTATATAAGCGGCATCACGGGCCTTATCTATATGGTGATCAGCTACCTGGACCTGGAACGGAAAAAGAAATTTGATGAAAAAGAACTGGAACTGAGCAGGCTTCGTGAACTGAAGACCAAAGCCGAACTGGATGCCCTTCATTCAAAGATCAACCCCCACTTTTTGTACAATGCATTGAATTCAATAGCGGACCTTTCTGTTACCGATGGAAAAAAAGCCAGGAAAATGACTATTGCACTGGCAGACCTGTTTCGTTATAGTATTAATTACAGTAATAATAATTATACCACCGTCAGGGATGAAGTGGAAATGGCAGATGTGTATTTGCAAATAGAGAAGATACGGTTTGAAGATAAATTGAATTATACAATGACAGTGGAAGAAGGGCTCAACCATTTCCTTGTTCCCCGATTTGTACTGCAGCCCTTAGTTGAAAATGCAGTAAAACATGGATTGAAGGCTACCGGGCAAATGACCAATATCCGCCTGGAAGTAAAACAAAATGGAACGGGGATGGTGATTAATGTGGCCGATACAGGTCCGCTGTTTCCGGACGAATTGGTACCCGGCTATGGAGTGAAAAGTGTGTATGATAAGCTGGACCTTCTTTTCCCCGGCAATTATGAAATGCATTTCAGCAACATACCGGTAAAACAGGTATCTCTTTATATTCATAAATTAGTAAAGGATGAATCAGCTATTTAAAGCGATTGTAATTGATGATGAACCTGCGGCAAGGCGACTGATGAAAAGCCTGTTGCTGGAACATAAGGATGTGGTGGAAGTAATAGCTGAAGCCGGAAACGGGAGAGATGCCATTGCACTGATTGAAGAGTTGAAGCCGGATGTTATCTTTCTGGATATACAGATGCCGGACCTTACCGGCTTTGAAGTAGTGGACCAGTTAAAAGCAAAACCGAATATCATTTTTACAACGGCTTATGAGCAATATGCTATCAGGGCTTTTGAAACTTTTTCCATCGATTATTTATTAAAGCCCATTAAAGAGGAACGGTTAGCGCAAAGTATTGACAAACTAAAACAGTTTGGAAGGCTGGCAGCCACTATTGATGTGACCGCACTGCAGGAAATTATCCGGCAGTTTCAAACCCCGCAAAAAGCTGCGGCATTGCCCATCAAAACCGGCGACCGTATCAACCTGATCAGGTTTGAGAATATCAGTTATATGGAAGCCAGTGATAAGTATGTATTTATATATACTATTGATGGGCAGAAACACCTGACCGATCAGTCGCTGACCACACTCATTACAAAATTACCGCCCCAGTTTTTCCGCATACAGAAATCGTATATCATTAATAAAGACCGGATAAAGGAGATGCACCGGCATTTCAATGGCCGTTACCTTTTTATACTGGATGATAAGGAAGCCAGCCGGCTCACTTCAGGCCGAACCTATCATGATATTATCCGCACCGAGTTTGGCTTGTAAGTCCTCCAATTCTTTACTGGCTATAGATTTTACTGCCTTTCTAACAGTACAAACTTTACTTTCCCAACTGAAAATATATAAACATCAAATTTTCAGTTAGTTAGGCTAAAAAAGCCTCAAAATCACCTCACTTTTTATTAGCTCCACCTCACTTTTAGTTAGGTACCACCTCACTTTTAGTTAGGTATCACCTCACTTTTTGTTATGTCCACATCGCTTTTAGTTAGGTACCACATCACTTTTAGTTAGGCATCACCTCGCTTTTTGTTAGGTGAGATTAATAAAAAGCGAGGTGATTTTGCCGAAAATGGGCCAATATTCACTTCACCGCTTATCTCCACTTCTTCACCTTTCATCCCAAAATGAAAAAAAGCAGTAACGCAAACAAGGGAGCAGCGTCACAGAGTGGTCAACAGAACAGCCGGTTATCCTTAAAATATGCCGTTTAGTATAAAACAATGTTCTTGGTAATACATAGTACTTACTTTTGACCTGTAATAATCAAACTAGAGTACACAAAACATAAAAGCAACAATATGAGAAAAATCTTCGCAATGCTGACAATCGCCTTAACGGCCCTATCCTTTGCCAGCCATGCACAAATGAAAAATGGAAAAGTAAGCGGCACTGTTATCGATGGCAATACAAAGACTATTGAGTCTGCCACTATTACTTTGGTAAGAGCTAAAGATTCGTCGGTAGCTAAAATGAGTGTGGCCGATAAGACAGGCAATTACAGTTTTGAAGGAGTGACAGAGGGATCCTATTTTGTATCTATCTCTGCCGTAGGGCATAGTAAAGAGCTGTCGCCAACCTTTACCATTAATTCAGACAATACTTCTATAGTTTTAAAAACCATTGAGTTGGTTCCTGTTGCTAAAACGGTGGCAGGCGTTACCGTTACAACCAGGAAGCCATTGATAGAACAAAAAATTGACCGTATGGTAGTAAACGTAGAAGCAGCAGTTACAAACGTGGGAGCAACCGCCATGGAAGTGCTGGAAAAATCTCCAGGCATTACTGTGGATAAGGATGGCAATATCAGCCTGAAAGGAAAACAGGGTGTGCAGGTGTATATTGATGGGCGTGCCAGCTATCTGTCCGGCACCGACCTGGCCAACTACCTCCGTAATTTGAATGCTTCACAACTGGAGCAAATTGAAATAATGACCAACCCGCCTGCCAAGTATGATGCAGCCGGTAATGCAGGTATCATTAATATTAAGACAAAAAAGACAAAGCAGTTTGGTTACAGTGGCAGCCTTTCTTCTACCTGGGCCCAGGGCCGCTATGCAAAAGTGAATGAGTCTTTTAATTTTAACTACCGCAAAAACAAAGTAAACCTGTTTACCAATCTTGGTTACAGCAACCGGAAGAATTTTCAGGACTTGGATATTCAGCGGAAATTTATTGACAACACTACTAAAGAAGTAAAATCATTGTTTGACCAAACTGGACGTTTGAGAGACGGTGGCGAATCACTGAATGGAAAGCTTGGCCTTGATTATTTTGCCAGCAAAAAAACAACACTCGGTATTGTATTGAATGGTTTTCATAATCCCGGTTTTTTTAACAGCCGCAGTAATGTGTCCATCTCTGATCCGTTTGGGATTTTAGAAAGCCGGACCTTGTCTGCCACTTCAAATGATAGAAACTGGAATCACTTCGGCACCAATCTTAATCTCCGGCATGTGTTTGATTCCACCGGTAAGGAACTGACCATTGATGCAGATTACCTTAGCTATAAAAGCAGCAATGCACAGGACCTGTTCAATGCCTATTACAAACCGGATGGTTCTTCACTTTCCAAATCAGACACTTTACTTGGAAGCCTGCCGCAGGATATTAAGATATTTACTGCCAAAGCAGATTATACACACCCTTTAAAGAATAATGCAAAATTTGAAGCAGGTATTAAGACCAGTTTTGTAAAAACAGATAATAATGCCATCTATGACAGTTTGAGCAATGGAGTGAGAATGAGAGACCTTGGCCGTTCCAATCATTTTATCTATGATGAGAACGTAAATGCAGCCTATGTAAACTACAGCCGCCCATTGGGTAAAAAAATAACTGCACAACTGGGCCTGCGCTTAGAACATACCAATGCCAAAGGCAACCAGGTAACCACCGGTGAAACATTTAAGAGAAACTATGTGCAGCTTTTCCCCACAGCTTACCTGCAGTATGAAGTAAATAAAAATAACAGTTTCGTACTCAACTACGGACGCAGAATAGAAAGGCCGGATTATGAAGACCTGAACCCGTTCATTACGTTTTTAGATAAATATACTTTTGAGCAGGGCAATCCTAACCTGAAACCGCAGTTTGCCCATAACATAGAATTAAGCCATACTTACAAAGGATTTTTGACCACTACATTAAACTATAACCGTACTACCGACATTATAGAAGATGTGCTGGAACAGCATACCGACGTAAACGAAACATTTGTAAAGAAATCAAATATTGCCAGCCGTGAACAGTTTGGTATATCTGTAAATGCAGGTGGACAAATTAAAAAATGGTGGACTGCCAACCTGTGGACCAACTTATATAATAACCATTATAAAGGGATCGTAAATGGAGATAATATATCATTAGGTGCCACTACGGTACAGGTGAATCTCTCTAACCAGTTTAAGTTTCAAAAAGGATGGAGTGCTGAACTGAGTGGTTTCTATACCACCCCAATGACAGAAGGTGTGTTCCAGATAAAAGGATTTGGTAAAGTGGATATGGGCGTTGCCAAACAGATACTAAAAGGTAAAGGCACATTACGTTTGTCGGGCAGGGATATATTCTGGACACAAAAAATAAATGGCAGCAGCCGCTTCAGCAATATTGATGCAGCATTTCAGCAAAGACGTGATTCAAGACAAGTGGCCCTTGGCTTTACTTACCGGTTCAGCAAAGGAAAATTGAATAATCAAAAAAGAAAAACAGGCGGCGCTGATGATGAGAAGAACAGGGTGAAGACTGGCGATAATTAAGAACAGCCATAAAATAAACCTTATCTCAATGGTGTTAAATCCCCCGGTGGTCCGGGGGATTTTTGCTGCGATTAATGGCAGGCATTCAATTGTGGATGCTAAAACAATCTTACATTTGGGCAACAAAACTAACTATACATGCCATCATTTGATATTGTAAGTAAAGTAGATGCACAGGCATTAGACAATGCTGTAAATGTAGTAACCAAAGAAATCACCAACCGGTTTGATTTTAAAGGGGCCCATGTAGTAATTAACCTGGATAAGAAAGAATTTACCATCAAATTGGAAACAGATGATGATATGAAGATGCGTCAGTTGATAGACGTAATGATCAGCCGTGCCCATAAGCAGGGTATTGCCCCTGAAGCATTTGATGCTTCCAAAGAAGGGGGCCAGAGCGGTAAAGTGTGGAAGAAAGAAGTGAAAGTGAGGAACGGCCTTGTACAGGAAGATGCCAAGAAGATAGTAAAGCTCATAAAAGACGCTGGATTGAAAGTGCAGGCCTCCATCAATGACGACCTGGTAAGGGTTACAGGTAAAAAGATTGACGATCTGCAGGATGTGATCCAGCTTTGTAAAAACGGAAACCTGGGAATACCTTTACAATATGTGAATATGCGGGATTAAAACCTGCAAAAGGACCATTTTCCGCTTTTAAATTGTGCATATCATTGTGCTAAACGGGTGCATAACGGGAGGGGCAAAAATTTGGGATCCGGTAATTCACTATCGTATATTCAATATACAACTGCACGGAATTTTAGCAATAAAATGAAGTGCTTGGAGAAACGGAAATCCCTCAAAAGATGGAAGTAACTCCGGGGGAAACGGAAGCCCGTCAGAAGGTGAAAGTAACTCCAGAAAGCATCGGGTAAGTAAACCAAAGGCGCAAGCCGGAAAGTAAGCTAACTTGGTGCTTTCGTATTTTTAGCCACGAATTGCACGAATGACACGAAATTGCCTGAAGGCAGATAAATACACTAAAATGTACATTTTTGCCTTTAATTGTATTTATTAGTGAAATTCGTGCCATTCGTGGCCAGACCGTTGCGCCAGCAGCCCTGATTGCCTTTGGCAAAAGATTTTAGCCACGAATTGCACGAATGACACGAAATTGCCTGAAGGCAGGTAAATACACTAAAATGTACATTTTTGCCTTTAATTGTATTTATTAGTGAAATTCGTGCCATTCGTGGCCAGACCGCTGCGGCAGCAGCCCCGTTTGCCTTTAATTTGTATTCTTCTTGCCATTCACAGGCAGTCCAAGAATATTTGGACAAAAGCCTTTCCTGGCCTATCTTCGCCGCCCAAAAATTTATCTTTTAACCTGTACGGCAAAATCCGTGCAACCCCGCTTCCACTGCAAAAGTGATAGCGGGCAAGCCTTAAAATCATCACGTTATGAAAAAAGGACTCCATCCCGATAGTTATCGGTTAGTTATCTTCAAAGACATGAGTAACGGTCACAGCTTCCTTAGCCGGTCTACCGCCTATTCAAAAGAAATGGCCAAATGGGAAGACGGTAATGAGTATCCGCTTATTAAATTGGAGATATCAAATACTTCTCACCCTTTCTTTACCGGTAAGAACATGCTGGTGGATACAGCAGGCCGTATCGACAAATACAAGAAGAAGTACGCAAAAAAAGCAGAATAATATTATCTTTAAGCACTACTCTGAATCTGGTACTTTACCGGGGGAAGAGTTTTGTTTTTCATGGCTATACTTTAAACCCTCCGATTCTTCGGAGGGTTTGTTATTTCCGGAACCCCTCACTGCAGGTGAAAGGGCCGAAGTAAACTCCCGCACCTGTGGCTTGGTACGCTACTCCAATCTTTCTCCAATAGCACTCCAATGAACTGGTTTCATGGTAAACTTTCATTAACATATACAATAGGATATAAACAGGCATAAACAAACATAAAGGGACACAAGCCAGCCTGATCTTACAAATAAATTTCACCGCTTCCCCAACACGGATATTTTAGTGAAAAGTCCTGCTCACGAAATATATGTTTTGAAATGGAAATCAACCATCCCAGCCTGTCCGAAAGAGTGCAATCCGTTTTTATTGATTCTGTCTTAATCATCGCTCTTATGGCAGTGTGATGGTCAGGATCCGGTAAGAAAACCGAAGCCGGGGTGCTGAACAGGCTTACCATGGTTGCAGATACGGTTTCCTATACCCCAAACTGCCTTAAATGGTGATCGAGGTGTTTGAAAAAGAGATTATTCCATTCAGTTTTTGATAATTTACCAAAAGAGAAATTTTCGAGCCCATTAAAATGTGCTTCGCCTAACTGCTGTGTGCGGCGGATATTGGCAGTTAGTATTTCTTTTTCTTTATCAAAGTTCCGGGTATCTGCGATGATAAACTCAGGAGCTGTTCTGCCATTTTTTGGATACGATTTATCGCCCACTACCATTTTCTTAATAAAATTGCGCAGGATAAAACGCATAAACAAGTTCGGTTTTTTGAATTTTTCCTGTTCATATACAAACTGGTAGCTCACATTGCAATGTGCCAGCATCTGGTCGGCACTCATTTTGCCCCATAAAGGTTTCTGCGAAGTATTAAGTGCATTGATTCTGTCAATTACCGATTGGGCGCCTTCCGGACTAAAGATATTTATCATGGTATTTTAATTTAATTAGGCAACGATTTTTTCTGAATATGTATATGTGTAAAACCTTTTGGCCTGTATTGCTATACGCTGAAAAGATAAGAATAAATAGCAAACAGGCAAAGAGACTGCGATGGGAATTTTATTGGTAATGTTTGAAGAAACAGATTTCCGGTATCAAAAAAAGAGAAACTTACCTGGTCATAGCGTGTTATGCCCTTGCATAATGAGGGTATAAACTTATCTCTTTCAATAGAAAGGCACATGGCCGTCATTATTAAAAAATTGGCAGTGCGTAGCCGGGGAATCGTAGAAAAATTTTAAATGCACCCACTGATTCCACCCTCTCCTTTAATCCCCTTTCTTTCAGTACTTTTACCGTCATTGATCACCCATGGACAAAATTATCTTTACTGAAGAATTCTGCCAACCCGAAAGGCTGCATCCCTTTACACTTACCCGGCAGCTACAGGATATCCGCATCGGCATACTTACCATCCGGGAAAAATGGGAGCAGATGCTGGGCCTGGTTTCTTACGATAAAAAGGAAGATGATTATAAAGACCTCGACCGTTCCGTAAATATTGATGAAGCTATAGGCGAAGGCACCTGCTACATGATACATGGTAATGTATTGCCTACCCCTAAATTAGTTAAAGCCGTCCTCAAACTTAAAGATGGCGAATTCATTGCCACGCCCGGCGGCAACAGCATCGCTTTCCGCATTACCCAAAAAGAGATAGCCGATACACATAAAATAAAAGTGGGAAAAGCCGTTACCTTTTCTTCGGAAGTAAAAGCTATACAATATCCCTGGGAAATTTTTCAATGGAATGATTGGGCTATCCGCCAGGATTTTGACTGGCTGACCGCCGGCAAAAAATCGCAACCCATTTCCAAAACTAATAACGTAATCAAATCATCGCAGGTGTTTTTAGAGAAGGGTGCCAGCATGGAACATTGCATTATCAATGCCTCCACCGGCCCGGTATATATTGGAAAAGATGCTGTGGTTATGGAAGGCAGCATCATCCGGGGGCCCTTTGCCATGGGCGAAGACGCCTGTTTGAAATTGGGTACCAAAGTATATGGCGCTACCACTCTGGGGCCCCGCTGCGTGGTGGGCGGGGAAATAAAAAACTCCATTCTGTTTGGCTACAGCAATAAAGCCCATGATGGATATCTGGGCGATTCGGTAGTGGGAGAATGGTGCAATATTGGCGCTGGCACCACTAATTCCAACCTGAAAAACAATGCAAGCGAAGTAAAAATATGGACACCCAAAGGCGAAATGATTGCAGGACCGAAATGCGGAGTTTTTATAGGTGATTATTCCAGAACAGCCATTAATACGGCCATCAATACCGGTACAGTAATTGGTGTAAGTTGCAACGTATTTGGAACAGGCCTTACACCAGCCTGTATTCCCAGTTTTAGCTGGGGAAGCGAAGGCATAAAACGTTATGATTTTGAAAAAGCCCTGCAGGATATTGACGGTTGGAAAAAATTAAAGGGCAAACTGATCACAGATGATGAGAAAAGTATTTTGAAATATATCTTTGAGAAGTATTGAGGGTTGTTAGTTAATTGGTTTAACGGTTAATTGGTATCTTGACCTTCTGAGAGGCGATATTAAGAGGAGGGAGGCTGAATAGCGAAGAGTGGATGCAGTTGTTTCATGGGAAATGATAAAATAGTTGATAGTTAAAAATAAAACCGGATTTAAAACATGAGAAAACAAATTGCGGCGGCTAACTGGAAAATGAATTGTACGTTTCAGCAGGGTGAAAAATTACTGGATGACATTCTTGCAGCAGCATTAAAACTGGGGCCAAACCAGGAAGTCATATTTGCAGTGCCTTATCCCTACCTGTTGATGACAAGAAGCGAAGTGGAAGATGGATTACTGAATTATTATGTAGCGGCGCAAAACTGTTACCATAAAAAATCCGGCGCTTATACCGGTGAAGTCTCCGCCGAGATGCTGCACTCCATGAATATAAAATATTGTGTGATCGGACACAGCGAAAGAAGGGAATACTTTAATGAATCAAACGCCGTGCTGGCAGAGAAAGTAAATCTTTGCCTGGAAAATTTCATTACCCCAATTTTCTGCTGCGGCGAACCATTAGCCATCCGGGAAGCCGGTACCCAAAATGATTTTGTGGCGCAGCAACTGAAAGAATCCCTGTTTCATTTACCGGCCGATAAAATTAAAACCATTATAATTGCCTACGAACCAATCTGGGCAATTGGCACCGGTAAAACAGCCACTACAGCACAGGCACAAGAAATACACCAGTATTTACGTTCTGTAATAGCAGGGCAGTACGGAGCAGCAGCCAATGAGATCCCGATTCTCTACGGCGGCAGTGTAAAGGCCAATAATGCAAAAGAATTATTCAGCAACCCGGATGTGGATGGTGGCCTGGTGGGCGGTGCATCACTGGTAGCGGCAGAGTTTGTTGAAATTATTAAAGCGTTGAAATAAGTCAACTGATCATCACACCTCCACATCAGAAAATAAAAAATCTAAATCATCCCTGCACCCTATCACATAGTACTCCAACGAAAAAACCAGGCACTATTAAGCTTCCTGAAGATAAGAGCTGTGGTAAATGGGAAAGAAATCTATCCCCTGGCAAACAGTAAGCCGGTGGTAATTCCGATACAGGAAAATAACCCCCGGATCGTAATCACAGATGGTTTTCATATTACAAAGCCACTGAAACTTGTATATAAAGACCTCCATACCTATTGTTTCAAAGTGGTGTGTGCCATTAATGATCGGCAGTTGTATACAGGACTGGGCCTGCTGGTGGTATTGTACCTGTCGGGTTTTTATACCAACCTGCTTGTATTGAAAGTCCTCAGCTTTTTTCCGGTTATTTACCTGCTAATGTTTTATTACCTAAACAGAAAGGACTTTTTCCGGCTGGTGCCTGTGGTTAATTAGTAATGGTCAGTACGGGTTCCGGTAAAGGCACACTGTCAAAATCATTCAGTTTTTCCAGGTTAAGAATGGTTTTTGATTTATCGGTATTGGGGTGATACATCAGGTTAAATTTAGCGCCATATACGATCTGAGAAGCAGTATACGAGCTTCTTCCCATCACCACATTGGAATATACTTCATCAAAAGCTTTTACAAATACCATCAGTTCCATATCTGCATGGGCAAAATCTTCTTTGGTAAAACCCCAAAGCGGGCTTTTATCAGTAATGGGATGTACGATGGTCCAGCTGAGGGCCAGCACATTTACTTTAGAAATTTCCATATCAAGTCCATAAAATTTATCAACTATTCTTCCATTTTCTTCCGTGGAAATGGCCAGGGTAAGTTTTACCTCGGCTTCAGAAAGGTTGTTATTTTTATACGGCGACATCCGGAACATCAAAGCGATGCCATCTTTGTACGGGGCAATCAACGCATTGTTGCTGAATTTGAGGAATATTTGTGGCCTTGCAAAACGCCCATAAAATAAACCGGTGGCGATAGCAAAACTCAGTAAACCTAAAAAGGCCTCGAAAGTGGAAACGGCACTGGCCATAAATCCCAGGGGGCTGATGCGTCCATAGCCCACAGTGGTAAAAGTTTGGGCACTGAAGAAAAATACTTCCGTAAAATTTTTCAATGAAGAACCCGAGTTCACACCTGCCAGGTGTTCAATACCAATCATGTAATAAATTCCGGCAAAAACAAGATTGATGCTGATATAAATGCTAAAAAGTAAAAACCCAAATCGCCATAGTTTCATACCCAGCAGGGTGTGGTACCAACTGTAACGGTCAAGCAGGCCTACGCCACGCTTAATAGTATTGGGATTGCCGTCTTTATTAAAAAAACGGCCACCCGTATTATTGCTGTTTACGCCGAAACCTGTATTATCCTCCGATTTCAGTGTGCGAAACCTTTTTAAAATAGCCATAGGCAAAAGTATATTTATTTCTTGTTATGTATGATGGCCGGGGTTAATTTTACACCGGATGAAAAGAAAGAAAATTTTATGGCTCTGCAGTTGGTATCCCGGGAAAACCGAACCTTTCAATGGCGATTTTATACAACGCCATGCCAGGGCCGCCGCCTTGTATAATGATATCCATGTGATACATGTTATTGGCGACAGCAGCGGGCAAATTCAGCAAACGACAAAAGAAATAGCCCAATTCCAAGGGCTTACTGAACACATTATTTATATAAAAAAATCCACTTCTTTTTGGGGACGGGTAAAAGCGCATTATCAATGGCTTTTTTTATTCAGGCAGGCCATCAGAAAATATATGGTAGAAAATAAAAAACCCGATGGGGTACATGTACATATTCCCTATAAGGCAGGCCTCCCGGGTATTTGGTTCAAAAAAAAATATAAAATACCATTTGTGGTGTCGGAGCATTGGGGTATTTACAACGAAGTGGAATTACTGAATTACAGCGGCCGGTCAGCACGGTTTAAGCGCTTTACCCAACAGGTTTTTAAAACAGCTGTCAGTTGTATTAGTGTAAGTCAATACCTTGCAGATGGGGTAAACAGGCTGGTGTGCAACATGAAATTTGAAGTGATACACAATGTGGTGGATACTGACCTTTTCTTTTTTAAAGAGAAAGAGCGTGGTGCTTTCCGGTTTATTCATGTGAGCAATATGGTGCCCTTGAAGAATGTGGAAGGAATACTCATGGCATATAAATTATTGTTGGAAAGGGGCCATTCAGCCGAACTGCACCTGGTTGGGAATACCAATGATTATATGAAGAATTATGCAGCAAATATCGGGTTGATGGGGCCGTGCCTTATTTTTCATAGTGAAGTGCCGTATAGCAAGGTGGCTGTATTAATGCAGCAATCGGATTGCCTGCTGGTCAACAGCAATATTGAAAATTCTCCCTGTGTAATAGGAGAGGCGTTGTGCTGCGGACTACCTGTTATTGCCACCGGCGTGGGCGGGATACCCGAACTGATAGACAAGACAAATGCTTTATTGATTGTACCCGGTAATGATACAGCACTTGCACAAGCCATGCAGCAAATGCTGGAAAGGCATCCGCAATATGATGGAAAAAAAATAGCTGAAGCTGCGCAAAGCAAATTCAGCTATCCTGTGATCGGGAAAAAGTTTGATGAAATTTATCGATCGGCATTTCCTGTTACTGCTAAGCAATAAACTAATTAACCAATAGCCCTATCCCTTCAGCTTCTTTACTAAATCTATATATGCTTTCATTGCATCTTCTGCAGAAGTGCCCTTTAATTCCGCCCATGCTGTATGTTTTGCTTTGTTTACAAAATCAAACGGATTGGATGGCGGGTCCGTATTTACATCTCCGGCGCTTCCTTGCTTGTAAAGTGAATATAACTGCAGAAGGGTTTCATTACCCGGCTTTTCACTGAGCGTTTTACTGTCAGCAGCAGCCTGTTCAAATTGTTCTTTTAAGTCCATAGAAGATATTTATATAAATGAATATAAGTGATTGCCGTATTATTCCTGTTTGATCACCCGACACATATCAGCTTGTTCTGGCATTGTCAATAAAAACAGATTGCACCCGATTTTTGTTTTCAATCAGTTTGAAAAACTCTTCGAGATAGGCAACCATTATTTTCCTGTTTTTTTCACTGATGAGGATGAAATTATTGATAAGGGAAATAATGGCAGTTTTTTTATTTCTGAATCTGTCCAGTGTCATCTGAATTTCTTCCATGGTTCTTGGAAAGCCCCGGTATACCCGTTCGGTTACTTTTTCGGTACCCATAATTTCACTGGGCAAGGCATAGCTTGCATCTACCAGGCCGCAATAGTCAAAATCATACGGCACTGCGTAGGGGAGACTGTTCTCTGATTTTTTTTCGATGATCAGTTTTATATTATGATTATTAGGAACAGACCAGTCTGTATTACCAATCAGGTATTCAAATACAGAAACCATGGTCATCATGTCGCGGTTAGTGCTTTCCGATAAAAATTGCCCGTTTTCTTTTTTTTTGCACCCATTTCTTTTTGCCATGTCCGCATCATCTTCCAAAAAGAAGGAATATTGGGTAAACGATTTGATCTTGCTTTTACTGTCAACATAATTGGTACGTACCAGCCGGTTCCGGAAACTTTTTTCTTCCAGTAAATTATATATCTTATAAATGACAAATTCTTTCAGCAGCAATTGTTCATCTTCAGCTCTTGCACCGCAGCCGATTACCAGTTTTAATTTTCCGAGCGGGGAGAAACGTGGCGCTTCGGGATGCCTGAAATTGATCATCATCGGTGGTATTCTGCAATAGCCGCGGCGGAATTTCCCCCGGGCGCCAATATTCATGGGTTCGCTTATTTCGGTGCTATCAGGAAATTTCATAGTTATTGTTCCCGTCTGAAAAATATCATCCCCTTTTTGCGTTTGCAGGCCTTTGATATCCGTGGTGAGGGTCATTTCAATCAGCACATCATCTGTAAAAAAACGAATACTGTCCACTGCCTGCGCCCTTGCCTGTGCGAATATGAGCATGCCAATAATAGACAGTCCGAGAAAGTGATTGATTTTTTTCATACAAGAATGTTTATGGTATATATTGGTTCTTCACCTTAAAATACTAAGTAATCAGCCACCAGCCACAATTATTTTCGGCTTACTTCATCACTTCTGTTATCACATGTCCCACACTGCCACTGGGCATCTGCACTTTCAGCATAGCGCCAATCGTTGGCGCAATATCGGTCATATACGTTTCCCGGTTTGTCTTTCCCTGCCTGATGCCCCAGCCATACCATATCAATGGTATATGTGCGTCGTAGGGATTCCATAATCCATGTGTGGTGCCGGTAGTGCTGTACCCCTCTATATAGTTTGATTTCAGAATAAACTGGATATCTCCGTTGCGGCGGGGGTAATACCCGTTATTGAGCATAGTGCGTATCGTGGAAGGCAATGGCACTTCATTTAATTTATCAAGGGGGAATACCCGTGCAATGTCCGGCACTACGGACAGGTAATCAACTATCCGGTTTATTACTTCTTTCTTATCAATTATCAGAGAGTCCAGTGCCGGGTGGTTCAGGTGTATCTGGTAATTATCATCACTAACCGCAATAGTGCTGATCTTATATGTTTCAGCCATCGATTTATTTAATTGTTTCATCAGGTCACTTAACATTACCCGGCCGCCGGGCAATTTATTTTCCTTCATAAATTCAGGCGTATGTGCCACTCCGTGGTCAGCGCTTAAAAACAACAGGTATTGATTTTTGCCTACTTTGCTGTCCAAAAAATCAAGCAGGTTGCCCAATTCTTTATCCAGGCGGAGAAAATCATCTTCCTGTTCCACAGAATTGGGCCCGAATGTATGACCAATATAATCCGGCGAGGAATAACTGATTGTAAGCATATCAGTAATATTATCGGCGCCCAGTTGCTCTCCGGTAATAGTTGCTTTCGCAAATTCGGTTGTCATCGTATTGCCCATCGGTGTAGTGGAAATTTTGCCATAATCTTTTCCCATGAAATTTTTAAGTTCGTAAGGAAATTTTGTCCCAAATGGTTTCGCTTCATAGATTTTCTCATCTGCGGTACTTTGTGTGTAAGTATTGAGCGGGTACAAAAGACTCCAGCCCTGTTGATAATAGTTGTCCACTGTTTTCCGGCCATTAAAATCAGTGACCCATTTTGGTAATTCATTCATGTAATAGGTGGAAGTGATCCAGTTGCCATTGGTATTATCGTACCAATAAGCGGCATTAGCGCTATGACCAGCGGTTAAAATGCCGCCTCTGTCCTTAATGGCCACACCGATTACTTTACTTTTAAAATTAGTGGCCAGGCGGAGTTCATCGCCAATGGTATTCACCAGCATGTTCCTGGGGCTTTGTTTTCCCAATGCTGAACTGCTGCCTACTGTGTTCACAGTTTTATCTTCCGTACAATATACAGCCCTCATTTGTTCTTTGTCCCACCAGATATTTCCTGTAATGCCACTGATAGCCGGAACAGCGCCGGTATAAATAGTGCTGTGACCGCAGGCTGTTACAGTGGGGGCATAAGGGATCATGGTGTTTTCACAGCTAAAGCCCTGGCCCAGCAAACGCTTAAAACCGCCAGTGGCTGCATACCTGTCGTAATAGCGGTATAGATAATCCCAGCGCATTTGGTCAATTACCACACCCACCACCAGTTTGGGACGGGGTACACCCAGTTGGGCATGAAGAGAAGCACTAAACAGCAGTATCAACAGGGACGAATATATTTTTTGCATGAAAAATTGTTTTGGCAAATGTAAGGGTTTGAGAATTTATTACAAATTACCGTTATGTGACGTAAACTTTTCAACGATGGATGCATTATCCTATTTTTATAGTATGAAAACAATTGGATTGGTAGGTGGCCTCACCTGGTATTCTTCCATTGATTATTATCGTTTTTTTAATCAGCTGGTAAATAAAAGATGTGGTGGTGATGAAGCCGCACAGGTAATACTGAACTCTGTAAATTACGGAGAGATAAAAAGACTGACACAGGCCGGTGACTGGAAAGGCATCAGCGCAATTATTTGCAGTGCTGCCAGGAATGCTGAAAAAGCCGGCGCTGATTGTATTTTACTGGGGGCAAATACCATGCACCATATTGCAGAAGACGTTGCTGCTGCTGTTACAATTCCACTACTACATATTGCTGATGCCACTGCTAAAGCCATCCAGGCAAAGGGATTAAAAACAGTTGCGTTGCTGGGTACCAAATACACGATGCAATTTGATTTTTTTAAAAATAAACTGGCCAGTCGTGGTATAACCACACTGATACCGGATGAAGAAGGTGTGGAAGCTCTCAATACATTTATTTACCAGGAACTGGGCAAAGGCATATTCCTGCTCGAAACAAAAAAACAATTTCTTATTGTAATAGATCAGTTGGTACGGCAGGGCGCAGAAGGAGTAATATTAGGATGCACAGAAATCCCTTTATTGATAAAGCAGGAGGATTGTCCTGTACCGGTTTTTGATACCACCTTATTGCATGCCACAGCTGCTGTTGATTTTGTATTAGGCTGAAGCAAACCCCAATCCTGAACTAGATAGCAGGATAGATACATAGGAATACACACATAGATTGATTTATTCATGGAAGTATTCTATGTTGCATTTCTTATGCTTTCTATGAACTATGTGGTTCAAACCCGATAGCTATCAGGTTTGATATCAATGTTGCGTTTATCCCATTTTGAACCAGATAGCAGGATAGGTACATAGGAATACACACATAGATTGATTTATTCATGGAAGTATTCTATGTTGCATTTCTTATGCTTTCTATGAACTATGTGGTTCATGCTGAAGTGCTGTTATTTATGCAATTTCCAGAAGCAGAAGGAAGCAAAAAGGCAAACTGCGCCCACTACCCACCAAAGCAAATAGAATCCGCCATGGTCAGCTAATTGTGCGCCACCCATTGGCCCCAGGGTTTGTGCCGCAGACCAGGCCATTGTATACAATGCTGCATACTGGCCCCGGTTACCGGGTTGCGTTCTGGCTATCCAGTAACTGTTCATAAAAGGCATTGAAAAAATTTCTCCAAACGTGACCATGATAATCATAGAGGCAGCCACTGCTACCGTTGCTCCCGGTATGTGCAGTAGCAAGAAAGAAATACCCACCATGGCCACACCGATAGTAATGTAGAACATGTTTTTATTCCTTCTTTCCAGTTTATATATCAGCACCATCTCTACAAGGGCAATGATGATACCATTTGTTGCCATCAGGAAACCGATAAAGGGTTCTGAAAAATGAAGGTCTTTTTTAAAATATACCGGCAGGTTGGTAAATAGCTGGAAAAAACAACTGGCAAAAAGCATCGTGATAATAACAAAGGATAAATAGGTTTTATCAGTATAGGCTGAACGGGCGGCTGGCTGTCCTGTTTTTGGCTGCTGCGATGGTTTATACTGAACAGGTTTCAAAAACAACCACATTACCAGGGCGGCAATAATATTTGTGCAGCCATCCACCCAAAAAAGTAATTCATAATTAATATGTGCAATAAATCCGCCAAGACCGCTGCCCAGCGCCCAGCCCAGGTTGATGGCCAGCCGGTTCAATGCATAAGACCTTGTCCTGTTTTCTTCTTTACTGTAAAAAGCAATTGCCGTGGAATTGGCCGGGCGGAATGATTCATTGACAAAACTCAGCAGAAACGTAAATGTGCAAATGAGCGGATAGGTTTTCATTTGTCCGAGAACAAAAAATAAAATTCCGCCCACGGTCAGTGTAAATAACTGAACCGGGTAAAATCCAATTTTATCAGTAAGCCGCCCCCCAAGCCATGCACCACTGAAAGCGCCGGCGCCAAATAAGCCAAATACAAAACCCGCTTCACTTATGGTGTACCCCATTTCGGGGCGGGTAAGGTATAAAGTCATAAATGGAACCACCATGGTGCCGCTCCGGTTGATAAGCATAATGAGCGACAGCAGCCAGGTTTCACGGGACAACCCACCGAATGCATTACGATAAGTGGTAAAAGTAGATTGAATCATGGGTAAAAAGCAAATTTACAGATTACCATTCTGGTAAGGCAACCGATATTTATTATATACGATTATATGGGTGTATTTAAAATTGTCGCTTTTGGCCCCAGCCCGAAGGGCGGCAAAGCCTTTTTATATGACTATTCAGTATTTTGTCTGCAAACCCCGAAAGATTTAAGTTGCGACAATTTTAAATGCACCCGATTATATGGCAGGTATTATTATTCCCGATTTTTGGATATATTCAACTTCTAAAACCCGGTTAACATGAAGAAATATTTTATTCTTGGTTCTTTGGCAACAGCCATTTTGGTATTTGCCAATTGCGGCCCTTCCAAAAAAATAGCGACAGTACCCGTTCCAAAAGCAAGTTATGAAACGGATGTGCAGACCCTGATCATGGCCAATTGCACACCTTGCCATATTCCTGCTAACGGGGGTTTCAAAAGGGCATACGATAATTTTATCAATGTAAAAACGGATATTGATGAAATCATCCGCCGTATAAGCCTGAATCCCACCGACAGGGGATTTATGCCTTTCAAGAAAACTGAAAAACTGAACGACAGTAGTATAGCTGTATTCAAAAAGTGGAAGGCTGAGGGGCTCCTGGAAAAATAAGCCAGGCAGTTAGTTCAACAGCAGATGGTACAATTTCTTTGTCCACCCTGTTCGTAATATCATAAAAGAATAATCATTGACTTCAGGAGGGGCTTCAATCATCCTTTTTTCCGAATAGGAAGAGATGTATTGATTTTCGTTGATCTTTTTCCATTTATACTTCTTTCGGTCGAGGGCTGCCTGCAGGTATTTTTTGTAACAGGAGTCACAGGAAGCCCTGGTTTCTTCTGACTGGCATTTCCCATTTTTATCAAAGCGGTAAATAAAATTTGTTTCCCGTCCGCCTGGTTCATTTACCAGCAGGCGGATGGTACTGTCCGTTTGCTGAATAACCGGTTTTTCAAATCCGGCACCGGCATCATATTTTGCAAGCATGGTCAGTACCTTTTTTTTGCTTTTATTAATATAAGACTGCGAAAAGCCAGTTAAGGGGAGCAGCAGGCACAAAAAAATGAGAAATCGTAGCATAAGTTGTTCTTTATTTGGAAAACTATTTGACAAAAATACAGGCTTCTTTTATTAATTTTTTATTCTGTAGTACTATTATCTTTGCGCCCTGCTGAATAGTAAAGGCATTGTAATCTTATGGCATTATTAGAAAAGAAGGTACAGGTAAAAGTATCTACCCTGCCCGGTGCGGGACATGGGTTATTTGCAAAAACATTCATTCCCAAAGGAACCCGGATAGTAGAATACAAAGGAAAGATCACCACCTGGAAGGAGGTGGATGATGATGATGGAAATAACGGATATATTTATTACGTAAGGCGCCATCATGTAATTGATGCCAACCGCCGCCGCAGTGCTTTGGCCCGGTATGCCAATGATGCCCTTGGATTGAAGCGGGTAAAGGGAATTATCAACAATGCAGCGTATGAGGAAGCCGGGTTAAGGGTGTTTATCAAAGCTGTAAAAGATATCCCGGCCGGTGCAGAGATCTTTGTGGAATATGGGAAAGAGTATTGGTCGGTAATACGCCACAATATCAAAGTGGAGGCCCGGCGCAAAAAAATAAATGCCGGCTAATACTTTATTTACTTATAAACTTAACTGCTTCTTATTGTCCGGTATTCTTCTTCCAGCCGCCTGGCAGACTGGCGGGGAAAAGTAATATCGTTTTCAAAAACAAAAACATCGTCTGATGCCGGTTGAAGGGTGGTGGCCAGTTTATCCCATTTGTGTGTCCATGCGGTATAGTGAAATAGCAATGCTTCAGCATCGGGCTGCAGGGAATCACTAAGCAATTGTTTTTGTGAATTGAGCAGGGAGGTAATGGAACTGTTATGTTTTTTTATGCCCAGTGCATACCGGAAAGTTTTACCGCCAGCCAAGTAGTCTTTATATGCCTGGTGTGATGCTTCCAGCAGTTCACATAGGGTTTTTAAAAATTTCTTTTGTTCATTCATCAGCTTTATTTTTTTGTAAAGCTATTAAAATCTTTTCCCGTGGTGATTGTTATATTGTATAATGACTAGTGTCGTGTCAAGTCTGATATTACGCAAACAATTATCCCACAAAGACACAAAGAAAAGGCTTTGTGTGCTTCGTGGTCTTTGTGGGATAGCTTTTGTATTCGTTGAGAGGTATCCGGCAAAACAGGATTGACTTAACACTGGTGTACTGATTATTTAGTTTTGCAGCATTTATTATATTTGCATAACTAAATTCTCAATTATGGGTAAGGGCTTTAAACTTTCAGGAAAGGAGAGGAATTACCTCCGGACATTGAAGGGTACAGGTGGACATAGTTTACGGGAATTTAATCGTGCAACGTCATGGCTTTCTGATGTGCTGGTATTCATTGATGTGTCAGCCGGGAACAAAAGCCGATTTGAAATACAGGTGTTGAAGTTATGCAATGTTGCTGAGTTATATTCGGTCAGCCGGATATGGGCTGATAGCGATAAAAAGAAGAGGATATGTTCGTCTGCCAGCATAGTAGAAAACCCAATGTTAGCTGTTCACCCTTCTTGTTCGTTTCATGATTTATGCCATTTCAAATTCTCCGCAGTCAATTCGTATGTCTTTTGTTAATAGTTTTAGGTCTAGCAAATTGCAAAAGTGGTTTTTATTTTTGATGGAATAATGGTTACAATTAAAACAAGTTCTCTGTATACTTATTACTTCCAGTTTATTTAGTCTTACGATAAGATTTGAAACATTTTCCCATAAAACTATTTTGTCAGTGTCACTTGCTTTAGAAATAATTTCTGTCACGGAATTGGCAAAATTTTCCGTTTCTAAAACAATTTTCTTGCCTGTTGCAGTTAAATTTATAGCGTAACTTCTGGTGTCATTTTTGTCAATAATCTTTTGAATTAGTTTTTTTTGTTCTAAAACTTTTATAGCATCGCTAATTGTCGGCTTGGTAAAATTAAACTCTTGTGCAAGGTAGCTTACTGTAGTTTTGTCTGCCGAATGATGCCGAATGAAAATTAGTAACTGTATTTGGATTGGGCTTAAACTATGTTCTTTGGCTTTCTCCCAAAGTAGAATTCTAAACACTTGCGATAAGCGTTCCAGTCCTGCAACAATTTTGTTGTCAAGATTTGCATTTTGATTATCTAAATTAAATACCGACAAATCTATTTACAGTTTTGCATTTCAATAATATAATATCCCCTTTGCAGAATACTTAGCTCCATTTCATCTGTTGCTTTCTCAATATGACAAAAACTGCATTCTTTTGCTGTTAACGGTTGATTTTCCTGATTTTTTGAAAGTAAGTATTCCTTACCAAATGTATGAATAGTTTTTTCATCTTTTATATGGGCTGGCGCAATAATGTCAAAATGCATAACTGCTCCATCTTTTTTTGTAATGTATGTGTCCCAAACTGCTACTTGCATAATTTTATAGTGATTTGTGTAAAAAAATAACAGCCAGTTTGCTTTGCTAAACTGGCTGTCAAAAGGCTTTTAACCCTTTACGTCTGCCATTGATGCACCAAAGTTAATATGAAGCACATTTCCATTTGGAGTTACCAAAGCAGGCACAGATTTCACCCCTGCTTTTTCTGCTTCATTAATTCTTGATTTGTCGTTACCAAAGTGAACTACGTCCACGTTGTTGGCTCCGAGAAGATTAATGATGTCATGTTCTGCACTTACACACACAGGGCAACCTGCATGGTAGAAAATTGACTTACTCATTTGTTTACTTTTTTTTATTGTTGCTGACATTATTGTCCCAACAAATATAGTAAGGAATCCTAATTAAAATCAAGAACTGCAACAATTATTTTGTGTCCAACAAGTGATGGGGAAAGATTAGTTTGATTAATTACTTTCTTGAAAAGTTGAATTACAGCGGAGTGTCCAATAGGGTGACAGCTAACGTGACGGCTTGCTGCTGTGCTGGTATTCTGTGTTCCGTCAGCCGGCAACTGAAGCCGATAGAATTACTGAAGCTGAAGTTGTATTCTTTTGCTGAGATTTATTCGTAAAGCTGGGACAAAAGCTGATTAGCTGCCGATGATTGCTTCAACGTCATGCCCCAATTGCACAAAACCTGATGTTGAACCAACACCTTCGGTGAAGGTACAAGTCTTATTAAATGTTATACCTTTCGTATTCAGAATACAGCAAATAGCTTTAACCATTTTTAAACGGATTAACTGTAATACTATCTTAAACCTGAAAATCAATAGTTTATAGCAAGGCCACCTACTAATTCCCTATAGCAAAGAAAAAGAAATGTTACCCGGTGTCGGTCAACAAACAATAACCAAAAGCCCCCATTAATTTTTTTAATGCGGGCTTCTTTATGGGGGCTTTCGGCTATTGTTCTTAATGTTGGGCGGTTCGTTGTTTATCTCTGTGTCTAATTGTCACCATTGTTGAAACCTAATACCGAGTTGATTGTCTGCAATCGCAAATTCTTTTGCACCCCAAGGTCTGACTGTAACTTTGTCAAGATTCGGATGAAGTAGATGAGGATGTGATTTAGATACTTTTGCATATACCTCTTCAATATTATCCGTTGCAAGCCTTAGTTCTGGATTATGTTCTTTCGCTAATTGTTCATCTTGAAAAAGCATGATGCTTATTCCGTCTTTTTTTAATACACAGTAAGGTTGTGAAGTATTGAAATCTTTGTGTTCAATTGTAAATTGTAGACAGTCGACAAATAATTTAAGACCGTCTGAAATGTCTGTATAAAATACACTGGGTATTAATTTTGTAAAATTCATATTGTTTATATTTCATTTGCCATTACCAATGGTCAGATTACTTTATTTTCAGTAGGATGTCGCTCTACAATGACCGCTAACGTTAGGGCTTTGCGTTCGGCGGGGCATTTGGAAAACGTCAGCCCGGAACTGAAGCCGATTAAAGATACAAAAGTTGAAATTATATTCTATAGCTCATCCGTGTTCCGTTAGCTGGATATGCAGCTGATAGTAGCACTAAGATGAGGATTTATTCGTCCCCCCGCTGACGCAAAACCTCGCTGTTAGCGGTAGTTTTTCGTCTCGTCAATGAATGCGGTGATTGTTTTGATTTTTGTCTTACCAAATTTTGTAAGGACAAGTAAGTCTTTGTCACCTGTAAGCAAGTAGTCTGCTTTGCCGTCTTTGGCAAGTGCAAGTAAGAAATTGTCTTTAGGGTCTCTGCAAACTGTAATGATGCTTTCAACTTGAATCAAATCAATAAATGGTTCAAATGTTAAAAGCATTTCGTCAAGAGCATTTGTTCCGAAGTATTTTTTAAGTCTTGGCTTTTTTATTGTTTCTTGAATTTCGGTGATGAGTTCTGTGCTGAACAGAAGTCTTGCTTCTTCGTTAAAAAGAAACGGGTCAAGTAGACTTTGTTTGTTGGAAACAATAAAGCTAACCCAAAGGTTAGTGTCAATAATGAGTTTCAGCGGTTTACTTTTTGCCATAACGCTTTACTCTTACATCTTCAACAATTTTGGTGATTTCGTCCAAACTTGGGGTGGTAGATGAGTTGCGTCTCATTTTTTTAAGATATGCTTTCAATGTCGAAACTGGCTCATCGCTCACTTTAATAAGTTTAAGTTCCTGCATACCTTTAATGAGTTGCAATGCTTTGGGATTGAGTATTTCTATTTTTAATGCTTCCATACTCAAATTTAAGAAACTTTGACGACTTCGTTCAATTACTCTGTCTGTGGCTTAGCTTTTTCAGAAATGTCTTTCATCATTTGCTCTAAATGCTCTTTTGAGAAGGTAAATGTGTGGGTTACTTGTTGAACATCTAAAAAGGAAGCTCGCCTGTACTTGAACATTTGCTGTAAATAGCTGTGCATATTTGGTTTAAGTAAATGACAAAGGTTCAAATGATGAGTTATTGAAAACATTAAGAAAGCAAGATTTGAGGCTGCAATAAAATCTTCATTGCCCATTTCATAAAGAGTCCATTTATGGATGCTATTATCTTTTGTTAAGAATTCGGGGAATACTTCAACAGAAGAGATGTTATTATTATCGGTTTTGCAATACGCAAAAATGCCTTTGTCAAGAAAGCAGATAATGTTAGGCAGATGTTTATTGTCATTACCAGTGAAAATTTCTCCTATCTGAACTCTCAGTGAATTCAAATCGAACTCGTCTGAATTTACAAAAATCATAAATTTGAATAACGGATTTTTGTATGGCCTTTTATCTTCACTTTGAAGGCTCATAAATTCTGGGAGTTGTAACTTGACATTATCATAGATATAGTCAGGGGTAGTTGGCTCTCGTTCTAAGTTTGTATAAACATATTTGCACTTATCTACAAAATCATTTATCTGGGTTTTATACTTATCATAGCTTGATTTTATTTCTCCAATGGCATAGACGGATTCGTAAGTTAAATAATCTGTTTTGTCATTTGTCGTAAACAAAACAGGAGATGTTGAATTATCGGCAATAATAACATCGAATTGATTGCTTGATTTTAATTTTTTATCTACTACATGACCATTTGTAATATAAAAACCCGCTGGCAATTTATTTCGAAAAATTTTCCTTACCGTTTCTTCGATTTCGTTACCTGAAGCTCTTATGTCTGATGTTCTATGTATAATTTTTGATTTTGCTCTTGAATGAAAAATTTCAAGGGCATCCAATTGGTATAAATTCTCTATTTCGAAAAGTTTGTCCATGAGAAAATGCTAATAATTGATTATTTATCTTTCAATTTCATAGGAAAGAAGCCGAAAGTCAACCTTAAAAAAATCTAACATGTATCCCGGCATTCCACCGGTATTGGTTTTGTGATAATGGTAACGCTGCGACTGGTCAAAACTTTTTTGCTCAAACATCTTTGCTAAACCTGGCGGGATAATAATGTCGGGATTAATGATTTTGTAATCAATAATTTCATTTTTCATGTCTCTATAAATTAATACTCCTACAATGTCTTTTATAACGTCATTGGTATTGTTTTTTAGCGACACTTGTTCATAAAATTCGGAGCTTTCTTTGTTAAATTTTGTCATTACTATTCCGCTATTGGATTGTATCCTTTGTGATTTCTTTACGTTTTTAGTCGGAACGTAATTTGAGCAAGATGCAATATATTTTACAGGGACGGCAAAGTTCAAGTTTTGACTGTTTGCAAGAGTGAAAGTTGATATCCCTATAACTCTCCCTTTTTCATCTAATACTGGGCCTCCGCTACTGCCGGGGGAAATGGGTGCAGTTATTTGAATAACATCAAAATCAGTAGTTCTTATACCCGATACAATCCCTTCCGATATAGTTCCTTCTAATCCACTTGGATTACCGATAGCAAATACCTTTTCTCCTACAGACTGTGATGAGGTATCTATTTCCAATTGATGTGTGTAATCGCTGGTCTGGATAATGTGATGAATATAAAAACAAACAGGAAACAATCAGGGAAGAAGCGGGTAACTATCCGCCAGCTGGCGGATGGGTAAGGGAAGTTATGCACGGAAAGCAGCGAAAACAAAAAAAGGCTACCGGCAAAACAACAATCATCCGCCACGCAGGCTGTTAAGGAAGACACTATATAGCTGCTAATCACCTATAGGCTCAAAGAAAGAGACCCTGCCCGGCGTCGGTCAACAAACAATAGCCGAAAGCCCCCATTAACAGGTTATAATGCGGGGCTTCTTTATGGGGGCTTTCGGCTATTGTTCTTAATGTTGTGCGTTCGCCTTATTGTCAAACGAGTTGCAAGTATTGCTTTTCGAGTGTCACATTAAAATGAATGTCAGCTTTCAATGCCTTGAAAACTTTTAACACTGTGTCAATTGTAGCACTGTTAGCACTGCTTTCTAATTTTGAGATTTGTGCTTTTTGTACACCAACAAGTTCACCTAATTGTTCTTGTGTCAATTTACGTTGCTGTCTTGCAGTTTTAATCATTCGTCCTAAGACGTCCATACCAAGTTCGTATTCATACAGGTCTCTGTCTTTTGTACCTTTCTTACCGATGTGTTTATCTTTCATTTCGGCAAGTGAGTATGATTTCATTGCTGTCTTTGCCATA
>JANOEQ010000021.1:0-52502 GCA_031441485.1 Chitinophagaceae bacterium
TATAAAATGGTTCGCTATAAACAGGAATTTAAACCCCTCGATGCTGACGAGTACCGCAAAAAATATAAAGACGCAAAAATTGCCTACCTGGAGAAACAACTACTCAAACTGAAGGCTGCTGCGTAATTGTTATATAGTAGAAAATAGAAATCATAGGCAATACACACATAGAAGCAGTTATTTAGTATTTATGTGTGTATTTCTATCTGTACTATGCTCTATGTGGTGCAAAATTATATCAGAATGCGTGGCGGGGAGGCGGTACTATATCAAATACCTGCAGCCTGAACTTCTTTCCGATCCTGAATTTTTTTCGGTGCAGCATCCATAAAAACTTACCCCCGGTATATTTTATCAATAATGGCCCAAATCCTATTACTGCTCCGGCTATTATAGCTGTTCCCGGTTTATTAGCCCCATTAAGCGATAAGCCGATGGCTGTAAGTGCTGCACCCGCCCCAATCATAAAAACTGTTTTGGCATCAACAGGAAAGGGCTTCTTTTTTTTATCAAGTAATATCATCGCAATATCTGCAGCGAGTATTGGTTCCCCGTCAATAAAAATGCTGCTATCCTGCAGCATTGTAATAGTGCCTTTCTTTTGCTGTCCGTTTTGAAACTGCACATGGATCATATCTCCCTGACTGAATGTTTTCTTTTTATGAACCCCCTTTTTTATAAACAAATGATTGGGCTGGGCATGCGCCTGTACTGCACAAAACAGGAATGAAAATAGAATAAGCGGCCGGTTCATGCATCAAACATACAAACCTGTTTACCTATTATTTGTTAAACTTAACCCATTCTATGTCTGAAAAAAACAATGCCCCATACCAGCACCAATCCGAAAATGATCAATAAAATTCCGTTGATACGGTTAATGATATGAATATTATGTGGTGTAAGCCTGTTACGGATTTTTCCGGCCAGCAGCACTTTGGCCAGGTCAGAAAGCAGGATCATCAGCAGGCAGGCCGCATAGGTAATAATTCTATACCGTACGGAATACATTATTAATGAAGTGGAGATAGTAATCCACATGATTATTGCGCCGGGATTCAGCAGGTTCATAAAGTAGCCGGATAAAGAAATTCTAAGCAGGTCTCTTTTGCGGTGTATAAAGATTTGATTACCCGCCTCGTTTATTTTTACTTTTTTAAAAAAAAGAAAGAAAACACCCATCGAAATTAAAAAGATACTCCCGGCAATACCGATTTGCTTTTCATGCCTCGTAATACTATGAAACAATTCGGTAAAAACATTGGCAATAAGTACTATGGTAATATCGCTGGCTGATATTCCCAGTGTAAAAGCCACTCCTCCCCGTGGCCCGTTATTCAGGCTATGTTTGATGACAGAAAACAATGCCGGCCCCACGGAGATGCTTAGTACTAAGCCAATGGTGATTCCTTTTAACAGTGCTTCGATCATGTGGATGTATGATGTCTGAGATAAGAAGTCAGAGGTACGAAGACTCCGTTATTTCCATTTTTCCCTGTCCATGCAAGTTGCATAAGGGCATCTCTAAAAACTCTTATTTATTTCGACCTCCCCTTTAATTCCTCTCCATTTTGAGAGGAAAAGGTGAGTTTTTAGAGATGCCCATAAACAGAAATATACGAATACAAGATAATTTTTTCATAACACGATTCCGGCTTCAGGTCTCAGAGTCCTGATCCCGGGCTACAGGCTCCCGGTATTAAGAAACTGCTTCCATTCTTCCAGCATTTTACCTTTCATTACCCGCGGAAATTTATGCTGGCTGCCGAGTTTGCCTTTTAATTCCATAAACTGCATGAATTTTTCTTCCGGTAATACTTCCAGAAACACTTCCTTAAGGGCACTGTCCCTTTCTACAGCATAGTCATCATTGATGAGGCGAAGGTTTTCATCTATTCTTTTACGGATTTTTTCTGTTTCCACTTTATCATTGGTGGCAATATACCAGCGATGGGCAAAAAAGTTCTCATACGGAAAACCCACCACGGTATATTCGGGTATGCTTACATTAAATTCATCACTTACCAGTTCAATAGCTTTGTTCATGTTATCCACGCTCAGGTGCTCACCGGTAAGGCTTAAGAAATGTTTGGTGCGACCGGTTATCACCACTTCACTTTTGGCCAGGTCCACAAATTTTATTGTATCACCAATAAGGTAGCGCCAGGAACCGGCATTGGTACTCATCAGCAATGCATATTCTTTTCCCTCCTCCACTTCATGTATCA
The DNA here is from genome assembly GCA_031441485.1 of Chitinophagaceae bacterium. GTDB lineage: Bacteria > Bacteroidota > Bacteroidia > Chitinophagales > Chitinophagaceae > JJ008. Next base: position 2,229 of record JANOEQ010000021.1, read on the forward strand.
TTTTTGCATCCGGAAAGTCAACGATCTTTCCATCGTGATCAAAATTTTTATCGTCGAAAGGAACAAATTCAAAGAAGATATTATTATTAAGAATGAGCTGCATACCTTTTGCATGTTCCCTTGTTTTATAACCAATAAATCCTTCGCTGGATAAATAATTCTCGATATAGACGATGGGCTTGCCCAATAATTTTTCAAACCCTTTTTTATAAGGTTCAAATGCCACACCTCCATGTACAAAGAAGCTGAAGTTGGGCCATATCTCATGAATATGCTGAACCTTGTAGTGTTCTATCACCATTTCCATACACATCTGGCACCAGGCCGGTACTCCCACGATATAACCGATATCCCACTCCCTGGCATGTTCCACTATTTCATGAAGTTTCTGGTTCCAGTCGGCCAGGGCAGCAATACGGCCACCGGGTTTATAAAAGGTTTGAAACCAGAAAGGCCGCTTCCTGGCCAATATGCCACTAAGGTCGCCTGCATACCAACCGGCTTTTCCTTTTTGTAAATCTGTTGCACCGCCCAGCATCAGAAAACCTTTCGTCATGGCCCTTTTATTGGCATCTTCATATTTAATAAGGCTGATTAGTTGCCGCAGGTAGTTAATGGTATTGCTGCGCAACAATTCTTTTGTAACGGGGATATATTTACTGGCTGCTTCGGAAGTGCCGGAACTAAGGGCATAGTATTTTATTTTTCCCGGCCAGGTCACATCTGGTACGCCATCCAGCGTTTTCTTCCACCATTCTTCATATATTTTATTATAGTCATGTACCGGAACAAGCTCCTGAAATTTTTTTCCGGGGTGTTTGCTCAGCAATACATCGTCAAAATGATACTGCTGGCCAAACTCAGTAAACCTGGCTTTCTTCAGCAGTTTTTTTAAGACCCTTATCTGCTGCCTCCGCGGATCGTTTGGGGGAATGCGCAAGGCTGCTGCAATGGCCCTGGGTAATTTAATATCGATAATGGTAGCCATGAATTGCTATAAGGTGTGCTTAAAGTTACGCAATGTTGCTTTGTAATAGCTGCGAATATATAACGGAACGCTGTTCTATTGCCCTTATTCGCCCAATTTTCTGTAAACCTTCCACAGCAGTTTCAGATCTGCAGCCGGTTCATAATCCCGCGCATACCAATAGTCCACCATTTGCAGGCTTTCTTCCGGCAATAGCTGGTTTGCAGAAGCCGGCACGCCATTGCAGGCAATTACAGGTGTGTGAAGAACCGGAAGTTTTTTTTCTGTCATTGCATACCCGATCCATGTCTTTTGCGCTACCAATACCTGCACACAATTCCGTAAAAATGAAAGCGGTTTTTTTACCAGCAACAGTTGCAGTGGAAATGTAAGAAGGGCAAGAAAAGAAGTACTTACATCAATAAGCCTTTTCAACCGCCTGTTGTAAGGATCGGCCAATTTATACCCGTTTTCTTTTGATACGGCTTCACCGGATGTATCTTTTGAATCGCTGCCCACAATACTGCTGCTGCCTGCTGCATGTATTTTGGCCACCACACCACGGGGCAATTGTTTTACCTGGTCAATGATCTCAGCAAAAGATAAAGTGCCGGCACAAAAGATAACTTCTTTGAAGGGGATAGAAGAAAGCAGCTCAGGGATTTTTTTCCAATAACCAATAGCAGATAAATCCTGTTGGTCGGTGGCCAGTCGTCCCAACACCCGCTTATGAAGACCGGCTTCTTTTAGTAACTGCAGTACTTGTTTATGTTCCTGAACCGAACCAACAATAACAGTGCTCAGCAGTACATCTTTGTCGGTATTACTATTGAGTACATAGGTTTTTATCAATATCCAGCGCTGTATGCTGATTACAGCAAAAGCCAGTAAGGCTCCAAATAAGATGATGGCCCTTGAAAAACGGTATTGCTCAGGCATCAATGCATAAGCTGCTAAGAGTACAATAGTGGCAATAACCGAAGAGCGCACCAGTTCGGACCGCTTATACCATCTGTCGTACAGGCCGGCATAATAGGCAGTGATGAGATAAAAAATGGTATAGGCAGGAAAGGCAATCAGTAACAGTTTTCTGTTGTATTGAATATCGCTGCGGATATACTGGCTCCAGATGTTTTTCATCATCCAGAATGATAAAAAGATAAGGCCTGCATCTATCAGCGGCAATCCTATCCTGCGTACAAAACTGCCGATAGCAGTAAGCCCAGCCCTGAACCAGATGGCAATATGTATAAGTACATTGAATATACCGGCTCTGCTGCCACCATAATGCTTGCGTACAAAAATGCTCATGGCATTATAAAACATCCGCACATAATTCATACTGCCCTTACGGGTGCTTTCACCTTTAAAATGGATTATACTGCTGTCCGCAAAATAATAATTCTTGTAATGCCCGTCACTGCCTGTACAGGTGGCTTTTTGTATGCGGTAACTCAGGTCCACATCTTCTCCATACATAAAAAAGGTTTCATCAAAACTGCCCACTTTGTCCAGCACTTCTTTTCTTATCATCATAAAAGCACCAGCCAGTACATCTATTTCATTGTTCTCGTTTTCATTCAGGTGGCCAAGATGGTACTTTGAAAAAACACGGGAATGCGGAAAGAGTTTGGCCAGCCCGAATAGTTTATAGAGCGATGTCATAGGGGAGGGGAATGCCCGCTTGGATTCTTTGAGAAAGCGGCCGCTTCCATCCAGCATTTTTATACCTAATGCGCCGGCATCAGGTTGCTGTTCAATAAAAGCAATGCATTTATGAAAGCAATCTTCGGGTACAATCGTATCAGGGTTTAAAAAAAGAATGTATTTGCCTGATGCCCCTTTCAACCCCTGGTTACAGGCCCTGGCAAAGCCCAGGTTTTCGTTGTTGGCGATAAACCGGACAGCAGGAAATTTTGGCACCAGGTATTCCATGCTCTTGTCTGCCGAATTGTTATCTACCACAATTATTTCGCCTTGCAAGCCATTGGCCAGGCCACCCATGGCTTTTTGCACGGAGCAGAGGCATTGCTCGAGGAAATGCTTTACGTTATAATTGACTATGATAATTGATAATTCCAAAATCTATAAGATGTAAGAGGCTTGCCGGCCGGCCTTGCTCCGCTAAAGCTTTAGCGAAGGCATTGCAGACAGGTACGAAGTACGAAGTTTTCGGGGTGTATTCAAAATAATAGCTTTCATTTCTTCGCTTTACACGATGGGGTTATCTTTGCCCATGCTTAAACAAACTCTTTTGGAAGCCACACGGGCCGGTGCGGCAGAAATTATTCGTTTTTTCAACAATGAATTTAAAGTAAGCAATAAGGAAGGGGTAAATAACCTTGTAACAGAAGCAGACCATGCTTCAGAAAAAGCCATTTTAGCTGTAATAAAACAACAATTCCCCGATCACCAGATTTTGGCAGAAGAAACAGGCGAGATTATCCGGGATTCCAACTACAAATGGATCATTGACCCGATTGATGGCACCATAAATTTTGCCCATGGCATTCCGTTGAATTGCGTATCCATTGGGATTGAAAAAGATAATGAAATAGTGATGGCGGCTGTGTACAATCCGCATTTAAACGAGTTTTTCTTTGCTGAAAAAGGAAAGGGTGCCACACTGAATGACAAACCGATACATGTAAGCAGCCAAACCGAAACAATCAAAGCCTGCCTGGTAACAGGATTTCCCTATACCTATATTAATATGCCTGATGGTCCGCTGGAGATTTTTGAACGGTTTATCCGCAAAGGTGTGCCGGTACGGAGATTAGGCTCTGCAGCTATTGATCTTTGCTGGGTGGCAGCCGGTCGTTTTGATGGTTTTTATGAACATAAGCTGGAACCATGGGACAGTGCAGCCGGTTATTTAATTGTGGAAGAAGCCGGGGGAAAAGTAACTGACCTGAAAGGAGGGAAATTTTCGGTATACCAACATAAGGTTTTGGCAACAAATGGCAGGATTCATGATGAAATGCTGGGTGTTATTAATGGCAAGACTCTTTAATGTCCAATTTTTGGTTTTGGATTTTTGGTTTTAGATTGGACGAAACTTTACCCTATGACTGAAATTGAACTTAAAGCAAAAACAAAGAAAATTGCTATTGAAGTAGCACGATTATGTGAAAAGCTGCCTTCAAACAAAGTGAATAATACTTATACAGGTCAAATTTTACGAAGCTCGGCATCTATGGGTGCAAACTACAGGGCTGCCTGCAGGGCAAAATCAACAAAAGATTTTGTATATAAGTTGCAGATTGTTGAGGAAGAAACGGATGAAACAATGTATTTTCTTGAATTACTGGCTGAGTTTAACGAGAAGGACAAACAAGAAATGAGAACCATTTATAAAGAAACTGAAACAGTCTTAAAAATAATTGTTGCATCAATAAAAACCTCGCAGAAAAAACTTGATATCATTGCTATAAAGGAATCAAAAATCAAAAACCAAAAATCAAAAACCAATGAGCAGTGAGCTGCGAACAGAAATAAGCACCCTCGGTGAGTTTGGGTTAATAGAACACCTCACACAAAATATTGAGTTGCAAAATGCATCCACCATATTGGGCGTTGGAGATGATGCGGCCGTGATTGATCATTTTGGCAAACAAACCGTAGTTACAACTGACCTGCTGATTGAAGGTGTACATTTTGATCTGATCTATACACCGCTACGGCACCTGGGTTATAAAAGTGTGATTGTAAACCTGAGTGATATATATGCTATGAATGCCGTTCCCACCCAGATAACCATCAGCATCGGCATCAGCAATAAATTTAGCCTGGAAGCTCTCGATGAATTTTATGAAGGCGTGTATGCGGCTTGTGAAAAATACGGAGTGGACCTGGCAGGCGGTGATACTACCTCCTCTCAAAAAGGGTTTATCATTTCCATTACAGCCATTGGAGAAGTGACCCCGGATAAATTTGTAAAAAGAAGCACGGCACAAAAAGGCGACCTGCTATGTGTAAGCGGCTACCTTGGATCTGCGTACGTGGGGTTGCTTTTTTTGGAAAGGGAGAAAAAAATATTTATAGAAAGCCCCGGGGTGCAACCCGACCTGGAAGGTGAATCGTATGTAATAGGCAAGCTGCTGAAACCTGAGGCGAGAAAAGACATTGTCGAATTTTTTGCCCAACAGGAAATTATGCCCACCGCCATGATGGATGTGAGTGACGGGCTTAGTTCAGAAATACTGCACATCTGCAAACAAAGCGTACTGGGCTGTATATTGTACGAAGAAAAGATCCCTGTGGCTGAACAAATGAAGCAGGCGGCGTACAAATTTGAAATAGATCCCACCGCTTGTGCGCTAAGTGGGGGAGAAGATTACGAATTGCTGTTTACCATTGCGCAATCTGAATACGATAAACTGGTTTTAAACGAGGAAATCAGTGTGATCGGCTATATGACAGGGCCGGAAGAAGGCGCCCATATTTTAACGAAGGGCGGGAGTAAGCATGTGATAACGGCGCAGGGATGGAACCATTTAAAATAGATGACAGATGACAACGAATAGATGATAGTTAGTTTGAATCCATAAAATTTTTACATTTTTGAAATAGATTTCTATTGACAAACAATAATTCATTTATATCTAAACTTTTATTCTCTTTCTGTTTTATTAGAAATTATATACTATAAACAACTATCATCTGTCAGTTATCATCTTTAACCGGTTTGTACAACAATGAAAACTTTAAAATATATATTATTTTTTTCCGCTTTTACCAGTTGCGGTGTAAATAAATCGGCATTTTCCCCAACCAAAAAATATTCCCGTCAGCAGGTGGAGAAAGATTATGAAGTGTATGAAACACTACTGGAGGAACATCATCCCGGATTATACTGGTACACATCCAAAGACAGTATGGATTATTATTTCAACTGGGGCCGTCGGCATTTGCAAGACTCAATGACGGAGCCTGAGTTTCGCAAAGTACTTTCTTTTGTTACTGCCAAAATAAATTGCGGACACACTTCTGTACGTGCCTCCAAAAAATGGAATAAATACAGTGATACCCTCAGGCTGGGTAAACTTTTTCCACTAAGCATGAAAGTATGGGACGATGCCATGGTGGTAACGGCTAACCTAAACCGCCGCGACAGTGTGCTGAAAAGAGGCACTGTTATTACCGGTATCAATGGAAAAACTAAAGAGGACCTGGTTGACACTCTTTTTAATTATATTTCCACCGATGGCCATAACCGGACACATAAATACCAATCACTAAGCAACCGCGGCTATTTCGGTTCCCTGTATACTTCTTTGTTTGGCCTGTCGGAAAAATATGCTATAGATTATAAAGACAGTACCGGGCTGGTAAAAACAGTAACTGTTCCGGTATTTAATCCGGTTGCCGATACGGCCGGGAGAAGGGGTACCCGAACATTCAAACCTGTGGCCCCGCCTTCCAAGGAGGAAGTCAGGGAGCAGCAATTGAATGCCATCCGGTTGCTGAAGATTGACTCCGTAAACCATACGGCCATGATGGACCTGCTCTCTTTTGGAAGGGGGTATGGGTTGAAAAAATTCTTTAAAAATTCTTTTAATGCACTGCAGAAAAATAAAATCACACATCTCATCATTGATGTGCGCAGCAACGGGGGCGGCAGTGTTACCAATTCCACCATACTGAGCCGTTACCTGGCTGCCGCACCTTTTAAGATCAGCGATACTTTATTTGCGCTGAAAAAAAAGGGGCCGTACCAGCGTTATGTTCAAAATCATTTCTGGAATAAATTATTTATGACCTTTTTCACCCGGAAGAAAAAGGATGGTCATTATCATTTCGGTTACTTTGAGCGGCATTATTTTGCCCCGAAAAAGAAAAATCATTTTGATGGTAAGGTATATATCATCACCGGGGGGAATTCTTTTTCGGCCACCACATTGTTTGCATCGGCACTTATCAAACAGGAAAACGTATTGGTGGTGGGAGAAGAAACTGGTGGCGGCGCTTATGGCAATACGGCCTGGTTGATCCCGGATGTTACCCTGCCAGAAAGCGGCATCCGATTCCGTCTTCCTTTATTCCGGCTGGTGATTGATAAGGACACCCCAAAAGATGGAAGAGGTGTGCAGCCTGAATCACCTTCATTACCCACCATTGACGCCATTCGCAGAAATGCTGATTTTAAAGTGGAAAAAGTGATGGAGCTGATTAAAGCAGATAAAAGAGAAAAGGTAATAGAGAATAATGCCTCCAGGAAAGAATAGTTTTAGCGCTTTGCTTATTATCCAGTATTTGAAAACAAAGAAAATTTAATCCTTAGACAACTATTATCTATTCGCTGTCAGTTATTATCTGAAAAAAATCTGCATCTTTTAAAAAAGGTAATTTTTCCCTTATTTCCAGTAACTGTTTTTTGTCGAGGGTGATGGTAAAAACATCTTCTTCATCTTTTTTCGTGTACAGCACTTCACCCATGGGGTCTATCACCATACTTTCACCACTGTAATATATATCGTTACCATCAGTACCCACGCGGTTTACCCCCACCACATAGCATTGGTTTTCGATGGCTCTTGCCTGCAGCAATGTTTTCCAGGCGTGTATTCTTTTTTCGGGCCAATTGGCGACGTATATTAATACATCGTATTCTGCTCCAGCCTCATTTGTTGGCGGGGGTGAGGTTTGTCTTGCCCAAACAGGAAACCGAAGATCATAACAGACCAGTAAATTTATCTTCCATCCTTTTACAGAGGCAATCAATCTTTTTGTACCGGCAGAAAAATGATCGTCTTCACCGGCAAAAGCAAAGAGGTGTCGTTTATCATATACTCCATATTGACCATTGGGAAGGACCCATACGAGGCGGTTGTAGTAATCGGGTCCGACGGTCTCCGTCTGACCCGGTATTTCCGGGTTCTCTCCCTGGCAAATAAAACTTCCCGCAAGAATGATTTTCTTTTCCGCCGACACCCGTTTCATCCATTGCACGGTCGGCCCTTCCATCGTTTCTGCCAATACTTCCGGTTTCATACTAAAACCAGTACTGAACATTTCAGGCAGTACCACCACTTCAGTTTTTTCTTTTATGCTTTTGATCTTTTCTTCCAGCATTTGCAGGTTGGCAGCTTTGTCTTCCCAATGAAGATTAGATTGGATGAGGGTGATGCTGAGTGATGACATGGAATTAAGTTTTCTGTAGTGTAAAAATAGAGTATCTGTATACAGATAAAAAATCGGGAGGAGGATGCTATCATCAAATAGTTCGTAGGATACAAGGCAGTATTTTCTCAGTATGGTAATCAGGCATTATCGTAAAGGCAGCCCTTTACCTTTCAGTTTTTCAAACATTTTTTCTGTTTCCTGGTCCTGGTAGGTTTGTGCCCAGAGTACATAGCGGTAAAACTCTTTACTTCCGGGTGCATGGCCACTAATTTTTCGCACCACCTGCTCCGGCATGCCCAGGCTGAGCATGGTGGTGATAGCGGTGCGCCGCATGGTATGCGTACTGGCCACATCGCAGAAACGGTATGATTTTCCTGTTAGTGTTGCTTTTCGCAGTTCTGTGGTCCTGCCCCTGCGTTCACGGGTTTTGCTTACCGGATGGATAAAGCCTGCCAGCTCTAACAGTTCTTTTATGTATTTATTCAGGTTTACTTTATTGAAATGGGGCAGCAATTTTGTTTTCTGTTTCTTGTATTTTGCCAGGATGTCTACGGCATAATCCGGCAGCCGTATCAGTGTGTCTGTAGTTGTTTTTTGCGAACGGACAGCCAGGTAATATTGGCCGGCTGTTTCCCGGAGGTTGCTGCGCTTGAGCAGCAGCAGGTCAGACACACGTAATGCCACGGTACATCCAAAGACAAACACATCTTTTACCTCCTGCAGCCGGGGATCGAGTGAAGTTTCGAAGGCTTTGTCATATATAAGATAATTCAGTTCTTCCGGCAGCAGGGGATGAATGGCTATTTCCTCATTACGCACATAAAACAGTTTGTGAAATTCACCTGTTCCGGGGGCCAGCTCTTTGTTTACATAATTGAGAAATGCTTTGATGATTTTTATATTCTGTCCCACATAGTTGTCGTAATGCCCGCAATCATCGTACAGAAAATCGGTAAATCGCCTGTAAAATTTTTTCCAGTAGTTTTTTTCAACCGCCAACTCCCGGCTGTTGAGGCGGCGCATGGGTTTGATGCGCAGGGTAATATTTTTTTGCCGGCTGAACTGCTGTAATAACTGCAGAGTGTACCCATAGTTTTGCAAAGTGCCTGCCGAAATACGTTTACCGTTGGGCTGCAGGCGGCGGCCCCGCTGGCTGTGGGTTATGAAGGCAGTGAAGAGTCCAAAGAAATCGAGTTCTTTAATAAATGCCGGCATCGGGAAAGATGGTTTAAGCGATCCTAAAACTGGTTATGAATATAGTTGAAAAATCATATTATTTGTCTAAATTAGTAGGCAGAAGTTCTTTGATATTATTGACCGAAAGGGAGGCTGTGACTATATTTCAGCTAAATCATATACTTTCTCGATTACTATCCGTTCGGAATGGCAATGCCCGGACGAAAATACGAACCCACAAGCGGCTACAGGTATGGTTTTAATGGGAAGGAGAAGGACAAAGACATAGGTGCAGATGACTATGATTTTGGAGCAAGGATCTATGATGGAAGAATTGGAAGATGGTTAAGTGTTGATGCTTACTCTAAAGCATATCCAGGTTATAGTTGTTATTCTTATGGCTTAAACAGTCCATTACTTTTAAAAGACGAGGGTGGTAATTGGATAACAGATAAAGATGGGAAGCCAATTTATACAACACAAGGCACCTCTTTAGTAAAACATGGCGACGATTACTATCTGGTAGAAAATAGAACTTACTTTACAAACAATGGCAAGGAGGTAAAAGCAACGAAATATTTATCTATGTTAAAAAAAGGAGATTATACAGAAGTTGGTAAAAACGTTTCATACGATACTGACAAGCTTATGAGTATTCCTCAGGAAAAATTAGATAACACTTATGATTGTCATGGCAATACTTGTTTCAAGGGTCAGTATACTTACATACCTGGAGGTGATGAAAAGGGTTCAGGAAAATATGATAAAAATCCTGAGAATATTTTCCGCAATTCCTCAGAATATGAGTCAATAAATGAAAGTGACTTGAAAGCAGGCGATGTCGCTTTATTTGGAGTAGCTGCAGTACCAAATCCTCTAGGAGCGGGAGGTGGCAATAAGTCTGAAGAGGTAATAAATCATTCCGCAACCTACAATGGGGATAAAACTTATACTTCAAAAGATGATAGAGCGCCATTAAACACAAAAGCTACCCCTGAAAAAATGGCTGAAGATTGGGGGGGCGAAATATTAGGATATGTGAGATATAAAGGAGATCAGAATGGAGGCGTTGAGTCTAAAGACGGACTTGTTACAGATGAAGTGGCGAAGACTGCAATTAAGAACGTTAAATTGAGGATAGACCCAAAAGGAGCAGCAAGAGACGCAAAGAGGGAAGCCAGAAAAGAAGCTAAAAAAGAACCAGAAAAGAAAAATTAAACCATGAGTACTAAATTGAAAGTATATTTTTTTGTAATTTTTTGGTTGTCATTTAAGATTGGTTTTTCGCAACCAATTGATTCATCCAATAAAAGGATAGTTACAACTAAGATCTTAAGTCCTTGCCGTTACATTAACAAAGACTTCAGAAACACATCCATTTGTATTTCAAAAAATGATAGTTTGATCATTGTTTTTTTTAACGCATTGGCAAATGGTGAATCTGCTCCAATAGTAACTAAAGAACTATGCAATAGCTTTATTAATTTGACTGATTCATGCGACGGTTGTATATATCCATTACTTTACAGTGTTGACTCTTTTTTTGGCTACAAAGCAAATGTAATAGGCTATCCCTCGCCATACTCGTATTCGCTTTCTCCGATCTACACTGATTTTACAAATTTAAAATTAATGTTCTTATTTTATCTTGAAAACCGTTATTTCAACAAATTCGTAGTAGGGGAGAACCAAATAATTTCATCGATTAGATTAGTAGGGAAAAGAAATAAAGATATAGAGCCTTATAACTGCAATGATTTGATAAGTAAATATGTGGTCAAAATTTTTGGAGAAAATAAAAAAGCAAAAAGCCCAGTAAAAGAGTTAAAGATAAAATGGGTTCTGAAGCTTGAGAACATACATTCAAGCTGGCAAAAACATATTAAAGAATAGTTTTTCTTCCCCTTCGCTGCTGTGGGTAACATTGCTTCATTCGCCACCCGAATCCTCGCCACTGCCTGGTTTTTAACCAGCGGTGCACTATGCAATAAATCGTTAAAAAATAGTGGTACATTTATTAAAAGTTCTTTGAGCAAATAATTACATCCGGGCGGTATGATAATGCCGGGAAGGAAATATTCTTTGACACTTCTAAAGCGTCTGCAATTTTTGCAGCTACTTCAACAGAAGGAGTAATCTCATTACGTTCATAGCGGCCAATGATGGCCGATGAAGTACCGACTTGTACTGCTAAACCTTCCCTCACAAACTTTTGTCTTTACGAAGCTGTATTATTTTATTGCCCAAATCCATACTGTATAAGTGCTAAAAATACCGTGTGATTAATATTACCCGGTTTTTAGTTTTATACTTTTCTTCTTACGGCCTGCTATTACACCGATTGATGCAACCCCAGGTCATACAAGCATATCTGCAAACCGGCTATAAAATATATTCCGAACACATACTGGAGTCAAGTGTAGAAAGAAAATTAAACCATCTATTCTATTTTGACACATAGGCTACCAATTCCCAATGCACTCCATTTTTCAAATCATAGCCGACATATCCTTTACTCTTGCTCCAATAAACCGCTGTCACAAATTCATTTCGTTCAAAATACTCCATCCTTTGTGGCTCCAACTTTATTACATCCTCATATACAAAATTCTTACCGGTGAATTTTTGAACAGATAATTTATCAAGATCGTTTTTATAATAGGTATCTGCATAAAACCAGGAGTTTTTAGCTGCGAGACTAAAGGTAAAAATTGTGTTTTTATCGTTAGTAGCATACAAATTAAAAAAAGAACTCTCAAGGTATCTCTGCTCGTTAGGAGGAGTCGGATCAGAATGCTTAACCATAACATCTAATGATTCATGATAATTTGGAAATACTGATAGATTGTCATCTACGGTTTTTGTCCTGTTGACACTCTTGATAAATATGGTATCAGTCATGCCGTGATTATTCTGAAAAATTAAAATTTCCCCTCCATTGTATGGGTTCCTCTTCAAATCATCTGAATTGAGTTTATACGTTTTACTGCACCCAAGAATGCCTAATAATACTGTTACTATTGCAAAAGGTTTATAAGTTTTCATTCATACTATTTTTGATAGCTCATTATCCAGAAGGCTTTTTCGCAGCTTCACCTACTTTAGTTCCCGCATCTTTGGGCGTATCTTTTCGTGGCTCAATATATCCCTGATCCCCCTTTAGAATGTCAAAAATAAAATCATTATCTTCTACATTGTGTCCGCCACGGTTTCCTGATGCTCCCGTACATTCAACTTGACCCGGCTCTTTTATTGTTAGCCAGTTGCTGTGATACATTAAGTCTCTGCCGTCAAACTCAGTAATTCCCTCAAGCATTGCAAATTTACTCCCTCCATTTGGCAACCAAAATGGGTCATCCGAAGATACAGCATCAAGCGGATGCGAGTATTGAACACCCTTTACTCCTGCAACATGGGAAAATTTGTTTGGTTGATGCGGAGTTATGTAATACATAACTTCAACTTTATACATTGGGGTTCCGTCTTTATTTTTATATGACATTAATTGTTGTGCAAAACCTACAGAATGGGCTCCTCCTTGACTATGCGACACGATTTTTATTGTCTCATCTTTCTCCAATTTAATTTGCCCGCTTTGTACCATAGCATGAAATTCTTCTGCTTTTTTCTTTCCTTGTTCAATTCTTTTTTTAGGCTGAGATCGCCATGTAGAAGACCCGCTGGTATACCATGCATTGTTATCACCAAGCCGGTTCTTAAAGCCGCCTGCAATATCAGCCTTTCTTCCAAAAGAATTTTTGTCATCAGACCAATAGTTATAGATATCATAATTATAAATTCCCTGATAAGAATTACTTGTCTTATATCCATCTCCCTTTTGATCTCCCTGCCCAACCCATAAACGTAAACCACCTATAAATATTATCAGCCTGCCGTCAGGATCAACTGCTGATATTGGAGTATTTAAAGCGTAATTATAGGGAGAGTAACCGGGATACCGTTTTGCTTCAGGATCAACACTTAGCCAGTGTCCAAGTCTGGGGTCATAAACTCTGTTACCAAAGTCAAGTTGATTATTTTCTCCTTTTACTTCATTATCTTTCTCCTTACCATTAAAGCCATATCTGTAACCGCTTGTGGGCTCATACTTTCGTCCGGGCATAACCATTCCGAACGGATAGTAATCCGTTGCCGTTACCACATCGGCTGTATGGTACAGCACAGTACCCGTGCTGCCGTTCTGCACCTGTAACTTTTTATCACTCACCGTTACCAGTACATTGCCCAGGTGGTTGCTCAGTTCATACACTATTCTGCCATATTCAAAGCCATCAGCCAGGGCAGCACCAGCAGCCGGTACAGAGGAAGATGAAGGTACTGGAATATTAAGGTTCACCATGCCCAGGCGGCTGCTTCCATACAAATGCTGTTCTGCCCACTGTACTGCCGCCACATCTGCACGGGTGTAGATGGCCATTGTATTGCCACTGGCATCCCGCATATACCAGGTATATTTTACCGTACCGCCTGTACTTACTTTTTTATAAATACGGTTACCCCCGGCATCGTATTCATATTCTATAATGGTGGCGCCGGCATCGTTCTTCGTTATCTTGCTTATTTTGCCATATACCGTCCACTCTATGTTGGTAATGTTCTCTTTGGTATCCTTTACCAGGTTGCCTATTTTATCGTAGCTGTAGTTGCCTGCGGCCTGGTTGTCTATATCTTCTGTATAATTGGTGGCAGTAACGCCGTCCTGCACATATTCCAGTTGGTTTTTGTTTGCTATATAGTTATAGTTCAGGTTGTCCATTGCCGGCTGGGCAGCGGTACCATTGCGCAAGTAGCTAAGTATATTACCGTTGGGGTCGTAGGTTATATCTTCCTGGTATTCGCTGGTGGGCGTACCAATACTTAAAGTCGGCCCACCGGTGCTTCCCCCGTCGGAGTAGCTTGTTTCATGCTTGCGCATTTTTACAATGCGGTTTAGCTGATCATAACTGTAACTATACGTTTTGGCGCTGCCCAACTGAGCTATCTGCAAAGTAGTGGCCCTTATATTTCCATTAAAGAGGTTTTTGCCGGTGCCATTGCTGGCGGGTATGCTCTCTGCAAAAGCCAGCAGGCTTCCGGGCGCAATGGGTTTGTATTCCCCGTTAAAATAACTGATACTGTATCCAAGGGCATCCCTTGCCACCCCTGCAAATATATTACCCGACAGGGTGGGGTCGCCATCATGGCCTATATCAACTTTTTCATTTAGTACCGGGGCATTGATATGCTTGGTCCAGCCCTGCAGAGTATAGGCATAATCTGTACCCTGCACTTTCAGGCTGCCCAATTCTGTACGGGCCAGCGGACCATGCAGGTAGTATTTATAGCTGGCATCATTTTGCCATACAAGGCCGTCGCGACTGCTGCGGGCAGCTATCACCCTGTTCTCTGCATCATATTTATATTCGTATATAAACTGGTCTCCTTTATTTTTCTGGTACCAGGCTTTATTCACTTTTCCGCTTACAAGGTCAAACTCATAGTCCATGCGTTTCAGTCCCTGGGTGGCGGCATCGGCTTCTTTCAACCGGGTATTTTCCTGCCATACGGTTTTGGCATTGCCGGTTATATCATAGCTGTAATGAGTAGCTGCATCGTATTGGGAAGGACTCGCATAGCGTATCTTCCGGAACATAGTGGCCACCACCCGTTTGCGGCTGGTGTAAAACTGCTGCTCGTTTGTAATGGCAGTATTGGTTACCTGGGTTATATCCGCTTTATCATATATCGTAGTGGTTATCTGCGCATCCGTGCCACCGGCCAGCCAGGTTTGTAACTGGCTGTCATTGCGGGTATCAATACTGGTGATACTGGCAGCGCCGGTTTTTTCGCCCACTTCAGTAATGCGCCCTAATACAGGTTCATACTTAGTGTAACTATAGCGGTTGGCTGCACCGCCATTAGCTGGTGTTTTTTGCTCCTCATTTTGCGATACGGCAAGGCGTCCGAGCCTGTCGTACCAAAACTCTGATGTACCACCATCAGGACTAAATTGTTTTACCAGCAGGTTAAAGCTGTTGTACTGGTAGGTGGTGGCCAATGTATGCGGCGGTACAATAAACTGGTTCCTGTCTGTCCAGAGGGTGTTTATTTCAGTACCGGTAAGATAGGCCACCCCTTTCGGCGGTACCGTTTTCACAAGGTTGCCGCTCTGGTCATAATAATATAATGTATAATGGTATTCATACAATTTTGCTTCCGATTCCAGACTTGGTTTCACAGAAAGGCATTTGGCTGTATAATTGTTCCTGAATACACGCTTTACCTCTTCTATATACCGGGTATATATAACCGTAGCGTTGGCCAGGGCATTGTAGAACTTCTCATCTATACACTGGTTAATGGTATTCACGTCCATTTCCATCTGTAGCGGCGTTTCGCAGATGCGGCCAAATTGCCTGAAATTATTTTGATTGGCCAGGCATTTCAGTTCAAAGTCGTAATAACTGGCAAACGCATGACTGAAACCTGTCTGGTGGTTCATGTAATTGCGGAACAGCATATCGTATTTAGGATGGGCCGCGGTAATGCCTGGATATTTGGCCAGGAACTGCGCTTTCTTTTGCTCATAAACGGTGCAGGGCAAACAGTCTTTTGCATCGCCATTCATAAACGGTGGCAGCTCTACCGGCAGCGGCATTATACCGTTACACTCCTGGCAACCGGTAAAGAGTTGCTGCAGTTCGTCATCTTCCAGGTCGTAGTACGGACTATAATAGTCTTTGAGGTATTGGTGTACTCCTGCCACATTCGTTGTATATCCTTTGCTTTGTGCCTCATTTATTAATTGCTGCAGGCGGGTGCATACTTGCGCACTTGCTTCTGTGGCAAAGATTTTTTCCATTACCGGCGCCTTGCCCCATGGATAAGGATCGCTGATGAGGTCATACGCACAATCCGGAGTAAGACTGCCGAATTCCGCAATAATTACACTTTCAAAACTGGGCAGCGGGTTTACATCACTATAAGGGTGTATGGTTGCATTGCCCTGCTGTGCCACGCAGCTTTGTTTACAAACATCAATAAGCTGGCGGCGCACCCTTTCCAGTTTTTGTAAATCTGTTGTACAGTTTTTAAGGTCCAGTATCCATCCATCTGCCATAGCCTCACATTCGTTTTTACAGGTAGCCATTGGATATGCAGCAGTATTGACAGGGTTGCTGTAATAACTGTTCTGTATGGCGTTAAAGTCAGGCCCCACATAATCCTGGAAGCGACGGATTTTTCCATCATAGAGGCTGTAACGGGGATCATCGCAGCAATCGCCACCTGAGCAAGCGCCTTTGCACTCGGTAGACACTATGGATATACCTGTAATTGTACGGTTGGCCGGATAATAATAGCAAATGTCTTTGGTGCTTTCACCATTGGTAAACCAAACATACCGGTAACGCTTAAAATAGGTGTTTGTACTGCTGTTGAAAGTAGTTATTTCCACTTTTACTTTCACCCGCTGTACAGGAGCATTAATAGCTAAGGGGCCGCCTGTATGTGTAACCCGGATTGAAGCAGCCTGGAGACCGGGAAAAGTTAACTGGCATAACCCAATTCCTTCACCCATAGCTGCGGTAAATTCTGTTTTTTCGGGACAGGAGCCATTACAGGACTTATCCAGGCAGGTAACGGTGAAAGAGATACCCCAGTTTGTTTCACATAACCATGGCCCTGGTATTTTGTAGGTAAAACAGTTTTGTGACTGGCAAAATGCAGCTGTAAAGTTTACTGAATAAGGCGCACAATTAGCATTGGTGGCCGTAACATTCATTGTTACTGTTTTATTAGCCGGTATGGCCGGGCCTGTATAGCATATTGTTATATCCCAGGTTTGGGTGCCGGCATTATATCCTTGCTGCACATTATAATTAGCATCAGTAATGGGGCATTCCCAACTGCCACCACAGTTGTAGATATCGCACTTAACACCCAGAATTGTAATTGCATCTATTTGCCAAACCCCGAGATCCCTTGTTATGCAATAGGAAGTTGGTTGCCTGTCTGTATAACAAAAAGTTATTTCTTCCGTTCTTACCAGTGTGGGACCTGAAGGAGAAGTTCTGTAAGCCACCTCAACTGTCAGGGTGACTGAATGGCCGAGTGGTATGAGTGAATTATTGAGACATGCGGTTATGGAACTTGTTCCCACGCCAGAAACAGAAAAGTTGCCCTGGTCGGGGCATACCCAGCCGCCGCCTTCACACTGTGTAATAGATAAATTAGTAACCGCATAGATAGTACAAAAGGCATTCCAGTTAGGAAACACGATACAATTGCCTGAACCGCCATAATTCATTGTGTACGTCATCAACCCACAATTTGTTATTGCATCAAACGAAACCTGGAAAGTAGTGTTAGGGTTTGCACAAACCTCCCCGGTTTCATAATTAATTGTGATCCCTGATGACAGGCAAGGTTGTATTATACTGCATTCAAAGGGTTCGCAGGTAATAGAATTAAAGAAAAAGTTGACACTGCCCTGGGGCAGTAAATTATCTGCAACGTAAGGTGAGGCAATCACACAGGACGGTGTATTGGAACAAAATTCAAACTGAACATTGGCCTGGCCTAAACCCGCAGCACTAAGGTCAATTGTTCCGTTAACTAATATTATTGTACCCACAGGTATGGCAGGCCCGATATAACACACTTCAAGTTGCTTCCCCTGGGCTGCCGGAACCAGCGACCAGGTAAAGCTGCTTTGATCGGGACAAAGCCCGCCTTTTACTATACTTTCCGGTTGATTTTTACCATCATCACTTTTTTGCTGACCCACTGATTTTTGCATTGACGGCTTCTTGCCAGTCAGCTCGGCACAACTAACCGCTATAATCATAAAGCTGTCAAACTCGTCCTGCACCATCATTTCCTGTGAGCCGAAACCGGGAGTAAATATTATTTCCTGTGTAAGGCTGAGGCCGCCGGGGCCTGACATTTGCACTGTAACAGAAATGGGCCAGTTGGTGGTTTCATTTCCATCCCTGTACTTTACTATAATTCGTTTAATGCCATCCGCAGAACTGTTTGGCACCACTGAAACACTAAAGTCGGAAGCAGGAGGGGCTATACAATTGGTCCAGCCACCCGGGTCTCCTCCTCCGGAAGAAGGTATATAGCAATTATTACACTGGGGCAACGCCTGCTTCATGGCCAGGGTATAGTATTTAAGTTTCAGGTCCAGGTACCACTCTTTGTATAAGAGCCATTCCTTGAAATCGCTGCGGCAGGGGTCAGTTACACTTTTGTTGCAATCATCCCATCCAATAAAAGGGTCCTGATTGCCGCAGTATAATAAAAAGTCAATTGTTTTCAGAATGTCTTTGGAAGACTGGGTGGTGATATTCAACACGTTTACTGAATACGCATTGAGGTCGTTCTGCATATTAGTTACATAAGGCAGTCCGTAACCCGTTGTAAAAAAAGGATCATTCTGAAGAAGGGCCAATATATTGTTCCGGTTAAAATATCCTGCTGCTATTGCATCTGTTGGATCATTCAGGTCTTCCAGCTTTTGGTTAAATACCTGGCTGGCGCCGTTCATGGTACACCAGGTATAATAGCAATATTCCGGGTGGTAAGGGGCGAGTGCGATTGCCCAACTGTCTTCAAATTTTAAAATAAATTCTTTTAATGAAAGCTGTTGCGGACTCACCAGATCGCCATTATCATTTTCCACTGTTGCAGGCTGACCGTTTTCATCTACGTATTGCAATTGGCTATAATAACGCAGCACGTTTATTTCCGGGTCTATCAGAGTATAGTCATTATCAAAATCGGCATACTGGCCACCGGGGGTTACATCCGATTTTATTACATCCAGAATTTCGGCACAGGGGCTTGGCACACATTGACTGCTTATGGTGAGGCAGTTTGATTTTATCGTGTTATACAATTGCGCAGCATAGTTGCTTTCAGGAGTGCCAAAGGGCAAACCTTCTTTTGTATAATAAGCCCTGATTTTTTCTATAAATTCAGCTTCTGTTTCAGGCAACGTTTTACAGGCTTCACAATCATTATAACATTCTGCCAGGTTTTCCTCTATGAGCTGTTCGAGTAAGAAATAATTAAGTTTCTTTATGTCCGTATTGTTCTGAAGATAATGTTCCGTGTAAGTATCGAGTGTTTCCTTGCTGACCAACAATTCAAAGTAAGCCGTATACTCGCCAATAGTATTTATTGGCACTTCAAAAAAATTGGAAACCTCCGTTGGGTTTATACAGGCCGTGTTGGACGGGTTAATATTTTTTATATCCACCCTTTGCAATTCATTACCACATTCATCTTTCAGGGTAATAAGCAAATCGTAGGTGCAGGTATAACATAAAGTACCTCCGCTGAAATTTTCCTGGTATTGTTCCGGTAAAAAACGGTACGTAAATTTATAATTGCCTGTACTGGAAACCAGGAAAGTATTGGTGGCTTCCAGGCTGCTTCTTGCATTATTGATTTGAAAAGAAGAAGGGGTGAGCATTATGTCTTTCACCGTGGTGGTGGGCGCTGTTGAAGAAGGCAGGGCTTCCACTTTATCTATGGGCGGAAGCCCGGCGAGTGCGGTTGCCACTGTTTTTCCTTCGCTGTTTTGATAGGAGACACTTACCTGCCCGTTGGCATCCTGCACCATGTTTTTCAGATACTTTGTATGCTCGCCTGCTTCAGCGCCAAAAAGACGGTCCAGTTCATACTGTGAAGGCTTACCGTAATAGTATTTTGTTTCATGTCCTGAACCCAGTTTAAAATCTTTGCCAACGCCACTCTGTGCCCGTATACGGCCGGTGTTATCCGGCGTGTACTGTGTTACAGAAAATGGAAACCCTTCAGATTGTGGAATGGCTTTATTCCATGGTTTATTGGCATCTGCCATAAACGGATTGCTGGCAGAATAATATTTTTCAACCCCGGAACTGCTGCTCAGCGGAGAAGCAATAATACCGCAGTTGGCAGATGGAATATCTTTATAACTTACCGGCGCAAGGCTGTTATTTACATTGAATGATCTGTAATACTGTAATTTATTATCTGAAACAGGAGCTGGTAAAATACTCATAGAAGGACGTCCCAGTGCATCATACACCGGTTCTGCCACCACCGATACATTATCTTCATTATTCAGCGTTACAGTTTGCCGGGAACGCCCCGCTCCGTCAAAATAATTGATCACTTCCTTTTTCTTTCCATCCTCTGCATATACTGCATTATACTGCCAGTTGAGATCTTGCTCATGCCAGTCCGCATCCACTATACCCTGGTCAAAATGAGCATACACAGAACCGGATAGTGCGTCTGCCTGGTAATTCCAGTTTCCTTCCAGCCGTAGCCCATCGCTGCTGCGAAACTGAACGCCCCGGATTCGGAAAAGTATAAAGCCCTTATTGTAGTTAAGGTTAAACTGGTATTGGTAACCGGGTATGTTTACCCGACTGCTGTTGTTACGGAAAAAAGATTCAAGCAGTGCCTGGCTAATAGTTGTCTGGCCCAGCAATCTTGCCAGTTTAATTAAAGCTCCCGGAGTTGAAAGTTCATCTACATAAGTCCACTCCAGGTCAAATGATTCTGCACCAGCGTAATTGGTGGGTACCCAGCTCAGGTTTAATTTTTTTCCATCGGTCGTATAATTAATTATGTCTGAAGTATTGTCGTTAAAATTATACTGTCGGCTTACAATCATTTTATTGGTGAGTGAAAAAATAGGGTAGCTAGTCAGCGGGGACAGACCGGTGGCGGTAATACTTTTAATAAACACATCCACCCGGTAAGCGCCGTTAAATTTATATTCAGCAATCCCTTTAAATGCAGCACCTGCAGCAGGGTTATAGTTTACCTGAAGAGGAATATCGTTGTAGCTCTGGGTTATTGTTCCGGGACTGGAAGGATTACCGTAACATTTTATATCCACTGTACAGGTGGTCGTAAAAGTGAGATTATGAAAAAAAATATTGGCGGTATTATTAAAATCTATTTCAAACTGTACAATATTCTGTACCCCCAGCGCCTGCTGACCACTCCAGCCACCTGTTCCAAAAATAGGATCGGCATTTGTTATCGCTGTATTGATCGGGTATGTTAGCAGGGTGGTGCCTTTCAGCGTAACCTCCCTGGGCTCATCCACTGCCAATGCCTTAACGGAAAATGCTGATAGCATAAAAAGTAAAACAAATGCCCTGCAACTGTTTCGGGTTTTTCCATAATGATTTCTCATAAACTGCCGTGTTTATTATATGAAGCTGATTCCTTTATTTTAAAACTGGGTTTTTTTATATTTTACCAGCTTCCCGGTAAAAACAACTTCGCCAGCGTTATTTATCTTGTAAAAACTATTATCCAGAAAGTTCATATCACACTTTCTTTCTGCCTTGTCAATTTCAAACTCCAGCACATATTCAGTTATATTTGCTTCTATTTCATCGCCGTCTGCTGTTCCTTCACTTTGTGCCGGATCACTGGTTGGTTCAGTACCGGGTTTTTCCGGAGTGGCTGGTTTGATATCATTTTCCAGATAATCCTGGTAAGGAACACTGGTGTAGTATATTCTGAATTTTTTTATTTCATACGTGGTTGTATCATATACAATGTCGTACCGGTTTACAGCATCCATTAAACCCGGGTTGATAGTAAGTGTTTTTTGCGCCCCTGTTTTAGTTACTTCCGCAATAGTTCCGTCTTTTATGAGCATTTCCTTAAACTTTTTAGGATCCATCATCTTTAATGCATTCATCAAAGAATCTGTAACCCCGGGCAGCTTAATAACAATTTCTTTTTCAGCATGATCGATCATAAAAAGTGTTTGATTGTACTGCACCCTGTCGAATGAATCGAGATGAAACCATTGATTTTCACCCGCCTGTTTCATCAAAAAATTTTGCTGTTCCCGGATACCCTCATCATCCAGGTTGTCAAACAGCCTGATTTTTCCTGCAAGCATTACGGAGTCGCCGCCGTTGTGTTCTGAAATTTTTTGCATTTCTTCCCAGGCATCATCCAATGATTCTCTCGATTTTTCCTGCTGCGCTGCATCAGCCTCACCTGATGGAAATGCTGCAATAAGCTGGTCCAGTAAAGTTTTATCATCATTGATTGGCACACCGGCAATAAATGCAAGTGCCACCACGGGGAGAAGTATATACAGGAATTTTTTACTTTTAAAAAACTTTGTCATAATCACTTTTTTTACTGTTAGTACTTATGGGTTTTTCTTCCGGATGGAGCTGCGGGTTTCTTTTATGGTGCTGATCCCTTTTTCTGTTTCTTTTTTCACCCTTATCAGCGTGCCCTCATCATCATATTCATAGAATGTGGCAAAGTTATTTTCATCCATTTCTGCCATCAGCCGCAGTGAAGAAGCATCATACGCATATGATTTCAACTGCGCATCATACGGGTGAATGCGTATATCATCCACATTGATATTGCTGCCACCCAGTTCGAGGGTAAAATTGCCTCCTGCCGGCATAGTAAACACCACTTCAAACCGCTTCCATCCTTCCACCACATGTACTTTACTGTACATGGCAGGATTAGCCGCATTGTCGTTTACATTATAAGTAGTACCGTTTATACGCAGTGTTAATCCGTTTATGATGGCTGATTTGGGCTGGCCATCATTTAACCAGCCGCTGAAAATATATTTCTTCAATGGAACCGGCTGGAAACCAAACCGCAGGTATCCGTTGATGACTTTATACTGGTTGTTTTCAATAGCATAAATGGATGCAGGTTCACTTGCCAGCGTTGGCTTAATAAGAGTGGCTGTTCCGGTAAGTTTTAAGGAGAATTTTCCGCTGTGCGATTTGGTATTGTCAAGCGATGCGGCCGCCCCCAATGAGTTGCGGAAACTGAAATGATCCTGTATGCCACAACTGTCAGGAGCTGCGTTGGGCAAGCCAAGATTAAAATTATAATCCTCGTACCCATCATACCCGATTTCGCGGTACATAGAATTACCGGCGACTGCCACAGGCAGTGATTCCAGGTAGCCATGTTGTGCTGAGCTAAACCGGTTCAGTGCATCCACATTTTCTATCTCCTGTCCTTTACGGTTAAATTTAGTAACGGCAGATGTCCATTGCCATTTAGCATTTGTGCTTTCAGACCAGCCGCTGTTATATGTCCAATACGGCTGAAAATCATCAAAATAACCTGAATTGCGCAGGTGCGTACCCGTGGGGTCTGCTGCATTTCCTTTATTGTTTATCCGTTTGGTATCATAAAGGAGTTGTTTTTTGACCCGCCAGTTACCCTTAATTCCAACCGTGTATGGATTGAAATAGGTGCTTACGCTTGTTCCGGTGCCGGGTGCCACTCCGTTTACCTGTTTCGCTATATATTGGCCACCCGCATTTTTCTGTACAAAATATCCTGCAGGAGCTGCGTACCCGATTCCATCTCCTACTTCAACATTCTGACCAACAATATTGCGGGTAGAAAAGAGGATGTTAAGGTCATTGTCTGAAGTAGCTGCCTGCAATTGCGCAAACGTATTGTCATATATTTCGGCCCCAAATGCTCCATGATCGATCTGATCATTATCATTGTACCCGAGAAACTCAAATGTATAATTACCGGGATTCAGACAAACAGGATATACATTCCAGTATATAAAATTGATTTCTGTATAAGAGTTCCTGACCACGGCAGGAACCCCATTAATTTTAAATTGAAACCGGTTATCAGCAGCAATCCCGACATATATGGTTTTGGCAGTACTCGTTGAGAAATTAAACGTATAACCCAGCCACCTTCCAAATGTGCCGGTTAATGGTGCACAGGCATTGATTACTTCCGTTAATCCTGTTTTCATTTTTTGTAATGTATCACCGCTGGAAACAGCTTGCTTTACACCAGGATCAGGTAAACTGGTATTTACCCAAACCCCGGTTCTGTACAACGGCCCATTCAGGCATGGGTCTGTTCCTTTCCAATAATTTGTTGTCAACAATTGAAAAGCTCCATTGCCCGTTGAATTATAACCGGCACTATATATCCTTGCCCCGCTTTGAGAGTAATACACACTGGCCGTTTTCAAAAATGGTGTTACATAGTTAAGTGTGGGAGTGGCCGTATTTGAGTTATTGGTTATGTTCCAGCAATTAGGATCAGCAATACAAGTGCCTGGCAGAGGCATCCTCCAATCATCATCGTAATTTACCGCACCTGCCTGCAGCACTTTACTGCTTGTGTTGAAACTAAGTGTGGAGCCGGCGATTGGGTTATTCATCGTTACTATTGAACCCACCGAAGCCATGGCCAGATTCCTGCGTCCCGACCGCATCAGTTTCAGATTGCCGTTGCCAACCGGCGCCACTTTACCATCCTTATCTATTAAGTAAAGGGTGCTGTTGTTATACGGATTGGTAACCCAATATTTTTTGTTGCCATTCAGGTCTATCAGTTCATCGCCCGGTACCAGCAGCCCGTTATAGGTAGTGGTAATCTGCCCGTTGCTGCCTGCATTGAAACCGGCCAGGTAAACCCCCTCATTCCTGAAGGAGGAGCCCATGCCATCATACACCCAATGTGCAGGGTAATTAAACGTATAGGTATTGTCGTTAAACTCATTATTTACCTTCGATAGCAGCACTTCCCCGGTCTCTGCATCCCACAGCATATTTTCTGCAGTACTGGTACTTCCATTCACCGTTTTAACTGTTTTCTCCAATATGCCATACCGGTTTACCAGTTTAATAGTGGTGGAGCCCCGGTAAATCCTTTTCTCATAATTGGGTTTAGGGATCGGAAGTTTGAAAGAAAATTTTGGAATTATCCCGTATAAAGTAACCCCGAATGACGGGTCAAGCGCCACTCCCATGTTTTCCATCATGCTTTCATTCATTTCGGTAAACATGTCAATGTCCATCCCTACAATGGCATTGTTGTCTATCTGACCCGTTCTGTCTATTACTGACGCAGTATTATTTAAATCAAGCTTTTCAGCCGCAGGGTTATTTACTTTATAATAATATTTACCGCTTGATATTTCATTTCCGTTTTTGCCATACACCGCTTCTGCTTTTGGTTTACCATGCATATCATTATTTTCCACCACATAGCCCTGGGAAACAGTTACTGCAGTTGTAATTTTTGCACCGAATAAACGGGGAAGGAATGTAATTTTTGGTTGTTTCCGTTCTATAGGAAGGTCATCCACTTTTACCGGAAAATCTTTAGCCGTATAAAACTCATTTACGGTGGTTCCATTGGAACCTACGCTGCCATCAGCACCAAGATTTCTTATCGTTACTTTACTGTACCCTACAGATGCTCCCGGAAAATAAGACTCTCCCATGGGCCTTTCCAGGTAAAAATATTTTGGCATTCCAAATAGATGCTTGTCCACAAAGTTTATCGGTTCATGAAAGGGGTTTTCATCGCCACCCATTGCCGGCTCATAAGAAGCCACCCCGGTAGATATTATTTCTGTACCGGCAGGGCCTGTTACTTCCATTGTGTAATCATATTGCTGCCCATAAATGCCGGTTTCAGCATTAGCCACCCCGCTTATGGCGGTCCACTTATCATTAATACGTATTTCTTTTACCCGGTGACCGCCCCCCAATTTTCCTTTAGTTCCATTTAGTCCTGCTGGTGTACAAAGTCTTACCCAGGATTTTGACAGATTGATTTTGTCGCCAAACCCTTTTCGCTTTGCCCTGCGATCAAAGTTTTCCACCAGGTCTTTGAACCGGCCAAATGTTGCAGCCAGCGCTTTAATTGCTTTAATAAAACCTGAGCCTTCGGCATCCAGGTTATCGTATTCGGGAAAGGCAAACCGGGGTAAATCCAATTTTAATTTTTGCCAGGCCGCTTTTGCAATTGGGTTATACCCGTTAATTAATCCTACTTTTATTTCCACAATATCCGGCGACACGAGAGTTGATCCCAATATGTCAATATCCGCATACCCGCTTACATATTCCCAATGCCCTTTTCCATCCAGGTCCATCATTACTTTATATGCCAGGGTTTTTAATCCTTCCAGGTATCTTTTCCTGAATTGTGCAGCGGTGGTTGCGTGTGGAAGTTTGACATATATTTTATCCGAATTTACAAAGCCGGTAAATTGACCATTGCTGCCGATACCATTCAGGAAACACATCTGGGTGGCCCTCCGGTCCTGCACAAAAGCATAGTCATCACTTTCATATTGCACATTAATAACGGCACCGGAAGGGAGCTCTATTTCTGACAACTGCCAATAGGAAGCAAAATTATCAGCGTCTGTTTTGTTTTGTATTGAATAGGGAAAATCCAGGTTATCAAGTCCGTTGGGATTGGCAGATTTTGGTTTGTAGCTTCCCCACCTGTCACTTTGCAGGTCTTCATAATCCTGGCTTACCGGTTTATTGTACTTAAACTCATAACTGTTGTACTGTCCCTTTGTATTAGTACCGTAGGTAAACCAGATTTTCTGTAATGTCAGTTTACCACGTCCGTTTATATTATTAGGCACGAGGTTCAATAGGGGATAATCCGGGTAATATTGAAAATGAACCGTTTTTACAGGTATTGCATTGGCGCCGTTGGCATATAAATCAGATTTTGAGTATAGCCGTATTTCCATTAACCTTCTTAGCAGAACACTGTTATCCTTTCCTCCATTTTCGTTCAATACCCCCACTCCATCTTCCCTGTCTGCCTGTGTAATAAATTGCGCCACCATTGTTTTCGATTCAATAGAGTGAACATACCAGAGTTCTTTTTGCCCCCAGGTATAATTCGCTTTATCATCATCAGTAATGCTCTTGTATCCGGCATTGTAATTGGCTGTACTGACATTGCTGTACTCTTTGGTAAACGGTGTGCGCCACTTATAGTACAAAGGATTTCCGGATGCATCACTTACCTGTGAGTAATTGAACCTGACGGCAGTACCCAGGTCATCATCCGTAACGCCATTGCCCGTTGCATCCACATAATCGGGAGAAAGTATGGCAGAGAGCAGATGCCCCGTAGTATAAGCCGGCGTTTTATATCTATGAAAGTAATTATCCTTTCCGTTCTGATTAGAGGCTGTATTGTCTGAACCGGGATTATAGGTGGCAATCCCTTTATCCATGGCTGCCTGATTGAACGGGATGGCGAAGCTCACTTCTTCCTGTGCAGTATTGTAAACCGGCACCCCGTATACCATCTGCTGCCCGTCATCCTGGGTAATAGTGTATTGAGAAATATGGTGGCCCTTGTGGTAGTTTGCAGTACGGCTGATATTGTTTTTTATTGCACCGGCGTCTGTGGGCAATGTATTTTCCCGGTAATTATGTATTTGTTTATCCAGCGCATAGCTGGTTGCTTCTGCAGATGTTAAATAGGCGATGGAATGATTGGCTTTGTCGCGGTTTGTTCTGGCCTGCGCACTGGCAATATCACCAGTGCCTTTTACCCGCATTTGTGCATTGGCTTTACCATTTCCAAAAGCCCAGGCGGAAAAACTATTATCTAACCTTACTGCCACCGGAGCTGTATTGCCAATGGCACCAAAATAAACACCATCCTGGCGGTTTTTTTCGCCCACACGTTTAAAGTAAAAAGCCTGGTTGGCCGGATTGCCGGATTGAGTAGGTTTAAAATCCCCCAGGTTGAGGTAATCATTTTTGTTGGTCCATTTACCTGATATATTATTGGTTTTTTGTAATTGCAGCGGAATCCCCAAATGAAAAATATTGCCAAATGCAGGTTCCAGTCCTATATCAACACTCTTATCTGCATCATGCTTATGCGGCTGAAAATAAATACCCGTGCCCCGCAGGTAGGGCCTGAACTGCATAGATCCGGCATTGCTGGTAACGCTAAACAGGTCTGGAGTAAAAACAGTAACGCCAAGATTGGGCAGCCGTTTAAAATAGGGGCTTTCCTTTTCCATATTATAATCAAGAATTGCCTCTTCCTTTGATTTAGCCAGATGTCCGTTCATAAAACCGTAAGCAGGAGCTGTATTTGTTTTTTCTTTCAACTCCTGTTTCGAATAGGTGCCTTCAATACCAGGAGATACCGTACCGCCAAAAAGGGTAACACCCAAAGAAAGTGATGCGGTGAAGTTTTTTGAAATCATTGGGGTTTGTATCAAAGCCGGTGGTTGAAATGTATTAAAGTTGATGGACGAAGATGAGCCCAGCATGCTGCTAACATCTTGTGCCCTGTTTAATATTCTTTCAAGTTTTGCCACTTTTGAGGCTTTGTTATGAATATCCAGGATTTCATCATACGTACAGGACTTTACAATTGTTTTTGATTTTTCATTCAGTTCATGTGCGGCTTCCAGGAAGTCTTTTTCTGCCTTTCGTTCTTTTGAAGTTGTTACTTTATAGTTTACTTCAAAAGAAGCATATGGATTTACGCCAGACTGATTATCCACATTAAGCCCCAAACTGGCGCTGGGGTCGGCAGACACGCTTAAGTTTTTGGTCTTAGCATCTGAATTCTGATCAGAGGCGTTAAATCCTGTTCCAATACCTATCACCCCCTTATACCCGGTATAATTATTATGAAGAATGCCGATTTTCACCTTGACATTACCTCCGAGGTTTTTCTTCTTCTTCCCGATTTTTATTTTGGGCAGCCTGTTTCCAAACAGCTTAATGGATACATTTATATTACCCCCCACCGTTATATTCGGTTTTTTATTATCCTCCTGGGTTATTATATCCCCGTTAAAATCATCGGGCAGTCCGCGCAATTGCCTGTTGATGGCGCCCGGGTTCAGGCTCCATCCGAAGCCCACCCAACTGGCTTCTTCATCCGGTCCTGCTCCTGAATGATAGGAAATATTTACCGGATAGCCACCCACATCCAGCAGCGGAATATTATACGAAAAGTCGCCGGAAAACAAATCCACCATATTGGCAGTGGAGGCGGGTTCAAAGGCACTCATCTCCGGCGTGGTAGGACCTGAAGTAAGTGCGTATACAGTAGCAGGGTAAAAGGTTTCTGTTGCAAAAACGATCAGCAGAACCCACGCAATAACCTTGTGTTTTTTCCTTGATTTATTCATAACCATACAGGGATTTTGAAGCTTTTTTTATATCTTTTATTGCATATTTAAAAACGAGACTATCCTGGAACAGTTGGTTGCCCAGGAACAACAACGACATTGAGTCCGGCTCTTTATTTATTCCTTCCATCTCAAAAAGAACGGTGAACTGGTGTATATCCTTTCTTCCATTGGCAATACGTTCACTTAAAACCGGCCTCACTGTATCAGCACCCGACACCAGCCGGAAATAGTCGGAAGAGCGGTAATTGAAAAAATATAAGATACTGTCTGTCGTTTTCTCCGGCTTTGTATAAATGTTGACCATAAACCTGTATACCCGATTTTCATTTGCTGTGTCCGGTTGTTGTTTTTCCTCCGGAATAAACTGGCTTACTATTTCGCTTTCACCGGCTGCTAATTTCTTCATCAGCCCGTTTTCATTTTTTGAAACATACATGGCGAGTTTGTCTTTTTTTTCACGGCCCTTGCAGGCCATCAAAAAAAAGAGTACGCACAGAATTATAATGGCAACACATTTATTCATCTTCTTCCTGGTATTTAAAGCGTAAAGAAACTTTCCGTCCGTCCGGTAATACCACCACCAGCTGGTATTCATTTCCGTCTTCCATTCCAGGGATTTTTTTAAGATCCAGCAAAATATTGTTTGACCCCTTTTGCAATTCAAACAGGGGAAGCCTTTTTATTTTTTTGTCCGGATTATTAAGGTCATTGATGGAATACTTTAATACACCCTGCATATACGGATTAAATACAGCAAACCGGAGGGAGGGGCCCGTGCTTAAGAAGCCGCCATCGTCTTCCGCTTTTAATTCACGAAAGCTCCTGTCTGTGGTTTCCTGTTTTTCACATTGAATGGTAAACTCCCATACTTCCGAAAGCGATTGTTTTCCTTTGCTTGCTGCCGTAACCTGCCATACATATGTAGTGCCTTCTTTGAGATCCGGCGATCCGGCGGGATAAGGAAAAATATATCCTTTCAGATTGGCCTGGTAAAAAACGGGCGGGTTCACCAGCAAAGCCTCTGCCTGTGATTGCCCCGGGTTTTTCCGGGCCAGCTTTATGGTGAATGAAGTACCGGGGGTTAAGGGCATCGGGGGTTGCCAGTTGAAGCGGGGCCTTTTTTCACAAAAATTATCTC
The DNA here is from genome assembly GCA_031441485.1 of Chitinophagaceae bacterium. Lineage (GTDB taxonomy): Bacteria > Bacteroidota > Bacteroidia > Chitinophagales > Chitinophagaceae > JJ008. The sequence goes on from JANOEQ010000021.1 coordinate 32,631, forward strand.
CATTATCCGGCAGGATCAGTTCCAGCGGGCCGGCTACAATATTGGTACCCAAAAAACAATTATCAAAAATTTCGGGAAGGTTGTTCTTGGCCGTTACAGTAAGCTTAAAACAATACTCCAGCTCTCCTTCCGGCATCTGGCCTGTCTGTTTTACGAAATTACCTTCCGTTGTATTGGCATATAATACAGATGCAGCACTGAATTTTGTATATGGTATAATATTGTTACCGGGTTTGATACTGACAGCAGACACCAATACTTTTACGACCAGTACTCCGCGATCCGGGTTTTTTACTTCTATATCCATATTACCAGTATAGTTCTCTGCGGAGGAATTGATGATCTGTACGCCCGATAATCCTCTCATGTCTTTGCCCAGTGCGCCGGCATTGAAAATAATATTCACCTGGGCCGTAAGCGGAACAGTGTATACCAGTAATAACAATGAAACAACGACCGTCCTGATAAGATAATTGACCATATACTTACTTTTTAATAGTGTATTTAATCCCGCAGTTCATAGTAAAACACTGGCTGAATAGCGGGTTTAATAAAGTGATATTCTTTCTTATATCGCTGTTAATATCCAGTTCCATTCTTTTGAACAGCATTCCTGAAAGCGATACTCTGACACCGGCATTGGTGTAGGCCCCTTTTAAATAACCATACACAGCAGAAAGTCCGGCCGTTAAATTTTTATTTAGTTTAAATGTACCGCCCATATCTGCATCCAGCCTTGTATTGTAGAGCAATGCATCTATATCCTGTGATACATTGGTATAATTTACGTTCAGCTGCAATAGGTGATCCCTGTACAAAAAAGTTTGGTTGAGTAACAGGGTTACAGCCCTTGAAATTATTTTATCCTTTCCGGGTACACCGGTCAGCGGAAAAAAATCGTTTTGCAGACCTATAGAAATACAGGATGTGTTGTACAGTCCGAATATCCTCTTATTGACCAGCATGGCGTCAGCCGTTGTACCTCTGCTTTGCTGCCGTATAATCTTTGGCACAGCAGAAAGGAGATAAGTTTTGTAACCGTCATGCCAGTTCGAGCCAAGTTGCAGATACTGTCCTTTTTTGAGTTTGTACATCATCCGTATTCGCATATTGGAGCTTTTCCAGCGGGAGTCGGTAAATCCTGGTGTGGCATAATTGCGGAAAGAACCTTTGAGGTAAGAAGACAACCTTTTGTTTCTTTGTTTCATACGCAGTGAAAAACCGGCTTCATACCCATTTGTTGCCAGGTAGTTGCTGGTAATATTTGCATAGGTGCCTATGATTTTATTGAAATATGCCTGGTGGAAGAGCCCGATTTCCTCAATAGTACCTTCTGTTTTTAATTTTAGCGACAGGTTGTTTAAGTTGAGATAGTTTTGTTTTTTTTCCAGTATTGTGCCGGTAGCTATATCAAACACAGACTGATTGGGTCTGATACTGACTGATTTTGATATTTCGGCATTCAGCCAGTTGTTGCCAAAAATTCTTTCCCTGGAATAAAGATTGATAAGTAATGTATTTCGTTTCACAAAATCTGCAGGCTGCAACTGGTTAATAGTACTCCCTTCATTTTTAACGCTGGTAAGTTTTACGCCCTTGTGATTTTCAGCCAGCTTTCCCTTTCGGTAGTCCAAATGCCAGTAAGATGGTTTATCTGAGAGGTTATTGTTTTGGTTCATTAAACTGTCATAAGGAGAAAACCGCAGGTTACTCATCACCGGAAAAAGACGGCCGGCAGAAAACCCAATGAATTTATCTTTTATATTAACTTCAAAGGATAAGCCCTTAGACAGAAAGGGGGTAGCCATTTGTTCGGCAAAAGGAACGGATTGCCCCCCGAGTTTGAACTGGGAAAGAAATGTGACAATCTTTTCAATACCGGCAAGATGATATTTTTCAGCAAGCCGGTGAGCCAATTCTTCAGGGTTATCTAATAGTCTGCGATATTCAGCTGTTGCTTTATTAAGCAATCCTTTCATGGAATCAATTGTGCCGGCCGACTGGGCCAGTTTTATCATTGAGGTAAGCTGCGTTATATATTTTTCTTTTGCTTCAAGTTCCTGTATTCTTGATTTTAACTGGTTTGCTAAAGAATCTTTTTCTTCCTTTAGCATGGTGAGCTGATCCAGTTCATTCAGTTTCTCCCTGGCACGCAACAGCAGGCTTTTTATATCCTGGCCAAAAAATAAGGAGGTCAGTTCTTCCTGAGTTTTTCCAGCGAGTTCCACCGGGTTGACAGTGCCGGTAAGGCTGTCAAGGCTGTTCCTTAATTTGTCTTCTGCTTTGCCCCTGTAATATGTTTTTAAATTATCCTTAAAGTTATTCCCGAGTTCTTTGTACTGTTTTCCATACGCAGATAAATCTTCCGGTGACATTTTTGCGGCCAGTTTCTTCCACTGTTCTTTATACTTTTCGATATCGAACGAAATTTTGTACCAGTTTCGGGGGAGCGGATCTGAAAAAGAGGGATCAGATTCCCTGAATATAAATTCGGCCTGCAGGGGTATGCCGGAGACGCTTATACCGGATGCTTTTCTTATATAATACTGGGAAATACCGGTTGCCACGAAGGAATCATTGGAGAAGATCCCTTTGTTATGATAAAAGGTGGCTTCAACCGAAAATCTATTAAAAGTAATTCCCAGTTTAAATATTTCCTTATACAGGGAGGGCTTGTTGATTGCAGCCGGCCGGCCGGGCAGGAATTTGTTTTTTTGAATCCCTGAAAAATCAGGATGGCTTTGTACCTGTTGTGAAGAAGCCGGGGTAATAATAAAACACAGGCATACTAATATCAGTAAGCTGTAAGTTTTATGGTTTTGGTTAAAGTTCATACCCGGAACCTCGTTTGGATTTTCACATTAATGCGTACCCGATATTCTGAAAAAGCCTTAACTAAATTTATAGCAATATCTTTAACAAAAACCCTGCTTAACTTTAATAAATTATCACCGGAATGATATTTTATTAGAAAGTAAGTGTTTACTCCTAATAAATTATTTGGGAAATACACTTATTCCGTTCTAAGCAGATTTTCCTGGACTGCCACGGTTCCGTCAATTGACTGTTGTCTGGCCGAATTTATCGCTGGTGTTGTTTGGCGTTTCGGTGAGGACTTATTTTTTCCATGCGGTTGCTCCTTAAGATAAAAAAAGAAGCTATAAAAATGAGAAGCTAACTTTAAAAGAAAGACGAAGGTTATGTTATCAGTTTTTTATCTTTAGATTAAGAAACATCACTTCCAGGCAAAGACACTTACAGCACACCAACCACATGAAACTTATAATAACCGCCCGTAAGAAAATGTCTGAGAGGGCCAGGCGCCTGCCAACAATATCAGGACATAAAAAATATTTTTTCGTATGTTCAGCAATACACGTTACCTGAAAGCAACAGGCAATCTTCATTAAACTCAAAACAGGCTTGGCATTATGTGGAAACTACAAAACAAATATTACCAGCAGTTTCCGCTGCAATCTTTAATGATAACGGAGAAATTTTACTGCAAAAGCTTAAAGACGTGAATAAATGGTGTGTCATATCCGGGCACGTTGAATTTGGTGAGACTATTGAAGAGGCTATTTTAAGAGAAATTGAGGAAGAAATAAATACAAAAGCAACGATTATACGTTTTATAGGTATTTATTCTTCGCCGGGTTCACAGACTTATAATTATAAAGATAAAACAGTTCAATATGTTACTTCATATTTTGAAGCAAAGCTAACCGACGATATTTCACCCGGCTTTTCTAATAATGAAACACAGGAATTAAGATTTTTCAGACCAGAAAGCATCCCAGCCGACTTAGCATTAAGTAATTCAAACTGGCTCACAGACGCTTTAAATAGAATGGAGAAAGTTTTTATTCGTTAAGGAGAAGATTAGTCAGGTAAATATTTACCCCGGGGCTCAACAAACGGTGCTGCCATCCTGTTTGACAGGCATATTGCTATCAATTCCGGTAATTTCGGAGACTCTTGCTAAACGAATCCCGACACTGCGGCCGGAACAGGTAAATCTCATCAGCATTTCTTAATTTCATCTTCAGTTGCCGGACGTCAAGGGATAGAATACAGCACCAGAAGATAGTTCTGAAGCGGATGATTATTTGTACTACTACTATTAAAAAAACCATGAAAAAAATAATACTGATTTCCTCTTTACTTATTTCGCTGACAGGCATCACGCAAACTGACTCGTCTACTGTAAAGTTTACAAACCCCTCTTTTTTATCAGCTCCGAAAGGATATTCTCACATAGCCATCGTTGATTTAGGCAATTGCAGGATGATAATTATTTCAGGCCAGGTGCCTTTGGACAGCCTGGGTAATTTAATTGGCAAGGGAGATTTTGGAAAACAAACCGAACAGGTATTTCTAAATATTAAAAATACAATACGCTCTCTTGGTGGAACAATGGATAATATCATTAAGACAGGAATATACCTTACAGATATATCACAAATTCAGGTGTTCAGGGATATAAGAAATAAATATATCAATTTAAAGAATCCACCTGCAAGCACACTTGTTCAGGTTAATAAATTATTCAGGGATGATATTTTGATTGAGATTGAAGCAACAGCTATAATTCCAAAAATGTAAGTAAACACATAGGAAGATAAACCGGTGACTGACGGGGGTCAATGCCTGTACCGCCAAAAAATCGGATCCTTAAAATAATAACTGCTTGCAGTAACTTGGTGCTTCTAAACAACAACGCTATTTTAAAATGATAAACACCGACACCTTACGCATTCCGGAATTGAAATTTGATGCAACCGGGGAATTGGAAATTGTGGCTTCGCCCTCCTCATCAAAGGATGATTTTGATTTTTTTCAGGGCAAATCAAAAATTCGTAATAGAAAACTAAAATCAAGATTAAGCAATTGTACCGAATGGATTGAATTTGAATCAACCCAGGAAATGTATAAAATACTTAATGGAATTGGAAACATTGATAATTTTCTTGCCACGTTTAATGGCGAACCATTTGAGGGGATGACGGTACGGCTTTTCAATCCTAAAACAAGGTTATGGAGCATTTATTGGGCAGATTCAAACGAAGGAAAATTGGATCCGCCTGTTGTTGGCTCATTTGAAAATAATATTGGGCATTTTTTTACCAAAGACCATTTCCATGGCAAAAAAGTATTGGTTGTTTTCCGCTGGGATGCAAGGAATAAAGAAAATCCCGTATGGAGCCAGGCATTGTCTGATGATAATGGTACAACCTGGGAATGGAATTGGTATATGTACATGAAAAAGACAGGCTGATTGAATAGAAAATACTGCTTCTTTCAGCCATAATAATTTCTGCACCAACCGTTCACATTATTCCAATACTATCATGAATAATATGGCCGCTATTTATTCAATACTATTCCGGATAAATTCTTAAAATTATATACCACTTCTTTCAGCCGGTGCTGATAGCCTTTTGAAATGCCGGCTTCCTTTGTTTCAATTGATTTGGCAAATTGCATGAACTCTTCTGAATGGTTATCCTTTCTGCCGGTTTTAATGTCAACCGGAATAAATTTTGTCCACAAATATGATTTAAGATGAGTTTGCTGCTCATCCATCATACTCATTTCCACCAGCAAGAGTTCTGGGGTTACTTCCAGCAAACCGGTTTTAATACATACTTCTTCATTGTAGGCTGCCGGCCGCAGGTAACTTATTTCGTGGCTGCCCACCAGCCAGCCAATACCCTGCTGATAGTAGCTGCTTAATTCTAACTGGTAGAATTCTTTTAAATGGTCTTCCCGGGCATTCAGAAAATAATCAATATACCGGGCATTATTCAGGTGGCTGAATAAATCACAATCGCCGAAACGAATTGTATAAAAAGAAAGAGGAGTCTTGTTCATTGTTTATTTTTTATATTAATTACAATTGTTACAGGTTTGTATTATTTGCCGGCTGTCAGCAACAGATAGTTTGCCCGCTCTTATTTCAGCAACCAGGGAAGAGCAATTGCTGCAATATTTCTGGATGTCGTCTGCTAAGTTCCTTTTGTTCAGCAATTCCATGCTGGCACCGGTATCTGTTGAAAGAAAATAATCACCAATACTTCCATCACTGCCTGCTGTTATTATTGGCTGCGTTCCATTGTATTCAATTTTTCCGTCTGAAGAGCTCTGTTTCTGATACAACGAGAGTTTCATATTCCGGACAAGTTCCATAAATATATCGTTCTTGTAAATGATGTATTTATCTGATTCAATGGCAAATTCCTTTATTAATGACGTCTCATACGTTTTTTTTCTTTTTTCTGCAGTAAGAAAAATAATTTTCCCAGATTTCAAACTATTGGTTTTAATTAACCCAGAAACGGAAGTGCTGTCAAAAAAGAAGATATTACCCTTTTTATAGCCATCGGGTACTTCGGTTGGGGTTTGTGAGTAGCCAGCATTTGCAAGAATTGTAACAACGATCATCAGGAGAATCTTTTTCATATTTGTTTGTTTAGGTTTATAATATACCGATCGGTCTTTTATTATTCAAAAAAAATTACTTTTTATAGCGGCTAATAACCTGTTCCTTCAAATGATCTAATAAACTTCCCAGCATTTTGGGGTTGTCAGTTACTTTGCTCATCATCATACCTCCCTCAATAATGCTGAAAAACAATAGTGCCTCTTTAGCCACATTCAATTCTTTAGTAAACTCTCCGTTATCAACACCCCGCTGAAATATATACTCCAATGACCCTAATAATTCTTTCAGCGCCTTATTTGCTTTTTCTTTTAAAAAAGGGATGTTATCATCGGCATCTACCGCAGTGTTCATAAGGGGACATCCCCCCTCTACCTTCAACCGGACCACATAGTTGCGGTAAAATTGCAAAATGGCCAACAGTTTCCCGCTTGCTGTTTTTTCCTGACTTACAAGAAACTGCAGCGCCTGTCTTAATTGGTTAAATGCATATTCAAAAGCTGCAACAGCAATTTCATCTTTGCTGCCAAAGTTTCCATAAATACCGCCTTTGGTAAGTTTAGTTGCTTTCAAAATATCAGCCATGGTGGTGGCAGCATAACCTTTTGTATTGAATATCGGTGCCGATTTTTCAATAATAAATTGCTTTGTTTTATCCGCTTTGGTAATCATTGCCACATCAAATATATACCGATTGGTTTATTTTGTGAAATGTTTTTTGCCGGAAAGTCGGTAAAACGGGGTGGTTTTTAAAAAAGTAAGAAGAGTCATTACAGTAATTCCCCCTCGTATTATTTCTTCCCACCTTTCCTATTCAGGCACTGAATTTGTTAATAGTTTACATATAAAACCATGTACTATGAAACAAACTATACGTCTTTTAGTACAAGCCATATTGTTTTTCACCATCTTTATTCTTTCGGCAGAACGCACCACCCATGCCCAACCCGTTATCGGATTCAGCAATCTTGTTTCGGGATTATCATCCCCGGTAGATATCACCAATGCCGGTGATGGCACCAACCGTCTCTTTATAGTAGAGCAAAGCGGGCGGATACGGATACACAACGGAGCCTCTTTACTAGTCACCCCATTCTTAGACATCTCTTCTATTATTTCAAGTGGTGGTGAAAGAGGATTACTAAGCCTGGCCTTTCATCCTGGCTACGCAATTAACCGTTATTTTTTTATCTATTATACAAATACCAGTGGCGATATCACCATTGCCCGATACCAGGCGCAAGCCGGTAACCCTAACCTGGCAGATGCGCTAAGTGGGGTGGTATTGCTAAATATTCCAAAACCCTTTGCCAACCACAATGGCGGTGATTTGAATTTTGGCCCCGATGGTTATCTTTATTTTGGTACAGGCGATGGGGGCAGCGGCGGCGATCCGAATAATTTATCGCAAAATGGTTTATCCTTGCTTGGGAAGATGATACGTATTGATGTAAATAATTTTCTCTTCCCTCCTTATTATACCATTCCTGCTGATAACCCATATATAGCAGATCCGAATGTGGATGACCGTATCTGGGCTATCGGTTTGCGTAATCCCTGGCGGTGGAGCTTTGACCGTGCAACCAATGATATGTGGATCGCCGATGTGGGACAGGGCAGCTGGGAAGAAGTGAATTTTCGGGCAGCCGGTACAACCGGTGGTGTGAATTATGGCTGGCGTTGTTATGAAGGTAATGCAGCCTACAACACAGCTGGTTGTTTGCCACAAGCCAGCTATATCTCACCCATATTTGAATACCCGCATGTATTTGCCACCGGTGGTTTTTCCATTACTGGCGGCTTTGTATATCGCGGTACAGAATTTCCAGCGCTGCAGGGTTACTATATCTGTGCCGATTATGTATCCGGCAATGTATGGCTGATCAATCCCAATGGCAGCGGCGGATGGATAACAAGAAGACAATCCGGTCTTCCGGGAAGTATTTCAGCATTTGGTGAAGCGGAAAACGGAACGCTGTATGCCGTCTCTCTGGGTGGAAGTATTTATAAAGTGGATGTTACCACAGTGTTGCCCCTTTCATTGCTATCCTTTTCCGGGAAAAAACAAAGCGGATATAATGAACTGAAATGGAATACGGCTGCTTCGCAAAATACCCGCCGCTTTATTATTGAATACAGTACCAATGCATCAGACTGGCGCATGGCCGGTGAAGTGACAGCTGTCAATCAAACCGATAACCAACAATATAATTTCCGGCATTACACTGCTGAAACCGGTAAAGTATATTATCGTTTACAAATAGAAGATCATAATGGGGCTGTTACTTATTCACCCGTAATAACAGTGAGCATTAAAGAAGCAGGAGGCAGCAAAGTATTTCCAACAGTGCTTACCAATAACCTGCTGCAGGTAACAGCCGGTAAGCCATTGGTGAATATAAAAATAATGGACAGCAACGGCCGTGTAGTCTTTATTAAACAATTGGGCGGACAGGAAGGATATTTTACCGTTACACTTCCATTGCTGAGCCGGGGAATTTATTGGGTGCAATTACAATCCCGTGATGGAAATGAAACAGTGAAGGTGATGGTGGAATAAGGTTTCTCACAACGGCGCTAAGAAAATAGACAAATAAATTACCCGGGGCGGCTTTGTGCCGTTGCGGCTTTGCGAGAAAAACCTCCTGTCGCTTATTTGACGAGGTGATTCAAAGCAGCCGATACCAGGCCAGGTTCAAAACCCTTTTGCATCAGGTAATCCATTGTCTTTTTTTTCCGTACTAAGTATTGTTCACTTTTCAGTGAAGCATATTTTTCTTCAGTCAGTTTTTTAAGTACTTGCTGGTATTCGTCTTCCTCAATCTGCTTTAATGCTTTTTTGATGCAATACTCACTCACCTGTTTTTGTTTTAGCTCATATTTTATTTTTACCCGCCCCCATTGTTTCATTCTGAATTTTCCTCCGGCAAATGCCATGGCAAAGCGCTCTTCATTCAGGTAACCTTCTTCTATAAGACTGGCAATGATTTCACCATGTTCCGGCTTCCATACACCCAAATTCCAGAGCTTTTCTTTTACTTCGCTATGGCTACGTTCCTGGTAACCACAGTAGTGCTTTAGTTTTTGCAGGGCCTGTTCTTTGATCAGGTGTTTTTTATAGAGCATTCGTGTAAAAATACAAATTCCCACAAAGACCGTTAAGAAAACACTTTATCCGTTATGTAACCCTTGTGGGAAACTATGTTGCCAAAAAAACTCCCGGTTACAGGAGTTTTTCCAGGTATGATCTTATGGTTACCGGTTTTTTTCAGCTTATCCACTTATTTTCCTGCCTTACCAATTTTGAATATGGCTGGTTCGCTTATTCCATCACTATTCACATTTCCATCTCCGAAGGGATTACCGTTTGCATCCAATGCTTGTATGATCCATACAAATTTGTGGCTGTTCTGTTTAACTTTATTATCCAGGCCGTTGAATTCAGTATTCCCTGTTGTCATTTTTCCCTTCACGTTTGATTCACCGGTATCGCTAACATCTGGAAGGTCATTTTGTCCTGTTGCCGGCTTTCTTTTACTCTCGCGGGGGATATTTGATCGTGAAGTGCTGATTCCTGCCTTTTGTACATACGAAGTATCTGACTCCCCTTCAAAATCCGGGCCGCAGCAATTGATCATCCCCAATTGTGGTTGCCAAATATATTGTGTTGTACCAATCACATCTTTTACAAGCAATGGTTGATTGCTGCGCATTGCTTGTACGGGCTGCTGGTTAGACAACACTTCAAATACCATAATACGGTAGGTTACGGGAAAAACGGGCCTTGGTGATACGGGTGTCCAGCGAAAAGTAATCGCTGTTTGTGCAATTTTGGCATCCAGCATTATTTCATTTGCTGGCATCACAGGTATTGAAAGCTGAAAAGCGGCCAGGTTGAAAGAGCGGCAGCGCTCCTCACTTATCGGCACAAAATCAACTGGTGTTACTAATTGTGTACATAACTGGTAATTATCTGAAGGCAGCTTACCTGTTTTATCAATAGAGGTTTTATATTTTCCTGTAAATATCATTACATCAAGGGGTATAACATCGGCTGCGTATAAAATTGTATTCCCTCCGCCAATTGTTATTATCCTGGCTTTGGCAAGATTGGTGCTGCCCACCACTGTGCCGTCCGTAGTTTTAAACGTTGCTTTTATTACCGCCCGACGGGGTGCGCCTGTTTGGTTCGAAATCAAATAGGTCAGGTCTTTTATTCCCCAATTGAGCAATGCACCCGGCGGCTGCGGAGATACAATTAAGTTGGTATTGAATTGCGCAATGCAACCAGTACTAACAAAATAAACCGCTGCTGCTAAAAATATTTTTTTCATACGTTGATAATTTTAATTGCTTCATATTTTTTTAATCCCTTTGTACCCGGTTATTTAATGTCACCCTTTCGGGGTTCCAAAACGTTGGATACTCTCTTAAAGAATTCTCTGCTCTTTAATTACTCCAAAGCCCATTTAGGGCAATGCTATTTAATTAAGACTGCTATTTCTTACCAGCGGCAGAGTTCACAAAGTTTATTCGTTCTTTGCCGCTGTTGAACCCTTTCAGGGTTCGGCATATTCTACCTTTTCTCTCGCCGGGTTTCACCCGGCGTTACCAACATTCTGCCCCGCTGGGGCAAGTCGTTTTTTTATGTGTACTCCATTCCTTAACTAAATGACATTGCCCTTTAGGGGGTTGGGGGTTCAAACCTATAATTAAACCCCGTCCTCACCGTACTCTCCAGATAACTTGCATTATTCGGTAATATCTCATCGCCATATTTAAAATTGTTACTGCTGATAAATGTGGTCCAGGTCAGCTTCTTCGATACTTTCCAGTCACAGGTCATGGATGCGATCAGGTTATTATTATTTTTAAAACTGTTGGTCTTTGAATAATTATACTGCAACTGTCCCCGTAGATTCATTTTTTTCTTCATAGCCGGCATGCTCAATCCGCTGCTGATGGTGATGAGTGTTAATTTAAATCCCGGCATTGAATTCCGGAAATACAACAAACTAAAATCCGGCGACAGCTCTTTGGTTAAAAAAGTGGGTACATAAGTCAGCAGGCCTGTATGGGTATTATTGGAAGTGATATTTCCGGTAAGCACATCCCGTTCATCATACTTACTGTAATTATAATTCATACTCAGCAGGTGTATCACTTTATCATTGCCCCAGGTATAGGAAGGGTTCAGCCCAAAATCATTGCTTACATTTTTTATCCCATAAGGATTGATACCGCCGGGTGTTTGAAATCCAAAATTGTTGAAACTGATATTCAAACTGAAATGATCATCAAATTGCGTGAACCAGTTCAGATTGCCGATAAACTGTTCCGCCTTCAGCGTGGTGTTGCTTACGTTGTTCACTCTTTTTCCCACACTGGCCACTACATTCATCCGGTGTATACCGTCTTTATTTTTCCAGGCATTGAACCGGGTATTAAGTGTATAATCAAATCGATCGGGCAGCATAAAGGGATAACCTGGTGTTTGAAAACCGGCACCAATATATTTCAGCTTTAGACCTATATCAAAGTTTTTTCCTTTTTTACCAAACCCTGCATCGCCTGCAAAGTCTTTTACCGTGGAGCTATGCCCTTTTATAAATGGCTCGAAAGATGCTTTGGTACTGTCGAGCGGCAGCAACAGGTTTTTAGTATAAATAGATTGTCCGCCTTCCATTTTTACATACCAGCCTTTATTAAAAAATGTTTTAGCCACCAGGCTCATAGTAAAGCCCTCCTGCGGTTTTATCAATGCGGGTGGTGGAAAGGCAGAGGAACTGTCGTCTTTTGCTTTTACAAAATTCCAGGCCAGTTCATATTTATCTTCATGTATCTTACCGAGTGAAAACATCCAGTTTTTACGTTTATAAGCCCCCGTGGTGGCAGGCGGGCCGGTAAAAAAGTTAACTCCCTGCTGCGAAAGGCCGGTAAAGAATTTTACATAATATCCCTTCGGCCGTAGATCAAATCCAGCGCCAAACACACCTATATCTCCCGTACTCAGATCGGAATAATTCAAATACTGCGTACCCAGTTGCAGTTCGGCCCATTTGTATTTGGGGTTCAAACCAAAACTGTTCATTGGGTTGGTGATAAACTGGCCAAGTGTCTGTTTACCAATGCCCGTATAAGGACCGGCAAAATTGGTGGGAGTAGTGGCAAAATTAAAATTAAAGGGCAGGGAGAAATTTTTTCCAAACTGCATGTTAGGAGAAAAATTAACCCGTACCTGGTTCCAGGGCCGCCGCGGTGTAAAGCCTGTCCACCCGGTTGGTTTGCGGCTGAGGCCATAATGTTCATAGCTTACACCTGCCGTACCACTAATGGAAAACAGTTTTTTCTTTTGGATGCTGTCTTCCTGCGCTGTGCTGTACAGGCATAAGAGGACAGTAAAAAGAAAGAGGAAGCTTGTTTTGGTATTCATTCCTTTTATTATTTAGGATTAACAACATAAAATTTACACTCACATTTCTTACCGTTACACAGACCAACAATCGTGTATTCAAATGTGCCCGGCATGGCCAATGTGTAGGTGTAATTATAATTGGGCCCGGTTAATACCTGCGTGGTGTTGTTTGGTTTCTTAATAGTTACAGTTGGCGCCGTGCTTTTACAGTCTTTACCATTTCCATCCTTACAGGTAAAATTGGGCAGCATGCTCACGGCAATATTTCCGGAAAACAGCGTAACAGTTTCTCCGCAATTTACCGCCTTGCTGCCACCTTCATATTTCAGCAGGGGTTTGAGGCTGCAGGTACATTCTTTGTTATTATTATCACCGCCCGGTTTTATAATTACTGTAAAGCATACGATCACTTCACACTCTTTGCAATCCTTATCCCTGAAAGTAAATTTCACACAGATCTTTGCCGACAGTTCGCAGCAATCAATAATAGAAGCCGCCGGTAAGAGGAAGGAAAGGTTAATGGCTGATGGTAATGTAAATGGTGTGGTGCTGTTCCATACCACTTCCCTCGGGTTTTGGTACATACCGCCACCCGATGGGTTGAAGGATGGTGCCGTACTGTTATACATTGTTATCTGCGGTGCAATAGTCCCTGCATTACCCGGCTGGTACATACTGGCCCAGGCATAGGGATAGGTTTTGCAACTCAGGCATTCATTGTTAAAGTTGCTTGTCAGCACATAATCCACCACTTCGGCCCTTATTTCTGTAAATAAATTTCCCGGAGGGCCGGATATATTGAAAGTGGAACTGGCTATTGTAGCCGGTGGTGATGATAAGGTGGTGAGTGTGGTGGTTGGATTGCTGACAGTGATATTATACGGGCAGCAGGTTGAATCCACCGGACAGTCCACTTTAAAATACACTTTACAACTATCACATTTGACGGTGCCGCAATATCCATACAATGAAAGTGTGTACGTACCGCTTAGTGTAAGACTGAAATTTAATGGCATGGTACCACTGGAAGTTCCAACAGGACCGGTAAACACATATTGCACAGATCCCTGACAGTTAGTACCCACACAGGTATAACCTGCGTTTACGTTATACGATGTTTTGCATTTTACATCGTATGTTTTTCCGCAATTCAGTTTCAGCGGGTTGATAACAGCATTGTTATTGTTGCCCGCTTTACCGGCAGCGTCTGGAACAGGGTTGTTATTTTGCTGAGTCAATGTAATTGCATCCCACTTGCTTCCTTTGCAATCACACTCCACACAGGTTACTTTAAAGCGGATGATACAACTGTCGCAGATGGTATCACCACACCAGCCATAGAGGGTAAGGGTGTAAGTGCCATTGGTTGTGGGTGTAAAAGTAACAGGGGCATTGCCTGTAAGAGGCGAACCCGAAGGCGGCTGCAGCGAATAGGTAACTTTTGCGGGGCAAAGAGTGTCCTTACAATTGTAATTCGCATAAACAGTATACGGCTGGTTACATTTTATAACATAGGTTCCGTTGCATTTAAATACTGTTCCGTTTGCCACCACGGCCATTTTGCCCTTTGTGCTTTTTGTTTTTATCAATGCAGGGTCGGTTTCTCCGGGCTTCCCGAATATATCGCCCCAGGAACTTCCTTCGCAATTACAACTGTCGCATTTTTTAATAAATAAATTATATGCATTCGATGTATCACTGCATCCGTTGTAGGTAACCACGATGGAAATATTATTCAATCCATATATCAATGGTGGAATATTACCCAAAAGGTTTAATACAGGACCTGTATAAAACGGGCTTCCATAGTTGCCATTTAAAAACCATTGCACGGTATAATTGCCGGGAACAATTGGTCCACCCAATGCCAATGGCGGAATGATGGAATCATAATCGCAAAGTGTATCACATCCCACAGGGAATAAAATAGTGGATGGTCTTGGTTTTATGATACCGGCAAAGGCAGAACCGAAACAACCATTTGCAGGGTCTGTTACCGTTACCATATACATACCGGGCAGAGAAGTGCTCATTACCTGGCCTGTCATTCCATTGCTCCATTGATAAATATAATTCGGATTGGGTGGTGTGGCCGTTGCTGTGAATGTATGCAGTGTACCTGCACACATGGTACCGGCAGTTGATAGTGCAACCGTTACGTTTGGCGAATTGCCCACCACTACGCAGAAGGTATCCCGTGCTATGCAACCATTGGCACCGGTGGCCGTTAACACATAACTGTAATTACCTGTTGCATTGACTGTAATATTTAAATCAAATACATTTGATAGCGGTGTATTATTTCCCTGTAATGTCCATACATACGCAGTGTTGGGATCATTTACTGAATTATATAAATAAATATTGGCGCTGCCTCCGTTCATACAGGCAACTGAACTTCCCTGTATATCGGCTACCGGGTTTGGTTTATTAAAAATATATGTATTCGCCGATTGTACTGCACAGCCGCCACTGCTGGTGTTTGCAATAACATAGTAAGTTCCAATGGTACTGGTGGTATAAGAATTTGACGGGCCACTCTGCACCAGTGTTCCATTTTGGTACCAACTGAAAGTTGTAAACCCTGCACCGGTTACTGTAATAGTGGCCGATGTGCCTGGACAAATTAACTGTAATGGAGTTATTGTTAATGGCGGTGGGGCAATAACGCTGATGGTAACCGTGTCTTTCGCAATACAACCCAGCGCATTCGTTACGGTTAAAATAATACCTGGATTAGCTGGTGTTAATCCAAATGCATGCGTGGTGTTTTGTGTGGAAGAGGTATAGCTATCCCCAAAATTCCAGAGGTAATTAGAAAAACCACCCGGTGCATTCAGCGTAATTGGCGTTCCTGCACATACTGGTGATGGCGCAGTAAATGTTGCGGATGGTAATGTTACTGATACAGGCAGAGTGATCGTAGCTGTACAACTATTACAGCTTGATGTAACAGTCAATGTAACATTATACGTACCTGATGCGCCAACGGTAAGTATAGGTGTGGCAATGCCATTATTATTAAATGATACAGAACCGGGCCCTGTGGCGCTCCATGCATAATTGGTAATAGAGCACCCGGAAATAACGGATGAGGTGCTGGTGAGAAAAACTTTTTCACAATTAACACTGCTGCCAAAGTTGGCGGCAACAGGAACGGTGTAATGAATAGTGTCAATCAATTCACAAATATGTGGTGTTGGCGGCGGCGGGCAGTTTACCAATATCAATGCTTTAACCACATACACACCTACCGCTGTATATGTGTGGGGTGGGGTTAATCCTCCACTTGGTGTGGTGGAAAAAGTACCGCCATCGCCAAAGTCCCAGTGAATACCAGAGTTTAACGAATGTGGTGATGTTAAACTGTAAATAGCTGAGAACTGTGGGTTGTTACAAAGATTGGTGGGTGTGCCAATATTTAATGTGGCTGTAAAAGGAGTTTCTTCCGCCGGAACAACTGCTGGTGCCGGACCCGCATTACCAATAGTACGGTTAGCCTGTACCCGGTTGTATGAAAAATCGCAACCGGGTGCCGGAATACAAGTAGTGGTATAAACAGTAATGGTATTGGATGTGTCTTTACAATTGCCACAGCTTACCACCTGGTAATAAGATCCTACGGTGGTTACATTCAATGAAGAGTTAACTCCTGAAGGTGCGCCAAGTGGCAGGTTATTTTTAAACCACTGATAATTACATCCTCCACCGGCCGCGGAGAATAAAGTAAGGTTAATAGTTTCGGTGGTGCACCAAACAAGTTTATTATTCGCTGTAATGGATACATTGGGAATATATTCCCTTGGTATAAATATTCCACCATAGCCGCTGCATTGTGAAGGGCATTTTACTGAATAATATCCATAAGTGGTGGCAATATAAGTAGGCGATGTGGCACCGCTGATAGCCACTCCATTTAAATGCCATTGATAGCAGGGTAATGCCGGACTAACTGATAATGTTACACCCGGTAATGTGCAAAGGCTCCCGGTTTTTGTAATTGTTACATTCGGTGGTGTGGTAACGGCAACTGTAAAATTGACAGGAGCATAATTACAAACCACCACACTTACGGTGGCATTGTTAGTACCCGGTGATACTGCGCCATGCCACAGCACTGTTACCTGATTGGTGCCTGCGCCGCTTGTAATCGTTCCCGCAGCAGCTGGTGTTATTGACCATGTATAACTTCCGGCAGGTAATCCACCACTGGCAGTGTAGGTGGGTTGTGGTGTTTGATCACGGCATACAGCAGCAGTACCGGTTATCGTTACCGGAGGCACATTATTTATTGGTGTCAGCAGTTTAATGCCGGTACATCCGTTTACAGTTTGTGATGCAGATAATGTATTTGGCCCGGTGGCTGTCCATTGTACAATTACTGAATCGTTATTGGCACCCATTTGTGAAATGATGGTTCCATTAACAGATGCAGTCCATACAAAAGGACCGGTCATATTACTGCTTACACTGTATGTATAATAAGAACCGGGGCAAACCGAAGTTGGCCCCACGATATTATTTAATACCGGAGTGGGGTTAACCACTACATTTATTATTGAATTGGGATTACAATAATTAGCCGCAGTAGCTGCGGTTGGTGTGGCCGTAATGGTATAATTGCCTGCTGTGGTCCAGGTAACAGAGATACCGTTTGAGTTGGTCATAGAACCGGCAACGGTATAACCTGCTGCCGGTAAAATTGTCCAGTTGGCTAATCCCCCAATGCCAACACTGTAGAAAGCGGCAGTACCTGTACAAACAGGTGAAGGGCCACTGGCTAAAAATATTTTTCTCACTTTTACCGGTTTGGTGGTAGAACCACTGCATCCGGAATAAGGATTGGTATAATTACAAGTTATAATGGCATTACCGGGAGGGCCATTCCATACTATAGAAATGGTGGGTGTGTTTTGATTGGGGCCAACTATTGTTCCGCCGCCGCCAGATACTGTCCAGGTATAAAAAGTTCCGGGCATTGTGGGAAGTGAATAAGAAGTGGTGCTACCCACACATACTGGATCGGGCCCGGCAATGGGAATATTATTCCATAACACAGGCACAGTTAATACAGCAGCATTGCCGCATACACCACCACAGCCTGTGGTAACTGATACAGATGCCGGCATAGTACCTGGTGGTGTGGCATTCCATTGCACTGTAATACAGGAACCATTATTGGCAATGATGGTACCGCCATTCACCGTCCAGTTGAACGGGGCACAACCGGGGCTTACACAATAGGTGGCAGTATCGCCGGGACACAACATTTTTTTACAGCTTGATGTGATCGTTGGCGCTGTACCTGCTATTACTGTTATGATGGCCGAGGCTGTATCACTACAACCGCAACGGCCCTGATCGCCAGCCGGGCTACCACCAGTGCTGTTGGTTACGGTAAGCAATACAGTATATGTACCGGGTGTGGTATAAAGATGTGGGGGAGGGTTGGCCATTAATGAGCCACTGCCATCACCAAAATTCCAACTGTAAGTACTTGCGCCCACCGAAGTATTGGTAAAAGTAACAGCCTGGTTGGTACACACTGTTGTGCCGGGTGCAACGGTAAATGCCGCCACCGGCGAATTCAATAAACAAACTTTTCGTTTTATCGTATCGCGGCAATTACCACTTGCATCGCTGATGATCACTTGTAAAAAACCACCGGTACCGCTGCCCCATGTTATTACAGCAGGATTACCTGCAGGTGAAGGGGGGGTGCCGCCCACTACTGTCCAGGTAAAAGTAAAGCCAGGCAGATTGGGAAATACATAATATGTCTGCACACTGTTTTTACAGGCCGTTATTGTTTCTATTGCTGAACCACCCCCGGGATTTCCAGCCCCGTTGCTGCCTCCTTTACAAGTGCTGTCTCCCTGGCAGGGCATGATTTCGCCGAGTTGCCGCAGACTGAATTGCGGGCAGCAATTATTTACCTGCGAAAATGCATTGACAGAAATAAGTGTGACTGTGATTATATAAATAAGTTTTTTCATTATAAAGTTTTTTGGTGGGTGGTGTTATTTACAATCACATTTTTTATTATAAGTATAGCAAACTAATTTATTGCACACCGTGCAATCCATAAACGTGACCACATAGCGGATGCACCATTTTACCTGTGCGGCACAACATTTCACCGTTGGTGGCATGCTGATAACAAAACTTAATGCCTGGTTGGTTACCATCTGCCCGTTGGGCGCCCAGTTTACTGTGTGACCGAATGGAATAGTGGGTGAAACAATTGCTGCTGAAGCACCAATAAAATTTCCGAAGGTCCTGCTGTCTTTATTACAGAGCATACAATCATCACTTTCCGGTTTGTATTCGAAATAGACCAGTTCAGCTTTTATATTTTTTACCGGCTTTGGCGATATTGTGATGCTATTGTTCTGACTAATATTTCCTGCTGTATCTAATGTAATATCTCCTTTGGGTGTTATGTCTATTTTTACACTGTCGCATACATCACATTTGCACGGCAGCACTTTGGTGCAGGTATCTTTAGATGCTTTCCAGAAATTATTGGCCGCATCTGTTATTTCAGCTCCGATACAGATATTGGATAAATTTGGTGCTGCATTAATTGTTCCTGTAATGGTTAATTGATTACCGCTGCTGATACTTGTACCCAACGGCGGAGAGAACGTTCCCATAGTGGCACCTGCAGGCACACTTGATGTAATAGCGAAGTTGGTAAGATTTGCTGTTCCGGGATTTACATTGCTGATAGTGTAAGAGAATGAATACACACCGGGCTTGGGCGTGCACAATACTTTTATACTGTCTAATTGAATAATGTATTGCGATACAAAGAACATGGTTGCCTCGCTGCTGCCAAGTAATTTACCTTCCCGGTTCAGGGCTTGTACACTCCATATAAAATCACAGAGATAAGGTGGCTTGCAGGGGCCGGTATAAATATTTGAAATACTTGCTTCGGTTATATCTGCTACATCTTTGGTTACTATTGGTTGGTTGGTTCTCATGGCCTGCGAGCCATTTTGTCCCTGCA
>JANOEQ010000022.1:0-60509 GCA_031441485.1 Chitinophagaceae bacterium
TGGATTATGGATGTTTTTGGGAGCGAAACCAGGCGAATTTTGCAGCCATAGTCTAAACGCCTAATGCGAAAAATTCAACGCAGTTGCAGCCCCAAAAATGCCATAAGACATATCAAACAATTAATTCAAACAGCTTCTAAGTATGTATGAAATTAATTAGCAGGGTAATAATTATTATACAGCACATTTCTTGTAGAAAATTTTCTTTCGTTTTGTAGAAACAATTCTACTCGAAGTAAAATGTTTTTTAGAAAGTTAAAGCAATACAATCTTTATACTATTTTTGGAAACACGGCATTTGATTTCAGGCGATCACCACATTGAACCATTACGAAATTCACGCACCAATTCTAATTATTTTATGCTGTAGAAAAATAATTGAACGCATTGTCAGTTAAGAGTAAAATAAGATGTTGGCTGATAAAATAAGGAAATCAGCAGGTGTTGAAAGCTGAAAATAAAATTTCAGTAGTATTTTTTATATAAAAGGAAAGTACAGGTGATTTTATAGCTGAAAACTTATTTCTTTTTTCAGGTGTACTTGTTTAACGTATTATTATTTAATTGTCGGACCTCAAATTAATTAGTTATGAACCTCGCAAATGTGATCCAATCGCCGGTTGTCAACCGCTTATCCGTTGCACATAAACCCATTGGTATCAACCCGGTTCCCTATTATCAGTACGATACAGTTCTGCAAACTGACCTTGATTTCAATATCATCGGGTGGAATGTTTTTTCCAGGGAACTGAATGGTTATGAAGTATCATCAGGTAAAAATCTCTTTGACCTGGTTGATATTGGTTTTTTAGACGGAGATTTTGATGGATTTCGTCAGCACCTGTTGGTAAATGGTTTTTGGAAAGGTGAGATGAGCCTGAAGAGCCCTGACGGTGAAATAGTATATTATCGCACTACCGCTGCACATATAAGCGATGCAAAAGGCGAACCCTTGTCCATTTTAATAGTAGGGGAAAATATCTCCGAGTTGAAGAAGAAAGAGTTTGAACTGAAAGCTGAAGAGAAAAAGTATGAAGTATTTATGAGTGCATTGCCTGAAGGATTTATGGTTATAAATACAAAGGGCAACGTGGAAACCTGCAATAAAAAGGGGGCTGAAATATTAGGCTATAAGGAAGATGAATTATTGGGTAAAGTATTTACTGACCTGGTATGGGCCATTGTGGATATAGACGGTCTCCCGATTTCGATGTCTGCATTCCCCGCTATCGTAAGTTTACAAACCGGACTTCCACAGCGGGATCTTGTAATAGGAATAAAACATCGCAACGATGATATCATTTGGCTTTCTATGAACTCCGAGCCACTGATTCACGAAGGAGAAGTAATGCCTTATGCATCGGTTATTTATTATGCAGATATAACGGAAGCTAAAAAAACCAAGGATGATCTTAAAAAAAGCCATGAGCTGGTGGATGCAGTATCTAAGATCACTTCAGATGCGGATGCCGTATGGGAATTTGACCCCGCTACACAAACATTAAACCGCAGCGAAGGTGTTTTTAAATTGTCAGGGTATACACCAGCACAAATGCATGGCAACCTTAACTGGTGGCTCAGTAAGATTCATCCAGGTGATAGAGAAAGGGTAAAAAACGAAATATATAATGCGATGGAAAGCGATGCTGACCGCTGGGAATCCCAATACTGGTTTGAATGTGCAGATGGGTCCTATAAATTCCTGAGTGATTATGCCGTTATCATCAAAAAGGATGGCGTACCCGTAAGAGAAGTGGGTGCCATTAAAGACCTGACTCAATTAAAGAACCTGGAAAATCAATTACTGGAAGAACAGGTACGACGGAAAAAAGCAGTGGCTGAAGCAACTATCCTTGGGCAGGAAAGCGAGAAAATAAGTATCAGCCGCGAACTGCACGATAATGTGAACCAGATACTGATGAGTGCAAAACTGTTTATGGATATGGCTAAAAAAAGACCGGAACAAACCGATGAATTGCTGGATAAAGCGATTGAATACCAAATGATGGCCCTGCAGGAGATCCGGAAATTATCTCACTCCATGAATTCCATGAATATAAAACGGTTTAAACTAAAGCGCAGCGTAAGCAATATTGTGAGTAATATGAAGGTGCTGAAAAAGATCAGTGTAAAGTTTAGCTGCGGCAAATTGGTAGAGGATAAACTGACGGATGACCAAAAACTGATGCTGTTCAGGGTTATTCAGGAGCAAACCAATAATATTATTAAATATGCGGAAGGGGCCAGGTCAGTTCAAATAAAAATCAGCGAAGTGGAAAACGTGATACACATGCTTATCATTGACGACGGAAAGGGCTTTGATATTAACCAGGTAGCTGATAAGGGTATTGGCTTTATCAATATCCGCAGCCGTGCCGAAGCACATGATGGTATGGTTAATATTATTTCAGCACCGGACAGGGGTTGTACACTGGAATTATTTTTTCCGCTGAAGGAGGGTAGTCTCTGAGGCCGAAAAAGAACATGCAATATATCAGCTGGCTGAAATGAAAGGTATGGCAGTACAATGTTTGAAAACAGGGCACTGTCTTTTTTTTATTCCCCCATCATTACAAATGCCCCCCAAAAATACGGATGAATATATTTTGCTTTAATGGCTTTTTGTGCGGCCGCAAAAGCTATGGCCTTATTCCCGGTTGTTAAGTATTGCTGGTAAAACACGATCATAAAATCTTTAGTGGCATTGTCATCCACTTTCCAGAGACTTGTCATTACACTTCGGGCCCCGGCAGTACGGAAAGCCCTTTGTAATCCGTAGATGCCTTCTCCTGCATCCATGGCACCCAGGCTTGTTTCGCAGGCGGATAAAATTACGAGTGATGTATTTTCCAGGTCCAGGTTTTGTGCTTCATAGGCAGTAAGTATGCCATCATACGTATCCGGGAAAGGAGTGGTATTGTAATAATTAATAACGCCTGATAACAGTAAACCGGAATTGGCCATGGCATTAAAAACCCGGTATCCATCGGTAGCGCTTTCACCGGCCGGCGACCAATAGCCATGAGTGGCAATATGCAAAATGCCCGGACTATGCAATTTATACAACTTATCTTCTGTGGCATCCGCTTTCAGGTACGTATTCACGTTCATCTTTTGCTGTTCCATTTCTTTTTTTATCGCCAGCACTTCCACTTCCGTTCCGGGCAGGTCTGGTATGTTTTCATCTCGGAAACTTCTTATATAGGATCTTGTTTCACCTTTTGCCAGCGCTGTTGCGGGGGCGGTTTCCATACGGTACGATGGATGGCCCATAAGGGTGGCTGTCTTAATCTCCTTTTCCGGGCTGCTGATTAATTCTGCTCCTGATGTGGTGTATTGAATGTCCATCTCATCCAGCAGGTATTCGCTGCTTTTGGGGTTTTTTAGTGTTGATATATTTATTAAATGATAAATGCCGTCCGGAGAAAAATAAACCTTTGTGATGCGTTTAGCCCCGAACATAAGTGACAGTTTTTCGCTGATTGGTTTCCAAAAGTGGTTATAACTTTCGTTGTCAGGTGTTTTGAATTTGATATTGTTCTTATATAGCCTGTAATATTTATCATCCAGGTCCCTGGCGGCACCGGTAAGGTATACCACGTCCGGGTTAGCACTGTTTTTGGTAATAATATAGGCGGCATAATACGCCGTATCTGTATAATACAATTGATTTCTCCATTCAAAACGTATCATTTCAATGGCTGCTTCCCCTTCTTTTAAATGTGCCTGCACTGCTTTCCAATCGGGTGGGATGATCTTCAGGTATTTTTTAAAATCTTTTGCTTTATTGGTCAGTTCGTTTTCCAGCTGGTTTACTTCAGATTGTAGTTTATTCAGTTGTGCAGCATTTATTTTATTTACAGTATCCACTCCACCGGGGTCATCGGTTTTCAGGTATTGACGGATCAATTGTTGCTTCTTCTCTATCCACTGGTCATAAAGTTTGTTGATCTCCGGATCATTGGCATTTTGAAAAGCTTCTTTTCTTCGTTGGGTTCCTTTGAGTGAAATAGATTTTGTAAACAATAGATTATTGTAAGCCTGTGCTGCCAGTTGCGGGAACAGGGCCGGTTGTTTTTCACCACCTATTTTTATAAAACTGTGAAAATTCTCATAGCTTTCTTTCAATTTAGCATTGTAATACGTTACAAATGCCCTTTCTCCAAAAGAAAAAATTATATCATTGATCCAACCGGTGTTCAGTTCAAAGAGTTCTGTATAAATGTCTTTTGCTTTTGCATATTGTTTGTCACGTACACAGAACCAGGCATAATTAGCAAACGGAGTGGTGGACTCACGGAAGTTTCTTGTCTTCTTTATTTGTTCCAATATCGGTTCAAATATTTCCGGGTATCTCGGGCTTCCCAAAAAACCAAGGTGTGTGGCTTTCATATAATTGATACTGATATCGGCATATTCACTGTAGCTTTTATAATGTGCCTCTGTTTCCTGCAGGTAAAAGGAAACCGGTTTTGGCAATTTTGATTGCTTCCCTCTTTTCATCATGTAAACAGGATACATGGAAATTGGATGATATTGATTGTTGGGATAGGTTTTATTATGACAGGCCACCCATAAGTAGTTAACGGAATCACGGCTCTTCCATAAGCGTTCTGCTCCGCTGTAATCCTTTATCATTTCCCTGGCATAGGCTGAATTGGTAAAGCGAATACCCGGATAAGGATCGCAGGGAGTAGTATTATTTTTATGCCAGAGTTCGGAAAAATAGGCCAGGTTTTTTTCTGATGCCTGTGCATAAGCCTCGTAATCGCCTACGGATAAATAATACACTACTTTGGTACTCATCGCTTCTGCTTTATACGAATCCCTGAATACCGGGTTTGCCTCTTCCGACAGCTGCTCCATCCGGCGGATAAATTCTTCTGCTTTCAGGTAGTTGCCCGTGCGGGCCTGGAAGTTGGTATAATACATCCACGAATGATATTCTTCTTTTTCATTGCCCACCAGCAGTAAGGCCTTTTCATAATTTTCTTTTGCCTTTTGAAAATCACCGTTGCGCTCAAATGCATAGCCAATAAAAGTATATGTACTGAAATTTTTAAATGAAGGATACTGCTGAATATATTGTATGGCTTTATTGGCATTTTCCGGGTCTTTGGTGCTAAACAGGCCAGGATAAATAGTACCATACCAACGTGTCATTGAATCACTTCCAAAATCCTGCTTATCCGGCACCAGCCCCACGTTTTCATTCATCAACTGCTGGGATCTTTCGCCGCACTGCCGGGCCAATGCTGTATCAGGGGCCTGCACTTCAAATATATTTTTCAGCAGTAAATAATTGGAGACCGTCTGTAATTCTTTTTTTTTGCCGGTCATATTGTACAATTCTCTGGCCAGCACCAGCGCTTTTTTTTTATCTGCGGCATTGGTATATACTTCAGTGAATTTATTCATGAAGTCGTCCTGCGTTTGTGCTGTGGCAGCAAACGAAAATGCGGCACCAATAAACAAGATCAGCCAGTTCTTTTTGTGAAAGAAAAATTTCTTCATTCAATAATGAATTTAATGCGGGGAGAAGATAGCAAAATACCGGCAATTTATTAAGGAGAGTTAGCGAAGGGTGCATTTCAAATTACTGCTTTTGGCCCCAGCCCGAAGGACGGCAAAGTCTTTTTACACGACTATTCAGTATTTTGTCTGCGGGCCCTGAAAGATTTAAGTTACAACAATTTGAAATGCACCCTTAGCGAATGGCCGCTTTAAGCGTATTACAATAGAAAAGGAGAGGCCGGTTTAATCAAACTCTGCCGGCGGTAGTTTTCTTTTGTCCAGCTCATGTTTGTACTGGCGCATCATTTTTTCATTCTTTTTAATTCCCACACTGCTCATCATACCGCTAATGGCGATTTTTATCAGGTAGTTGATCGCTGATTTGTCACGCTGGCGGATAAAAAATACAGTGCCGGTACGTGAGTTGTTATTTCTTTTTATAAGAAATGTATTGGCTGCAAAAGAAGCGAGCCTGTTAAAGAAAGGCTGTTTCGTATCTTTTCCGTTTTTCAGTAGCTGTATTTTCAGATCCCGGTAATACATTTTCATTTCGCCCAAAGCAAGATATTCACGGCCAACGGCCCTCATACTCAGCGTATCGAGTTTGCCTGATAAAATTTTTACAGACGCCATAGGTATCAATATTTTGTTTAACAGCGTAATATCTCCCGGTTTTAACTGTACTGTCATAAGAAAGCTGCCCAAAGAATCTGTATAGGATTCGGTTACTCTTAATCTTATCCATGCGGTGTCCAGCAAGTAGCCGTTGGCCCTTATCCGTAGTGTATCTGTAACAGTGGGATGATGATTCTTTACATTTAAAAGTGTTACGGCCATTCGTTTTACCGGTATAGTGCCTGCAATTTTAGTTTTTTCATTCACCTCTGTATATTCCACGGCAGCCCCCGTCAGCATTACTGTATCTATGTTGAGATGGAAAGGAATCTTTTTCAGCAAATCCACCGGCAGTGGTTTTATCAGTCCGCCATTAAAGGGTAAGGTTTTGTCTTTGTAGTCAAACAAAAAGGCATTGTTGATTAAGGCAGCCCGTATTTTAAGCACACTGTCCCTTAAATAAGCATCAATATCCACAGGGCCTACCTGTACAGCACCGGTTGAAGTTTTTAAATAATCAGTTTGAAATTTTCGGGCAGCAAGGAAAGAATCGATTCCCATAGCAGGAGTAAATAAGAAAGAATCAAGTGTGAACATATTGGTGTTCCTTGAAAAGCCTGCATTATACCATTGCAACCTTGTATTGGCAGTAAAATAATGGCCTGTAAAATGCTGCAATTGGAACCTGGGATTGTCTGCAGCCAATTGCCGCATTTTCAGAATTGATGAGGAACTGATTTGAAAGTCTTTTAGCAAGGCGCTATTCAATACAAAGCTGCCACCTGATTTTCCTATACTGTCGAAGTGGAAATTACGTGCATCAAAATTTCTTATTGTGGCATTCCATTCAGGACTGTCCCCCTCTTTTTGTAAAAAACTGATATCATTTAATGCGGCCGTAACTTTTCCTTCTCCTGTACTGAACGACTTTCCTTTTTGGGTGATGATTTGGAAATTATTTAGCTGAAATTGCAACTGGTCAAGATGAATATCTGTACCTTCTTTCAAGGACGTTTTTAATCCGGATACCTGTAAAAAATTAGTTGCATCTTCCTGCCAATGCAAGGAGAGGGTGCCGCCTTCTGTTTGCCTGGTAAAATGAATACGGGGTTGTGTAAGCATCATTTCACCGATGTTCACCAACGGAAACCGGGATTTTTTTTCATCGCCACGGCCTTTTATTACAAAGAGATGCAGTTGTATGACCGGCTGGTTCAACTGCACAGCATCCAGGCTGATATCGCCATCCACTATCGATTGGATATGCGGTACCATGCTCACGGATGGAATGCTGATATCTGCCCTGTTGGTGGTATTGCTGCTTTTATAATTTACCTGCTGAAATATTGAATTGTTATTATCAGCAATGGCATATTCATGCACGGAAAGCGTCATCTCTTTATCTTTCACTTTCATATCTTTTCCTTCGGCAATGAGTCCTGTTATCAGCGGTTTTGTACCGGGCTTTATTTTCAATTCGTTTACTGAAATCCGTAAAAGGTCTGTGGAAATCATCTTATTGCCCAGCTGACCGCTGATGCGGGTATTATGGCCCTGTATTCCTTTGATGGTAATATTGGCACCGTTTGCTTTTACTGTATTTTCAACGGGGATATTGATCGCCAAATCACCTTGCTGCCATTTTATTCCTTCTGCATCAATATTTTCTTTTACTTCATCTACTATTAATTTATTAACGGTCACCTGTTGTATAGAAGCCGCCAGTCTTTTTTGGTTATCGGTTACCGTTACCAGCGATGCTGTAAATTGCCCGTTGTTGCCAGAATAACGGATGTCTTTTAGGTTCAGTAACAGGTTGCCGGCATGGATACGCCCTTTGTCAAACCGCAGGTTGCTCAATGAATTTTTTATACCGGACATTTTGGTAGAACTGAGGAGCGAATGGCTCTGTACTGAAAGCGTGGCATTGTGCAGCTGTACCCGCACGTTATTATTCAGCGTCAGGTCAATATTGCCATTTTCAATATCCAGTTGGTCAAGGTCCATATATTCATTTACTGCACTGAGGGAACGAAAGATACTTTGCGGCCCCTTTTTTCTTTTTTGGGTTACCGATGAAGTGTAGCTGATATGCGGCTGGTACATAGTGGCCAGCCGGGCTTTTAATTTTTTTTCAAACACCAGGTAATCCCAGGATAATCCCTCGAGGCTGAACCTCGGCACACTGAATGTATTAATGAGTTTACCATTATCCAGTTTGTTA
This sequence comes from Chitinophagaceae bacterium, assembly GCA_031441485.1. Classification (GTDB taxonomy): domain Bacteria; phylum Bacteroidota; class Bacteroidia; order Chitinophagales; family Chitinophagaceae; genus JJ008. The sequence continues at coordinate 8,354 of JANOEQ010000022.1, forward strand.
AACAAAAAATTACTTAAAGTAAGCCTGTTGTTTTTAAAAATGATACTGTCAAATTTTATCGTATAGCTGCTGTCTTTAATAAAGTTTTCATAATTGCGTATTGCCATTGCGAAGTTTTTTACCATAATGGGTTTTGCTGCTTCCTGGTCTACGCTTAGTCCTTCCATTTCAAAATTGTTCTTGGTGAAGGTGAAAGAGCTGGGCTTGCCATCCTTGATTGTTTTGATTTTGAAGTCGGCATTTTCCACTCCCACATACCCCAGTTGCAGATCGCCGGTCAGTTGCTCAATGATTTTCTCCAGTTTTGGTGTCTGTGTTTTTGCACCCTTGTTTTTACCCGGGCCCACATCCAGTACAAACGTTGGGTTAATACAGTATACTGAATCGGCTTTTATTACCTCAGCCCGGTATAAGGTATCAAAATCAATATTAGTAAGCAGCAATGCATTGAAAAAGATTTTGAAGGAAGAGCCGGTACTGTCCTTTTTAGTGGCTTCAATAGTACAACTGTCAAATTCCACTAATTGTTTTTTCAGGTTGATACGAAAGCGGCTGAAACTGAGCCGGTGCCTTCCATCGGGGAAAATAATATTTTGTTTACGGCTGGTCAGTACCACATTATCGCTGAACAGTAATTTTTCTTTTCCCGAAAGTTTAGCAGTGTCCACCTGCAGGTTATCAATATGAAAATTGAATTGACTGATGGTTAAAGGCAATTGATCCGGGTCTGCTTTATTGACGAGTGTGAATGTTCCGTTTTGTATCTGGAAACGGTTTACTTTCAGCACTTTCAATCCATCCTGTATGGATTTATATACTTTTCCCATTTCATAGGGGATGGATATGGATTCTTTTTTCTTTATCAGCGTGTCTGCTGTATGTCGGAGAATGGTGACCTGTATATCCGGTGATTGAAGGAATAAGGAATCAATCATTAATTTTTTTTTCAGTAGCAGCGGCAGCAGGGCGTTGAGTTGTAACCGGAGTTGGGCCACTTTGAAACTGTAAGCAGAAGGAGCTGTCAGTGTATCTATGGTGAAAAATACAGCATTGTCCAGTTCCATTTTTCGGGAAAAATAATTATATCGCAATTTCTCAATCTTCAGTTTTATTTTTCCATTCGTTTTTTCGGATACGGTATCTTCCAGCATTCCTTTTGCATGATTGATAAACCAGAAATGAAAAGCTATTATGAGAACGGCAACAACACCGAGAAAGATCCCGGTTATTTTAATAAGTTTTTTGGCAAGCCGTTTTAATGTCAAGGGCCGAAATTATTTAAACAATAAATTTACTGAAATTCAGCCGTTTGTAAAAGGCACCCTCCGTTTGGGTGCTTTTCAAATTGCCGCTTTTGGCCCCAGCCCGAAGGGAGGTAGAGTCTTTTTATACGACTATTCAGTCTTTTGTTTGCAAATCCTGAAGGATTTGAGTTGCGACAATTTGAAATGCACCCCCCGTTTTGCTCTACACAAAACGGAGGGTTAGCATTATTTTACAGGTTAGCTAACAGTTGCGCCCGGTGAAACCGCATTTTCGGGTTTCAACAATTGCAGTTTACCGTTGCTGTCTTCTGCTGTAAGTATCATTCCCTGGCTTTCGATTCCTTTCATTTTGCGTGGGGCGAGGTTGGTCACTACAATTACCTGCTTACCTACCATTTCCTCTGGTGTATAATGCCGGGCAATGCCCGAAACGATAGTCCTTTTTTCTGTTCCCAAATCCACTTCCAATTTCAGAAGTTTATCCGCTTTTGCCACTTTTTCGCAGGCAATAACGGTCGCTGCTTTTAATTCCAGCTTTGCAAAATCCTCAAACTGGATGACCGGTTTGCTTTCGGCAGGCTTGGGTGATTCTGTTTTATCTTCCATTTTTTGGGTGTCCGGCTTTATCAGTCCGGCTTTTAATTTTTCAATCTGAATATTTATTTCTTCATCTTCTATTTTTCTGAATAATAGTTGTGGTTCGCGGAGGCTGTAGCCCACACTCAGCAGTTTTAGTTTGCCGGCATTATCCCAGTCCAGCATTTTATCCACCACTTTCATCATGTACAGCATTTTTTTTGCTGTGTTTGGCAAAAAGGGGTGGATGAGTACAGCCAGGTTGGCGCATAGTTGCAGGGATATATGCAGGCAATTATCAATATTCTTTTGCAAATCAGGGTTTTCAGGCAGTTGTTTTACAACTATCCAGGGTTGTTTTTTCTGCAGGTACTGGTTGCCTTTGCGGGACAGCTCCATCACCTGCGATAATCCGTCGCGGAAATGATAGTATTCCAATGCCGATTGTACTTCTGCTTTGGTATTTTCAATTTCTGCAATGAGTATTTTGTCGTTATCATCCAATATATCTTCGTGCAGCTTCGGTACTTTTCCGCCGCAGAGTTTATGCATCAGTACAAAAGCCCTGTTTACGAAATTGCCAAAGTTGTCTGACAGTTCACTGGAGTATGCTGTTTGAAATCCTTTCCAGGTAAATTCACTGTCTTTGGTTTCCGGTGCTATTGTGGTGAGGTAATATCTTAATGCATCCACCATTTGCCCGCCGCCATTTTCACCACCTGGCCCGGCCGGTTTTTTTACAAAATCATTGATATAATCCCTCATATCCAATTTCCAGTTGCGGCTGGTACTCATCTTATCACCTTCGAGATTAAGGAATTCATTCGCCGGTACATTGTCTGGTAAAATATTGCCATGCAGTTTCAGCATGATGGGAAAAATGATGCAATGGAAAACGATATTGTCTTTGCCTACAAAATGCACCAGCTTGGTGTCTTTATCTTCCCAATAGGGCCTCCAGTCTTTATTATTGTCAATGGCCCATTGTTTGGTGGCACTGATATATCCGATGGGGGCATCGAACCAGACGTAGAGGACCTTACCAGTACCAGCCTCCCCAAACCCCTCCGAAGGAGGGGCTTTAGACCCCGATGAGTTATGATTTTCTTCTTTTAGCTTTAGCAGGATAGTATTTATTACATGATCTGTTTCATGCATTACCTGGTTGTTGGTAAATCGGATAATATCAAAACCAAATTTATTCAACTCGATTGCTCTTTCCGCATCACTTATTTTATTTTCTGGAATTTGATGTATTAATCCATCAACTTCTATAATCAATCTTTTAGGGAGACAAACAAAATCAGCAATATAAGAGCCAATAATATGTTGTCTCCGGAACTTATATCCTGCCAATTTTCTTCCTCTCAAAATTTCCCACAAAAACTTTTCAGCTTCTGTAGGATTAGCCCTGTGTTCACTCACATAATTTTTGAGCAAACCATATACAAGTGGATCAGCAGTTTGATATTTATAATAACTATCCGAATCATCGGAATCCGAAGTCCCCCCTTGCGGGGGATTTAGGGGGGCCGAATCATCGGGATCTGAAGTCCCCCCTTGGGGGGGATTAAGGGGGGCTGAGATCGGCACCTTCACCCCCCAGTCCAAATCCCTGGTTACGGCTCTTGATTGCAGGCCGCCATCTATCCAGGCTTTGCACTGGCCTGTTACAGTAGGGCGCCAGTCATCTTTATGTTCTTTTAATATCCATTCACGTAAAAATTCTTCATGCTTGCCTAAAGGCAGGTACCAATGGGTGGTCTTTTTCTTTACAGGAGGTTTGCCACTTAAAGTGCTGACCGGATTGATCAATTCATCCGGGCTTAATGTACGGCCGCAGTTTTCGCATTGGTCGCCAAAGGCCCTGTCGCTCCCGCAATTGGGGCAGATGCCTTTTATATACCGGTCGGCCAGGAATGTGTTGGCCTCTTCATCGAAATATTGTTCTGTTTCTTTGGTTTCCAGTTCGCCGGCATCATTAAGGGTGGTAAAAAATTCAGTCGCCGTTTCATGGTGAAGCGGTGAACTGGTACGGTGATAGATATCAAAACTTATATCCAGGTCTGCAAAATCTTCCTTCAAGGCCTGGTGATATTTATCAATGATCGCTTGTGGCGTGGTACCTTCCTTTTTGGCCTGGATTGGAATGGCGGTACCATGTTCATCACTGCCGCATACAAATACCACATCTCTTTTTTGTGCCCGCAGGTAGCGGACATAAATATCCGCAGGAATGTAGGCTCCGGCAAGATGGCCTACATGTTTTAACCCATTGGCATAAGGCAGGGCGGATGTAACTAAATATCGTTTGGGATCGGTCATAATTTACATTTTAAACCGCAGGGGCGGAGAGACGCTATGGATTGCTCTGCGTCTAAGCGTTGCTGCGGTAACTATTGCAAAAATACCGGAATAGGTGTCATTGCCCAAAACACGTAGTGGGTCAGTTTGAAAATCGGTTGCCTATAAAATGCTCTTGAACCACAACTTGTCCCGGCTCATCCCTATCGTGTGGACACATTTTTTAGCACAACAGTTTTAGCACACGGATAACACGGGTTGGACGGATTAACATAGATTATTTATAAAAAGCTGTCAATACTTTGTAATACGGCTGAGATTCAAAGGATAGATACGGATTTATGCTGCTTCGCAGCATTTAGGATTCATTGATTTCCTCTTGATCTTAATAATATTCGAAAAAACATCCAATTTCTGATGCGTAGCAGCAGAAAAAATCCGTTATTATCCTTCGTACCCGTCCATTCCGTGTTCAAAAAAATGTGTCCACACGATAGGGATGGCCGGGACAAGTTGTGGTTCAAGCGCATTTTAGAGGCAACCAATTTTCAAACTGAGACACTACCGTTTTTCCGGACAAGGGCACAAAGGAGAAAATTATACCCGCCTTTGCAGGGTTACTGAAGTGGTTATAGAAAAAAAACTGGCCTATACCTGGACCTACGCTGGTTTTGAAGGCATCTCTGAGGTCTGTTTTGATTTATTTGCTGAAGGTGAAAAAACAAGACTGAAATTGACACACACAGGATTGGAAATATTCCCCGCCGGCAATTCCGATTTTGCAAAAGAAAGTTTTGCAGAAGGCTGGACCTGCCTTATTGGTACAGGGCTTAAAGAATTTATTGAAGAGATTTAGCAGGTTACTAATGCGTTTTGCCGCTTATAGTATCTTTACTCAGTAATTACCGGAAAGCGGCCTGATACATACCGGCTTCTCCCAAACTCACCCGCTGCAAACATCACAGCTTTAACTTCGTCTCATTATTAATCATGCAGAGAATTTGTACCTTCAAATTAAATAAGAAGGGTATGAAAGTAATTTATTTTCTAGCGGCGCTGGCTATCCTAAGCAACTCCTGTGGCAACAATAATTCAAATCAGCCCATTGCAGAAGATGACAGTGCTGTGAATATGACTTATTCCTGGGAAGCCATCCTCAACGATTCCACGCAACGGCTGGAAATGAAAAAAGCGGAAGCAATGGGGCCCAACTTCTTTACAGCTTCTTCTGTTATTAACTTTATCAACTCGGGTAATACTAATATCAGGCTTGATCTGGTAAAAACCTCCAATGATACCATCTACATCAAAATAGCAGATGCAGAATACCTAACCCAACGCATGGGCTCCGCCGGGCCCACTATGTACTTTGCTGCCACGGTATATAACCTTACAGAAATCTCCGGTATTAGATTCGTGAATTTCGACTTTGAAGAAGGGGACCATGCTCAGCCCGGAACTTACGACAGGGATAGTTTTAAGAATGATTAACTCCCCTTTCGTATATATGGTCAGACCGGGACGGTCAGACCATATAAAAAAAGCAGGCCGGTTAGAAAACCACCTGCGTTTTGCTTTTATATACTTGATGTAAACATGAGAAAATCGTGGATGTGCTGTAAAAATTTTCTTTTATAAAACTACAGTGCTTTGCACACTTTTATTTTTATCATTCACCGGGGCGTGAATATTACTTGTTGAATTTTTTCTTTCCTCACTTATACTTCATATCGCCCGCTTGTACTATATAACAAAAAATTGCCACCCGGTATGAGAGGATGGCAATTAAAAATTGGCGATGATGTGGTTGTGAGAACTATGCAACCAACAGGACTTTCTACAAATGTATCAACGCCTGAACAGAGAACTGTTCCATTATTAAAAACAACGGTTACTGTCTTTATTGTTTCACAAATGTTCTTGTACCTGTACCAAAGCCGGGATTGATTACATTCCAGGTTACCCCGGTGGCTGTAAAGTTGATATTGATGACTGACATGGTGCCAAAATCCGAAGGCTGAGCGGGGCATACATATACATTGGGTGCTGTTTCCACCATATAAACCTTGGTATCCGGGCTTCCTCCAAATCCAGCCGGGTTCTTCAATTCATACACTCCCTCTGCCAGTTTGGTAATAAAACAATTAACTCCGGTGACAGCACGCAGGTAAGTGCCCTGCCGGTTTATGGCCCCGGCTACTCCCGTTACCACCACCACCCTGCTGGCAGTTGCTTCAAAACCATTGGAATTAGCAGCGCTGAAGTTTACCACATACAGGCCCGGCTGTGCTGTATTTACAGTATTGGAAGAAGGCTGTATATCTGTAATAGCCCCGGTAATATCATCTTTCAGTTTTGCACCCGCATCAGTATAGGTGGCTCCCGATGCCACTATTACCAGTGCATTACCATTCAGGGTAATCTCCGGAAAACTTACTTTCACTTCTTTGGATACATTGGCAGTAGTTTCTTTTTTGCAACCGGCTATCAGCAAAGCAGGCAGTGCAAGCAGTACTATATAATTAATGATTCGTTTCATTGTTTACAATTTAAGTTTTACAATCAATTTTGCCCCGTGGTATTTACATCCCACCACACTTTATCCGTTACTGTTTTTTGTGCCGGCGTATTGGGGTTGCTTGTTATTTCAGAATCGGGATACAAGAGACGTACAGGGAATTTATTACCAATATTACTTGTAGTTGAAATGGTAAAAATATCAGGATACCCGGTTCTTCTCCATTCTGTCCAGGCTTCCAGGTTTTCTGATCCGCATAAGCTGGTCCATTTTTGAAAAATGATTGCTTTTATTTTTTGTTCCAGTGTGCCTGCCACCGGGTAGTCAATAGCCGCTTGCCCTATGTAGGTACTAAACTGTGCGATAGATAATCCCCAGCTAAGAAATGATAAGGCAATACCATCATTATACAATTGCTCTGCATCACCTGTTCCCCATCCTCTTGCCACAGCCTCGGCCTGCAGGAAATAGCTTTCTGCTTCACTCAGCAATATCACTCTTGCTGCGCCTCCACCTGGTCCGCCCACGGCAGCACCGGGTTTGGAAAACTGGCGGTCATTCAATAAAGCAGGATTGGGCAGCAACCTTCCATTACCCTGCAGTATACCCACATGGTTTCCTGTATTGGGTGCAGCAGTAGCCCTTCTGTAAAAAATATCAATCCGCGGATCATTTAATCCAAGCATAGAGCCAAGGGATGTCTGGCTGGCCAATATATTAAATTCTCCAAGGGAGTTAATATGTGCAAACAGCGGATGCTGGTTGAATGTAACATTGGTAAATGGCACCGCTGCTTCATCGCCCTGGTCTGCAAATTCAGCCCCGGCTGTATACATGGCTTTTATTCCTGCCTCGGCCACAGCCGGGCGAACATAAGCCTGCCTCAAATAAATCTTCAACTTTAATGTATTGCCGAATTTTCTCCACTGATGCATATCGCCATGATAAAAGAAATCATCATTGCCCGGATGAACGGTGCTGTTCTCATCAATCAATGCCAATCCATCATTCACTAATTTTATCAGTCCGTCATACACCGCCTGCTGCGAATCAAATTTTGGCGCTGTTAACCCCGTACCAGCCTGCAATGCTTCTGAAAACGGAATATCACCATGCAGATCGGTCATTACCTGGAACAAATAGGCCTGCATAATTTTGCCTATGGCTGCATAATTTTTATTCCCTGACTTTGTGGCTTCTTCAATTATATATTTAAAATCATTGAGCGGGCCTGCATACATGTTTACCCACTGCCTGTCGAAATTGCTGCTTGTAATACTGTACTGATCGTAGGCCTGAAACTGGCTGCCGGTTGGTCCCTGTGTCCATATCTGTCCCCAGAAGCCGCCAAGCACCTGATAAGGATTGCCCATATTATAGGCCGTGTAGCCCAGCGCTGTTGGCAATACCAGGTCCACTGTTGCCTTGGTTGGATTATTGGGGTCCACATTTACATCCAGGAAATTTTTTTTGCAGGAAGTGGCAGAGAACAGGATGGCTGCCACCGCTGTTAATTTTATTTTTTGTATCGTTCTCATAACTTTCTTTTTTATTTTAATTAAAAGGTCACCCGTATGTTGGCGCCATAATTTCTCAATGATGGAATGGTTCCATATTCAAATCCCTGCACATTGCCTGTACCAAATGAACTTGTTTCAGGATCTGAATATGTATTCTCTTTGGGTGTCCATAAAAACAGGTTTCTGCCGGACAATCCTATCGTAACTCCTTTTATTCCTTTGTTCTTAAATAAACTGGCAGGCAGTCTGTAGGCAAATGATACTTCCCTCAGTTTTATAAAGCTGGCATCTAACAAATGTTCCATGGCAGTTGGCGAGCTGAAAGCAGTCCAGTAGTTCTCTGCATTCTGTACAGGAGTGGTATTGGGAATATATTTCCCGTTTGCGTCAATAATAACACTGCCGGGTACCACAAAGACCTGCCTGCCGTTATACAATGTGCGGGGGTCGGTACCTGTAAATTCCTGTAAGGTTTTTGTTCTTGAAAAAAAGACACCGCCTTTACGGGCATCAAAGAGAAATGATAAAGAGAAATTCTTGTACGAGAAACTGTTGTTCAAACCAGCCAGGAAGTCCGGTTGTACATTACCGTGTATCTTTGCCTGCGGGTCGATGATCGGGTAACCGGTTGCAACATCCACTACAATATTACCATCGGGGCTTCTTAAGAAAGAAGAACCAAAGAAGGAACCATAGGGTTGTCCCACTTGTGCCACCAACGTACCACCAGTAAAACCACCCAGCGCCAGTTGTGCTGTACCGGGAAAGAGTTCGACCACTTTATTCCTGTTTCTTGTAAAAGTGGCTGTTACATCCCATGAAAAACTCCTGCTTTTTACAGGTGTGCCTCTCAATAATATCTCTATCCCTTTATTAGTTATCAGCCCTGCGTTGAGCGTTTGGGTAGTATAGCCTGATGTGGCTGCTATAGGCACTGTAATGATCTGATCTTTACTTCTGTTGGAATAAACCGTTCCTTCAAATGAAATCCTGTTGTTGAACAGGCCCAGCTCAAGCCCTGCTTCATACGAAGTGGTTATTTCAGGTTTTATTTCAGGGTTGCCAATAATATTACCCTGTGTAAAGCCCGGTATGCCATTCAATGGAAAATTCACTTGTGAGTTCAATTGTCCGTCACCCACAGTACCCGTAATGAATACGGATTCCAGCAGGTAAGGGGCCGCATCATTACCCACCTGTGCAGCATTGAGCCTTAGTTTTCCATACGATATAAACTTGGGCATTTTAAACGCCTCGCTGAATACAAACGAAGTGTTTACGCTGGGATAAAAGAAATTGTTCTTCCCTTTTGGCAATGTGGATGACCAGTCGTTTCTGCCGGTGATACCCAGGAATAAATAATTTTTATAGGCAAGGTTGATATCTGAATACACTCCGTATAAACGTCGAAGGCTGTTAAAGTTGGCGGTTACGGGTGGCTGTGCAGAATTGGCCAGGTTGTAATAAAATGGAATGGTAAGAGAGTTGATCTGGCTGAATTGATTTTCTATATTCCGCTGCCGGATATTGTGACCGAGTAAAACACTCAGTGATAAATCTTTGGTAAGATTTCTTTTTGCAGTAGCTATCAGGTCGGATGTAAACTCCCGTATACCGATGCTGAATTCTGAATACTGGCCGGCAAAATTATTAGCTCCATTCTGGCCATTCGGATCAATCACCCTTTTAGATACAATCTGTTTCCGTTTATCATTTGATACATCGGTACCCAAACGAAGGCTTACGTCTATCCACTTTACCGGCTTATATCCTATTTGTACATTGCCCAATATCCTGTCTACAACAGAGGTATAAGAATCTTCTCCAAGAAAATACCAGGGATTTACAGTATAAGCGCCATAAAAACCATTCAGGTCATTAAATTTATTTTTATAATCCTTTAATTCCAGTAAGGAAATATCTCTTGGTGTTTGCAATATCTGATCATAAGGAGAGTTGCCCTGCCCCTGTACAGAAAGATCGCCTTTAGAACGTATATAATTAATAGTGGCGGAACTGTACAGCTTATCTGTAAGATCTGCTGTACCCGACAGTTTCACTGAGTTTCTTTTATACGTTGTGCCGGGTATTATTCCTTTCTGATCTACATTATTGAAGGAAAGGAAAAAACTATTCTTGTCATTATTTTGAGCAAATGATATATTATTAGTGAGGGTACTGCCGATATCAAAAAACTCTTTTACGTTATTCTTTAACCCAATATATGGTTTTACTCTTTGTGAATCGCCGATCTGTTGTCCCCATGGCCTTACTTTCCCATCAAACTTTGGACCCCAGCTAAAATTTTCTCTTGAATCCGGAGCACCCTGCCCGCCCTGTCCATATTCATTCTGATATTCTGGTAATTTTAATATAGACTCCATATTATAGGAGCTTGTTAAGATAATTTCTGTTTTCTTTCCTTTCAAACTTTTTCCTGTTTTGGTGGTAATGATCAATGCGCCATTTGCAGCACGGGTACCATATAAGGCAGCTGCGGCTGGCCCTTTTAAAAGGGTCACCGATTCCACATCTTCCGGATTTATATCATTACCCCTGTTACCGGCATCCACCTGGTTATTCAGGTTATCACCGGCATCTGTTTGTGAGTTATCAATAGGTATACCATCTACCACTATCAGTGCCTGGTTGTTGCCGGTAATAGAAGTACCGCCCCTGAACACAATACGGGTGGAACTGCCCACACCCCCTGAACTGCCCGTTATTTGCACACCGGCCACTTTACCCTGCAATGAGTTTAATACACTCCTGTCTTTCCCTTTTGTTAGTTCCGCATTGCTGATGGTGGTGGTGGCATAACCAAGACTCCTGGCTTCCCGCTTCACTGCATTGGCAGTTACCACCACTTCTGATAATTGTTTTGCATCTTCTTCCATGATTACATTGACCGAAGTACCGGAGCCCACTTTTGTTTCAAATGCTCTGTAGCTTACAATCGTAAATATCAGTGTGGCATTGTTGGGAACACCAGCCAGCGAATATTCGCCCTGTGAATTTGTTTGCGTGGCAATATTGTTTCCTTTCACACTTACAGAAACCCCTGTCATGGGGAAACCATCTTTTTTGTCGGTCACTTTGCCGGAGATATTCTTTTGTGCAAACACCAAAGAATAGCCGGCTATAAACAGGGCAACCGTGAGTAGCAGCTTTTTCATAATTAATTTTTTTCTGAGTAATCAGTTTTATTTCTTCTGTGTATGACAAGGGCATTTTGTTTTATGCTACAGCGAAACCGGCTTTTATCACCGAAGCATGAATAATGAAGACTAAAGCATGATTTAAACAATTTTCCAGTGCTGCGTAATTTTATGACGTATAAGATTAAAGAGTTGCAGCTGAAAAAATAATAGCCTACTGACCAGTAGCTCTTGCAGCGGTTGATCGTTGCGGGTTTGTGCCGTTGCGTGAATACTTATTCTTTACGCTGTAGTTATTGTATGATTTTTTTGTTAAAATAATATTTATAAAATACGAACACTTGTTTTAGTATTAACGCTTTGTCACCGGCCCTTACACTTTTATGATACTTGGATACCGTTTGTAATGGATTGCACCCGAAAAAACAAATTTGCTGCCTCCAAACAGCAATACGGTCGCTGCTGCTGTCATTAGCATACACATTACCATATACATGAAACTTTTTCTAACCGGCATAAATCATGTTCATCTTAGCCTGAACTGCTATGACAAGGGATACCTATTTGCGTATATTATTCATTCCGGTCCTTGGAGTGTCACTCCCGGTAATTTCCGGGTTAATAACTTATCGTAACTATACCGTACTGCAACTGGCGGCAGCCAATACTTTTTTCATACTTACTTCTTTGACTATTTGGGCCGGCAGCCATTGGATGCATAAACGTTTTCGCCTCCTGTTTTCTTCCAATACCAATCCCTTTATCAAGCTTATTACAGTTTGTACGTCGTCTGCCCTGTATGGTTCCAGTATTGGCGCATTCTCTTTCCTGGTGTGGTTAAAAGTTTCCGGAGAAGCATTTAACCGCAACAATGCCTGGAAATTTATTGCCCTCTGTATCATCGTTGTGATTGTATTTACACTTATTTATGAAATACTCTTCCTTAGTAAGGAACGTGAAATAGATACTAAACTGGTGAATGATATGGGTCGTGAGCTTTCGCAGGCTGAACTGCTGGCACTCAGCAACCAGATGGACCCGCATTTTGTTTTCAATTCACTTAATGCCATGAATCACCTGATACTGAGCAATCCCATGCAGGCACATTTATTCAATAATAACCTGGCCCAGGTATTCAAATATTTTTTGCTGAATAAAACAAGGGAGTTAATTCCCCTGGCGGATGAGATAACTTTTATTAATAACTACTTTTTTCTGCTGGAAATCCGTTATGAAAAAAAACTAAGGCTGAGCCTGGCGTTGGGTGATAACCATCATTCTATTCTCATACCTCCGTGTGCCCTGCAAATATTAATTGAAAATGCGATCAAACACAATGAATTTTCTATGGAAAATCCGCTGGATATAAAAATTCTGATGAATGGCCATTACCTGAAAGTGAGCAATAATTTAAGACCAAAGCCTTATTCCGTCAATTCCACTAATATCGGGTTAAAAAATCTTAGCTCCCGTTTTAAACTTATTTGCCATAAAGATATCGTGATTGAAAAAAATAAAGAATCCTTTACCGTGAAACTGCCCATTATTAAAAACCCGTAAATTAAAAGCCATGACAAAGACAGTAATTATTGAAGACGAAAAATTGGTCAGCAATGCGCTGGCCCACACTCTATCCGAAATTTCCGGTGATATACAGGTGGAAGCTGTGCTGGGTTCGGTAGCTGAAAGCATTGCCTTCTTTTCTGCTTCGCCGGACATTGATATTATTTTCAGCGATGTACAATTATCGGATGGCAATTCTTTTGACATTTTTAAAGAAATAAACATCAAGGCGCCGGTCGTGTTTACCACCGCCTATGATGACTTTATGCTGAATGCCTTTACTTATAACGGTATTGATTATTTATTAAAGCCCGTGGATAAAGCCGAACTGGAAAAAGCCCTGTTGAAATACCAGATGCTGGAAAAGCATTTTACCCCTCACACAACAGCGATGCAAAAATTTATACAACAAAGCACCACCCGGAAAAAAAACAGGCTGGTCGTTAAAAGGGGTCTGGAATATGTGTCGCTGAAATTAGACGAGATCGTTTTATTTTATACAGAAAACAAGCTGGTATTTGTAACGGATGTAAACGGCAGAAAATATATTGCTGAAAAAAACCTTGCAGACCTGGAAGAGTTACTGGATGATAGCCAGTTTTTCCGGGTAAATAGGCAATACATCATCAATATAAATTTTATCAGAAGCTTCAAGCCTTATGAAAAAGTAAAATTGGTAGTGGAACTGAATATGCCGGAGCTGAAACATCATATAGTTATCAGCCAGGAAACATCATCGGAATTCAGGAGGTGGATGTATAATGCATGATGCGATGGTCAGACCATGTATATAGTTATAGAACAATGACCACCCGGTCCGGACATATATTATAACGTCCTGTTCGATGGTCAGACCGGGACGGTCAGACCATCGCATTAAAATACATACCCGATATTAAATGTAAGCGGAACCATAACTCCATCATTCTGCGGATAAATATTGCCATTGGAAAAATGGGCGATGCGGATACCGGCATTTAGTGTCCTTTCTTTACCAGCATAAATACCAATGCCCATAAAATCCTGGAAAGTAAAATTTCTTCCGGTTTTTTTATTGTCAACAATTGTCTTTGAAATATAAGTGGGGCCAGCTACGGAATATTCAAAAAACAAATCAAGCGGTTTTGACCTCACCGCCATAAAACGAAGTACGGGATAGGCAGATAATGTAAAAAAAACATTTCGGTTATCCCTGCTCTGCCACCAGCCGCCACCAATACCCCAGTCAAACGCAAATACTTTACGGGCATGAAAAATATTTCGCTGGTAGTTGATGGAAACGCCCTGTCTCAGCTTTGCTTCTCCTCCCCAAAAAACAGGTATTGGTCCTTTGGATACCGCATTATTTACTCCATAACCAATACAGTTGGTGGTATAACCCATCTGCAATAACTGCTTAGGAAACCGGTACCCACCTTTTATTTTCTTCTCAACCGTTTCTTTTGATAATGGCCGTAAGTAATAATTGAATCCGGCTGAGTAAAAAATGGTATGCGGCTGTTTATCCTTTGCATGGGCAGGTGACCAGGCAGCACTTAACTGTAAACCCCATTTTTTATTGATGTGATACTGCAGAGCACCGCCAGTTAATATCGTAGAATAGGCAGCATCTTTTACTACAGGCACATTATTGATGGAAAATCCTTTTCGGGTAATAATGCCCAAACCGGCTTCTGCAAACAGGGAGAATTTTTTATGTAATCGCAGTGTGGAAGCTATTGTAAGGCTGACAGTATTCATCCAAACAGAATGATTTTTGTTATCGCCATTTATATTTTTATACTTTACCCAATCCACCGGCCGCATGTAAGTTACCTGGGCTGATAAATATTTATTGAACTGATGACCATATAAAACAAGCCTCACCGCCGGATGCGGCACTTGTATATTTTCCACGCTGTATCCTGCCTCCAGCTGTGCCGCTGAAAAAGGATAATTTATATAACCGATGTTTACCCCAAAATATGAATTTTTTAATGCCGCGGGATATTGAAACCGTTTTTCACCGGGTTGTGCAATAGTGGAAAAGTTTTGCAGAAGAAAAACAAAGCAGGCGAGAAGGGTATGTACTGGTTTTTGTTGCCTCATGTGTTATCAGGTATGCAGCAGTTGTTTCACGTTCAGTTTTTTATCCAGCACTACAAAGCTGGCTTTATATCCTTTTTCAATTTTGCCCCATTCCTTTTCCATCCGCATTACCTGTGCCGGGTACAGGCTGCACATTTTTAGTGCTTCCCCCAATTCTATCCCGGCATGGTTAACCAGGTTTTGCAAAGCTTTATTCATAGTTAGTGCTGAACCACTAAGAATACCATCTGCCTCGTATTTGTTACCGGTCGGCTGATGTTTGTAATATCCTTCTCCCGTTTCTGTTACAGCATCAGTAATAGCAAATAGCCGTTCCTTCATTACTGCTTTAGCAATGCGAATAGCAGTATAGTCAACATGATGACCATCCGGAATTATACTGGCCATTACTTTGTTATCATCCATAGTGGCTCCCACCAATCCCGGAGCCCGGTGTTGCAATGGACTCATGGCATTATATAAATGGGTAACAGCAGTGATTCCATTGGCAAAACAAGCCTTTGCCTCCTTATAAGTGGCGTTGCTGTGCCCGGCAGAAATAATAATGTTATGCGAAAGAATTAAGTCAATAATTTCAGGGCCGCATATCTCCGGTGCCAGTGTTATCATTTTAATTATCCCTTTCCCGTATTCAAGTAATTGCTGTACCTGTGTGATGGAGGGAACATGAATCAACGGGGCCACATGTGCTCCCCGTTTCAGCATATTGATCCATGGACCTTCTACATGTAATCCTCCAATACCCTTACCACCCTCTTGCCAATATGTTTTTACAGCATCTATGCATTGACAAAATACAGCGTACGTGTTAGTAGCCACTGTTGGTAAACACCAGGCAGCACCTCCTGTATTGCAATAGTCGTTCAACTTATATAATGAATCGGCTTCGGGGTGTACTGCAAAAAGTTTACCAGAAGCACCATAGATTTGCAGATCAATAAAAGAAGGGGCTATGATGCGATCTGTAAATTTTTGTACAACCAAAGTTGCAGGTGTATCAGGCAGGGGGCAAACAGTAACGATATGGGCACCCGCTGTCAGCACAGCATGATCAGTTAACCAATCAGTTCCTGTAAAAATCCGATCGGCTGTATAGGCTTTTAGTTCCGGCATATAATAATCCGGGTAAAAATACACCCCAAAACTGATGCTGAAGCAATTATCCTGTTACAAAACGATAACCAATTCCCTTAATGGTAATTATCTCCAGAGAAGGGTCTTCTTTCAGATAGCTGCGAAGTTTGGTGATGTACACATCCAGGTTGCGGCTGTTAAAGAAAGAGTCATTCCCCCACAAGAGGTTCAGGATGTCTTTCCGATCTATTATATTGTTCCTGTTTTCATACAATACTTTGAGTAATTCACTTTCACGGAAAGACAATTTTTTCTCTTCTGTCCTTATAGATAATATCTGTCGGTTTAGTTGAAAAGTATAGTTTCCAATAACAGCAGTGCCCCCGGCAATTTTTTGTGAATCGGCTGGTGTTTGGCGCAGCAAATTTTGAATGCGGACAATAAGCTCTTCCATACTAAAGGGTTTCCGTATATAATCATTCCCTCCCAGTGAAAACCCTTTTACCACATCTTCGGTTTGTATTTTAGCCGTCAGGAAAATAATGGGTACTTCTTCATTTAGCTCCCGAATTTCATCGGCAATGGTAAAGCCATCCTTGTTTGGCAGCATTACATCCAGTATGCAGATAGCAGGTGCTTCTCTTTTAAAAACCGCTATTACTTTGGCGCCGTCACTTTCCATTACTACTTCAAAGCCACGGCTTTCCAGACTTTCTCTTACTATTTTACCCAAAAATAATTCGTCTTCTACATACAATATTTTAGTCTTACTCATACCTGGTTCTTTGGAAAGGTGATAATAAAGGAAGTGCCTGCACCAAGCTGGCTTTCCACTGTAATAGTTCCATGGTGTTTTTCCACCACACCAGCTACGTAACTTAAGCCCAATCCATATCCTTTGGCATCATGGGTATCTCCATGCGGTATCCGGAAAAATTTTTCAAAAATTTTATCTTTGTATTGATCGGCAATACCAATCCCATTGTCGGCGACTATCATTTCCACTGCATTTTCTTTTTCTTTCAAATGGATACTAACAACAGGTGCCTCTTTACTGTATTTAAGTGCATTGTCGAGCAGGTTGAATACAACACTGAGTAAATGCAGCCGGTCTGCCTGCAGGGACAGGTCTCCTTCACTGGCTACTGTAATGCTTGCCTGGTATTTTTCTGCTTGCAACCGCAATGAATCCACCACTTCGGCCACCACATTTTTCAAATCAACCTTTTCATACTTCATGTCCATTTCCTTTTTCTCAAACATTGACAGTTTCAGTACTTTATCCACCAGCAGGCTCAGTCGCTGCAGTTCATTTTGAGAAATATCCAGGTACTCCCGGGTGCGTTTGGGATCATCTATAGCGTTGAAATTCTTCAGCGCTTCAATGGCCACTCCCACCGTGGCTATCGGTGTTTTTAATTCATGGGTGATATTGCTGATGAACTCATTTTTTAGCTCAGACAGCCGTTGCTGTTTCAGCAGGTTTTTATAGAGCAATACAAAAGAAAGAATTGTAAGTCCCAGTAATAATATCGAAAATAAAATGGGCTGCCATATCTGCTGTACCAGATAAGGAAATGTATTGCCCTTTGTTAATCGAAAAATGACAGGGTGTGCAAAACCCACAGTAATTTCATTGGCATTATCTAATGCAGAATTGTCATTAACTGCTTCCTTGCTGATTGTAAAAGGAATATCCAGTTTTTGCCCTTGTAATGACTTGCTGTAGGCTGAATCAACTTCTTCCACCCGCAGGGAATCCTGCAATGAATCAACCCCATAGAGCATATTTATAATGTGACTTCCGGGGCCTGGTCCATGTATTTCCCTGTTAAAATTAACAGAGTCGCCATCAATAGAAAAAGATGCGTTATTCATGGTTACCACCATGCCGTCTTTTACTTCTCCCCGTAATGTATCTTTTAACTTATTACGAATTACATTAATGGTGGACATGATTTCATTTTTAGGCAATCTCCTTACTTTCAATTTTTCATCCTCTTTCATGAGTATTCTTATCTGGGCTTGCCCGCTGTCTGGACTGCTCCATTTTACCCCGTCCAGTTTTAATTTAGCTACCTGCAAATGCATAATTGTTTCCCTGAAGACAGCCTGCATTTTTAAGTCAAGAGTCTTTTTTTCCCGGGCATAGTTTTGCTGAAGCCAGTATAACTGGAAAACGGTAATCGCCACAATGGAAACCACCATCAATACCGGGTCCGGTATAAATTTTCGTTGCTTCATCACATAACAAAAGTACTTATTAAGGGGCGGTATCAGAAAAGGCTTTAACCTTTATTAACCTTAATGAAAGGTGGGTTAACACATTTTACAGGCCGCTGAGGCTACATTTGAAGAATAAATTAAAAACTCATGAAGAAATTTCTATTGGCTGGAACGGCCGTTTACATTTGCCTCGCTGCCAGTGCGCAGCAAAATGAAGGTAAAGTAACCTACGAAAGAGTATCGGTATTCGAAGCCCGTTTTAATATCAACGGAGCAGACCAGGTGATGCCACAAACCCGCAAGGATAATTTTGAACTCCACTATGCCAGCAATCAATCATTGTGGAAGGCGGTGGAAAAAGAAAATGAAGAGGATGCAATGTCGCATGGTGAAGGCGGTATGCAAATAAGAATGGTAGTGGCGGGCGCTAATGATGTATTGTACACCAACTTCGACACAAAAAAGAAAACGGAGAAAAAGGAAATGTTTGATAAATCCTTCATTGTTGATGACAGTGTGAAAGTGCTGAAATGGAAAATGACCGGCGAAACTAAAATGATCCTTACCCATACCTGTATGAAAGCCACTGCCACACAGATTCGGCAGACAACCCGTATGAATATGGATAATGGAAAAATGGAAAGAAAAGATGTTTCAGACACTTCCCTGGTTATAGCCTGGTTTACTACAGAAATCCCCGTGTCTGCAGGCCCAGCTGAATACCAGGGACAATTGCCCGGTTTGATTTTGGAAATGGATGTAAATAATGGTAAGCAAACATTTAAAGCATTAAATATATCCGGCAAAGCTGATGTGGCTTCTATAAAAGAGCCTTCCGGGAAAAAGCATTACACTCCCGATGAATTTAAGAAGGAGAGAGATAAGATGATGAAAGAAATGGAGCAAAATATGCAGGGTGGCAACCGGCAGATACGTATCAATTAATTTTAGCCTTCGGATAAAAGAAACCTTCCGGTACACGGGAGGTTTTTTTATTGGCACCCCTCTCCTAAATGTTATAGATCAATTTTCCCGTAAAGCCTCTAAACCGGAAAGATTAATTTTCAGTTACTGTATTTTTTGCGCCGAAGTAGTTTTGTGTGATTTATTTATATCTTAGTGAGTGATAACTTCAATATGGTTCAAAAAGAATTTGCCGATAAAGTGGTAGCTATTGCTGAAAAAGACATCAATGTAATTGGTTTGGCAGCCGCCGGCTCCTGGATAACCAATGAACTGGATATTTATTCAGATGTGGACCTGGTACTGATCACTAAAAAGAGAATAGGGGATGATAAGGAAAAGATGCTGGCCTATGCCCGTAGTTTTGGTGATTTTATTTCCGGCTTTACCGGCGAGCATGTGGGAGAGCCAAGGCTACTGATTTGTTTGTATGACAACCCGCTACTGCATGTGGATATAAAATTTTTAACCCTGTCCGAATTTTATACAAGAATTGAAAACCCAATTATTCTTTATGAAAGAAACAATCAGTTGAGTGATGTAATCAAATCGACAGTGGCTGTATGGCCGCAGCCCGATTTACAATGGATTGAAGACCGTATGTGGACATGGGTACACTATATTGCCGGTAAAATTGCACGCGGAGAATATTTTGAATGTCTCGATGGTCTTGGATTTATCAGGGCCAGGGTATTGGCGCCTCTGTTGCAATTAAAAAGCAAAACACAGCCGAGAGGTTTGCGCAAAGTGGAAACCAAGCTGACTTTGTCTGACCTGGAAAATTTAAAAATCACGGTGGCATCTTATAGCCGTGACTCAATTATTAAATCTCTCGACAACACTATTGGTATTTATAAATCGTTGCGGAAAAAATTATTCCCGGATACTATTCCATTACAAAAAGAGGCTGAGAAAAAAAGTGTGGAGTATTTTAAGAAGATAAAACAGCTCTTTGATTGAAATACTATAGTAGCGGAATGGTTTTATCTTGTAATAATCCTCATTCCCCCTCCACCCGCATTATTTAACCCCGTTTTACTCAAACTGTATGTAAAGCTGAGTAAAAAGAACTGGCGCAGCGTCAGCACACGGGAATCTTCAATATAGTTGTTGTTCGTATTGCGGGTAATATTGATGTTTTTATTAATTTTACGAAAAAGAAAAATGGGTGAAAAGTATTTTTTCATTTTATTGGATAATTTTAGATTGGATAGGCTGAGAATCAGAATCGAGACGTCAAAAGGTGGTGTTAAGTATTTTGTCGTTCAATATGAAACTTTCATTGAAGATGAATGGGTTGCCATAGTAAGGTATGATTTGGCACATGGGTTTTTTCACAGGGATGTTATGACGCCCAAAGGAGAAAAGGAGAAACAGTCAATAAATATCACTAATTTAGAGGACGCATTAAACTATGCGCAACAGGACTTAAAAGACCGATGGGAGTTTTATAAGGAAAGGTATTTAAAGCAATTAAAAAAATGACCAAAAAAGAAACAATAAACAGGAATATCGGACTTGCATTTGATTTTCTTAAGGAAATCAATAAAGACCCTGCTCTTTTGGATAAAATTCCGAAAGCGGCTACTATTGAGTTTGTTGAAAAAGATTTCCCTAAAAAAGAAGCTACAAACCCTCAAAAAAGGAAAAGTAAATATATCCGGGTTAAAAATGAGTTTGAGGTCAATTAACCGTTTATTTTTTTCTCATCTTGTAATAATCCTCATTCCCCCTCCACCCGCATTATTTAACCCCGTTTTACTCAAACTGTATGTAAAGCTGAGTAAAAAGAACTGGCGCAGCGTCAGCACTCTTGAATCTTCAATGTAGTTGTTATTTGTATTACGGTTGATGCCAATATTTTTATCCAGCAAATCCCTGGCACTGAATTTTAATTCGCCCCGGTTGTACTTCAGCATTTGTTTACTGATGCTGGCATTCCATATCGGTACTTTAGTGTTGAAGCCGGCAGCCCGCTGACTGTTGATGGTATACGTAAAGTCTGTACCAAAGAAAAACCCTTTAGGCAATTCCCAGTCAACCGAAGCATTGTAGTCCTG
Organism: Chitinophagaceae bacterium; assembly: GCA_031441485.1. Classification (GTDB taxonomy): domain Bacteria; phylum Bacteroidota; class Bacteroidia; order Chitinophagales; family Chitinophagaceae; genus JJ008. The sequence goes on from JANOEQ010000022.1 coordinate 29,669, forward strand.
CGATAAATAATCTGTATTCAATGCCGCTTGTAAAGAGTATTTTGTTTTATTGTAATTAACCCCTGCACTCACCCCAATATTTATTTTATCCGTTGGGTTCATATCAACCCGTATATCCGGGCCAATACTGGTTGTTTTAATGGCATTGCCTGAACCATTAATAAATTGCCTGGTCTTGAAAACACCACCATTGCTGCTTATCTCCACACTGCCTTTTAAGAAACGAACGGGCCTGCTGTAACTGATACTGCTGTTTATATTGTACACTCCGTTTACATTTACCGGCCGGGTGGTCTTTACCCCAAGCAGGCTGATATTATCGCTATTTACAATTTTATGCTGTGTGGCCTGCAGGGTCAAAAACATGAACAGGTTTTTGTTCTTATACGGGCTTATTAAATTCAAATGGGTTTGCACAGTATGATTGTACTCCTGTTTTAAATCAGGGTTGCCCTCTTTTATGTTCAGCGCATTACTGTTGTCCGGTACCGGCTGCAGTTGCGCCATACTGGGTTGGTTGGTGGCCGTGCTGTAGGTAATGGACAATGTTTTGAAGCGGGAGAAACTGTACTGAAACCTTGCATTGGGTAATATATTCCGGAATGTTTTACCAATCAATGAATCTTTTATACCACTTATGATCTTTCCCTGCAATTCAGCCTGCTGCCAGTTGGCGCCAACCGCATAATTATACTTTTTCTTTTGCGTACGCATACGGATACCGGCATTGGTAAAGCTGTATGTATTTTCAAAGTCATTAGTGAGTTTTGTATTCAACTTGTCGAATTTACCGCTGCCCTTATTAAAATCCCAGGTCTGTTTTTGTGAAGTGCTTTTGCTATTACTTTTACTTATACTAAATTCCAGCAGCGACCGTTTCCACAACGGCTCAGTATATACCGCCTTGGTATTATAACTTTTCAGATCACCGGTTGTAGCGCTCTGCTGGTTCAATGTGTCCTTCTGCAGCAAAGATCCGTTGGGGTTGTAAAAACTGTTGACAGAGGAAAGACTGCCATCTCCATCGCTTTTATTCAGGCTTGTTTGCACCGACAGGGAAAAGGTTCTTCCTTTGCGGGCAAATTTTTTGCGCCAGGTAATATCGTTGCGAAAATTATAGCCTTTACTGCTGGATGTGGTATTACTGAACCCATCATTGGTAAGTATTTTATCTTCTGTCAGGGTCTGGTAATCCGTTTGCGACCGGTTATCCGTTTGCTGATAACCAAATGAAGGAATGATTCGGATGGAATTCAATGAATCCACCTGGTACAGCGTATTCAAATTAAAACGATGGTTGTTGCTCAGGTTATCCGCAAAGGAATTTTGATTATAGAAATACGAGGAGTCGGGTAAAAAATATTGTCGCAGTATATGGCTTTCCTGGTTTGGGTTGTAGCGGTTGTAAAAATAGTTGCTCTGAAAGTCCAGTTTTTTGCCAATGATATTATTATAATTCAATCCGCCGCCCCAGGCTGTGTTGATACCGCTGTTGCGGCCTCCCCCATTTATTCCCATCCCCGCCGCTTCATCTCCGGAAATATTGATGTTCATATTGCCGCCCCCTCTTTGCATACGGGCCAGCTCTCCGGTAAAGTTCAATATATCCATAAAAGAGAACCCTTCTGCGTTGGTATTATTGCCCATGCCGATAGCCGAAAACTGTCTTGCCCCCTTAAAAGAATTGACGTTGAACTTCCCCTCATACCGTTCTTTATTACCACCACCGGCATTTACTTTTCCAAACATTCCCTTCTTCTTATCCTTCTTCAGTTTCAGGTTGATGGTTTTCTCATAATTACCATCTTCAAAACCGGTCAGCTGGGCCTGGTCGCTTTGTTTATCATACACCTGTACCTTATCCACTGCATCGGCCGGCAGGTTTTTGGTGGCAATTTTTGGATCGTTGCCGAAAAACTCTTTTCCATCCACCAGCACTTTAGTTACTTTTTCACCCTGTGCTTTGATGGTACCGTCTTTTTCTACTTTTATACCGGGTAATTTTTTCAGTAATTGCTCTACGCTTGCATTCGGCTGGGTTTTAAAAGAGCCGGCATTATATTGTATCGTATCGTTAATCAATGTAACAGGCGGAGCTTCACTGGCCAATACTACTTCTTCCAGCACTTTGGTTTTATCATTCATAACCAGGTTGCCCAGTTCTGCATTCCGGTTATTCTCTGAAAGGGAAAAGTATTTATTACTGTTATGATAGTTTACATGAGAAATCATGATGCGGTAATCGCCGCTGGCCATTCCTTTTAGTTCAAAGCGGCCATCATTGCCGGTCATGGTAAATGTAACAAGGGAGGAATCTTTTCTTTCCAGCAACGTAACGGTGGCGCCAGATACAGGTTGTTTGCTGATAGTATCAAAAGCTATCCCTTTTACTGTGCCATTTTTTTGGGCCAGTAAGGCGGTGGTAAAACAAACCGATAGTAACAGGAATAATGTTTTTCTCATAGCTCATTCATTTCAGCTACGAAAATATTCTTAGTTGTGGGAATAGTGGGTTAATTGGGATTGATTTAAGGTTAATGAAGGTTAATGTTTCAGATACAAGTTAATTAGTTTATTAGTTAATCGGTTTATCAGGACCTTGCTCTGCATAAAGACTCTCAACACCCAAAATTTCAAAAAATCAGGAAAGTGGTTCAACTTTTATGCGACCTTCCCAATTAACTGATTAACCTATTAACCTATTAACCTATTCTTTCGTCTCTCCCCGCTCATTATCCTCCCTTTCTTTATCATATACCAGCACTTTTACTTTCCAATTCATGGGGGCCTGGTGCTGAAGGGCAATCTCTACCCGGATTTTTTTTACGGGGTCTGTTTCGGGATTAAAGGAAAAAACAACAGAGGTAAATTTCATGGACTCCTCTGGTACCTCATATTTTCCTTTCAGGTGAAAATTTTTAGCAGCACCAATATTTACCGATAAATTATTGAGCTGGTTGTACAGCGACTTGAATTTTTGTTTGGCTTTTTCAAAACTTTCAGTGGTAAGCATTACGGCTTGCCAACTGCACATTTCTTTTTTAGCAGAGTAGCGGGTGATGAAAGCTTCTTCAGCGCCATTTACTTTAAAATTACATTGGTAGTCAGTGGACTGGGTATTTTCAGTCAGCACTTCTCCCATCAGGTTGATAAAACGGTTGGGATAATCCTCTATTACTTTCTTTACATCAATGCCCACTCCATTAATGGCCGGCAATCTTAACTGCGCATTGGAATAATGAAATAGAAGGGCTGCAATAGTAATTAATACAAGTGGTTTTACGGATTTTGCCATCAAAATCGGATTTAACGGGTTAATAACAAGTTTCAATATTATTACTTTTTACTTTTATTTTATACTTTTAAATACATTTTATTCGTTATTCCCTTATAAATAATCAAACTATGAAAAATAAAAGGCTTACACACCACCACGAAGAGGCAAAAATTTACCGCCATTATTATAAACCATCTTTTAATTTCTTCCGGTTGCTGAAGTCGGTTTTATCCGTAATTATTTCAGGATCTTCGGCTGCTGCCACCAGCTATCAAAGAAGAAAATAAACCAGTTGCCCCTTTAGAAATAACACTGTTTGATGTGTGTGATACCCATCAAACAATTATCCTTATACCTTAAATGATCAAGATAGCTGGAATCACCGGCTATTTATTATGTACTTACTAAACCCTGAGCATACAAAAACGTCCCGCCTTCAATGGCCGGGACGTTTCTATTTTGCAAATACCGCTGCTTAATACATTCTTACGTTCCGCATATTCCTTTCCATAAATTTGGGCATACCTGGCATACCCTGCTGGGCATTTTTTCCACCCATCCTGTTCAGGTTAAAGAGGAAGCTTACCATGAAATAACGCTTCAGCACCATGCTGTTTACATCCTCTATATAATTATCCCCGTTATTGCGGGTAATGCTCTGGTTTTGATTCAGGATATCATTTACCGAAAATTTAAGTTCCCCATTTTTCTTTTTAAACAACTGCTTGCTCATACTGGTATTCCAAAGCGGTATACTTTGATTAAAACCATTGGCCCTGCCGGAGTTTACATAATAATCAATATCTGTTGACAGTATAAAGTCTTTGGGGAACCGGTAGGAGACATCTGCTGAATAGGTTTGGGAAAGATAATTTTCATTCAGGCTGGTATTTACCGAATACTTAATGGTATTATATGATACGCTGCCGTTAAAAGAGATATCCCATTTTTCTTTCAGGCTAAAGTTGGCGCCGGCGGTTTGTGTAAGGGTGAGTGTTTTTCCAGTGTTTTTTTGTTTGTACAATTCACTTACATCGTGATTGAATAAAGCCACCGTTGTAAAATTGAGGCTGGAGCCCTTTAATTTAGGATTTTTAAAAGGCAGTCCCACCGTAAAGAAAGAGGTAGTGGTATACGCACCATTCATATTTACCGGGCGGGTAAGCTGCACCACCTTGTTCAGCGTATCTATACTGTTTACAATTTTATTTCTTGTAGTGCTGAAACTGATATTGGCCGCAATAAATTTGAAAGTAAGGATGTTGAATGTGTTATAGCCCAGGTTGAAATTATGACTGAACTCCTGGTTCAATGCCGGGTTACCGGTTTTTACAGACTGGGGATTGCTAAAGTCCGGCACATCCTGCAGTTGTGAAATAGAAGGCTGATTAGTTCTTCCACGGTAGTTTACCCTGATTCCCTTGGTCCGGCTTGGCGTCCAGTTAAAACTGGCCTGTGGAAAGAAATTGGTATAACTCTGTTGTGAAACGCTGTCTTTGCCGGTTATGGCCCTGAAGCTGTTGCTTGTCAGTGTGGCCCTTTGCACACCAATACCCAACTGGTAATTGTATTTCTTTTCCTGTGTCCTGAAATTAACCCCAAAGCGGTTTCCCAGAAATGTATTTTCAAAAGTATTGGTGAGCAGTAAATTAGTCAGGTCATACTTTTGAGAAGTGTTATTAAAATCAAAAGTTTTTTTATCAGAAGTACTTGCGTTATTGGTATAAGCATAGTTGAACTCCATTACCTTATTCTTAGCAACAGGTTCAGTGTATGAAACGCTCAGTACATTATTGTGTGTACTGGTTTCCTGCTTGTTTTGCTGATTCTGATTGCGGGAGCTGGATAAGGAACCGTCTGGTTTATAAAAACTAAGCGGTGCAATACTGTATCCCTCGCTTTCGCTGGTGCCATACGTATTGGACCAACCCAGTGTAATAGTACGGCCCGGTCTGCTGAATTTTCTTCTAAGCAATAAGTTATTACCCAGGTTCACACCATCTCTTTTGTTGGAGTTAATATTATGATTGGTAAGGGCCAGGTATTGTTCTGCCGGTGTGTTTGAAATAGTGGAAGAAGTGTCTTCGCTGAAATTTTCTGAATGCTGCAGGGTAAGACTTGGCGTATACAAAATAGAAGTCATGGAGTCTATCTGGTATTCAAACCGCACATTGAACCGGTGATTTTGATTTTTATTGTTTGAATTGCTGTTCTTGGTCATCAGCGCTATGGAATCGTCGGGAAAAAATGTTTGCCGGTAAGTGCTTTGTTCCTGTTCGGTTTTGGTATTGGATAAAAAATAACTGCCGCTTACTTTTATTTTGGTACCTATTTCATTATTAAAATTCAATCCGGCAGAAAGTGATTTTGTTATACCCGATGAAGTGGATCCTATCCCAAACATGCCGCCGCCACCACGGGTGGATGCCATCTGCATACCGCCACCGCCGAATCCTCCACCACCGCTGCCAAAACCTCCGCTGCCACCGGAACTTCCACCACCGCTCATACCACTGAATCCTCCCATGGAACTGATAATGTCTGAGAAGGAAAAACCCTGCTTGTTTATATTATTGGCATTGAACAAAACAGACAATCGTTTATTCCCGTTGAATTTATTAATGCTCAGGTTTCCTTCATACCTGCCCTGGTCGCCGCCGGCCACTAAGGCCCTGCCGAAGATTCCCTTGTTCTTGTCTTTTTTCAGTTTAATATTTATTGCCTTCTGTTTACTGCCGTCATCTATTTTGGTAAACTTGGCCTGATCGCTCATATCATCAAACACCTGCACACTTTCCACCATATCGGCTGTTAAGTTTTTAGTGGCCAATTTAGGATCATTGCCAAAGAACTCTTTGCCATCCACATATACTTTTTGTACCGTTTCTCCCTGTGCCGTTACGTTGCCGCTTTTATCTACCTGCATACCGGGAATTTTTTTCAGCAAATCTTCCACCGTGGCATTGGGTTTTGTTTTAAAGGCATCGGCCCTGAATTGTACCGTATCGTCTTTAATGATCACGGGTGCATCATTTGTTACGACTACCCCTTCCAGGGTTTTTATTTCTTTTTGTACTGGCAGGTTACCTAAATCAATATTCTTATCAGCAGGTGTAATGGATACAGGTTTTTTTACTGCTTCAAAACCGGAATGGGTAATCACGAGTTGATAACCACCTTCCATCAGTCCTTTTATTTCAAAAACACCCTGTTTGTTGGAGAGTGTAAAAGTAGCCAGGGATGAATCTTTGGTACTAAGCACTGAAATAGTGGCATCTGCTATGGGCTGTTTGGCTGCCGTATCTATCAATTTTCCTTTAATGCTGCCATCAGCTTTTTGGGCCTGTGCGGCAGTAAAAAGGGCGCATATAAAAATGGATAAGGTAAAAATCTTCTTCATAATCAGTATTCTAGGTGAAATAGTGTACGAAAGTAGACGTAATAAGGTGTTCCAACCTTCGCCGAAGGTTTAATTTTTGTTGAAAATCCGACGAACTGCCTGATAAAGGGGGCAAAAATGGGGTTGATGGACTCTTTATCCGGAGGTTAAAGAGGGGACGGGGGGTGGATTTGTCCATGAGCCAAACTTACAAGGTTCCTGTTTTCCTGCTAATTGCCGGTGACTATTCATAGAAATACCAGCCTGAACAATTGTTTCAAACAAAAACTTAATCTGTAATCTTTGATTTATACAGTAAGGTCTCAATCAAAACCATGTTTTCGTGCGTGGAGAATGCAATGTTCTAATCATTGTAATTAAGACAGCGAAGCTTTAATTTTTGAAAAGTTTGATTATGACAAATTCTGGTTTTCTTTGAATTTAAAAGAGATTTTTGGAGAAATGCTTTATAGCGATTAAGCCAGCGTAATCCTGCTCCGACCGTGGTTTTGTTTCAATAAAATTTATCAGTTGAAGTAATGATGCAAAGGCATCCGTGGTATAATCAATCTGCATTATAATTATTCCTGACAATTTGGTGGACATCCTTCGTTAGGTATTTATGCAGTATGGGCATTCCGTGTTACGTCAGCTTGGAACGTCAGCCGAACAAAGATATGCAGACGAAAATATTTGCAAAAGCTGATTAATATTCGTTAAGCCCGAACCAAAGCTGATTGAAAATATGGGCTGAGATTTTATTCGTCAGCCCATATTGCATAAATACATTTGTTGGCAGAAGTATTTGCTATTATACTCATTAATTAATTTGGCTATTTGTATGAAAAGAAAATAACTGATATTGAAATTCTCCTGTCATTGAAGCTTGTATCCTAATTAATTCGCATTTAGTTATTAAAAGTCTTATAATAGTTTTTACATATCTTTTCAATATTCCCAATGAAAGGAATAGAATATTTGATGATAAAACAATAAGACAGCTAATAAGGCTATTTATTTTGGGAATAATGAAAATATTGCAACCCAATACCAATTAATAGAAACAGGAATAATATAGCCAGTTCTCCTTTTACTGCTTCATTATTCTTATGGTTAATGGCTTTTAATAATCTATTACACCTCACATAAAGAGTTCTCCCAGCAACAATAATAAACATTACTTGAAATGGGTTCATAACTATTAATTTTTATCTTATAACATACACATCGTAAAAGAAACAACAGCAACTGCAACTCCAATAGGTCCTAAAAATCTTTTTGCAACACTCTTGAATACAGACTTCATTGTACCCCACGTCCAACTACTAGCACCCGAAGCACCAAGTGCATAAAGGGCATCAAAGCCCAGGGCTTCGATAGCACATTCCAAATAATGTGGAAGTGCTTTAGCTTCATTTATAAGAGGGAAAGAAATGTCGTTGACTGCATATTGTCCTTGCTCGACAGCTGTTAATGTTTTTACAAATGGAATTAAGTCTATTTCTTCTGCCCCTTCTTCTAGAAGCATATCACTTATCTGCTGGTTTGTAATACCCTTAGCAAATAAATAGTTTTTGGCTTCTACAACTAAGGGTTGCAACTCAGTTAATATAGGTTCTGATGCAACTTGAATTGTCAAATCTGCGTTTGTGTTTACGGAGTCATCAATTGAAACACCATAATTGGTCAGAACATTTGTAAGTGTTTGAATTGTAACATTAGAGGAAAACTCTGTAATTACAGAAGGACTTGTTTCAGCAGGGAAGTCTAAGTAATAGTCACCCGTATTTTCTGTTAAGCGGCTTTGGAAAGCATTGTTATTACCCAAATTGATAGAGCCAAGTGTTGCCCTTGTTGTGTTTACAGCTTCATTGAACTTTCTTGCAGCTTCGCCCGATTTACTATTTTCGTAGCTTGCTTTTTTACAAGAGTCAAAAATGAAAATTCCAAGGGCAGGTATCAGCCATAAAAGGGCAATAGCTAAAAGCCCTTTAAAGTACTTAATTGTGTTTGTTCCAAGAGATTTAATGAAATTCATCTGTTTTTATTTTAATTTTTGTCAAATGGGAATACCCCTGTGCAGTTCGACTTGCAGCATTTTGTGACAAAATATTTTTCGCTCTTACATATTCTGTCGAAGTTCTTAGTATTTCAGGGTTTCTTAATGTCCTGATTTGAACTGTCGAAGTTTGGAGTGCTGCGAATATATTTCTGCCAACATAGAAATTAATCCGCTTTCCTGCTTTTTTCAATTAACTGTGTTAGCTGCTGCGGAGTTAACGGTTTGCCTGTTAAAGAATAATCCGCACCCGCATCATCCACAAATGAAAGCTCTATGTGATTTTGACGTGCAAACGCCAATAGTCTGTTAACTGTATCCTGGTTGGCATTTTCTAACTGTAAAAGCATATATAAGCTTACAAAATATATTTTACCTGTTTATAACAAATTTTATTGCTTAAACAACTAACTCTCCTTTGGAAAATTGAAGGAATGTTGAAAATTAGCCAGTTAATTATTCTCCGGAAGTTTTGAATTTGCTTCATCTTCCAGTTTTTTTGCATTTGTCTTAATAATTGTAATCAAATGCTCCCATCGTTTATCTCCATGCAATGAATTAAGGTATTTTTCATTTTGTATCTCAAAATAGTTGTAATAACCTCCCCTTTCTGCAATTCGGTATAGTTGCTGAAAAGCGCTGTCATTTTTATTAGTTATAGCAAAGCAACAAGCCGTGTTATACCGGTGAGTAACCTGACCCAGGTCATTATTTTTTTTAAAAGCCTGAATATATAGTTCTGATGCCTTTATAAAATATTTTTTTCGAAAAAAATGATCAGCCTTCTTGGTCATTTCGACATAGTCAAACGAGCCCGTTTTAATACTCCCCTGCTTTCCTTGCCCTAAATAAAAACTGGAGTCTGCACTTACAGTGCGGGTGTAGGTTACCGCCCGGCCGGGTGTTTTAAAGTTGGAATAATTGTCTGTTTTAAGTATTGATGTAGTATCGCTTTTTGAATTGGTTTGCGAACTGACCTTTTGCACAAAAAAAAATATCGGAAAAACTATATACCGTTTCATATTTAATCAGATATAAGTGTTAAGAAACTGTAACATTAGTAATGTCAAAAAAGAATAGCTACCAGTAGTATCCCCCTCCGGCGGACATAATGTTGTTGCGCCGGCATAATTTGTTGAACTCCCAAGTGTAAATGATATTCCATAGTGAAGAACGCCTTGCACATCGATATGCCCGGGTTCATTAATTAAGTAACAAACACTTTTCCTACTCTTTACTTACTGAGTGTTAGGAAACAACAGGTCTTTATTTCGCTGCCACAAGGCCCGGTCTAGGTTTTGGGCAGACATGCTTCCATGCTTAGCAGCACTATATCCAAGTGCCACTTGCCCGCCCAGCAGCACAACAGCGGTATTTGTATTACCATTATTGGCTATAACGGCCAATGAAGTAAGACCCGCCAGGAAAGATGCCCAGCGCATAACAGTACTTGTTGTTTTGAATTTTTTAGCTTTCATATAGGAATCAAATCCCAGGTCCGACATTGAAAACTCCCTGCTTAAGTCTTTAAATGTAAGCCGTTCGTTTCCTTTTAAATAGGTATTTCCATACCGGTAAATGGTAAAATTGGTGTACTTATACTTTAAAGAATCTCTTTTTTGTGAAAGAAGGCTTTTAGTAAAAGCAAGAGAGAACATTAAAAGGAAGAGATATTTTAGCATACACTTTATTTTAACAATCGGGAGGCAAGTACAGTATCTGCAAAATCACGCCAAATCAAATATGGGTTATCAACATTTAGGGGGACTGAATAAAATGAATGGTAGATTCTTACTGTATCCAAAGATGGCTTCTGAAGTACAAACCATCTGATACTATCTGTTAATAATTTACCCTTCACTTCTGAATAAAACAACTCTGCCTTTAGAAAATTACAAACTGGTTTTCTTAATGTTTCAAGCTTGTTAATAAATTCTTTTTCTGTAACATTAGCATCGGGAAGAATACTTCTTAAGTTAGTGTTCTCGTTTTCAAACATTAACTCCAATGCCTCTTTCATTGACAGGATCGTTTTGCCTTTTGTCTGTAAATACACTTTTAGGAATCCCCGGACACTATCTGGAACTGTCTTTGAATAATCTACCCAAACAGGGAAGCTTGATATAGTTTTTACTTCTGGGGCGTTCCCCTGATTTGTAATTTTTGATGAAGCACAAGAAATACCAAAAAGAAAAATAAAGTAATGGATTTTCATACCCTAACAATAAAAACAAGGCAGCATTCTGAATAAAACACTGCCTTGCTAAATTAGTAAATTAATCTGCAAAAAGAAAGCAAATGCCCGACGACGCTATGGATAATGCTACGCAGGCCGCCATGCAACCCTCCCAATCTTCGGCGTTGTAGCACCAAATTAAAGTACAATTATTAGTCTCTACAACTAAATTTAGCCAGCATACAGAAGCAGGTAATTTAGCTGAATTTGAATTTTTGTAGAACCCTTTCTCCAATGCCACCCTTTGTGCGGCTATTTTAACTATTTCACTTACATCCGGAAGGTCATGTAACTCGGTAAATTTTGATTGAAAGCTTGCCTTTAATTGGTAAATTTTTTTCCAATAATTTTGAAACTCTGACTTAGAAAAAAAACCAAGCTTATCTAACATAGTTTTACTTTCCTCCTCTGTGGTCTTTTTTCCAAAATAATTTAATACAAGTTCGCCGGATTTTGTGGTTCGAACTTTCGCAGTAAAATCGTAAATCAAAAAAGAGAACTCTTGAAAATCTTTATCTGCTGCTAAACGGTCAGACAAGTCGTTTGTGATAAGTGAAGAGATTGAAATTGCCGAATAGTTTTTTGCATTAGAAACAACAGTTAAAAAGGAAAAAAGTACCAATGCTGCTCCTTTGGTTAATAGTTTTTTCATGTTTAAAATTTTAATTTACCCTTACTCTTTTTACCGGTTTTCAGTATCCCCGTTGCATTGAAAGAGCTAGCAAAATAATAACAGCATCTCATTTCTATTGTAGAAATAGCAATACTTTTTCTATAGAATTTTTTCTACGAGTGGGGAATTTTTTTAACCGGGGATATTGTGGAATGCAGGTATTTGATTTTACACCTACCTCTTAACTAAACAAATACTCCACATCCTCCCTAGTCAGCGCCTTCACAAATGTGGCATCATCGGAGATAATGTCTTTGGCCAATGCCCTTTTCTTTTCCTGCAGTTGCAGTATTTTATCTTCAATGGTGTCTTTACATATCATGCGGTAGGCAAAAATGTTTTTGGTTTGGCCAATACGGTGTGTACGGTCTATAGCCTGCTGCTCAACTGCCGGGTTCCACCAGGGATCTACTATATACACATAATCAGCTGCCGTAAGGTTAAGGCCCACACCACCTGCTTTTAATGAAATTAAAAACACCCGCACTTCATCATTCCGCTGAAAACTCTGTATTGCTTTCTCCCTATCCGGCGCCGATGTGCTTCCATCAAAGTACTCATACTTTACTCCCAGCTCTTCCAGCTTCGCCCTTATCAATGCCAGCATTCCGAGGAACTGTGAAAATATAAGGGCTTTATGATTCCCTATATTTTCTGTTATCTCCCTTGCCAGTTCATCCAGCTTGATAGAATGGTTTTCAAATTTTTCCTGCTCATTCAATATCGCCGGGGAGTCGCATATCTGCCGCAGCTTCATCAATCCCTGTAAGATGGTCAGTTGCGATTTCTGTATACCCTGCGTTTCAATAGTACCCAATATCTGGTTGCGAAAATCATTTCGGTACGCATCATAAATATTCCGCTGCTCATCTTCCATTTCACAAAAAAGTATCATCTCCTGTTTCTCCGGTAAATCTTTGGCTACCTGTTCTTTTGTTCTTCGCAAAATAAACGGATACAAGATTTTTTTGAGATGATCTTTCCGGTCCTGTTCCCCAAACTTATCAATGGGTATGGCAAATTCCTGCCTGAAAAATTCCATCGTACCCAGCATACCCGGGTTTAAAAAATTCATTTGCGCAAATATGTCAAACGTATTATTCTGCAATGGAGTACCACTCATACACAGCCTGTTCTTCGCATTCAGCAGTCCCGCCGCCCTGGTAACTTTACTGGCCGGGTTTTTTATCGCCTGGCTTTCATCCAGTATTACATAATCAAATTCAATACTCATCAGCAATTTTATATCACTGCGCAATGTACCATACGTGGTAATAGTTACATCATGGTCGGTCAGTTCTTCTCTTACCCTGGTGCGGGTGCCCCCGTGATGTATCTTGTATGTCAGTGAAGGAGTGAATTTTTTTATTTCATTCTCCCAGTTATAGATCAGTGTGGTGGGACAAACCACCAGTGCTTTCAATTTTCCTTCTTCTTTTTTATAATATTCAATAAATGAAAGCGCCTGCACTGTTTTACCCAATCCCATATCATCGGCCAGTATGCCCCCCCATTTGATGTCTTTCAGGTAATTGAGCCATTGATAGCCCGCCACCTGGTAAGGCCGCAAAATTGTTTTCAGATAAGCAGAAGGGTCTATCTCCTTTATCTGGTTAAACTGCCGCAGGTTTTCATATTTCGCTTCCAGTTGCACCACCAGTTCTTCTTCATCCCTTGTTTCATAAAGCTCATCCACCACACTTAAATGGTAGCGGGATAACTTCAACGAATCCGTTTTCCCTTCACCGACCCTGAAAAGCAATGAATATTTTTTCAACCATTCTTCCGGCAGTATTCCTAATGTGCCATCATTGAGCTGTACAAACTGCTGCTTATTGGCGAGTGCCCTTTTTACTTCCGCCACCGTTACCTGCTGATCACCAAAGAGTATATCCACTTTGGCATCAAACCAATCGGTATTGCTGCTGATGAATATCTTTGTTTGCGGCTTGGCCGTATTGAAACGAAAATTCTTTAATGCTTCAAAACCAAATACCGGTGTTTTCATCTCCTTCATCGCATCTACAAACAAAAAGAACCAGTTATTCTTGAGCACATCCGCCCCTTTCAATGCCAGTGTGCCCGAATCATCGTTAAAAACAAAACTGGAATGCAGATTCTGCAGTTTTTGTACAAACTCATTTTCTTTTTCCCTGTTGCGGTGTACCACCAATACTTTATCACCCTGTGGGACTATTAATTCATCTCTGTCTCTTGTTTTTGTTTCAAAGCCTTTGTAAGAGAACGACGGTTGAAAAACGAGGTACTCTCCTTTTTCCATTAAAAATAATTTAACCTCAGGGTTGCCGTCTTTTATTTCCTGCACCATTGATTTATCAAAATCCACTTTGTGTTCTTTGGCCAATGGCATAATAAATCCATGAAGTATTTTTACCCACTCTTCTGCTTTTACATTCATTTTGCCTGATGGCAGAAATTTTTCCACCAGGTGTATCACTTCATTATTCTTCCAGAGGTGTGCCTGGTTATTATACAAAAAGAATAACGGGCTCATGGCTTCATTCTCCCCGAGATCAAATTCCAGTGGACCGGCTTTTACCCGGCACTGAACAGTATAGTCAGTATCTTTTTTTATAATAAAATGAGGCCTTGCTTCTTCAGCCTGCAATTGTAATGGCTCCAGGTTACCTGTCTTAAACGGTTTTTTATCCGGCAACAGGAACACGAAAGGATTATTTGCCGATTCTATAAATATTTTTTTCAGCTTGGGCAGCATATACTCCGCCATCAATCCTTTTGTTTCATCGGGAAGGTCATCATCTTCATGATGAATGATATTTTCCCAGATACCTGAAAAAGGAGAGTTGCGGTTGATATATTTATTTATTTCTGATTCCTGCAGTTTGCGAAGCTGGGTCAGCAGTTCTTTATCACTCTCCGGAAGGTTATCCGTATTTACGTACCGGCTGATATCCACTTTTTCCACCTTGCTCGTATAGGCATCATTGGTGTCATTGATTTCCCCCATCACCACATCTACAGTAAACTGCGGGTATCCTTTCTTATTAAAATTAAAAACTGCTCCTAACCGTTGTGTTGGTGTGGCGATTGTCTCTGGTGCCGCTTGTTCCTCTTCCACTTCTTTTTCTTTTTGGGGCAGCAGCACAGGCCTCGCTGCTACAGCTACCTGGGCCACTCTTTTTATACTGGCATCCAATAATCTTAAAAAAGGTTTCCCTTCTTTATACACAAATTCAAATTTCCCCTTCAGGTCATCACTCAATGAATAACCGTAGGCCTCCAGTAATTTGTTTTTATCTTTATCCCAGTTGCGGATGCTGTCGAAATATCCGGCGCCATGTGTATGTAATAGTTGCAGGAATACAATTACTTTAGGCAAACAGAGTGGATGCTCTTCGTCTTCAAAATCACAACTGGTATCAAAATTGCGTTCTTCATTTTTCTTAATCAGTATTTTATACGTTTTACCAACCAACGTTACCGTTGCTTTTACTGTTTCGTTTTCTGAAAATTCAATGATTGCTTTGTGGGTGCGTAAAAAATCTTCTGCTTCTACAAAAACGTCCTGGGAAGAAAGCAAGCGTAATGTTTTCAGTTCAATGGATTTCATTTTGGCCACCGTATGGCGCTGGTCATATTTTACATTCTCAGCCTGCAGGTGCCCGCGGTCTATCATTTCCTGCAATTGAAAAAGGGCGGCTGCCTCATGCCGGCAAATATCCCCGAGGTTATACGGACAGGCACATCGTAATGAAGTTGACTTGGGGTCCTTAAATTTCTGAATATATACTTTGTAATAAGTAGAGTAGCTGTCATCTTTTACGCGGAAAACAGCAGAGCCAAACAGGTCATCATATTCAACCAGTTCTACAAAACCGATGGCATGGATTTTTTTGCCTCTGCGGATCACTTCATCCGTTCCATGGGTATATACGTATTTAACAAGGTGCGGTAATGCCAAAGCAATTTTCGATTTTTGATTTTTGATTGCCGGTTAAAAGCCACTGCCATACCAGGCCGGTCAAAAAAGGTTAATCGGCAAAAATAAAAGAATGTAACCCGGATTTCCTCGTAAAACGAGATAAATAATAAATAAATTTTATCGGTGCCGAGTGCAAAAAAATTGGCGTATCTTGTATGGTTTTATTTTTTTAGAAAATTATTTCACAATCAATTTCCCCTCTGCATACACCGGCAGTACATTGGCGACATCGGGTGTAAGGCAGAATTTAATATCTTCTATCAGTCCAAACCGGTCCACCAGGCGGTGGTAATGAGTGAGTTTAGGCGCATATCCCACTAAATCATTTTTCGTATTGGCATACATAGTTTCAGCCATCAGTGAACTGTCGCAATGAATCGTGAAGTGTTTTGCAATACGGTTGATAACAGCCCCGGCAAACAAGGTGTCTTCCAGGTTGAAGCGGTCTTTCCATCCGGCACAACCCAGTACCACATTCTTTTTTTCAGCTATTAAAAAATCCGTCACGGCCGACAGGTTGGGAAATGAGCCGGAAACAATGGTATCTGCATTTTTATCCAGCGCCATTTGCAGCAGGCGGGTACCGTTGGTGGTGGTAAGTACCAGGGTTTTGTTTTCAATAAAATCCCGGCCGTATTCCACTGGTGAGTTACCATGCTGCAATCCTTCTGCTATCATTCCATCTCTTTCGCCGGCAGCTATGCCGCCGATACTCTTGCTGATCTCTATGGCTTTTGGCACTGAATCCACCGGTATCACACATTTTGCCCCATTATACAGAGCCGAAGCAATAGTGGAAGTGGCACGGAACACATCAATGATAACGACCACACTGTTGCTTAAATCATACAAATGCAGCAATGCGGGTGAAAGGGAAGTATTGAGGATAGGTTTGTTGCTCATAGTCAGATTGCAAAAATAAAGGAACGGGAACTATTAATGATGACCGGGTTTCTTTTGTTTACCCACACCATAGAATAAGGCAATTAAATAACCCGGTATCTGTGTAGCCGGGCTAATTACTGATTTATCAGTTCTGCTAAAAAATCGGTTGATAGTGGGTCAAAAAATTTCTATAGTTTTTGTCGGGGTGTTTTTTCACCAATACTAATCGGATACCCTTCTTTTGCATATCATTTCTGAAAGTCGTTCTTAAAATTATTATTTACTGTGAAAATTGAAATTCAATGAAAAAGTTAATGACAGGTTTGTATTTTGCGATATTTGCCACGCTTTTACTATTTACATTTCTTTCATGTAATAAAGGGTCGGAAAATCAACAATTTTCTGAATATCCCTTGAATAACAATCTTAGTGATCGGGAGAAATTATCAATGAAAATTTTTGGGAACACAGAATTTAAGTTTAATAAAAATGACAGTACCTATCTAAATAATATAAAGCGATTATCCAAAAGCTTTAACCTTTTCGGCAATGGTGCATTGTCGAGCAGTAACAGAGTCAATTCCTGTAATTTAAACGGTGGCGACTCTACATACGGATGGTATTCTGACCCGGAACATATTATTATCGAAGGCCCTTTTAAAAGCGCAAAAAATGTGACTTATGAAACAGTCGCTGAAAATTGTCCTGGTTTACTGGCCATTGCAGCAGAAGCAAATCAATATCTTATTAATGAAGGCTATGCAGATATCACTGACATTTATTATGGAAAAATTAAACCAGCTCTTCGATACCATGCCATACATGCTGCAAATGCTCTCGTAGAATTAAAGACGGAATTTATTAATAATTATGCAAGGAATGCCGGTTCCTCCTCTCAGGAAAAATTATTTAATTGCATATTGCAGGCTATTGGCTATAGCGCATTTGTTGAACTTGGTGCAAATTGGGCTATAATGTCAAAGCAGCAGATAATAAGAGCAGTTGGGAGACTAGCATCAAAACACCTTAGTTGGTTTGGAGCTGGTGTTGCTATTATTAGTTTTATCGATTGTATGTGGGGGTAATTATTTAAAAAAATAACATGTTTCAAATAATATTTGCATCTGTCCTTGGTATAGTTGTAATCTCAAGGTATTTTGATTGGATTGTACATAATGAAAAGCCAGATACTAAAAATATTCTATTACTTGTACTTTGCTCCCTTTTCGTAATAGCTGTCTATTTGGAAAAAGTTTTCCTTATTAATATATAGCCATCACTTGAATAAAAAATCCGGCAATTTTTACCAACTCTCTTAGAAGCTGTTTGAATTAATTGTTTGATATGTCTTATGGCATTTTTGGGGCTGCAACTGCGTTGAATTTTTCGCCTTAGGCGTTTAGACTATGGCGGCAAAATTCGCCTGGTTTCGCTCCCAAAAACCTCCATAATCCATTCTAAACAAATAATTCAAACAGCTTCTTATTTTATCAGCAACTTCTTCCACCTATCGCTTTCCGCAGTTTCTTTTATAGTCTTATTGCGCTGCTCAAGCAACCGGCGCATATATTTGATAAGGCAAATGCTGTTGAACCATCGCCCCAGCATGCCATAAGGCGATTCAAAATAAAAAAGGTCGATCAGTATGGTGCCGTTTTCGCAGGGTTTAAAATGGTGTTCATGTTTCATCATTTTAAAATCACCTTCCGCCTGTTCATCAATAAACAATTCATATTTTTTCATTTCGGTGATCTTTATCCGCATCAGCCGGTTTTTAAAAAAATGCCGGGCCTGCCAGGTTACCGTTTCGTCTTTTTCGATAAGGCCAAAACGGGTACCGGCCACCGCTTCTTCTTTGTGTGCAACCATAGATTCTTTGTGCAGGCCAATATGCCGGCTAAGGTCAAAGACCACCTGTACCGGTGCGGCAATAAATGTTGTAAGATGAATGGTTGGCATTGGTTTATGGACGATTTGTCAGCCGACCCTTTAGCATAGGCTGAAGTTTGATATATCATATACTATGGGTGAACCCCCGGTTCAAAATACATTAATCTTCCCCGTAATGCAAAAACCTAACCACAATGCTTATTATGAAAAAGGGATCTTCGAAACTTTTGCCTGCAGCAGTTTATCCCGTACCTTGATGAATATCTCCGAATCGATGGGGGCATAGGCGGTGCGTACATATCCCATACCAATGGCTTTGCCAAGACTGGGCGATTGTGTGCCCGATGTAACATGACCAATCGTTTCTCCAGTATAATCTTTTATCTCATATCCCTGCCTGGGTATTCCTTTCTCTATCATTTCAAACCCTACCAGTTTTCGATCAACGCCTTCTGCTTTCTGCATTGCAAATATTTCTTTGGATGTAAAGTCTTTTGTGAATTTAGTGATCCATCCCAATCCTGCTTCCATGGGTGAGATGGTGTCATCAATATCATTGCCATATAAACAAAAACCCATTTCCAGACGCAGTGTATCCCTGGCTCCCAACCCGATTGGTTTTAATCCCTGTGGACCGCCAATTTCAAAAATAGCGTCCCATATTTTTCCCGCATCCCCATCTTTGTCTTCGAAATAAATTTCCACACCTCCGGCACCTGTATAACCTGTGGCACTCACCAGCACATTTTCCACACCGGCAAATGCGCCTTTTGTAAATGTGTAGTATTTCAGGTTCAGTATGTCCATATCTGTTATTGGTTGCAATATTTTAGTAGCATTGGGGCCCTGTATGGCCAGCAGGCAGGTTTTCTCAGAAATATTGTGCATCTCCACATGCTTTTTATTATGCTTTTGGATCCAGTTCCAGTCCTTGTCAATATTAGAGGCATTCACTACAAGCATATAGGCGCTGTTTTCCTCGAGGCAATATACCAGGAGGTCATCCACAATACCGCCATTATCATTGGGCAGGCAACTGTACTGTGCCTGTCCTTTTTTCAATTTTGCCGCATCATTGCTGGTCACCTGTTGTATAAGATCAAGCGCAAATTCTCCTTTCAGAATAAATTCACCCATGTGGCTCACATCAAATACGCCGGCATTTTTTCTTACGGCAGCATGTTCATCATTGATGCCTGTATAAGAAATGGGCATGTTATAGCCGGCAAAGTCCGCCATCTTAGCACCCAGCGCAATATGCTTTTCAGCAAAAGGAGTTTTTTTGATTATCATACAGCAATATTATGATTAAGGTGAGCAAAGGTAAGAGAAGCGATTTGAATTTTCAGGACGGACATAATTCAGAAAGCCAAGCCTGTAAATAACCTGTATTGTTAAAACAAATGGCCCCTTATTACAGGAGCCATTTTTATACCCGGGATGTTCCGGGACTTCAACCTAGCTTACTTAATGATCATAACTTATTATCCTCGATATTTTCCATTTACCGTCTTCCTTTTTCCAGATATGAATAAATTTGAACGTGCCGCAATCCATTTTCCCGTTTTCCGGGTGGCAAAAGCGGTGTCTGCCTTCCTGTATGGCCCCATAATCTTTTATAGGATACACTTCCAGGCTTCCGGGTACCAATGTTCTTTTTAATCCGTTTTCTTTTGTGAAAAGTGTTTTAGAAACATTTATCATGTTGTGGTAATCAGACAACCCACCCCTGTCGTGATAAAATTCCAGGTCTTTTGTAAAAAGCTCTTTTAGCGTTATCGTGTCCTGTACCTGAAGGGCTGCAAATAAGATACTGTCCATCCTTGCTATATTATCATACAATTCCTGTGAAACAGGTATATACTTTTTTACTGCGGATGCCATCTCTTTTTGATCAGCTTGAGAATAGGCAGTGGTTGCAGTAACAACAAACAATATGATTAACACTATTTGTTTTTCCAATTTCATAATATGCTGTTTTATTATTTTAATCAAAACCATTCCACCAGTGAAGAAACAGGTGAGGGGCCTCCGGCAAATGTGGTCTCATTGTCTTTGGTGATTATTTTTTTAAATCCGACAGGTTTAGTTTTTGTGGCTTTTAATTTATCCTCAAGTTCTTTCTGTCTGCGCTTACTGTCTTCTTCCTCTTTTTTAATCTGCTCCTGCCTGCGCTTCTCTGCTTCCAGTTGTTGTTGTAATTCCGAGGCTTGGGCGGCGCTGTCTGTTTCGTTATAGCGGTAATCATTATTAACAGGTTGAATAACTGAATTACCCCCGGGGTCTTTTAGTTTACCATCCACATCCATTACATAATCCACTCCAGAGAGATATTTAAATCCACTTTCGTCGGTATTGATTTCAAATCCAGTTATACGATCGCGGCGGCGGCTTTTTTTGACCCTTATATTTACTGAATTCAACTTGTCTTTTACGGATTCATCAAAGCGGATTTTTTTTCCTATGGGTACAAAGATTTCAATTTCTATATTCTGACCACGAAACTTGCTGCCTTTATCAATAGAGTACCCATTTCCTAAATCAAGAATACTGTCTCTTGAATAAACAACATATTGAATCTTTGCAGCCCTGTTCATCGCATCTTCTTTCGACCGGCCGCAACTGTTCTTTTTAATAGTAACCTGGTACTGCTGGTTGAGGCTGGCTTTCACCGTAAACTTTACGCCGGATAAAGACAACGTATCAGATGTAAGATCCCAACCATAGCCATCATCATTCATCCAGCCAAAGCTGCCGGTGTATTCCAGTTCGGGTTGAGAAACGGCCACTATCATTTTGCCATTGGCAGGTTGGGTAAGGGACAATACAGGTTCTGGTGATGTTTGATAAGAGCTGAAATCTTTGGAAATACTGGCCACTAACAATACCAATGATACCCAGCCAATGCTCCACAGGGCCCCAAAGGTCCAGCCCAGGTAATTGCTCCTTGACTTTGCACGGATGATACGGCGAACGATCCAGGTAATAAACCCTATGAGCGGCACAATCAAAAAGAATATCAATGTACCCCATGCAAAGATTTGCTGCCATTTGCTGGTCCATAAGAAATTATTTATCGGCCACCAGGCCACCCCGCCAAATAATAATGCTATTAGTGAAACAAATAAGGCAAAAGCGATAGTGCCTGCAATAAACAAGAAAAATGCTTTGAAAATAACACCAATGGCATGGCCAATTCCTCCGCCACTGCGCCGAACGGTTTCATTTACCTCTGAAGCAAAGGCACGACCCCTGGTATTTGAAAATTCTTTGGCTTTGGTAGAAAAATTCTGAGCTCTTTCTTTTACTTCATCGGTCCAGCCTTTCATTTTTTCTTTCATATTGTCCATTCCCTCTTTCACATTTTGGCGGATACGGTTTACATCTACTGTTTCCCCTCGCATTTCCATTTTCTCATAATCACTGTTGGCTTCTGGCAATACTATCCAGAGTATTACATAAATCAGGATAAAAGTGCCGCTCAGTGAACCCGTGCCGATATTTAATGCTACATCAGGGGCATAATTCCAGCGAAAGCCATTTATAATACCAATGAGAATGCTTAACAAAATAGGAGCGGCAAAAATTACACGTATGGTGCTGGTGCTTTTTCCAAAATAGGCCGCCAATCCACCGGCCACACCGCCTATTACTTTATCGTCCGGGTTGCGGTATAAACGCTTGCCGGAATAACCTTCCAGATCTTTCGGTGGCAATATGGCCCATAATGCTATATATGCAACAAAGCCCAAACCAAATCCGCCAAAAGTAATGATGGCAAAAAGGATACGTACTATTGCCGGGTCTACATTCATATATGCTGCAATACCGCTGCACACACCACCTATAAACTTATCGCTGGTATCGCGGTATAAACGACCCCTTGATTTGTGGGTGCCAAACGAAAAATTTTGCTGGCTGTTGGCCCGGGCATCTTCCTTTTTATCTTCCTTTGCATTTTGCTGACTGCTCTCGGTTGTATCAGCAGTTACTTCTTCAAAATCTTCCACTCTTCCCATGGAACTGATGATCTCTTCAATATCTGCATCTGTAACGGACTCCGCCCCTTTACGGATTTTTTCATGCAGCAATTCTGAAATGCGGCTTTCTATATCATTAATAATTTCATCCCGCCCTTCTTCATTGGCGAAATACCGGCGAAGGCTTTCTATATAACCCTGCAGTTTCTCGTAAGCAGAATCTTCTATCGGTATTACCCGGCCGCTCAGGTTTATGTTAATGATCTTTTTCATGTTGAAATTTTTTTTGGTTGAAGTTTATCCGCTGCTATGCTGTTGCCGACGGATGATTTATTGTTGGTTTAACGGTTCTTCATTTTTCTTACTGGTCAGTGCATTTACACCATTCGACAATTCATTCCAGGTTTGCTCCAGTTCTTTATAAAAGTTTTCACCTTTTTCTGTCAGCAAAAAATATTTTCGGGGCGGACCTGAGTTGCTTTCCACCCAACGGTAGGTGAGCATCTCTGCATTTTTTAAACGGGTAAGCAGCGGGTATAACGTGCCTTCAAATATCTGGAGATTGGCAGCCCGCATTTCTTCCACTATATCACTGGGATAAGCTTCACCCCTCCGGATTATGGATAGAATACAAAACTCCAATATCCCTTTCCGCATCTGGCTCTGTGTGTTTTCTATATTCATATCGGCGCTTTTTTAACTTGTACAACACAAAGATAGGGTGATGTTTGGTACTATGCAAGACAAAGTACCATATTTGTTATAGTAACGATCCGCATAAAAGCTATTATTTTGGCTGGAATGCAGGCTGGGCATAGGCAATTGGTCTTTTGACCCCACTAAAGAAAGTTTTTAAATTTATGACAAATGGTAGAATAGGTGGACAAAAAATGCCCTTTTTAAGAAACATCGCCTGGTTTTTACCAAATATTCTTGACAAAAATTCCTGTTATTGATAAAATAATAGCCGTGTCAGTTTTGTAAAGTAAATCAGTATTACTTTGCTTTATGAGCCGAATCGAGTTTTTCACCGTTCTTATTATTACCATAGTTTCATTTTCTTGTGCCGATAAATACAAAGCCTATAAAAGCCTCTACCAGTTTAAAAGCACCGATGGTAAACCGGATTACAGCCAGTTAAATTACTGGGCAGCCCATCCCTGGAAAAACGATCCATCAGACAGTGTGCCTGTTCCGCTGCAATATGAAGTAAAAGACTCCACGGTGGACATATTTTTTCTTCACCCCACCACTTATACCAGTGCAGCATCAATGAAAGACCAGAATGCGGCTATTGATGATGAATACATAAATGCAAAAACAGATTATTCCACCATATTATACCAGGCAAGTGTTTTTAATCAGCACGGCAGGGTGTTTGCTCCAAGATACAGGCAGGCGCATATCAAAACTTTTTTCATGACCAATAAAGAGAAAGCAGACAGCGCTTTTGCGTTGGCCTACCACGACCTGAAAACTGCTTTTGAGTATTATTTACAACACTGGAATAATGGCCGCCCTATCATCATTGCATCGCATAGCCAGGGCAGCCTGCTGGGAGAAAAATTGTTGAAAGAATACTTTGAGGGAAAGCCATTACAACAAAAACTCGTGGTGGCCTATATCGTGGGCTGGGCTGTTCCGAAAGATTATTTTACTTCTTTGAAAATGTGTACTGATTCTTTACAAACCGGATGTATCTGCAGTTGGCGCACCTTTCGGAAAGACTATATCCCATTCTGGCTGAAAAAAGAAAAGGGAAATTCGTATGTTACCAATCCCCTTAGCTGGTCAGTGGGTAACGAATTTGTATCCCGGAAAAATAACAGGGGCAGCATTTTAAAAAATTTCAATAAAATATATTCTCACACTTCAGATGCACAAATAAACAATGGTTTGCTGTATACCCGCAAACCAAAATTTCCTTTTAGCTTTTTATATTTGACCAAAAACTATCATGTAGGCGATATCAACTTGTATTATATCAATATTAGGGAAAATGTAACCCGTCGCATTGCCATGTTCTGGAAACAATAGACTATTGAACCCTGTTGAGCTGCCGCACTTTCAGGCATTGAAAACCCGGTAATGGGGCAGATAACGTTGCCGCCTGCTTTCCTTTTTCCAGTGCGGGCAGCGCTTTGCCCGGCAATAACACTTTTTTATTGTTTACAAGCGCATCTTCAAGATTGGTTATGTCAAATCTTTTTAGGGTTTGTAAATAAGTATGAGTGATTAACCTGTCTTTGTACAAAAGGTTGGCAGCAGGATATTGCCGGGGTGTATTCCAGATATAAAAATAATTCAGCGGAAAGGCATCATCAGTGGCAACAAATAGTTTATCCGGATGGCTATTTAACTCCCCCATCGCACAAAGAAAACGCTGGTACCTTTCTTTGTTTATATTGTTTTCTTTCCACACCCTTTTTTCCATCCAGCCAAAAAGCAGTACCAATACAAGCGCAAGCGGAACCGCTAATTTTTTATTTACTGTAAAGAGGCGGTCTTCTTTGGTAAATTGCATGGCAAGCGCCATCCAGAGAAAAAATAATAAGCCAAGGTGTATGGCCATAGTGATCTTGAGGAAAACGAACAAGTAGCCATGAATGACGAGAAAAGCCAAAAAAGCAAGCAACCATTTTCGTACCGGCAAATATTTTCGCTGCACAAATAATGAAACCAATGCTACAATAAAAAGTAAAATATATACCCTCATTTCAATAAAGAACCAATATAGCCCGTTACAGTCATCCTTATTATCCAAACTCCGGTTGCGTGTTATCTGTTTGCCGATGGCTGTTACACGTTCTGCATTAAACCGTACGGAATCATACAAAAATCCTGCAAAGAATAATTCCTGCTCCGTACTATCTTTAAAAGTTCCAGCAGGCAATTCTCTTACCAGTTGCCTGTTATATGAATAAAACAAAGCCTGCCTAAATTTTTCCTGTTGCTCCCAGCCGGGTATATTTTTACTATAATACCTTTCGTGCAGTTTATTCAATCCCCATAATGCCCCAATTACCAGCAGCATGGTTAGCCCCCAACGCAGCAACTGTTGCTTGTTCAGCAGGGTTATTGCCACTGAAGCAAAAAGTAATGCCACCAGCCAAACTATTTGAAGGCGAAGCATACCTGCCAGCAATAAAAGAAGCACCGCTAAAAAAGTATTGCCATTGAATATTTTTTTGAGCCGTAGCTGGTATATAAGCAGAACGGACGCACCGGCCCCTGCCACCAGGGAAGCGCCGGAATATGTTAATGACAACAATTGTCTTGCTTCAAAGAAAAAAAAGGAAATGAGGAAAAGCAACAGGGCCGTAAACAGTGTGTTTCTTTTTAATAATACATATAAAAAAGCAGCGCTGCCTGCGGAATGAAAAAGCAGCAATATGACCGTGTACCAATTCATCCCGGGCAAAAGAATGAATAATCTTTTTGCAAATCCGCCCAGTAAAAAATTCCAGCCATAATTATAATGTGCAAGATCAGTTGGAGCTTCTCCATAACCACCGCCAAGTGTGTACATCAAAAAAGTATCATCTCCTGAATTGAGCAGCGGGGTAGCTATGATTGTAAAAAGCAGGAACAGGCAGGCGGTGATGCAGCAGGCACTTGCCCATGTATACCGGTTTACCCATTTTTGCAGTATCATTGTCATATTCAGCTCAGGGCTTGTAGTGGTAAATTGTAAAACCATTCAGGCTGTCCGTTTTTTCATATTTATCCAGTGAAATATCATAAAACTGCCTGCTGGAATCCTTACTTCTCATCAGCATCCACGGAATACTTCCGTCGTTCATTCTTTTTTTGAAATCGCTGTAATCATATCTTTTATCCGGATAGGTGGATAACGAAACGATTTCCATTTGGGGAATCACCGCATGCCGAAATAGCAAGTTGCTAAGATAACTGTCTGGTGTATAAAAGAAGGTAAACACCACAAACGTATCTCCCGGCTGTAATTTGCTTTTCACCAATTTGGCCACAGCCACCTGGCTTTGATACGGATACATTAACCTGGAAGAGGACAAAGCGTTGCTTTTTTCGACAAGCGGAGTGATGATCATATACAATTTCAGCGTGGCAACAGCTAACACAACCAATACCGGCACCGGTATTCTGAAAATCTTAAAGGCGCTGACTATAACCGGCCAATAATATGCCAGCAACACGAATAGCCAGGTCCACCATTCCGTAAAATACCCGGGACCTGAACCCATTTTAAGCGCAATACCATTAAGAAAAACAAATAATAACAACAGCACAAATCCCGATTGGCGAAGCATTTTACTGGAATCATTTTTCACAATACACAATATCATGATAAAAGCAATGAAGAGCGGCAAACCAAATGATCTTGCCATTGGCATAAAAACAACATGCATGTACCAACCCAGGCTGATGCCATTATTTATCCCGCCAACTACATTCCTGAAAAAAGCTGCCCCCTCATATTTATACATGAAGGCTGTTAATACTGTTGCCGTCAACACCGAGGCAACTGCAAACAATAAAAAGTTTTTATATTCTTTTTTTACCATCCACCACCCGCCGATGATGACGGGCAAAATAATAGCTGTTTGTTTGGAGAACACTGCAAATACAACGATTATACCAGTAATAATGATGAAGAGGCTACCCCGATTTCCCTCTTCCTGTATTTTGGTGGTGAGCAAAAAATAATAGAGTGTGAGCAGAAAGAAAAAATGATAGAGGCTGTCAGGGCGGGCAAATGAAGTAATTTCCAGAAAAATAAATGCTGCCACAGCGGCTATAAACGACCGGCTGGCCCGCACCTTATATAGCTGCCGGCATACTTTATATACCAATCCGACAAAAGCAAGGTTTAATACCAATGAAACGATCCTTCCCGTGGCATATACATTATACACATCATCTGCCCTCACGCCGAAGACACGGGCAATGCCATAAACCAGGTAGTAATAAAAAGGGGAATACTGTGCTATGGCATAAGGTGGCAATTCAGGGTCGCTGTACAGTGTTTGCCCGTCCAATAAGCGCTGAATAAAATATACCACATTTCCTTCCACACCCCCGGCATCCGGATGTGTTATAAATACAGCTATGCACCGGTATAACAGATAGATGACAAAAATTCCTGAAAATAGCAGGCATGCATTTTTTTCCGATACTATTTTATAAGGTGCTGCGATTTTCATTTCTGATGCGGTGGATTATTGTACAGGTAAATACTATATTCCCCGATCTTTTTTTCCAGCACATAATGGCTTAGCTCAATATCCATAAACCTCAGCGGGTCATTATTTTTTTTTGTAATCACCACCTGCACGCTGCCATCGGCCAGGTTTTTCCGCAACGGCTCATAGTTAAATACCTTTCTTGGATACGTTGCAAGACTTACCACATCATACTGTGGTACAATTGCCTCACGGAAAAGTATATTATTGAGGTAGCTGTCAGGACTGAATAAATTACAAAATACAACAATTTTTCCGGGCGAATCAGCATAAGCATGCACCTGGTTTGCCAGTTGCTTTTCCTGTTCAAAAAATGCTGTTCGCTGTGGTATCGTCCTTATCTTGTCTACCAGAGGAAAAACAATAAGTGCTGTTTTTAAAAATAAAAAAGACAGCACTACTATCGTGGAAAGATACCGGTGAATGGTACCTGCAATGGCCGAAAATCTGTCCCAGCTCAGCAAAATGCCAATAAACAATAATGTCCACCAATTGGTAAAATAGTTAGAGGTGGCACCATATTTCAAAGCAAACAAATTGGTAAAAATGAATTGCAGCAATAATGCAAAAGCCAGGAAATGGAAGAGCCTGCTTTTTTCTTTTCGTAAAAGGAAGTAAACAAAAATAAAACATAACACCCATAAGCATCCAAACCAGCTATAGAAGTTGATAATAATGGTTACCCAGTATTCTCCCCACTGTATCCCATTGTCGAGGCCCAATACCGCATTCTGGTACATCTCTTTTATGCCGGTTGAAAAATGCAGTATTGCCAACAGAGTAAGCACCGAAATAGTGTATGTTAGTGCATAAATAAATATACGATTCCGCCCGTCCCTTTGCATAAGCATCCATAAAAGGCAAATTAGCGGTAGCGTGACCGCAGACTGCTTGCTGAACAAGGCGAGTACCGCAACAACAGCACTCAGCACCAACTCTTTCCTGTTTTGCCTGGCTGCTTCTTGTTTGCTGACAGAAAGAAAAAAGAAAAAAAGCGACAGGATAAAAAATAAATGTTCCAGGCTATCAGGTCTTGCAAAAGAATTTCCTTCAATAAAAATAAACGTAAGGAGCGCCAAAAACCACGATTTTCTGTTGCCCAACAAAAAAATCTTTGTTCCTGTAAGAAACATTATCCCGCACAAAAGGAAGTTAAGAAACAATGAAAAGGTCTTGCTCACCTCAAATATCTGCAGCACATCATCTGGCCCTACACCGGCTATCCGGCATACACCGGCTGTACAATAAAAGTACAGGGGGCTATATTGTGATATTGCAAAAGGAGGGCTGTCCGGTTTAGTATAAAGCCGGCCGCCATCAAGTAAGCGCTGAATAAAGTATACAACATTGTTATCCACTCCGGCCGCACTCGGATGAGGATGAAAGATAAAAACGATCCGAAAAAAAAGAAAAACGAAAAATACACCAATAGAACAGAAAAATATGATGCGGTTTAAATGAAGGGGCGTCAATTGCATAGCACTTATAACTAAGCACTAAGATAGCTTAATAACCGCAATTATTCAGTCGGGCATAGCCAGCTTTCTTTTTGATAGCCATTCGTTTTCTGTTGAGCTTACTTTAATTACTATATATTTTTTCACGTTATTTATTATGGCTTCATCCAGCAAATCCACCAGGTTTTTATAAGAGGCTTCTTTTGTCGGTTTAATCAGCAGCATTAAGCCATCCTTTTTCCCCTTGCTTTTTATCTCCCTATCCAGCTCTTGCTGCTTTGTTGCTATTATATTTCGAATACTGTTTTTTCCCGCATAGGTGGTGGTATATATCTTTCCCCTTTTTTCTGCCTCCTCCCATTTGCCAAAATAATAAAACAGTTGATTGTTCCCGGCAGGTATTATAGTTAACGCATTAGATTCTCCCAAAGGGATACTTTTCCCGTCTGCAGGCATATTCAGGTTCATTACTGTTGGTTTACTGAGTTCTGTAGTAATTACAAAGAAACTGATGAGCAAAAAACCAAGATCCACCATCGGTGTCATATCTATTTTACAATTATGCCTTATGGCCCGGCGAACGCCAGCCCTTTTTTTGGTACTGGCAGTAGATTCAGTAGTTGTCATAAGCTGGGTTTTGTTATTTAGATGCCCGGCCGGGTTTATTCCACAACAAAATCAGTTACTGGTCTGAGTATGGTCATAGTCAGAGAAAATAACAGAAGTTAGTTTTATATATAATATTTTAAACATGAAAACCATTATTGTTTCTACTGATTTTTCTCCGGTGGCCACCAATGCCATGCATTATGCTATTGATTTGGCAAAAACTGTAAATGCAAGTTTATTGCTATTTCATGCATACCAGGTACCGGTTAGCTTTAGTGACACACCCATCATATTGATATCTGTGGAGGAACTGAAAAAAAGTGCGGAAGCACAAATTGAAAAATTAAAAACCAAACTGGAACATATTACATCCGGCAATCTGAAAGTGTATACTGAAACAATAATGGGTGATACAATTGATGAACTTGAAAGTCTCTGCAAAAAAATCAATCCCTTTGCCGTGGTGATGGGTACCAAAGGCGCATCCGGCATTGAAAAGGTTTTATTTGGCAGCACCACTTTAACAGCTATCCGGCATCTTTCCTGGCCGGTGATAACTGTACCGCCGGGCAAGTCGTTTGGAGCGGGTATCAAAAAAATTGGCTTTGCCTGCGATTTTAAGGAAGTTGTAAAAACCACCCCGGCCGGTAAGATTAAAGATTTTGTACGCTCCTTCAATGCGGAATTACATGTGCTGAATGTGGATTATCAGGATAAACATTTTAAACCTAATACACCTGAACAGTCTGCCCTTCTGCATACGCTGCTGGAAGTATGCAAACCGGTATATCATTTTATTGAACATAATGATATTGAGGATGGCATCAATGAGTTTGCAGAGAAAAACAATCTCGACCTCATCATTGTTATTCCCAAAAAACACAACCGGCTTGAGATTCTTTTTAAGCACAGCTCCTCACGGCAATTGGTATTCCAATCGCATGTGCCGGTACTTTGCATACATGAATGATAGCTTGAGTGCATTTAAAATTGTCGCAACTTAAATCTTTCAGGGCTCGCAGACCAAATACTGAATAATCGGGTAGTGTCTCAGTTTGAAAAAAATGAACCACAGTATGTCATAGAACAGATAGAAATACACACATAGAAAAGCCTATGTGTGTATTTCTATGATAACTTCTTTTCTATCCCGGATGGCCCTATCGTGTGGACACATTTTTTTGAACACGGAATGGACGGGTACGAAGGA
>JANOEQ010000023.1:0-53456 GCA_031441485.1 Chitinophagaceae bacterium
AGAACGCTGAACCCAGGAAGAATAAGCCTACAAAAAAGAAAAGCTCAGCACAGAAGAAAGCGGATCCAAAGAAAAAAGCACGCTAAGATCAAAACGCAGAGAGCCCGGTTAACAGCCGGGTTCCTTATATAAAATAATTCATAAATAGTGGTGAACATCGCAAATGCTGAACAACGAACCGAACGTACAACAGTGCCCAGCTCATCGAGATCATCTCCAACACTCCACCCTTAACGCCTCATTGGAAAAATGTGGCTGTACCGGCTACACCGGCTTTTAATACCTGGTTTGCCACTGGGGACGGAGCAAGTCGTTACGACGGGAGATCATTGACGAGCCCGGTTTTTTATTTTGAAAAGATTTTGTTCTTTTTTGTCTTTGTTTCATTTTTCTTTTTGCTAATTTGTTGCCCGAATTGTAGAGGGAATTGAAAGTCAAGTGAAAGGAATTTCTGTATTGGGAAATGAATATCTTTCTTTTATTTATCAGGTATTTATTTTTACTCGATTTAAATGCTTCGTACATACAACTCAAAATTGGCGGTATCAAATCAGGAAATAAAACGAAAACCGTAATTGGAAAATAATATAGAGGTGGATGGTTCTGTCATCTGGCTTGTTTAAACTTAGCATAGCTTTCTTTAGTCAGCTTTCTTACATTGATTTGAATATCGATGGGGTGCTTCCCGTGTGAAGTGTAAAACTCAAATTCTCCCTCTTTTATCCGATACCAGACTTTCCCGATCGAGTTTTCAGTAATGCTGCTGGTGTCCTTTATTCGCCTGAAATTGCGAAGCCGATTGGCATCCATTGCAACTACAATAGTATCTCCGCCCCGCTGAATGCAGAAGGTGGGCTCAAAATGATCTCCCGCCCAATACATACATTCACCACTCTTTTTCCCACTCTTCAGAAAGGCGAAAACTGTCAGGCCTGCTATCACTACCAACATGACTATCGCTATAACTTTCCTTGGCCATTCCAGTTTTTCCGATGGAATGGATTCATTTTCAATGTCATTTCCGTTGCCATCATGTATAGGAAAATTATGGTCATTTGTTGCTACTGGAATGGTGGAACCAGGGTTTGAAACAGAATCTGATACTTTCTGTTCGATAGCAACATTTGTATAGTCGGCTTTATCATTATACGGTCTCGGTTGAATATCGAACATCCAAGCCAGGACTTCAAGATATTCCTGTCTTGGATTATCCGTCTCCCCCTTTAATATACTCACCAATGGTCTGAATCGATCAGCACTACAATTCCCGATTGTTCGCAGGTAGCCTTTCTGGCCATCCGCTGCGCCAAAAAATGTACGAAGTATAACCTCGTCACGCTGGTTGAAACGTTCTTCACAAATTGCCCTGCAATGATCCTTAAGTCCAACCCTTGACAGTTTTGAAAAGCGGGGGTACAACGCAGCCATATTGCGATAGGCCCGCTTGATAGCATCTATATAATCTCCTTGCATAGCGAAATGTTTAAGTGTTTATGCTGTCCAAAACTATTCAAAAAAGCCCGGGTAAGACGGAACAACTGGAAACACCGGAATAATCGGAATCGAATCTGGTAACGGCTTTAATGCAGGATATTTTCGCTACGGAATCAATTAAGCTTCACTTGCTACGAAGCTACTGTACAGAATTGATTTCATCAAGAGCCGCGATCGCAACTGTGGATAACTGGCTAAGGGAAGCGATTATCTGCTTTGCGATCAACGCTCCACTTCCCTGGACAGGAAGCGCTTCCTGTTCAAGACAAACTGCACCGGTGCATGGAGCACTGGCTGCGTATTCTTTTAATTCCTAAAAAAACAAAAAATGATACCATTCATATTGTATCTGTTGGGCTTGTTATGCACCAACCCCACGCCACATGCACCTGGAACACAGTGCAATGGCATCCATGTAGTAATGTCCGGCAACGACACCGGCGGCGAAACGGGTAATCCTCCGCCACCACCTCCACCGCCTCCGGGTGGGTAAGTGTACTCTCGTAAGGCAGGCCAAGGCTTGCCTTACTTTTTTATGCAGCTTCGGTTTCAAAATTGTCGTATATTTTAATTCCAAAACTAACTAAACCTTGAACACTGTACGACTGCTGCTCCTGCTGACGATCATCGTTGGCGCCTGCAATTCTCCTGAACCTGTCAAGTCTGACGCTACAAAGCTGCAAAAGGAATATCAACTGATCGACTCACTAGCAAGGATAAACCTTAACTCCGCTTTTACTATCTACAATACTGCTGCATCAAATGCAACCGATAGTGGTTATAAAGGAACTTGGCTACAACGAATGGCAACAATTCAGCAGGCAGAGGGTGATTTTTATGGTAGCAATGAAACAGCACTTAGCTCATTAAAGCTGTTTGATGAAAAGAAGAAAAAAAACTATCCCAATATATCCTATAACTACAACTTGCTGGCCGTAAACTATATGAACCTGGGCCGGTATGACGACGCTCTTGAAAGCTATGAACGAACTTTTCAATATTCCGATCAATCTAACATTACTGTTTACATCAATAACAAGGCAGTCGCTTTCATGAAGAAGAAGGAATATGACTCGGCGATTACCTTATTTAATAAAACTATAAAAGAACCTGCCCAGGATAGCCAGGTTTATGCGATGATTCGTTCAAACCTTGCAAAAGCACAATGGCTTAAAGATTCCCGATATCCAGCATTGGCGGAGTTTCATGAGGCGAGAAATATAAGGGAGTTGAAAAATAACCTGTGGGGATTAAACGCCAGTTATTCGCACCTCTCCGACTATTATGCAACGACAAGGCCCGATTCTGCCTTGTATTATGCTAAAAAAATGTACGAAGTCGCAAACCAGTTACAAAGCGTAGAAGACCAGGTGGAGGCCTTAGAGAAAATGGTCAGGCTGAGTTCGGGTTCCGATACTAAAAGCTATTTTGACCGCTATGACTTCCTGAATGATAGTATTAGTCTTAGCCGTAGTAATGCCCGAAACCAGTTTGCTGATACTCGTTTCAACATCGAAGCAGCCCGCGCTGATAATCTCGTACTGGAAAAAGACAATTCACAAAAGCGTTTCCGGATTGCTCGTCAACGATTTATCATCTATGGCACAATCGCCCTTTTTTTCCTTCTTGGTATTCTTGGGATAAACTGGTACCGGAAAAGAAAACGTCTACAGGACTTGCAAACAAAGACCGCTATCCGGGAATCGGAGCTACGCACATCACAAAAAGTACATGATGTGGTGGCGAATGGATTATATCGTATCATGACAGATCTCGAGCACCGGGAGTCGATCGAAAAAGAAAAGCTACTGGATAACATCGAAGAACTGTATGAACAATCACGGGATATCTCCTACGAAAACACTTCGCCCGCTACCGGGTCGTTTGCCAACTCGCTTAATACCCTGCTGTCTTCCTTTGCCACCCCTTACATCCGTGTACTGACAGTAGGAAACAATGAAGAAGTATGGAAGGATATTACACCGGCTGTAAAAAAAGAACTGGAAGCTGTTTTGCAGGAACTGATGGTGAACATGAAAAAACATAGCCAGGCCAACAATGTGGTGTTGAACTTTCAACAATCTGGCTATGCTATCCACATCCGCTATAAAGATGATGGCACTGGCCTCCCACAAGGATACCGGAAAGGCAACGGCATGAGCAGTACGGAAAACCGTATTTCAGGAACGGGTGGCACGATTATTTTTGACAGCGTTCCCGGTAAAGGATTGACCATTGATATTTCCATCCCCATCAACAAAACAACATGATCGATAAAGTCCTGATTGCGGAAGATCACGAAAGCGCTAGCATCTCTATTCAAAAAACACTGGAGGACCTTGGTATTAACCAGGCCGACTATGTTTACTACTGCGATGATGCTTTATCAAAGATCAGGACTGCCAGCCAGCAACAGCATCCTTACGACCTGCTCATCACCGACCTGTATTTTGAAGATGATGGAAGAGTCCAGTCAATTCCAGGCGGGATTGAACTCATTGCTGCGGCACGTCAGCTGCAGCCCGAACTGAAAGTACTGGTCTTTTCTGCCGAGAACAAACCGACCGTACTGGAAACATTGTTTGACACACACCAGGTGGATGGTTATGTACGCAAGGCCCGCAACGATGCCAAAGAACTGAATCTGGCCATCACCGAAATTACACAGAACAGGCGCTACCTGCCGCGACATACTTCCCAACTCATCAAACAAAAGAACTCACATGCTTTTACCGACCGGGATATAGCAATCATTTCCCTTCTCGCTAGTGGTATTTCCCAAAAGAATATTCCTGATCACCTCAAACAGCAGAACATCGTACCTTTTAAATTAAGCAGCGTAGAAAAAAGATTAAAGCTTATCAAAACCACGCTGGAGTTCTCCAAAAATGAACAGTTGGTGGTGTTTTGTAAGGATATGGGGATTATTTGATCTTCTATTTTGCTTTAAAGATTGACTTTACGGTTTCCCGTAAGATATTTTTCCATGCTCCTTTTACTTTTAAGTTTCATTAAAACTTAGAGTATGAAAAAGTATTACGTAAATAAAAAAGTACAGGCGAATGGAGATCATGAGGTGCATGTTGAGAATTGTATTTACATGCCAAGTTCAGAGAACCGATCTTATTTGGGAGAGTTTTCAAACTGCGGCGATGCCGTAAAGAAAGCAAAAGAGACTTATAGCAAATCCAATGGATGCAAGACTTGCTCCAATGAATGTCATACCAGCTAATAGAGAAGTTCTCTTTTTATCACCATCATCTTCTATTAACAGCAACCAAAAAACTACTATGCTTACCGCCGCAAAGCAGCAGACACTATTTGTCAGCCTGAAGGCTTACCGCAAACAATTTCTGGATGGCGGTATTACTGAATTGGATGAATCCGGCACACGTCTGATGATCAATAGTTTTCTTTCCGATGTGTTGGGCTATAAGCAACTGGAAGAAATCAAAACGGAATACATGATCAAAGGAACCTATGCCGATTATGTAGTCCAGGTAAATAAGACAAGACATTTTCTTGTAGAGGTAAAAGCCCTCTCTTTCGAGCTATCCGAAAAACATTTACGGCAGACAATTAACTATGGCGCAAACGAGGGCATCGAATATGCTTTACTTACCAACGGCAAAAGCTTTGAGTTCTATAAGATCATTTTCGACAAACCCATTTCCTCCCGCCTGATATTCACTGTAGATCTGAGTGATGCAACCGAACTAAAAAACGCCGCAGTCTACCTTCAGCACCTTCATAAAGACAGCGTTGTCAAAAACTCCTTTCGTCCGCTTTGGAACAAATGCGAAGCCACTGATCCCTACAATATTGCCGGTATCATTTGCTCAGATACAGTACTGAAAGCTATCAAGAAACTCATCAAAAACAAATACAACGAAAAATGCGAGGACGAGGTGATACTGAATGCTGTTCATAAGATCGTGACGGATAAGATGGATGCGGGATTGATAAAAACGTTTAAGGAGATAAAAGCGAGGATGAAACGGCAGAAAAAAACGCAGTCAGGCCCTGTCGTAAATGAATCGGCCGAGGAAATTGCGAACTCATTAAGCTAACCAACACAACTCCACAAACTCTAATAATCAAAATAATAGCATGACTCCGGAACTTCAATCACACTTTCTAAATCTTTATTCGATGGCATTGGCTGATTCACAATTTGACGAAAAAGAAATTGCTATCCTGTATAAAATCGGCGAGGAGAAAGGTATTCCGAAAGATACAATCGATTCTCTTCTTTTGAACCCCACTCTCTCAGGCCATTTC
The DNA here is from genome assembly GCA_031441485.1 of Chitinophagaceae bacterium. Lineage (GTDB taxonomy): Bacteria > Bacteroidota > Bacteroidia > Chitinophagales > Chitinophagaceae > JJ008. The sequence continues at coordinate 5,776 of JANOEQ010000023.1, forward strand.
GATTTGCCGACTACAATCAGTGATAAGGTTGAGTATTTATATGACTATGCGAAAATGATTTTAGCTGATGGCGTGGTTCATGAGGATGAAATTAAAACCTTAGAAAAGTTTTGTATAAAGTTTCAGTTCGAAGATCAAAACGTACCCACAATCGCTCTGCTACTCATAGAAGCCGCAAAAAATGATATCTCCAAAAATGAACTACTCGGTTTTGTAACTCAAAATAATTAATCTTATGGCCTTCGATTTTTCAAAATTTAAGATTCCGGGGTTGTTTTCGCAAAAAGCCGAAACACCAATAGAAATCAAACCCGATTTAGAGCACACTGAAAAAATATCTTTTCGCAGATACGGGTTTGTTCAAGCAGGAATGATGAAAGGACGGACTGAAGGCTTGAAAATTTGCCTCACCTCTGTTTATGAAACGCATTTAGCTGAGATGAGACGGGACGAAAACAAACAAGAGGAACTCCGAAAACCCTACAGAGCAACTCTTCAAGATTTATTGTCTACAAATGAAAGTGTCAAATCGCAAATTACGATGTATGAGACCGATCTCATACCAAGAAAAAAAATGAAAATTGAGGAATTAAAAAAAGAAGTTATAGACATTCGGAAAAGCCCTGAACATTATACCGGCGTTCACGTTGGAAAGGTGGGCTTCTACATTGGTGCCTTTATCTTAATCCTTCTCTCTATTTATCTTTTTATATTCTATAGCTCCGCTTCATACTCCGCTTTTTTCAAAGAGTTTAAAGTAGACGATATAGTTATAACAAAGGCGATATTCGATGCGAATGCAATCGGAAGCGGTTTGAAGGATGGGGTAACTGAGTTGATATTTCTATTAACTATTCCTTTTGTCTTTATTGGCTTAGGATACTTGATTCATAAGTTCCAGGAAGCTAAGGGTTATGCAAAGTATTTTAAAATAGCAGCCCTGCTAATAATCACATTCATTTTTGATGCAATTATTGCATATGAAATCACTGAAAAAATCTATAATATAAAAAAAGATAATGACCTATCCGGAAACTTTCCAGAGTATTCCGCTAGTCTTGCGTTTGGGAATGTAGGTTTCTGGCTCGTAATCTTTGCCGGGTTTGTTGTTTACTTGATATGGGGATTTGTATTTGATTTCGTTATGGAATCGCACTCAAAGCTTGATATTGTTAAAGTAAATATCAAAATGAAAAGAGAGCAGATTTATGCAATAGAGCAGGAGATAGCCCAGTTTGAAAACAAAATCACTGAATTAAGAATAGCTAATGGGAAAAATAATGGGGAGATTAATAAAATACGTCACATCATTGAGGGGACTATTATACAAACAAAAGCGGTGAAGGAAGCGCTGGCTCAATTTATGGTAGGCTGGTATAACTGGTTAGCCGAAGGCCGGGAATATAATAGAAGTGAACACAATAAAATTTACGAAGATTTTATAGCCACAAATATAGAGTTGATAGAGTCTGTTATTCATCCAAACTAATTTAATTATGAACTATACGATCAAAATATGTTTTGCATTAATGCTCCTAGTATCCTGTAACTCGTCTTCAGATACTAAATCAACGGAAAATAGTAAAGAGGATAAGGGTAGTGAAATAATACCTGTAAATAGCGACGACAAGCAATTAAATATTAATATCCTATGGGATCTGTCGGACAGAATTGATCCTGTTTTAAACCCGGCATCTCCGCCACACTATGAACGAGATATTGAAGTCATTAAGAAGATCACTTCATTTTTTAAAAAAGATATGGAGAAAAGAGGTGCCTATAAATCGAAAGGAAAAATCAAAATATTTTTTACGCCAACACCGTCAAACGAAAGAATTAATTCCATAGCAGGTGCCCTATCCTGTGACCTGTCTTCTTTCACAGGTGATGGAGGGAATAGAAAGAAGAAAGAAATCTATGATAGTATAGAAGCCAGGTTTTTCAGGAATGCAAATGAGATATATCGATTGACGATAGAGAGTAACATAAATAAAAAACAATGGGATGGCTCTGACATATGGCGTTTCTTTAAAAATGATGTTAAGGATTATTGCATTGATGAAACCAGCAATTACAGGAATATACTTGTCGTGCTAACAGATGGATATATTTATCATAAAGATTCCAGGGATAAACAGGGAAACAAGACAGCTTATGTATTACCTGAATTATTAAAGCCCTTAAGAAACAATCCGAACTGGCAATCTACTTTCGCTACTGGAAATTATGGCCTAATTAGTACAAGAAAGGATTTACAAAAACTTGAAGTACTCGTACTTGAGATATCTCCTTCAAAAGAATATAAAAATGACGAGGATATCCTAAAGCATTACCTGGGAAAGTGGTTTGAAGAAATGGGAATACGGAAATCTAACTACGTTTGTTATAATTCAGATTTGCCCGAATACACTAAGAAAAAAATTGAAAGTTTCCTGAGTCGTCAATGATGAACGCTAAAATCCTCTTATTATCTTTTATTCTAAGCCTATTAGCGCTTTCTTGTAACAATTCAAATGGAGATATCCCAAGGCTTATTAGTGGTAAAGTAATAAAGATTAAGGATGGCGATACTATTGAAATATTATATAATGGTAGACCTTTAACGATGCGGCTGGCTCATATCGATTGTCCGGAAATAAGAAGCAAGCAACCTTACGGAAAAGCAGCAAAGCAATTAGCCTCTGATTTATGCTTCGGAGATGTAGTGAAAGTAGAAAACGAAAATGAATTTGACCGGTACGACAGGCTGATTGGGGTCGTAATTAATTCTAAAGGCGACACGATTAACCTTGAACTGGTAAAAGCGGGACTGGCCTGGCATTATAAACGCTACTCTTCTGATACCCTGTATTCGAAAATGGAGATTGTTGCAAGGCAAACGAAGTCTGGGCTTTGGGCAGATGGTGATCCGGTTGCTCCGTGGGATTGGCGATAGCATGGTGACTCGACGTTTGCGTAAATAAAATCGCCGACCTTGCGTTATTAATTCGACCTCTGGAACTATTAAAATATCTTAATTATGGAGTCAACTCTTTTAATAATTATAATCGTATTACTGGTAATCGCCATTCTGCTCATTTTCCTTTTCCGGAGCAAAGGCGGACAAGGCCAGACTTCTTTGCAAGGTAAATTTGAAGAATTACAAGCAACCTGGACAAAGATCGAATCCAATTTCAAAGAAGATTTCAGAATCAACCGGGAGGAGAACACTACTATCTCAAAGGACAATCGCACTGAACTAAATAATACCCTGAAAGATTTTAAAACAGAACTAGCAGAATCATCGGACAAACTTAAAACCGAAGTTGCGAGTTCATTAAAAGACTTTGGGGAACGCCAACGGGATAATTTCAGTGACCTCCTGAAAAACCTGACTCTGCAGGCTGGTAACTCCTCTGAAAAGCTTGAATTAATCCGCGAGACCGTTGAAAAGAAAATCACTGACCTTCAGAAAGGCAATGAAGTAAAGCTTGATGAGATGCGGAAAACTGTAGATGAGAAGCTGAACGATACCTTAGAAAAAAGATTGGGTGAATCATTCAAACAGGTAAGTGAAAGGTTGGAAGCAGTTCATAAAGGATTGGGTGATATGCAGGGACTTGCAAAAGATGTGGGCAGCCTGAACAAAACAATGAACAATGTTAAATCAAGAGGCGTACTCGGAGAATATCAATTGCAAAATTTACTGGAAGATCTTTTGACAAATGAACAATACCAGAAAAATGTTAAAACGAAAGAAGGCAGCGGAGCTAACGTAGAGTTTGCTATCAGAATGCCCAATGGCACCAGTCTTGACAAATCATTGTGGTTGCCTATTGATTCAAAATTTCCTAAGGAAGATTATGAGAAATTGGTTGATGCCTACGATAAGGGAGATCCTGATTATGTGGAGGAATGCAGGAAAGGTTTTGTCCGGAGCATACGAAAAAATGCTATTGACATCAAAGAAAAATATATCGATCCGCCAAACACTACAGAATATGGCCTGATGTTTTTGCCTTATGAAAGTTTATATGCGGAAGTGCTTAGAACACCAGGATTATTTGAGCAACTTCAAAAAGATTATAAGATCACTATTACCGGCCCTACCACGCTGAGTGCCTTCCTTAATAGCCTGCAAATGGGATTCCGGACACTTGCCATTGAAAAGAGAAGCAGCGAAGTATGGGATTTATTAAGTGCGGTAAAAAATGAATTTGGAAAATTCGGGGAGGTACTCGCCAAAACTAAGAAAAAACTTGAAGAGGCCACCAACGTAATCGACAGTGCCGGTGTAAGGAGCAGAGCCATCGAAAAAAAGTTAAAAGATGTTCAGGGATTACCCCAGCCGGAAAACTTTCTGAGCTTGGATAGTGCGGTGAGTAATGGTGATGTTATTACTGAAGAATAGCATGTGTAAAACAGAGGATGTCCTTTCAGAAGAATATAAATTAGATTATTCGTTAAGCTAAATTTTTCAATAATATGGCATGGCGTTTCAGAAAAAGGGTAAAAATAATACCAGGAGTGTACCTAAACTTCAGCACGAAGGGAATCAGTACCACAATTGGCCCAAGAGGGTTATCTGTTAATATCGGATCGAAAGGAGCCTTTCTTAATTCAGGAATACCCGGTACAGGGTTGTATAACCGAGTTCCCTTGCATAGCAAGGCTGAGAACAACATTCAAAAAAATAACGCCCGGGATAATGCAGAAAAATTAAAATACCTGCTGGAACAAACCTATGATGGCAGCGAACAAATCAAAAGCGAATCCATTGAACAGTTAACAGGTAATGGCTTAGCTAATCTTAAAGAAACTATCATTGCCGCCCATAAGGAGTATAGTGAAATCAGCACTGATCTTGAAAGCAAAAACCGCCAGAAAACCACAGTGGATAACCGCCTTTATAAAAACAGGCGGAGTATTTTTAAATTTCTTTTTAAGAAAAGGATTGAGCGGCTTGAGCTGAAGAGCGCAGAATTGCAGGAAGAACTGGATGAACTGAACGAACAGCAGCAACTATCAGGCGTCGAATTAAGAATAGATAATGACAATACATTTGATTCACTCTATAAAAACGCAGAAAGGGGATATATATTGATTACAAGCTGCCAGAAAATATGGGATGTTACTGCTTCAAAAAGCATTGACCGGGTCCAGGAGCGATCCTTTGCCGGAACACAGGTTACAAGAGTCGAAGTCGGAGCTATCATTGAATCTTCCGGCCTGATACATACCACAGCGGTTCCATTGAAACTTGAAAATAAAAATGGAGGTGATTTATATTTCTATCCCGGCTTTGTAATCATACATGAGCAGGCTCTTGATTTTGCAATACTTGATTATTCTGAATTCGATTTGGAATTTATCAATACTCAATTTGTAGAATCTGAGTCTGTACCAGCTGACTCGAAAGTGCTTGGTAATACCTGGGCCAAAGTGAATAAAGACGGCAGCAGGGATAAAAGGTTCAGCGGTAATTACAGCATACCTATCGCCAATTACGGCCAAATAAATTTCAAATCATCTACAGGTTTAAATGAAAGTTTTCTTTTCAGTAACGCAGGTCATGCCGAACTATTTTATAAGGCTTTAAAGGAATATATAAATGCAATTAAGACTGCCACGGGTCTTCTCAACCAATTTAAATAAAAAATTATATGAAAGTTGAAAATGAAAATGAAGCAATAGTATCTGTCCTTGTTGCTTCGGTCCATATAGACGACGAACTGACGGATTTTGAATCTGAAAAAATTGCAGGCATACTTGTTTATTGCAGGAAGTTTCAGAACCTTGAGATCATTGACTTAATACGTAAGGCATTAATAATGAAAATGGAATGCGGAAGTATTGAACTTATTCGTACGGCGACTCCCTTCATAAAAGAAAATTTCCTTAAGACGCTTTATTGTATGGTCTGTGATCTTTTATGTGCAGACGGAAACACGAGTGAATCTGATATACAATTAATGGCAATGATCGCAAACGAATTGCAACTTTCAGAAGAGGAATACTTGCCAATTGCCAGTACGTTTATGGCAAGATATATTTGGAGTATACACGTTTCGTAATGTTGAGGAGATAGACTTCTATACAACTGGTTTAAGGGGCACGTATATTATTCATTCGCCTGGATCGACCGTCTAACTATCAATAAAACTCATTTTATGGGCAGGATAATTTCTTTTCTAATTTTAGGATCCCTCGTATTCGGCATCTCATGCGACAATAATTTGGCCGATAAAAAACTTGTAGGCGTTAAAAAAGACATCGCTACCTGCTATGGCTATACCCCGTGCAATGCCTGCACTTCCTGTAACTATTGCAAACGCTGTACTGCTGGCGGCACTTGCGGAACCTGTACCGATTTGAAAAAGACGACGCCTAAAACTCCTAAATCTTATTCCAGTCCCGCCAAATCTTCGCAATGCAGGGCTATTACAAAAAAACGTACTCGGTGCTCCCGCAATGCCCGTTCGGGAGGATATTGCTGGCAGCACGGGGGCTAAAGAGAAACCATATTTTACTTTTTAAATTCGTTGTTTGAGTTGGGACCTTCTTTCAGTAGCATCAGGACTTACGGTAAATGAATTATTCAATGCTACCACCTTGTCATTGCCTGCATTCATCGTAGGTTTATAATTAACATGTATGGTGGCATAGGCTGTATGTGCAAAACAGGAAACGGAATCATGCACAACGATGTTTGTTTGATTTTTCGTGTTGCCCATTTGTTGCCTAATCCGCTTAAACTATTGATGGTAAAGGACTAACGGTTTCTGTATCGGCAAGCAATATATATCATCTTTACTTCATGATCTCCTTTATCACCTCCACAACAACTTTCAACAATTCCGCATTTGTTTTCCTACCCGCCGCTATGTCATCAAACGGTAGCACCGCCCTCCAGTTTCTTTCTTCATCATGCTCAAATAAAATAGTATTCCCTTCTATATCTACCTCCAGCTTAATAGTGTAGCCCCAATTCAGCAGCCTGGCAGGGAAATTATACTCCTGGCCTCCGAAGCTAACAGGGATATAGAACGCATCGTTCATAGGAAGTGTTTATAATTCACCACCCAACCCCCTCATACCCAATCCCTTTCCCCTCACACCAACAACAATCCTCCACTTTGTAGAAAAATTTCTGCAAAACCTACCGCATTTTTTCTACAAGGCAGTTAACCCTTAGAAAGTAGTTTCGTTAAATAATTTTATACAGTATGAAAATTTATTTAAAAAACAATTCGTGCCACCTGCACCAGGGTGCAGGCCACACTTCCGAAAACCCCTTTATTAATTTAAAAACTATTAGCCATGACTAATACCGAATCATCCCGTTTCCGCGCCTACTCACTGGCGCTGGAACACCTGAAAAACAATACCACCATTACCGACTCAGTGCCCGCCTTCAAGGAAGTGTACCTGTCGGCAGCCGAAGTGATGGACAACATCTCCGACGCCGACAAAACCCGGCTCGTAAAAAAACAGACCGGATCCGCCGGCAAATACCAATTCCAGGATGAACTGGCAAAAAAAGCCCTGATCATCTCCTCTGCTGTTGTTACCTACGCAGCCCGGAAAAATAACCTGGAACTGCAGCAATCCATGAGTTTCAACCGTACCGAACTGGATTATGCCACCGATGCCGATATGGCTTCCCGCGCCGCCAATATCCTGGCTACCGCCCAGCAGCTCAACGGCGAACTGAAAAACTATGGCATCAGCGATGCAATGCTGAACGATTTCGCCGAACGCCTCACCGTCTACCGGCATCAAAGTGCCAAACCGCGCAACCAGACCGCCGAACGAAAAGTGGCCGGACAAGCTACCCGCGAACAGTTGCGCCAGTTGCAACACATTTTTGATGATCAGCTCGATTCGCTCATGCTCCAGTTCCGCGATGAACACCCCGATTTTTATAACAGCTACCTCGTTAAACGCACAGTGGTAAACCCCGCCCGCCGTAAAACCAGGATTGAAGGCGTAGTGACCGACACCACCGGCGCAGGTATCAGTGATGTACAGATCAAAATCAAGGATTCCCTGCTGGCTACCATCAGCATGACTGATGGAGGCTACAGCCTCAAAACAGCGGCCCTTACCAACGCACTGCTCGAATACAGCAAAGAGGGATATAAGCCAGTGAGTATTAAAGTAGAAGTGAAGCGCGGGCAAGCCCTGAATCAGCCTGTAACGATGCAAAAATTATAATTGGCTCAGTCCTCCTTCAGCGATAACCTGGTATATCTATACCGGGTTTTTCTTTGCCCTCCGTAGCTTCCTTTGGTTACCGTAGCTTCAGCGGAGGCATACAGCGAAGGCGGATAAATCAGCGGAGGCATACAGCGAAGGAGGGTTTGGTTTGTTATTTGGAAAATCTTGCACCTTGTTCGAAAACTGTGCGCAAAACCCGAAAATTATTGCACAGAATGCATAAATCACTGCACAGGGTCCGAAAACTGTTGCAGAGAATGCATAAATCACTGCACAGGGTCCGAAAACTGTTGCACAGAATGCATAAATCACTGCACAGGGTCCGAAAACTGTTGCACAGTATGCATAAATCACTGCACAGGGTTCGAAAATCATACTACTTACTCCGTAAATTGATAAATATAACCCGTAAATTAAACCAAGTCATTCGAAAACTGTTGCACAGTATGCATAAATCACTGCACAGGGTCTGAAAACTGTTGCACAGTATGCGTCAATCAGTGCACAGGGCCCGAAAACTGTTGCACAGCATGCGCCAATCAGTGCACAGGACTCGAAAACTGTTGCACAGCATGCGTCAATTACTGCACAGGGCCCTAAAACTGTTGCACAGTATGCGTCAATCACTGCACAGGGTCCGAAAACTACTGCACAGCATCCAAAAATTAGTGCACTGTATTCAACAATCAGTGCATCGTAATCATCCGGGAGTGTAAAGCAATCATCCGGGAGTACACAGTAACCATCCGGGAGTGCAAAGAAGTCATCCGGAATTGCACAGGGCTCGAAAACCACTGCACAGCGTCCAAAAATTACTGCACAGTATTCAACAATCAGTGTATCGTAATCATCCGGGAGTGTAAAGCAGCCAGCGTATTCAGCGTCTGCATCTATTTTTTATTTACTTGCGCCATCAGGTTTGTATAAAACGTAAACCATTTTTCTAACTGGAAGAAGGCGCTTTTGACGAAAAGGTCTATTTCGGAGAAGCGGATCAGGTTAAAGACGGCTTCGCCGGTGGCAATCAGTTCATCGGGCGGGTCGATGGGTTCATTGTCGGGCAGCAGGGCGTTTTTGAGCTGCACTGCAGAGACAGGGCATGCCCTGTCTGTACTGCCGGTGTCCGGCCTGTGCCCGAAATACCATAAAGTTCAAGATGACAGGCAGATAAAAATACGGTACTGCCTTTCCCGATTTTTTCTTCAGAAATATTTTCTATCTTTTCTGGCAGGGTATCTATACTTCAGAAAGCCTTCACCGCAGTTGACAGGCTTTCTTATAGCTGGTGGCCTGATTTCCTGCATAATTTTTTTAGAATGAACACAAATAACAAAAAACTCAGAATAGCCATTATCGGGAGTGGTATTTCAGGTATTGCAACGGCGCATGTATTGAAGAAAAATGGTTTTGAGGTAGTGGTGTTTGAACGGTCTGTAAAGCCAGGCGGAGTATGGGCCACTGCTTATCCTGATGTTCACCTGCAGAATATTTATACACAGTATCACCTGTCTGATTTCCCCTGGCCTGTAAAGCCTGATTTTCATCCATCCGGCATACAGATTTTTGCATACTTATCTCTTGCTATTGAAAGATTGGAACTGGATGTCAGGCTGCAGCATGAAGTGGTGGCGCTTACAGACAATGCACAAGGCTGGCTGGTAAAATACAGGAATAATGGGTTGGATACGGAACAGCAGTTTGATTTTGCAATCATATCCACCGGGCATTATACACAAAATAAAAACCATCCCTTGCTGGATGGAGAAGAAGATTTTGCAGGTAATATAATAACAGAGCTTGACATAAAAGACCTTTCTGTTTTTAATAATAAAAAAACTGTTGTGGCAGGTTTTGGTAAAACGGCTCTCGATATAACCACATTTGCAACCGAACATGCAACAGAAGTACACCATGTTTTTCGTTCTCCGCACTGGGTGGTGTCAGAGAAAGTGCTTGGCCTGCATTTTACACATCTTTTATTCAATCGTTTCGGCACGGTAATGATGAGAAGCTGGGCACACCCAACGGCAGCAGAAAGATTTTTGCACCGTCGGTTAAAATTCCTGGTAATGGGTTTTTGGAAAATGCTTACCGCGGTCTTCCGTTTCCAGGTAAAAAAACATGGCAGGGGAAAGAGCAAAGATGCCAAAGAGCGGTTGAAAACTATTTTACCGAAAAATAATCTCATAGTAGATATCGGTTCCCGCACTGCACTGTTTCCTGAAAAATATTTGCCTATGCTGGCAAAGGGCACCATCATTCCCCATCATGCAGCATTGAAGGGATTTACAAAAGAAGCAATAGTGCTTGCAGATGGTACTTCGGTACCATGCGACCTGGTGGTGCTTTGCCTTGGCTTCTGTAGTCCGAAATTTAGATTTCTTCCGCAGCAATACCGTGATCTGTTGGAAAAAGAAAGTGATGGCACCCAGCTATACCGGCATTTGATTCATCCCCGAATTCCTAAACTGGCCTTTGCCGGGTTCAATCATGGTTTTATGCATGTGCCAATGGCAGAAGTGGGCGCCCAATGGATCGCCGCTATGCTGCTTGGTGAACTGCAGTTGCCAACTGCAGAAGCAATGGAAGAAAGCTGTAAGAAAGTCAGCCAATGGAAAAAAGATAATATGAATTTTGAACCCGCCAGAGCTTATGCAACGAGTACCCGTTTTCAGCAGTACCTGGATATACTGCTGAAGGATATTGGTGTATCACCCTACCGCAAGATGCCAAATATCTTTGCGGAAATTTTCAGCCGGTATAAAGCAACGGATTACAAAAATATAACGGAGGAATATATTTCCGTCCGCAAGAAAACTAAAAAACAATTGACGCCTGTAAATGTGAACACGTAAAGCTAATGATCATTTCTATTGTCCGGAAGTTGTCTTAAAGTATCTTAAAGTATCTTAAATCAATTTTCACGCAACGCCTGATTTTCAGCTAATTTCTACTTTGCGCCGTAGTGCCTTTGCGTGATTTTCTGATTTTTGATTAGTTACCAATAAATAGACCTGACCCGTATAATTGCTGTGTACGATATGAGATTCCATTTGAATAGTACGGGCGGAAAGGATATTTTTTTTAACCCCGCTTCGGTTCAATATATATAGCAGAGTATACCTACTGGAATAATGCAGGTGTAAAATTCTTTTCTATGTAGAGTAGAAAAAAAATAATAAAAAAAAGATGCTTTCATTTAAGCAATGTTTGCATTTTATACTAATTTGAACCCGTAAATATACGGTTGCCAAAAACCAGTATACGATTGCCAACAAATAACTATGAAATATATTGCAACAATACCCTGCGTACTTTTAAACTGCAGGAAGAAGAATCAATCATTCAGAAAAATATTATACTTAATAACAGGTAAGCGTAACAGCTGTCAAAATGATGCTGTATAAATGAATAGCAATCAACAACTCCATAAGTTGCTGTAATATCTTCCCTTTAACCATGCCAGGCACTTCCATAGAAACACTTGAAAAAGTGAAATGAAATGTATTGTCTAAACAAAAAATACGAACTATGGTTTTTCTTCACAAACAACTAAAATTGGCATTGCTTGTAGTATTCTGTATAGTTACGGCAGTGATGCAGGCACAGCAGCCGGTAAAAATTAAAGGGACTGTTCTAACAGACTCAGGTGAACCGCTGGAAGGAGCAACAGTAAAAGCCATTGTGGCCGGCAGCAAAACAAGCAAGTCTGCAGTAACAGATAATGCAGGACTGTTTGAATTGACATCGCTGAAAGCAGGGATTAAGTACAACCTTACTTTCTCTTATGTAGGCTATAATGATAAAGTTATCTCCGGCTTTGTAGCAAACGGCAGCGATAATAATTTACCACCGGTAAAGTTGAAACAGGAAATTGCTGAACTCACTGATGTGGTGGCGATAGGATATGACTTACAGAAAAAAGAAGCGGTATCAAGCGCTATTTCCAAAGTAAAGATGGCAGATGTGGACCAGGGCGCAGGCATTAATCCGGTAAAAATGCTGCAGGGCAGGGCTTCCGGTGTTAATGTAACAAGCCAGTCCGGAGTACCCGGATCAAAACCAATTGTATTAATAAGAGGGGTGGGATCTGTAAGTGGTACCAGCGCCCCCCTGTATGTGGTGGACGGAATACCTAATGAAGGAGGATACCCAAATATAAATCCCAACGACATTGAATCTATGGAAGTGTTAAAAGATGCTTCCGCAGCCGCCATCTACGGAAGCCGTGCCAACAGTGGGGTGATCATAATCACCACCCGGTCCGGAAAGTCCGGCAAAACCTTGGTGGAATTGAATATCCGGTATGGGGTGGGCAAAGTGGCACATGATATTCCAATGGCCAATTCGTCAGAATATGCAGCTGTAATGGAGAAGGCAGTAGAGAACTACAATACGCAAAGAGGGACCTCTCTGAATTTTTACAAACCGGATGCTGCTCAAATAGAAGAGACAGACTGGACCAAAGTGGTGCAGCGGGATAATGCGGCCACTGCAGCGTATAATCTTTCCATCAGCGGGGGAAATGATAAAACCACCATATTCACCTCTTTCGGAGTATTCAAACAAGAAGGGATATTAAAAACCAGTACACTCAATCAGTATTCCTACAGAATGAAAGTCGGCCACCGCCTTAATTCTTTTGTCAAGATTAATACCAATCTATCCTTTAACTATACAGACCGCACATTAATAGAAGAAGAAAATAATGGTCTGAAAGTATTACGGACAGCAAGGGAAGAACAACCCTGGTACAGCCCCTATAAACCCGATGGCGATTATAAGGTGAACGGTACATTGCTGATACGGCATAACCCCATAATGCTCATCAACGAAGAAAACTGGAACACAAAACGCTATGAAGGCATCGGAAACATCAACCTGGATATAAGACCATTCAAAGGATTTAAGTACATGCCTTCGGTAAAAGTATTTGCTTCATTTTTTGACGAACGAAAAACACTCACCGAAAAAATGCTGGCAAGGGCCCAGAGCGCCGGATGGGCTGCAATATCACAAAACAAAAACACAGACCTGCGTTATATCATCGAAAACATGTTTCAGTACAGCAGTAAAGCAGGCAAACTGAATTATTCCATCCTTGCCGGGCACAGCTTTGAAAAATTAACTGCCGAAGATTTCGGGGCCATGAGTGATAACTATGCCAACGGCGCTTTTCCATCAAGCGGCTTTGGCCTCATCAATGCCGGGCCAAATATTTATGCCAATGGTATAGGATACAATTCCTTTGCACTTGAATCATATATCAGCCGGATAAACCTTAACTATAGGGGGCGCTACCTCCTTACTATGAGTATGAGGGTGGACGGCGCTTCCAAATTTTCTGCCGGAAAAAGATATGGGACCTTTCCGGCCGCATCGGCCGCATGGCTGCTGCACAAAGAAAAATTCCTGAAAAAACAGCATGCAGTAGATGAACTGAAGCTGAGAGTAAGCGCTGGTATTACAGGCAGCAATACCGGTGTGGGCAGCTTTGCTTCCCGGTCACTGATCACAGCCGGTTCAAACTCTTATGATGGTCAGTCCGGATTTACACTGTCACAAATCGGGCAGAATCTTACCTGGGAAAAAGCCGGTCAGGTGAATGTAGGCATTGATGCTGTTTTTTACAGTGGCAGACTTATTTTTTCTGCCGACCTATTTAAACAAAGAACCACCGACTTATTGTACAACAAACCCATTCAGGCCACATCGGGATTTACCAGCATTGCTTCCAATATCGGCACCATGGAAAATAGAGGAGCAGAGTTTTCACTGTCAGGAAAAATAACAAATAAAAAAGTGAAATGGGAACTGGGCGGAAATATTTCCTTTATAGATAATAAGCTTGTTTCGTTGATTGATAATACAAGTTTCCTCATTGTACCGGCATCCGGCTCCAGCCTGCTGGGCGGACAAATGAAAGCCCTGATTACAGGAGAACCGGTAAGCACATTTTTTATTTACCAGCAAACAGGTATTTACCAGGGCGATCATGAAATACCCGCAAAATTATTTTCTAAAGGTGTAAGAGCAGGGGATGTAATATATAAAGATGTAAATGAAGATGGCGATATTACAGATGCCGACCGGCTGATCGTGGGAAAAGCCACACCAGATTTTTATGGAGGCTTTACATCAGCCGTTACTTATAAGCGCTTTGAGCTGAACCTTTTTGGACAGTTTTCAATGGGCAACAAAGTAATAGCCGCCTGGAGGGGTGTAAATGCAACAGAAGGTACCGATCATTTAGGCAATGCATTTTCCAATACCAAATTATTGGACGGCACTACGGTAGAACAATACTTTGGTATAAGGCGGGAAGTGGCTATTAATTACTGGAACGGTGCCGGCAGCAGCAATACCACACCAAGGCCCGTACGCCGCGGCGTGCATTCAGGTTATGGATCTGCCGGGTATAATTTTCTTACCAGCACCCGCTTCCTCGAAGATGCTTCTTATCTGAAGTTTAAGACACTCACCCTGGCCTATAATATACCGGTGAAGCGTATCCATTTTACAAAAATAAAAAGTATACGGGCTTTTATCTCCGTGGATAATATGATTACCATTACAAAATACGCCGGTTATGATCCGGAACAGTCTTTTGAAAATAATCCTGGCCTGTCCAACTACGGGGTGGACTTTGGACAGCAGCCCACCTTGCGTACATTTTTGCTGGGTGTCAATGTAAAATTTTAATACACTCATTTATAATTATACTATATGAAAAAATATTTTTCCATCCTGGCATTGCTTTTTTTAATTACCGGTTGTTCAAAACAAGTAGATGAAATAAGCCCCCGGCATGCTATTGAGCAGGACGATCTGACCGATGGCGATATTGGTAAACTGAGAAACGGTGTATATGCACAGGCAGAAGTAGGGGTGTTTTCCTTTGCATTTGACTTTGATAAAAGGGCTTCCAATTTCAGGGGAGGCCCTGGATTTAGTTTGGTAGACCCGGTCAATATGTCCCCTTCAGAATCCAATATACTAAGTATGTGGAGAAGTGCATATAACCGTATAGCCGATATTAATTTCCTGCTGGAAACATTAGATAAATCAGCTAATACCACTGCCAATCAAACTATACGGGGCGAGGCATTATATTTCAGGGGACTGTTTTATTACCTGCTTGTTACCCGCTGGGGTGGGGTGCCTGTTCTTACCAAAAGAACATTTGAAATAATACCGCGGGCCACTGAAGCAGAAGTATGGAAACAGGTAACGGACGACCTGGGCGCAGCCGAACTGCTGCTACCCGTTTTTTCCAATAAATTCTATTTATCGAAGCAGGCCGCACAGGCATTACTGGCCCGTGTGTACCAGGCCCTTGGCGACAATGCCAGGGCAATAACTTATGCAGACATGGTCATTAACTCAGGCAAATTTTCACTGGCTGCGGATGCCATAGGGTATGCATCAAATTTTATTGCTGCTTCAGACAGTAAAGAAATAATCTTTGGTTTTGTCAATTCAAATGTCAACAGCAGAAAACTATTTTACCAAAGTGTAAATGATGTGGACGGCACCTGGGAATTTTCACCCGCCACCAGCCTGTTTACAGCTTTATATGCCAACGCCACTAACCGTACAGGCGATAAAAGAAAGACAGCAGTTTTCTCAGCAGATAATACCCGCATCATAAAATTTCCCAATGGTAAAACCGGGCAGCAATTAGTATCAACTGCTAATGCCGATGCCACACCGCTTATTATTTCCAGGTTGCCCGAAATGTACCTGCTCAAAGCAGAAGCAGTAGATGCAGGGGCTTCCGCAGAAACTGTGCTGGCACCCTATTTTGCAGCACGATATACCACACCGCCAGCTGCAGGCACAATTGCTGCATTAAACAGTACCGATTTTCAAAGCCTGGTACTGAATGAAAGACAAAGAGAATTTTATGGAGAAGGATACCGCTGGTATGAAATAAAAAGAACCAACAGACTGGATTTGCTGCCATCCCTGGCAGGCCGGAATTATTTATTGTACTATCCCATTCCGCAGGTGGAAATAGACCTTGCGGGCTACACACAAAACCCAGGTTACTAGTCCTGTGTTATCTGTAAACTGACGCATATCCCATAAAGACACGAAGGTCACAAAGCATTTTCTCTGTGTCTTTGTGGGATCCCGATAGCTATCGGGATTGCGTCATCTCAGGCTTAACTTAACACTAGGACAAAGCAAAAATTTCATATTGTAAAAAAGAAAGACCTCCGCTTGCGGAGTGAATTTCTTTAACAGCATAACTATGTCAAAAATGAAAGGGAAAATAATAATCGCAGTCGCTTTTCTTGCTTTGCTGATTACAGCATGTGCCACACAAAGACAATTGCTGACAGATAAAGACATTGTCGGCAATTTAAAGCGGGTAAAAAAAGAACTGCATAACCCGAAAGGTAAAAGTGTATTGGTAGCCGCTCACCGGGGCGACTGGCGCAATGCTCCTGAAAATTCTGTGCAGGGATTAGAAAACTGCATTGTTATGGGAGTGGATATTGTAGAGCTTGACCTCGCCATCACCAAAGACGGGCAATTGATAGTAATGCATGATAAAACGATCGACCGCACAACTAGCGGCACCGGTAAACCGGAAACACACACCCTCACTGAACTGAAAAAACTGAAATTGAGAAATGGTGCCGGTCATGTTACTGCTCACACTATCCCCACGCTGGAGGAAATGCTGGTGGCTGCAAAAGACAAAGTAATGCTTTGTGTAGACAAAGGCTTTGCCTGGTTTGATAAAGCCATGGAAATGATCCGCCGGTATGGTATGGAGGAACAGGTAATCTATAATATACCTGCTGCCCCGCTCGACAGTATCAGCGCATTATCACTAAAACAGTTTGATGATAAACTGCTGGTAAACCTGCTGGATTTTCCGGTGGACACAACACAGGCAGCAGCTATCATAAAAAGTTATGCCCTTCGGAAAAATGCCATCATGCATCCTGTTTTTGCATCAGGTAAAATTGCATTTGTGCCATGGATGGCCGGGATAAAAAAAAATGGATTAGGTGTATGGCTTAACAGCCTTTGGCCGGAACATAACGGAGGCCATGATGATGACAGGGCCGTCGAAAAAAATGAGCCGGAAAAGGCCTGGGGCTGGCTGGCAAATCATGGGGCCACCATTATACAAACAGACAGGCCCGCACTGCTGCTTCAATACCTGCGAAAGCAAAAACTGCATTGGTAAACACACACACACTTGTTTAATATTCAAAATTTAAAATGTTACATTATGAAAACAAAAAACACACAAAAGCCACCGGGCTGGAAACAAACTGGACTTGTTTTCCTCCTTGCTGGCACAACCGTATTCAATGGGGTAAAGGCGCAAACAGGAAATGCACCGACACTCTCAAGCGGCAATACCACCAACAGCGACAGGGCTGTTCTTATCAATTCAAATTATGATGGCATTGCAAATGCAAATGAATTTATCTATTTACGGTCAGGACCGGCCAACAGAAATGATGCTAACCTTGTTAATAGCTGGTTTCAGAACTCGCAATTGGTGGTGGCAGATACCATAGTGGCCGTATTCAGAAGCAGGGCGGGTGTGCCGGGAATTCCTTATCCTGCAAGTGGCTCCGGCGGCGCATTTAAAATAGGCAACCGAAATGGCCAGGCGAATGACCGATGGTGGCTTGGATTTACACACGAAGATGATTTTGCGGATAATAATGACAGGGCAAGGATCGGAGTGGATATTTTGGCCGGCGGTTCAGGCAATTTATTTTTTACTACAGGTCCCATTGCTCAGCAGGCAGAACGGATGCGGATAACTGCTACAGGTAATATAGGTATCGGAACCACTACGCCTAACGGGGAATTGCAATTCTCAAACACCCTTATAAACAGGAAAATAGTTTTACACCAACCGCAGGGCATTAATAATGAACACCAGTATTTGGGATTTGGGGTAAACCCGGGAATGTTACGATACCAGGTGGCTAATGCAACTGATAACCATGTCTTTTTTGCAGGAAGCGGCGCTGCAGGTTCGGCAGAACTGATGCGAATATCAGGTAATGGCAACGTGGGTATAGGCACCAGCACACCAACCGAAAAACTGGAAGTAAATGGTACTGCAAAAATTACTTCACTGACAACCACCAATTTTTCGGCCACCGGCAATATTGGTATCGGTACCACCACCCCTCATGCACCCCTGCATTTTGCCACCACGTTCGCCAAAAGAAAAATAGTGCTGTATGAACCGGCAAATACAAATAATGACAATGAGTTTTTGGGATTTGGAACTGGGCCGGACGGCACATTGCGGTACCAGGTATCGGGCAATAGTGATAAACATGTCTTCTATGCGGGAAATGATGCCAATGCTTCTACAGAGCTCATGCGTATTTCAGGCAACGGCAATGTTGGTATCGGCACCAGTGCCCCGGAATACAAATTAGATGTAAATGGGAATGTAAAGGTGAATAATATATGGGCAGTCAGTACAGTTATTACAAAATCTGTTGTTTCTACTATGAACGAATCCATAAGTTTTTCATCTCAGGTAGGCCAGAGTGCAATTGAAAGAGTTAAAATAACAGCCGGGGGCTTTGTGGGTATAGGCACAGGCACACCTGAATACAAGCTTGATGTCAATGGTAGCACAAGAGCCAGTAGTCTTATTTTAATGGGAGGAGCAGGCCAAACCGGCAACCTGCTTGAGTTAAAAGATAATGCCGGTATCAAACTTTCTGCTTTTACTTCAGATGGCCGTCTCTGTATACAATGCGGCCCTTCCTTTGCCACACCGCAAACCCTGCTGGAAATTGGTAAGGATGATGCTTCCAATACCACTACGTTGTTAAGGGTACATGGCGGCGCAAAATTTAATAATGACCTGGACGCAACTCCCGGAGGTATAACACAGGTAAGTATCAATACCAATAAGCGGATCACCAATGCTGCTCTTACAGTAGGAGGTGCACTATATGTAGGAACATGGAAAAACACAGAAAGCGCCCTGAATGCAGGCTACCTCGAACGCTATATGCTGTGGGTGGAAAAAGGCATTGTAACGGAAGATGTGGCTTATGCCCCCAAAGCGGATTGGTCCGATTATGTTTTTGACAATAAATACCAGCTTACGCCCCTTGCTCATCTTGATACTTACATTAAGCAAAACAAGCACCTGCCTGGTATAAAGTCAGCTGACGAAGTGGCGAAGAATGGATACAGTAATCATGACTTTAATAAATCCATTCTGGCCAAAGTGGAAGAGCTCACCTTGTACATTATTGAACAGGATAAAAAAATACTGGAGCTTGAACAGGAACTGGATACAGTAAAAAAACAATAAGACAAACGACTTAAACCGGTTTTTATGAAAAAAATATTCAACAAAAAATATTTATACGGGAATAAAAAACTATTCCCGTACTGGTTTTCAACTGGCTTTGTGCTGTTTTGCTTTGTATGCGGGCCTGCGCTTTCTGCACAGCCTGGCACAGCAACGCCGGTATACCAGTCGGCCAATCCTAAAACAAACTCATCAGTAACAGACGAGGATATGATTAAACTGGACTATGGTTATTTTTCCCGGCTGCACAAGGATTTATCGGGTGGGATACGGGGAGCAGGAGGTCTGTACAGCTACACAGATACCAAATTATCAGTGTACCTGTACGATAAAAATAAAGCTGATGGGAAAGGGGCCCGGATATACTATGCATCCGCCAGGCCGGCGGAATTACTGGCCGGGGGTGATACTTATTACGCACATACAGTAGAAGTTATAAAATTACTGGCCGGGACCACCGGGTCAGATGCAGTACCCCAAATTCGTATGCGTGCAAAGTCTGACGATATTCAAAAATTGGCCCAGGACGAGAAGATAAATAACCTGGATTATTGTGAAAATCAATCAGGGGTTTATGGTTTCTTGCTCACATTAAAACGTACATTTTGGGATTGTTTGTTTGGTTGCGATGCTGATTTTGTGGGCTGCACACACTTCACGCCGGTACAATCTGTAATAGTGGAAATTGAAACGGACAACCCGGCAGCAGTGGCAAGTTGCAAAGTGCCGGGGATTGTGGGCGGGGAATTAAGGATAGCGAATGCTAATGGTAAAGTGGTGGTGGACAGAAGAAATGCCCTGGGAAAATATTGCAGCTCAAATTCTAGTTCCGCAATATGCCGGGTTTACGACAGGCTTAGATCTCCGGAACAATATAATCCTGGGATGGAGGACATATATGTAGCGCAGCACCGGGGCCACTGGGGAGACAATCTTGGTAAAGAATATCCGGAAAATACCAAGGAAGCCGTTGGTGATGCGTTTACCTATTTCCCGCAGGCTAAGATCGCAGAAATGGATATCACCATCACAAAAGATAATAACCTGATCATGATGCATGATTATGTGATGAAACGGCTGACGAATTACACCGGTGATAAATTCTCATTTGAACTTACCCTGGAACAGGTGGAACGGCATTATGCCAGGCGGCGAAACGAATCTGTTTCCTCTTTGAAGATCTCCAAATTTACCGATGTGCTGGATGAAGCTATTTCCCATGACGCCATCCTGATGCTGGATGTAAAGGAGATGCAGATTAAAAAAGACAACAATGGTAACTGTGTGGCAAATTGTAAGTATGAGTCCATCGATGAGCAAAGGAAGAGCTGGAAAAAGATTATAAACCAGGCAATTGATCAAACGCATGACAAAGCCAGGAATATCATTATCAAAACTTATTATGATGCAGATGAAGTGATAAGGCTCACCGGAGAACGCATCAATCATGTGATGTGGACACCTATGATTTTGGAAAAATCCTTCCAGAACACGGATAAGGATAACCCGCTGAGCAAGGAAGATTTGATAGATACGATCTGCAGTTTTATTGACAACTGGGAGTATAAAGCGGGCGAGAATGTGGCTTATTATGAGACTGATTTTATGAAATCTGATGACTGCATGCTGCAGCCTTTTGTACGAAACAATATACACTACGATAATATGCTCCATTACATTTATGCCACTACGGGCAGGCGTTCAGGAGTTTTTTCGGAAGAACCGGCTGGCCCGCGGGGCGTTGTAAACCGCTGGGGCGATTGGAGTATAAAAAATACACAGAACGATCTTCGTACAGATCCCTATGTATTGCTTACCCTTCCTTACGGTAATATTATGGTGGTAACTACCGACAGGGCCGATGTGTGGAAACAAATCAAAGAAAGTTTTAACGTGGCTGTATCCGGCCACTAAAAATAATCAGTATATGAAAATGAATAAAATGATAAGAAAACGATTTCTGCTTGCAGCTTTTTTTTTGTGGGGTTTCCTGTATGGCTATGGTCAGTTTAACGGTGATCATTATGATTTCAAAACTTTTGCAGACAGTTCATTTGTATTCGACAGCAGTTTTACCTGTGTTGCTGACCAGGAATCAGTTAAACGCACAATGGATACGTGCCGGGTTATGTTCCCTCGGAAGACAGATGGTTTTTTGGCTGTATTTCATTTCAGTCTGCTGAGGGCCGACAACAGGCAAAGATTATTCGACTTTACATACAAGGATGATACACTTATTTCTGCAGTACTGGTGGATTCGACTATTGCATTCAGGCGTTACATGGACGTTAACGGCACAAAAGTATTTTATGACTACCGCCTGTATGACCAACTCTTTGGACTGAATGGAATTCCCGGTTCTGGACCAGACGAATTTGAGTACAGGATATTCTTATACATTACCGGGTCCTTTATCTGGGTGGAAGTAGAGAATCCCTTAAATACTTATATCGAGAACAGCAGTACTAGGTATGCCCATTCCCCCGTTCACTGGGGATTAAATTCAGGACCAAGATGGGAAGACTCACAATATGCATACAGTGACGTAATGAATAAATTTCTTGCAAAAGAACGGGATTGCGCAATTGTAGTTTATAAACCCATTATTAATGCCGCCTGCCAGCGGCAAAGACCTTATTTACTGCTTACTGGAATCAGGCAGAACCTTCTTTTAAAAGACCTGAAAAAATACAGCAGCAATACATACACTGCTCAAAACAATCCTGTTGTTAACAGGACGCAGCATACTCCTTTTTCAACAAATGAAAAAGAGGGTGATAATACTGTTATCAGTCAACCATTGCCGGCAGACAGTAAAAAGCCCTCAATTGAAACAGTGCCGGCTGATATGTTTACAATCTCCCCCAACCCAACTAAGAATGGAACTCTAACAATCAGTTCACACCTTCAAAAAACTGGGATGGTACAGGTGGTTATAATAGATGGCAACGGATCTGAACTACAGCAATTACAGTATAATGCCGGGGCAGGTGTAATTAATAAGCAGATTACTTTGGCTTCATCCATCCGCAAGGGATTGTATTATGTAAAAATTATTTCAGGCGAAACCATTGAAGTAAAAAAACTGGTCGCAGATCGTTAACAGATAATAGATGACAGGTGATAGATGATAGTATTTTTATATCAAAAAGTCAGTATGTGATCCAGGTTTTTCTTTCGCTGCATATTTTCCCGGAAACTTCTTACAGCCTTTAAAGAACCCATCAATCACACGCACCACTATCATCTATCCGTTATCATCTGGTATTAGAAATTCTTAAGCTTTTACTTCCTGCCGGAGCTTGTTACTCCTGGTAAGGAACCGCAGGTTTTTAAGCGCCACTGTTGTTACCAGCATCAGGGCTACTAATATCAGCAATGCCCATTCCTGCCGCAGGTTGCGCAACCAGTATGCTTCCATCAGTAAAACACCATGTAAAAAACAAATCAGTTTGGAAGCAAAGCCATGACTGAAACCCTGGTTGGTAAGCAGATGATGAATATGAGTTTTATCAGCTGAAAAAGGAGATTTGCCATTCCAGATACGCACTGCAAAAACACGAAGTGTGTCAAAAACAGGGATGAGTACAATACTCAGTACAAAAACTGATGCATGCGGGAATACAGGATTAGATACCAGCACATTTACCTGCATCAGCCGGAGACTGAGTACCGCTATCACAAAGCCCAGCAGCAATGAGCCTGTATCACCCATAAATATTTTGGCCGGGTTAAAATTAAAATACAGGAAAGCAAAAATGCCACCGGCCAGCGCAAATGCAATCAATGCAGTATTGACATCGCCATTGGCGGTAAGAAAAATGCCGAGGGTTACCAGGCTCATAAAGCCTATCCCACCAGCAAGGCCATCTATTCCGTCTATCAGGTTAAAGGCATTAGTAATACCAACAATAGCCAGCACCGTAAAAATATACTGCGCCATCAATGGCAGTTCATGTATACCCAGTAAGCCATCAAAAGAAGTAATGCGAATGCCTGACAGGGCAATCAAAAAGGCCAGACCTGTCTGCACAATGAATTTATATTTAGCCGACAGGTCTTTCAGATCATCCATAATGCCCAGGGCAAGCAGGACGAGTATAGAAAGAAAGAAACAGATTTGCGGTGCTTCGGTGCTAAAAGGAAACCAGCAAAACAATGCCATCATCATACCGGCAAATACGGCAATACCTCCCATAGTGGGTACAGGTATGATATGCTCTTTGCGGGCATTAGGTACATCATACAGCCGGTACTTTTTTATAAGGCTGATCAGCGGGGGAATACAGATAAGTGACACTGTAAATGCAGTAACAAAACATAATAGCGCAAACTTATAATCTTGAAAATACAGATCAAGCTGCAGAAAAAAAAGGTGGCTTTTCATGATACGTGGTTTGTTCGGATGATGGATTTCGAATTCAAATTAAGATGTTGGTTTAAAAATTGCAACACTTATTTTAAATTTTTAAGAGAAAAAGGCCTTTTCCCCTTAGCAAGTTGCGTTTTTTAGCCTTTATCCTGGGATATTTGCTAAGTACTAACCGTATTTTCCACCACTAAAAAGCGAATGCAGGTTGTTAAAATACTATTCCGGATCAGCCTCGCCGTACTATTTTACTACCATG
Organism: Chitinophagaceae bacterium; assembly: GCA_031441485.1. GTDB lineage: Bacteria > Bacteroidota > Bacteroidia > Chitinophagales > Chitinophagaceae > JJ008. Next base: position 29,932 of record JANOEQ010000023.1, read on the forward strand.
CCGGGTATGGGATACTTGTTTTTTTATCCATAAGAGCCAAAGGCTGTCATTAATTTGTATTCAATTGTATTTATCAGTGCCATTTGTGTAATTCGTGGCAAAAAAAATGCGACAGCAGCCTGTATTTTCGCTAATTTATTTCGCGGCTATTATCCACTATTTTTGTACAAACGAATTACCTTATTTCCTCCTCTTCTCACATATTATCCAACCCTATCGAGTACCTGAAAGGTGTGGGCCCGCAACGGGCGGATATACTGAAAAAAGAATTGAACATTTTTACTTTCGGCGACCTGCTGGAGCATTTTCCTTTCCGGCATATCGACAGGACAAAGCTGAATCTTATCAGCCAATTGACACCAGAACTGGAATTTGTACAAGTAGCCGGTGTATTGCTGAGTATTGATGTAGTGGGACAGCGGCAGGGTAAAAGATTGGTGGGTCGGCTGAAAGATAAATCAGGTATCATGGAACTTACCTGGTTCCAGGGATTGAGCTGGGTACAAAAAACACTGGAAGCCGGCCAGTCTTACCTCGTATATGGCAGGGTTGCTTTTTATAATGGTCAGCCGCAGATAGTACACCCGGAACTGGAATTATTAAATGCTCCGCAACAATTGACAAAAAATTTTCTGGAACCGGTTTATTCCACCACCGAAAAATTAAAAGCAAGAGGCCTTGGTGGCCGGCAAATAGGCAAGTTGACACAACTGTTATTGACTATGCTGCGGGAAAAAGATGTAGTGGAGAATTTACCTGTACCGGTACTCAGCCGCTTACAACTGGTAAGCCGGTTCAATGCCTTTCGGCAAATTCATTTTCCACAATCCATAGCAGAATATGAAGAAGCCGTAAAGCGGTTCAAGTTTGAAGAACTGTTCATAGCACAAATGCGGATGAACTTATTACGGAGCAGCAGGCACCGCTATTCCAAAGGAGTGGTGTTTGATAAAGTGGGCGATCTGTTCAATACATTATACAAACACCATTTGCCTTTTGAATTGACAGGGGCACAGAAAAGAGTGATCAAAGAAATAAGGACAGATACAGCCAGGGGCAAACAGATGAACCGCCTGCTGCAGGGAGATGTAGGGAGCGGAAAAACGATTGTAGCAGTATTAGTAATGTTGCTGGCCATTGATAACGATTACCAGGCCTGCCTGATGGCACCTACAGAGATACTTGCCAAACAGCATTACGATTCCATTAATACCTTACTGGAAAAAATAAATGTGCCGGTAAAATTGCTGACCGGTTCTACCAAAACAGCCGCCAGAAAAAAACTGTTAAAAGAGCTGGAAGAAGGCCATATAAAAATCCTGATAGGCACCCATGCCGTAATTGAAGATGTGGTGCAATTCAAAAACCTGGGAATAGTAATAATTGATGAACAGCACCGTTTTGGTGTGGCACAAAGGGCAAGGCTTTGGCAAAAATCGGCTGTACCTCCGCATGTGCTGGTAATGACTGCCACACCCATACCCAGAACCCTGGCCATGACGGCCTATGGCGATCTTGATTACAGTGTAATTGATGAATTACCCCCGGGACGGCAACCCATTACCACCGTTCACCGCTATGAATCGCACCGCAGTAAAGTGATGGACTTTATCAGGGCAGAAATTGAGTTGGGCCGCCAGGTATATATCATCTTTCCATTAATTGAAGAAAGCGCCACATTAGATTATGAAAACCTGTTGCAGGGATATGAAAATGTTATCGGGTATTTTCCGGAACCCAAATACTGGATCAGTATGGTGCATGGTCGGCAGCAATCGGGGCAAAAGGAGCTGAACATGAAAAGATTTGTAGCGGGTGATACGCAGATAATGGTGTCCACCACCGTTATAGAAGTGGGGGTAAATGTGCCCAATGCCTCAGTAATGGTGATTGAAAGTGCAGAAAAATTTGGATTGTCCCAGTTGCACCAGCTAAGGGGCAGGGTAGGGCGGGGTGCAGATAAGAGCTATTGTATATTATTAACCAGTTTCAAATTAGGTAAAGATGCCCGGGAGCGCATCAGGATAATGACCACTACCAATAATGGATTTGAAATAGCCGAAAAAGACCTGGAACTGCGGGGTCCCGGAGAAATAGATGGAACAAGACAGAGTGGTGCCTTAAACTTTAAGCTGGCCAGCATAGTCCAAGACCGGCCGGTACTCGAGTTAGCCAGGAATATAGTGGCCGGTCTGCTTGAACAAGACCCCGACCTGGTTTCGGCCGAAAATTTGCAGTTAAAGAATTTCCTTCAATTACAAAAAGGGACAGTGGTGTGGAGTAAGATTTCCTGATTTCTGAAACGATATAATTACAAAATTTCGTGATACAAGACAGGCCCGGTAAACAAATGACTATGGAAAGACAATTCTTAACACAAGTTTTAAAACCATTTCTGAAAATTATTGGTTATTTTAATACAAAGATTTTTACCCTGAAACATTTTTCTCTCCTTGCCGCACTCTTATTTACTTGCTGGACCGCCAGGTCGCAGAGTTATAACAATATTCAATTTATAGAAAATAAAGGTCAATGGGACAACCGCGTGCAATATATGGGCCAGGTGAGTAATGGTGCTTTTTTTATCCGCTCCGGCGGTATCACTATGTTGCAGTACAACCCGGTGGATTATGCAGCACTGAATAAAAAAGTGCATGAGCATGCAGCTTCTCCTGGAGAGAGCCGTACACCAGATGAAAATCAGCAACTGCGTTCTCATGCTTATGAAGTGGATTTTGTGGGCGCATCCCTGCAAACTCGCCTGGTGCCGGATAAACCATTGGCCACTTACAATAATTATTTTATCGGCAATGATCCTTCCAAATGGGCTGGTGGCTGCCGTATTTTCCAAGCCATCACCATGGAAAATATATATCCAAATATTGATGCCCGCTATTATACAGATAATGGAGTGTTGAAGTATGACCTGCTGGTAAAACCGGGGGGCGATGTGTCACGCATCATATTAAAATATAAGGGGGTGGATAAGTTGCAGGTAAAAAATAAAGGATTGGCCATTACCACTTCAGTAGGCGAATTAAAAGAAGGATCGCCTTACACTTACCAGTACGATGCCAAAGGGAAAAATGAAATAACCTGTAAATACAGCATCAGGGGTGATGAAGTGCGATTTGATATAAAAAATTATGACCGCACTGCCACTTTAATTATAGACCCGTCTATTGTGTTTTGCACATTTGCGGGCAGCACGTCAGACAATTGGGGCTTTACCGCCACTTACGGCCCGGACGGCAGCTTGTTTGGTGGAGGTATTGTATTTGGTGCCGGATTTCCCACTACTGTGGGCCCGGGTTTTCAGGGCGGCCAGTTTGATATTGGAATTATCAAATTATCAGCTGACGGTGTAAACCGTTTATATGCCACTTATATTGGAGGTTCTGATCTCGAACAGCCGCATAGTTTGATTTGCGACAACCAGGGCCAACTGATTGTAGCAGGAAGATCAAGATCTTCCAATTATCCTGTAAGTAACAATGCCGGATTATCTGGTACAGGTTATGATATTGTTGTTACAAAATTAAACGCCGCCGGTTCAGTTTTAATAGGTTCCAAAAAGATTGGAGGTACAGGTGATGATGGGGTAAATATTTCTGCCACCAGGGCATTTAGTTCACTGCAGCGGAATTATGGAGATGATGGGCGAAGTGAAGTTAATATTGATGGCGCCGGCAATGTTTATGTAGCTTCCAGCACACAGTCAGGTAATTTCCCATTTACACCCGGTGTATTTCAAACTTCCAACCGGGGTTTGCAGGATGGGGTGATTTTGAAATTTACTCCAACCCTTTCCGCCTTATCATTTGCCAGTTATTTGGGTGGTAATGGAGACGATGCGGCGTATGTGCTTTCCATTCATCCCAATGGAAATATATATGTAGCAGGGGGAACATCCAGCACAAATTTACCGGGCAATACAGCGGGTACCATCGGTACATCAAACCAGGGAGGTATTGACGGTTTCGTTACCATTATTAATAGTACTGGAACAGCTATTATTGGAACCACTTACCTGGGTACCAATGGGGTTGACCAGGTATTTGGTGTGCAATTCGATATCAATGGATTCCCTTATGTAATGGGACAAACTACCGGGAACTGGCCGGTTATTAATGCAACGTACAGCAATGGCGGCAGCAAACAATTTATTGCAAAACTACAGCCCGATCTTTCGGCATATATCTATTCAACGGTGTTTGGCACAGGCTCAGCCATTCCTAATATTTCACCCATAGCATTTCTCGTAGACCGTTGTGAGAACGTATATATATCCGGATGGGGTGGCGCTGGCTTTGGTTCAGGGTTTACCAGTGCCGGTACCAGCGGCCTTCCAATAACACCTGATGCTTTTAAGTCTACTACAGATGGAAGGGATTTCTATTTCTTTGTACTGAGAAAAAATGCCACCGGTCAGCTATTCGGCAGTTTTTTTGGAGAAAATAATTCTGTTAATGGTGGCAACGACCATGTGGATGGAGGCACCAGCCGGTTCGACAGAAATGGAGTTATCTATCAGGCGATATGTGCCAATTGTGAAATTAGTAGTATCCGTCCCAACTTTCCTACCACTCCTGGGTCCTGGTCTTCTGGAAACCCGGCTAATTCAGGAGCAAAATGTAACCTCGGGATGTTAAAAATTGCAATGAACCTGGCTGGCGTGGGCGCCGGTGTGCAATCAGCCATTAATGGTGCGCCAAGAGATACAGCCGGATGCGTACCCCTAACGGTGGATTTTTCAGACTCCATTGCCAATGGAACCAGTTACGAATGGTATTTTGAATATGTACCTGGAAACCCGCCCGATTTAACCACCACTATTCCATCAGCCTCTCATACATATATCGCAGTAGGAGTATACCGGGTAATGCTGGTAGCTATAGACCCTACTACCTGTAATGTAAGAGACTCTTCATTTATTAATATTAAAGTGGGGGACTTAAAGGCAAATCTTGCTATGCTGTCAACTAAGTTACCACCCTGCAATGCATTTACCTACCGGTTCGATAACCTGTCGACAACAGATCCATCCCGCCCATTTCAGGATACTTCTTTTATCTGGGATTTTGGTGATGGCAGTCCCCGCATCATAAGAGGCCTGGTTCCAATACAACATACATTTCCAGGCCCCGGAAATTATACCATCCGACTTGTATTAAAAGATACGAACTATTGTAATAATCCTGATTCAATTGAAATTGATCTGGCAGTGGCAGAAAATGTAAAAGCACAATTCATTACTCCTGCATTTGGCTGCCTTCCTTACACTGCTTCCTTTGATAATACATCACTGGCCGGAGAAACGTGGCTTTGGGATTTTGGTGATGGGCCGCCTGCAACTACATCTACCGGCTTTGAACCAACCCATCAGTATACGGTGCCGGGCAATTACACCATCACACTGATAGCCTATAATCCCAATACCTGTAATGGATCGGATACATCCCGGTTTACCATAACTGTTTATCCCAAGCCGGTAGCCCTGTTTGATTTTGCACCTATAACACCAATCGCAAATACGCCTGTTACTTTTAATAATTTTTCATCGCCGGATGCAGTACGGTTCAAATGGAAATTTGGAGATGGTGATTCATTACTTACCACATCAAGATTGCCCGTACAGCACCAGTACAATGCCACAGGTACCTTCAATGCCTGTTTAACAGCGTACAATGCAGTTGGCTGCGACAGTACCGTATGTTTGCCCGTAAGGGCTATCATTATTCCGGTGGTGGATGTGCCGAATGCATTTACACCATTGACCGGTAATGAAAACAGTGTGGTGCTGGTAAGGGGTTTTGGAATAGCTAAAATGCAATTTATCATCTGGAACCGGTGGGGACAGAAAGTATTCGAAACAAATAACCGATTTCAGGGCTGGGACGGAAAGGTAAAAGGTGCGGTGCAACCAATGGATGTATACGCCTATACACTGAGCATAGAATTCTTTGACGGAGTAAAGACAACTAAAAAGGGAGATATAACGTTGATAAGATAGCAAATGTGGGAATGTGGGAATGTGGGAATGTGGGAATTTGCGAATGTGAAAATTTGAAAATGAAGAGATTTAATAATATACGGGTGCTTATTGTATTGCTTGCAGCTCACAGCTCATGGCTTGTGGTTTCTGCACAGGATCTGCATTTTTCCCAGTACATGAATTCTCCATTGCTTATCAATCCGGCCAATACAGGCTTTATTCCAGATGGGGATTACAGGCTGGGGGCTAATTTCCGTAATCAATGGTCATCTGTTACTGCCTTTCCCTATAAAACCATGAGTGCTTTCGGCGATGTACAAACGATGCAGAACACCGACAATACCGGTTGGTTGGGCGTTGGCGGTTTGATACTGCGTGATGTGGCCGGTACAAGTGTATTAACTTCTACTAAAGTGTATGGTTCAGTCGCCTATCACCAGATGATCAATGCAGGTAGCCTTGTCAGTTTAGGATTTAATGTAGGCTGGGCCAATAAACGTATCAATACAGGAAGTCTGACTTTTCCCAGTCAGTGGAATGGTAAATTCTTTGATGTGAACAACACATCGGTTGCGCCAAAATTAGATGCCACCAATATAAGTTATCTGGATATGCAGGTAGGTGCCAATTATGCCTATTTCCCAACAAGTGGAGCATATCTTAATATCGGTTTTTCTGCCATGCATGTGAACAGGCCCCGTGAATCGTTTTTCAACCAGGTGTCCGGGGTGGATAATCGAATTCCTGTACGGTATACCGGTTTTTTGAATGGAAGCTTTATGGCCAATGACCGGGTGATTATCAACCCCAATATATATGTATCCCTGCAGGCAAAATCATACGAAATAGTAGGAGGCCTCAATGCCCACTATAATTTATCGGGCGATGGCGAGAAAGTACTGATTGCCGGTGCTTATTACCGTTATAAAGATGCAGTGATACCCATGGTGGGGCTGGAATATAAAGATGTCACCTTCACTTTTACATACGATGCCACCATGTCTGAACTTAAAACCTATAACAATGGCCGCGGCGCCTTTGAATTATCCATTATAAAGCAGGGTGTGGTAGACCGCTATCGGGGCAACAGGCGGGAGAGTATGTGCCCTTCGTTTAAGACCTATTGATCCTCACATCATTCATTCTTTGGGAGCCAAGCTTTGTTTCCCCTCCTTTTATTTCATTACCTGCATTGTTTAAGTGGGGTCTTTTATCGGAAAAACTCCGATACAAAGCATATAATCGTACACAAAAATGTATAATCTGCCCTTAAATATCGGAAAAATTCCGATATTTACTACAATATCTTGCATTGCATGAATTTTAGAGACCATCTACAATATTATTCAGAACAGCCGCTTACCAGGCAACTATTGATGGATTTATTAAAGGACTATAAAAGACCTTATGATAAAATAAACGAGATGGTAAAAAAAGGCCTGTTGATACTGGTAAAAAGAGGTGTATATATACCAGGGCCACAGTTGAAAATTCCCGGACCGGAATCATTTCTGCTTGCTAACCATATCTGGGGACCGAGCTATGTGTCGTCGGACACAGCACTATCGCATTGGGGTTTGATACCGGAAAGAGTGTATGAAATATGCTCAGTTACAACCAACTTAAGCAAAACATATAAAACAAAAGCCGGCAGATTTCGCTACCTGCACATGCCATTACCTTATTATTCATTTGGCATTCAACAGGTGGAGCTGACAAAAAAACAATGGGTACTTATGGCAACGCCTGAAAAAGCCCTTTGTGATAAAATTATAACCACCCCAGGAATGATACTCCGAAGTGTAAAACAGGTTCGGGAATTATTGCTGGAAGACCTGCGTATGGAAAGACAGCCCCTCCGGAATTTAGCTGCCGGGGAAATTAGTAAATGGGTAAAAGATGCACCCAAAAGAAATAGCCTTATTACGCTGGTAAAAACACTTGTTGATATATGATAAAAGAGTGGATAGCTGAATATAAACCCAAAAATCAAACTGAGGCAGAACAGGCACTTCGGGAAATCATGCAGGAAATTGCTCTTGCAGGATTACAGCGAAGTGGTTTTTTTGAAAAAGCCGCTTTTTATGGAGGCACAGCACTTAGAGTTTTTTACAGTCTTGAAAGATTTTCCGAGGATATGGACTTTTCATTATTGGAAATTGATCCGGACTTTTCACTTGAACCATACCTGGAAGGAATGGTAAGGGAATTTGAAGCGCTTGGTATACGAGTAAGTATCAGGGAAAAAACAAAAACAACCCAATCAGCTATTGATTCAGCATTCCTTAAACCAGACACAGCCTGGAAAGAACTTATACTGAAAGAAATCATACCGCAGGAAGGCATAAGGATGCGACCCGAAATTAAAATCAAAATAGAGGTGGACACAACTCCTCCGCTGGGCTTTACAACAGAAGAAAAACTATTACTAAAACCATTTTCCTTTTATACAAAATGTTTTACATTACCTGACTTATTTGCAGGCAAAATGCATGCACTCCTTTTTCGCAAATGGAAAGGAAGGGTAAAAGGCAGGGATTGGTTTGATATGGAGTGGCATATAAAAAGAGGAACACCCTTAAACTTTGATCATTTTCTTGTAAGAGCAAAGGAAAGCGGAGATTGGAAGCAGAAAACAATCAGTAAGGAAGAATTAATAACCATACTGAAACAAAAAATTGATACGGTTTCATTTAAAAGTGTGGCAGATGATGTTGTCCGTTTTATTCCTGATGAAAAGGGAATTGAAATCTGGTCCCGGGATTATTTCAGGGAATTAATAACGAAAATCAAATTCAAATAAAAGAACAGGACGATAACAGCCAGTAGAACCGGGATTTGACCTTTAATAAAGGCCAGTTATCAGGGCAAACGCACTAAAATCTCCCTATAGAATGTTTAAAATGGCAAATAGGAACACAAATGACGCTGATTAGACGGACCTGCTTTTGTCGGTCCGCAGGTGGCAGACTCTGTGAGCAGGCAGGTAAACACGGATTTTATTTCTTTGTATTCTCAGTGTCTTTGAGTTTCAGCGGCAATTTGTATTCTCTGCACCTCTGCGGTTAAATTGTATTTCTGCCGAAGGCAGGTTAATTTTAATGCGTTTGCCTTGGGCCAGTTATCCTTTCTCTTTCCATTCTCCCCAATAATACCGATTTTTACAACCTTATCTCTGTAAACAAGGAAGTATGGACCAAATAGTAGCCACCACCATTACCGCACAAGATATTGATGCATTTAAGAAAATTACAGGAGAACAGTTTATTCTGGTAGATGATGAAACTCTGCGTCATTATGCCCATGACGAAACGGAAAACCTGCATTTTCTCCCTGAAATAGTCATCAAACCACGTACAGCCAAAGAAATAAGCGCTATTCTAAAGATTTGTAATGCGAGGAATATACCCGTTACCCCCCGTGGTGCCGGTACAGGATTGAGCGGTGGTGCATTACCTCATTTGGGCGGCGTATTACTCTCTACCGAGCGAATGAATACCATACTGGAAATAGATGAACGCAACCTGCAGGTGACCACCGAACCCGGAGTGATAACCGAAGTGCTGCAAAATGCGGTAAAGGAAAAAAAGTTATTTTATCCGCCCGACCCCAGCAGCCGCGGATCCTGTTTCATCGGTGGCAATATTGCCGAAAACAGTGGCGGGCCCAAGGCTGTAAAATATGGCGTGGTAAAAGACTATGTGCTGAATCTGGAAGTAGTGCTGCCAACCGGCGAAATAATCTGGACAGGCTGTAATGTGCTGAAAAATTCCACCGGCTATAACCTTACCCAACTGATGGTGGGCAGTGAGGGTACATTGGGTATCGTTACTAAAATAGTATTGAAACTGATACCGCTGCCGCAATATGATTTATTAATGCTCGTTCCTTTTAAAAATCTGGAACAGGCTGGTGAAGCAGTAAGTGCCATCTTCAGGGCGGGCTTTGTACCCAGCGCCATGGAACTGATAGAGATCGATGCATTGAAAATTGTAAGCCGCTTTGTAGACAGTACGGCAGTACCGGTAACAGACGACACAGCGGCCCACCTGATTATAGAAGTGGACGGCAATAATAGGGAGGTATTGATGGGAGAGATGGAAGCAATTGGCAACCTGTTGACGCAATATGATATTGGGGAAGTTTATTTTGCAGATGATGCACAGCAAAAAGCCGAACTCTGGAAATTGCGGCGCCGGGTAGCCGAAGCAGTAAAACTTATTGGCTATACCATTGAAGAAGATACGGTGGTGCCAAGGGCCGAACTGCCGGCATTGATAAGAGGTGTGAAAGAACTGGGTGTAAAACATGATTTTGAAGTGGTTTGTTATGGCCATGCCGGTGATGGTAACCTGCATATCCGCATACGGAAAGAGGGGATACCTAATAGCTATGGCAATGAGGAAATGAACCAGGTGTTAAGGGAATTATTTATACTGGTGAACCGTTTAGGTGGTACCATCAGCGGCGAGCATGGTATTGGCCTGATACAGAAAAGCTATATGGATATTGTGTTTAAAGAAACAAATCTGAAATTGATGCGGGACATCAAAAAAGCATTCGACCCTAATAATATCCTGAATGCAGGAAAAATCTTTTAATGCATGACAGATCAGGATTATAACCAATCGTCACCAAAACAAAAACTGAAAGCGATACAAATATTCTTTCTGGCTTTGACTATTGGCCTCGTATTGTTTGCAGTAATTGTGGTGGTGGTGGATTTTATGAATGGCCCTGTGCTGGGAAAAGATGAGTTAGTAAACAGGGATATACTATTGGGGGCAGTGATCATAACAGGTGTGATATGCCTGTTCGGGGCCAGGAGTTATTACAACAGGACGATGAAGATGGTGGACATCAGCTCTTTTTCTTTAGCAGATAAATTAAACCAATACAGGGCAGCACTGATCATATACATGGCTTTTTGTGAAGGGCCGGCTATTTTTTCAGTCATTATCTTTTTTCTTACCGGCAATTATTGGGTGTTTGCAATCACTGCGCTGTTACTGGCGGCCATGTTGATTAAAGCGCCGACAAAGACAAGGATGATACAGGAAATGAAACTGGACTGGAGGGAACAAAAGGAAATAGGGTAATTTTAAAAAAAATAGTTAATGAAAAAAGTATTTTCAGCAGTTGTTTCGGTATTGTCATTTGTGGCTGTACTTGCCCAGGATGATAAAGAGGATCAAAAGAAACCATTTAAAGAGAACCTGTTTACAGGGGGCAGTGTTTCCCTCGCATTTTATAACAATACTTTTTTGATAGGTGCCAGTCCTGTTTTTGGATACAGCCTTACCGAATGGGCAGATGCAGGTATAGTGGTCAATTACAATTATACATCTTACCGTGATGTATACACGTTTGATGACCGCCTTCGCCAGAAAGTATATGGCGGTGGGGGCTTTGTAAAATTATACCCGGTTCGGTTTCTGTTTGCACAGGCGCAGGCAGAACATAATTTTATAAGGCAAAAATATCTTCCACCCTCCGGCAGCGCCACTTCAGTAGAAACGAGAGATGCAACCAGTTATTTGATAGGCGGTGGCTACACCAGCGGCAGGGAAGGCCGGGGTGGAGAACCATTCTATTATTTAGCCATCCTGTTTGATGTATCCGGCAATATTAATTCACCCTATACCGATGCCTATGGCCGTACTATCCCCATTATCAGGGCAGGATTGCAGGTGCCTCTTTTCCAGGGTGGAAAAGGTAACCGCAGAAGATAAGAAGCATTAAAAGTATTTCACCAGTTCAGCAGGCTCATTAATAATGGTAATTCTTTTAATAGCCTCCTCGTACAAAAAATTTTCCTGTTTCATTACTTCAATGTGCCTGATCAGGTGATCATAAAAGCCGGCACTATTCAGGATGAAAATATCTTTGTCGTGGATGGTAAGCTGGTTCCAGGTTACAATTTCAAATAATTCATCCAGCGTGCCAAAGCCTCCCGGAAGCACAATAGCCGCATCACTGATGCTGTAGATTCTCCGTTTTCTTTCGTGCATGTCATCACAAATCACCAGTTCAGTAATGCCGCGGTGTTGCACTTCCCATTCTAATAATATTTTTGGAATAAAACCCGTTACTTCTCCTCCCTGTTCCATTACAGTGTCTGCAATGGTACCCATCAGACCGGCACTACCACCTCCATATACCAGTTTAATATTATTTCCAGCCATCAGTTTTCCCAATTGTGCTGCATGCAGTATAAAGGCAGGGTTGTTGCCCTTTTTTGACCCGCAAAAAACCGCTAAAGATTGTATTGCCATATTCATTTAAATTGCAGCAAAGGGAAAGTAAATTTCTTTATCTTCAAAATTCATTATTGTTATCTTTTCCCGCAAAGGCACAAAGAACACTAAGCATATACTTTTGTACATCAGGTTTTTTAAAGAAATGTGAAAAACGTTTGTTTAGCGCTTATAGCAGCCTTGTACGCTGGGTATTTTTTATATCAGCTTCTTTGTGCACTTAGTGTCTTGGCGGGAAAATAAATGTAAAAAAAACTTCATCGCATGTCGCCACAAATACTGTTCACTTTCGTACTTGGTTATTTTGCCCTGCTGCTGGGGGTGGCCTGGTACACATCCAGGAATTCTAATAATGAATCTTTTTTTATTGGGAACCGCAACAGTAACTGGATGCTGGTGGCATTTGGTATGATCGGTACTTCACTGTCAGGCGTTACGTTTGTTAGTGTGCCCGGTGGGGTGGCTGCCGGCAATTTTTATTATTTTCAGATCGTATTGGGTTACCTGCTGGGCTATATGGTTATTGCATTTGTATTATTACCCTTGTACTACCGCATGAATCTTACCAGCATCTACACCTACCTGGAAAAACGATTTGGAATCAATGCACATAAAGCCGGCGCCTTTTTCTTTATCCTTTCCCGCACCGTGGGCGCCACTGCCCGTTTATATCTGGTAATAAGTGTACTCCAGATTTTTATTTTTAATAAACTGGGTATTCCTTTTGAAGTAACTGCTATAGTCATTCTGCTGCTTATTTTATTATATACGTTTGAAGGCGGGGTGAAAACAATAATTTATACAGACACTCTGCAAACCACCGGCATGCTGGTGGGCCTGGTGGTATGTATTATTGTAATTGTAAAAGCACTGGGTACCGATCTTGGCGGTGCCATGTCCATGATGGCGGATAAAGGGTATACCAAAATTTTTAACTGGGATGTAAATGCCAGCTCATATATATGGAAACATATTGTGGGTGGTATGTTCATCGCTATCGCCATGACGGGCCTTGACCAGGAAATGATGCAGAAAAACATCAGCGTAAAAACATTGAAAGGTTCTCAAAAAAACATGATGACATTTACCGCTGTGTTAATGGTGGTCAATTTTCTTTTCTTAGTACTGGGTGGTGTCCTTTATCTATATGCCGGCACAAAGGGTATCAATGTGCCGCCGGACGACCTGTTCCCAGCCATTGCCTTAAGTGATGCATTCAGCGGAACGATTGGTATTATTTTCATTATTGCTTTAATATCAGCCTTGTTTCCCAGTGTGGATGGAGCCATCACATCACTTACTTCCTGTTTCTGCATAGATATTTTAGGCATTAATAAAAAAGAAGGTACCGAAAAAGAAAAAAAACGAACCCGCCTAAAAGTACATTTCACTTTTGCCTTTGTATTTTTCCTGATGGTATTATTGTATAAAGCAATCAACGATAAACTTATCATTGATTTCATCCTGAAATTTGCCGGAATTACCTATGGCCCGCTGCTGGGACTGTTTGGTTTTGGAATATTAACAAAGCGAAAACTGAACGATAAACTCATTTGGACAGTCTGTATCATTGCACCTTTACTGGCACTGGGCCTGGATATGTTGAGTAATCCGGCCTGGTATGAAGCCAAACTGCAGATGAAACTGGGCTTGCAACAACTATCGGAGTCAATATTTCATGGATATAAAATTGGTAATGAACTTATATTGATCAATGGCCTGTTTACTTTTGCAGGGTTATGGTTTATATCTGGCAAAAATAAAATCGAAACTGTCCCAGAACTGAAGCCTGTATAATTTTTCCAGTGATATAATCAACGCTCAGGTTATTCCCGAGAACTACAGCCGGCATAATCTATCTTTGCAACAAACTTTTCAACTTGGATCTAATTCATCCATTAGTACAGGAATATGCAGAAAGCCAAACCTCTGCAGAAGATACCCTGCTTAAAGAAGTGAATGATTACACGATTCAGCACCACCGGGAATCGGTAATGCTGAGTGGCCACCTGCAGGGAAAAGTACTGGAGATGATCAGCCAGATGATACAACCCCGGCGTATACTCGAGATAGGCACCTTTACCGGGTACAGTGGTTTATGCCTGTCAAAAGGGCTTACAGATGCGGGACAATTGCATACCATAGAGCTCAGAACAGAAGATGCAGACAGGGCCAGGTCCTATTTTGACCGGTCAGAATATGCCAGCCGCATAATTTCTTACACCGGAAATGCGTTAGATATCATTCCTAAACTGGAGCAAACCTGGGACCTGGTATTCATAGACGCCGATAAACCTGCTTATATTGAATATTTTAACCTAGTTTTCCCACGGTTGCGGAAAAACGGGTTTATTTTAGCAGATAATATCCTTTTTCATGGACAAGTGCTGGAAGAAACAGTAAAAGGAAAAAATGCCAAAGGAATTAAAGCTTTTAATGAGTTTATAAATAGCCGGACCGATATCGAAAAAGTAGTACTAACAGTCCGTGATGGCCTGTACCTTATTAGGAAATTGTAACAAAAAGCAGTCATGCGAAGCACCAGGCACAGTATCTTATTTATTTCCCTGTTAGTGACATTGTCCTGCAGTGCCCAGCAGGCATCTGTCATTCATGATTATATCAATACGTACAAAGAGCTGGCAATCGAAGAAATGAAAAGAACAGGTGTGCCGGCTGCCATCACCCTGGCCCAGGGCATTCATGAATCCGGCGCCGGCAGAAGTAATTTGGTACTGGCTTCCAATAATCATTTTGGAATTAAATGCAAATCAAACTGGACAGGCGAATCTGTGCGGCATGATGACGATGCCAGAGGGGAGTGTTTCAGAAAATATCCGAAAGCCGAAGATTCTTACCGTGACCATTCGGATTTTTTAAAAAATGGCCAGCGCTATGCTTTTTTATTTCAACTGGACCCTGCCGATTATACAGGCTGGGCCAACGGGCTGAAAAAAGCAGGCTATGCCACTAATCCCAAATATCCACAGGTATTGATCAATATGGTGGAACAATACAGCTTACAGGAGTACACTCTTATAGCATTGGGCAAAACGCAGGATGAAGGAAATGCAGTATTAAAACCAGATACTGCGTATAAGGGTGTTGACGGTTTCAAATCCCCCGACGACGATTCCCCTGTACATGATATTGCGCCTGGTATAACAGCGTATCGGGAAGGTCAGTTCCTGATCAACGAAACAAAAGTAGTGTATGTGAAAAAAGGGACTTCATTTTTAACCATCGCAAAACAATATGATATTGATTTGTTCAGGTTGTTTGAGTTTAATGAAATACCCCGGACAGAAGAAACAACAACCGACCAGTTAGTATACCTGCAGCGTAAACGAAAAACCGGTGCTGCTGCATTTCATACCGTGCAACCAGGTGAAACTTTACACGATATTGCACAACTGGAGGCCATACGAAAGGAGAGTCTCCTTGAATTAAACTGGTTAAAAGAAAATGAACAGCCTGCACCGGGGCAGCAACTGAGCCTGAAGAAAAAAGCAAAAGCAATCCCCATGCTGACCGTAAAGGAAAACTATTCTATCACCACGGTTCCGCAAAAAGCAGCCACTAACTAATTGTAAAAAATATGTCAGTTATCAAAGTACACGACAAATCATTTGAAATATATCTTTCAGAAGAAACCATTCAGCAGCGGATAAAAGAATTGGCAACAGCAATTAATAGAGATTATACCGGCCGGAGGCCTCTGTTCATAGCCATACTCAATGGTTCTTTTATGTTTGCATCGGACCTTTTTAAACAATTGGATATTGAAGCAGAATTATGCTTTATCAAACTGGCTTCTTATAAGGGTATGAAATCATCAGGCAATGTGGTTACATCCATTGGCCTGGAAGATGATTTGTTTGGCAAAGAAGTGATTATAGTGGAAGATATCGTTGATACAGGCAAGACACTGCATAATTTTCTTCCCAAACTGATGCACCAACAGCCGAAGTCATTAAAAATTGCGACCCTGCTTCATAAAAAAGAAGCTACAGCCTATCCACTCTCATTAGATTATGTGGGGTTTGAGATACCAGACAAGTTTGTGGTGGGGTTTGGACTTGATTATGATGGATTGGGTCGTAACCTGAAGGAAATCTATCAGTTAGTATAAATTCAGGGGAATAGTCCTGTTTTTTTTGTATTTTATCCCGCAATAGTATCCACTTGAAAGCCGCTTGTCATATAATACTACTACTGCATTTCTGTTTGTCCGGCTTTGCCCAGCAATTTTATCTGCGGGGTGAAGTAAAGGATGAATCAGGTAATATTTTGCAAAATGTCAGTATACTTCAGCGTTCTACCGGATATGTGTACAAAAGCGGATCGACCGGTACATTCGGTATTGGTGTCAACCTCCAAAAAGATACATTCTGTTTTTCCCTGCAGGGATACCACACCGAAAAACTGTTGGTAAATGCTGATAACTACGTAAGCGTAAAATTGAAAGTATTGTCAACCTCTTCTTCTAAGATGAGGGGGGATAAGCTTTCTTCCATTACCAAAGACCTGGAAAAACAGGAACAGAAAAGCTGGCTTACCGGGGATGAAACCTATGCAAGCCTGCTGGAAAATCATTTTGTGAATGCAAAGAAATATCCCAATACCGGGATGGCGCTGAATGTGGACAGGGCTTCTTACAGTAATATCCGGCGGTTTATCACCCTTAATTCACTGGTACCTCCTGATGCTGTACGTATTGAAGAAATGCTGAACTATTTTAACCTGGATTATCATGAACCGGAAGGTGATGAACTTTTCAAACTTAAAACCACCCTTACTGGTTGTCCGTGGAACCCCGAAAATCAATTGTACTATATTAATTTTTCTTCCCGCAAACTGAATTTAGATACATTGCCTCCGAGCCATCTTGTTTTTCTAATAGATGTATCCGGATCCATGGATATGCCCAACCGGTTACCGCTGCTGCAATCAGCTTTCCGGTTGCTGGTAAATAATCTCAGGGAAAAAGATTCTGTTTCTGTGGTGGTGTATGGAGGCGTTACAGGTGTTATGCTAAATGCCACCAGCGGTGGTGAAAAGGGAAAAATTTTAAAAGTAATAGATGAGCTTAGTCCAGGCGGCTCCACTCCGGGCGAATCAGGTATCAAAATAGCATATAGTGTGGCCCGCAATCATTTTATTAAAGGCGGCAATAATCGGGTTATCCTGGCCACAGATGGTGATTTTAATGTAGGATTGAAAACAGAAACAGAATTGGATGAAATGATCTCCTTGCAGCGGGAGAGTGGTGTATACCTTACCTGCCTGGGCGTGGGGATGGGTAATTATAAAGATTCCAAGATTCAGACATTGGCCAAAAAAGGGAATGGGAATTTTGCCTACCTGGATAATTATAAAGAAGCCGAAAAGGTACTGCTGAAGGAATTTACACAAACACTATATGCCGTGGCGGATAATGTGTACATGGATGTAATATTTAATCCTGTCTATGTAAAAGAATACCGCCTGGTTGGTTTTGATAATAAAGTAGGGGCCTTGCGTGATTCACTGGCAGCTATTGAAGGTGGAGAAATCGGGTCCGGACACTCTATGCTTGCCATATTTGAAATAACCCCAACAGATGTAAATAAGAATGCCGTTAAAGATAATTTTACGTCCGGTAAACTGGCAGATGTACGGGTACAATACCAGTACCCCAATAAAGAAAAACAATATATCTGTAATCATACCAGTAAGTTTGATTTTATTCCCTTTGACGAATTGGAAAAATGCTACCATTTTTCTGCAGCCGTGGCCATGTTCGGCTCTTTACTCCGAAATTCAATTTTTATTAAAAACATCGGCTGGAACGAAATCATACTTTTGGCACAGTCTTCCTTCGGAAAGAATGACCTGCTGCAAAAAGAATTTGTAACACTGGTGCATAAGGCAAAAACATTATACTCCAAAGTAAAAAAGAAAAAAGGCGGTGGAAATCAGTCGTGGTAATTCTATGTAAAAATCTCCTTTATTTTATCAAAGAAATTCTTTTCGTTCTTATCCGGATGTGGTTTGAAGTTGGGTGAAAGACTTAATTTTTCCAATGCGGCTTTTTCTTCTGTGCTTACATGTTGTGGTGTCCATACATTCACCTGTATCAATTGGTCTCCTTTTTCGTAAGAGTTTACAGCAGGGAATCCTTTTCCTTTCAGCCTGAATATTTTTCCGCTTTGTGTGCCGGCAGGAATTTTGATCTTGGCCCTTCCATCAATAGTGGGCACTTCCAGTTGGGTGCCGAAAACAGCATCTGTAAATGAAAGATGTAATTCGTACGCCACATTCAATCCTTCCCGGTGCAGTTCCTTGTGCGGTTCTTCCTCTATCAAAATAATAAGATCTCCGGCACCACCGCCTCTTTCACCGGCATTGCCCCGGCCGCTGATATTCAGTTGCATACCTTCCTGCACGCCTGCCGGTATATCAATGCTTACAGTTTCTTCTCCGTACACACGGCCTTCTCCTTTGCAATTACTGCATTTTGCTGTTACAGTAGTTCCTTCACCATTACAAGTGGGGCAGATGGTAACTGTTTGCATCTGTCCAAGGAAAGTATTTTGCACCCGGCGTACTTGTCCGCTGCCACCGCAAGTGCCGCAGTTTTGCACACTGCCTTTATCTTTTGCACCACTGCCGGTACAGGTGGCGCACGCAACATGTTTCTTTACTTTTATATTTTTTGTAACTCCTTTAGCAATTTCTTCATAGTTCATCTTTAATTTCACCCTAAGATTACTGCCCCTGGTGCCACGGCTGCGTTGCTGTCCGCGGCCACCACCCCGCTGTCCACCGCCAAAGAAACTGCCAAACAAATCGTCGCCAAAAATATCTCCAAACTGGCTGAAGATATCATCCATATTCATACCACCGCTGCCACCACCAAATCCACCTCTGCCATTGCCGCTTACACCTGCATGGCCGTAACGATCGTATTGTGCTTTTTTATCAGCATCACTCAGTATTTCATACGCTTCGGCTGCTTCTTTAAATTTTTCTTCCGCTGCTTTATCACCAGGGTTCCTGTCCGGGTGAAATTGCATGGCCACTTTGCGGTATGCTTTTTTTATTTCATCCGCAGGTGACGATTTGCTTACCCCTAATATTTCGTAAAAATCTCTTTTTGACATAATACACGCCAATCCGCCAACTGGCGGACTAATTTATAATCCTAAAGCACAACCTGCCTTAGAGTTGGTAAAGTAAAATAAATAAATGCTATAAAGAACCTATTTGTGATTATAATGACTAGTGGATCTAAGTCTCCCCTTCAGGGGGGCAGGGGGTTTATTTCCCCACCACCACTTTAGCGTACCGGATGATTTTATCATTCAGATAATATCCTTTCATCACTTCATCCACAATTTTCCCCTTTTGACTTTCTGAAGCGGCAGGTATTTCAGTAATGGCTTCATGCCTATCAGGATTAAAATCCTGGTTTATTGTTTCCATCACTTTTACACCTCTTGACTGTAAGCTGGACCTTAATTTATTAAACACCAGCATCACCCCCTGTTTGATGGCAGTGGCATCTTCACTGGTTTCTAATTGCTTTTGTGCACGATCACAATCGTCGAGTACATCGAGCAGTTCGGAAATTACATCTTTACCCGCAGTTTGAATCAATTCCAGCCGCTCTTTGGCATTGCGGCGTTTAAAATTTTCAAATTCCGCTACTTTACGGAGGTATTTGTCTTTTGCTTCTTCCAGCGTTGCTTTAAGTGTTTCCATTTCAGACTCTTCTGCCACCGGTTCGTTCAGGTGGGTGCTGCCCCCCATATTTTCGTCAGTATTTATGTCAATATTGCCACTGTTTTCCTGCATGTTCTGGGTATTCATATCTTTTTCTGCCATTTTTACAAAATTGAGTGCAAAGGTAAGGTTGTCAAGAATACTGCCAACCTGTTATACGCCTCACAGTAGCTTTATTTTGAGGACAAGATGTCCACTATCTTACCCTAAAAGTCAGTAAGTCAGCAGAAAAAGACACTTCTTTCAATAGGGTAAACCTTCCGGCTTGTGTAATTCCTTTTGTCCCGCCTTCCGGTCTTATCTTCGCCGTTTATGAATAAGGTTTACTTGCGCAAAAAAATCAGCCCCCGTGTGGTAAACGGACACCCCTGGATATTCAATAATGAAGTGGAAAAAATGGATAGTGAAGCGGTGGGTGGCGATATAGTTGAGGTGTTTACCCACGATAAAAAATTTGTGGGCAAAGGATATATCAACCCCAAATCCCAGATATTAGTAAGGATCCTTACCCGCAATAGAACAGACGGGATCAATGAGCAATATTTCCTGGAGCAGATCACAAAGTGCTGGCAATACAGGCAGCAATTAGGCTATACGGAAAACTGCCGCCTGGTATTCGGTGAAGCTGATTCGATGCCGCAATTGATTATTGACAAGTTCAATGATTACTTCGTTATTCAAACACTGGCATTGGGAATAGATGTGTGGAAGCCAGCCATTGTAAAAGCATTGAATACCGTGTTTCAGCCCAAAGGAATTTATGAACGTAATGATGTACCGGTAAGAGAACTGGAAGGATTGTCCCAGCAAAAAGGTTTTTTATCTGCGCCGTTTGATACAAATATTATTATCAATGAAAATGGGTTACGTTTTCATGTGGATATTGAAAATGGGCAGAAGACCGGGTATTTTTTGGACCAGAAGGACAATCGCCGGACTATTCAGCATATTGTAAAAGGGGCCGATGTATTGGGTGTCTTTACCTATACCGGTACTTTTGAAATACATGCCGCCTGCTATGGTGCCAAATCAGTATTGGGAATAGATATTTCACCCAATGCTGTGGAACAGGCCAATAAGAATGCGGTATTGAATGACGTGCAAGACCGTTGCCGCTTTGAAACCGCCAATGCCTTTGATATATTGAAGCAGTTTGGGAAAGATGGCCGCCAATATGATGTGGTGATGCTTGATCCGCCGGCATTTACCAAAAGCAGGGAAACGATTCAGAAAGCTATTGCCGGCTATAAAGAAATAAACCTGCGGGCAATGAAACTGGTGAGACCCGGAGGTTTTCTGGTTACTTCATCCTGTACTAACCTGGTAAATCCAGAATTATTTTTGCAAATTATAGATACAGCCGCCAGGGATGTAAAAAGAAAAATACGGCAGGTGACTTTTCAGAAACAGTCGTCAGATCATCCGGTAATCCGGGGAATGGAAAATACAGAGTACCTCAAGTTTTTGATCGTACAAGTGCAATAAATAAAATAGGAGGGGAGAATTAATTAGAAACCTGAAATTTTCCGGTTTCAATGATACGGCCGTTATTATCAATAAGGTGATAGATATAAACACCACGGTTGAAATCATTCAGGTTAACGGTCAGTTTCTCAGGAACATTTGCTGTTTCAAACATTTTCTTTCCAAGAACGCCGTTATATATATGAATGGTGAGACCTTTCTTATAATGAACCTGCAAATCGAAAATGATATAGGTAGTGGCAGGGTTGGGATACAACTTCACAATCTTATCACCACTCCCATCAACATGAGTAGTTCTTGCTGATTGGCTATTAGCCGTACCGGCAATCAGCAGAATAATGGATAATATGGTAAGGATTCGCATCAACGAATTAGATTCACAATTATTACTCTAAAAGTAAGCCATATTTATATTCTGAGCAACGTAAAAATACTTGAAATAAAAAATTGCTGATAATCAGCCACTTAAGCACTGGTTTTAAGCAGGGTTTAACTATCTTTTAGTTAAGGTCGGACAGAGCAGCCTGAATTTTTTCAAAATCAGGTACTTCGCCTGCATTTTCCAATACTTCCGCATATCGAACTATTCCTTCCTTATCAATTACAAAAGCAGACCGTTTCGATACCCCTTTCATATTGAATCCAAATAGTTCATAAATGGAACTGTAGGCACGGGAAGCTTCTTTATTGAAATCACTCAGCAACGTAAAGTTCAGGTGCTGGTCTTCTTTAAACTTCGCTAATGTTTGCAACGCATCAACAGAAATACCGAAGATTTTTACATGTACATTATTATACCACGCAATATTATCCCGTACCGAACACAGTTCTTTTGTGCATACACTGGTAAAGGCCAACGGAAAAAACAATAGTAACACCGGCTGACCTTTTAATTCGGAAAGGGTTACTGGTTTTTTTTCGCTGTCAAACAATGTAAAATCTGGTGCAGCCTGGCCAATTTCAATTTTCATGTACTTTTTTTGAGGTAAAAAAAACTAAATTATCGTATATTGGTGTATCACCAAAACAAATAACCGGGGAATAGGTTGTATGTTTCATTATCTTTTTATAACCATCCTGTTTGCGGTATTACTATTCTACAAGTAAGGAGACAAACTGGGCAAAACTAACATGCATGAAAAAACTCTTAGCAGAATTAATTGGCACTTTTGCTCTTGTACTTTTTGGTTGCGGAGCAGCAGTAGTATCCGGTGTTTCTGCCGGAGGGCCTGCCGGCATTGGCCTTTTGGGAATTTCCTTTGCATTTGGGCTTTCAGTAGTTGCCATGGCTTATGCTATTGGCGGCATTACAGGGTGTCATATCAATCCTGCTATTACCATTTCAATGTTAGTGGCTGGAAAAATTAAGACAAGTGATGCTATCAATTATATTATTGGACAGTTTACCGGAGCCACATTAGCTGCCTGGGTTTTATATATAATACAAAAGGGGGCGCCGGGATTTGAAATGGGTGAATGGGCGCTTGGTTCCAATGGATGGGGCGAAGGCTACCTTGGGGGGTATAGTATCACATCAGCTTTTGTAACAGAGGCTGTGCTTACCTTCTTATTTCTCTTTGTAATTTTTGCCACCACTTCTAAGTGGGGAAATGGTACCATGGCCGGTTTGGCAATTGGATTAACATTGGTATTGATTCACCTGGTGGCTATTCCTATCACAGGTACTTCCGTTAATCCGGCACGCAGTTTTGGCCCTGCAATTTTTGCACAGGGAAAAGCATTGACACAATTGTGGTTGTTTATAGCCGCACCGCTTGTAGGTGGAATTGCCGCTGCACTGGTATGGAAAGGATTGTTTGAAACGAAAGAAGGGAAATAAATATCGGACCCTCCTTCGTTCCAAAAGCATTCGGGGCTGCAGGGCAATGTCATTTAGTTAAGACTGCTATTTCTTACCAGCGGCAGAGTTCACAAAGTTTATCCGTTCTTTGTCGCTGTTGAACCCTTTCAGGGTTCGGCATATTCTACGTTTTCTCTCGCCGGGTTTCACCCGGCGTTAC